>NZBE01000010.1 GCA_002687745.1 Acidimicrobiaceae bacterium | reverse complement strand
GGGCGGGTGTCGGGTATTCCGGAGGCGAACGTCCTGTGAGCCGCAGGAGTGCCCGGCGACCGCCCCGGAACCCGGGGCACACCCAGCGAGCGGTAGTGGCAGACAACGAGGGCGGGTGTCGGGTATTCCGGAGGCGAACGTCCTGTGAGCCGCAGGAGTGCCCGGCGACCGCCCCGGAACCCGGGGCACACCCAGCGAGCATCGGGGTCAGGCGTCGTAGTAGCCGGAGTGGACGTAGACGGTCAAAAGGCCCTCAGACCTGTACATGACCAGGTTCCCGGGGTCGTCGTCGATGGCCAGGACCGGCTCGTAGCCGTCGCTCCGCAGGTCCGTGAGGATCGCCCGCTTTACCTCGGGTGAACTCCCGTGGTCGTTCTGGTTACGCATGGCGAGCAGGTCCCAGTTGACACCGTGGCGACCCAACCACTCCAGCGTGGTGTCAGCCGAACCGGACGGCCTGGCGGTCAACAAGATGACCGTGTGGTCCTCGGTAAGGCGCTCGACCAGGCGGATCGCCTCGGGAATCGGAGGGTCGTCCACCGAGGCCTCAAAGAACGCCCACCAGTCCTTCGTCGGTCCATCCAGGAAATGCTGGCGTCCGGAGGCATCGGAGAGGACCCCGTCGACGTCGACGATGACGACGGATCCCTCTGGTGGCCTTCCTTCCCGCTCGAAGCGAACTCCAGACAGGGCTCAGTCCTCGTGCTGCGGCTCAGCTGCCCGCGCGCGGATCTCCTCGACGACGCCGGAGTCGGCGAGGGTGGTGGTGTCGCCCAGGTCGCGGCCTTCGGCCACGTCGCGGAGCAGGCGTCGCATGATCTTGCCGCTGCGGGTCTTGGGCAGGTCAGGCACGAGGAACACTGCCCTTGGCCGGGCCGTGGGCCCCAGCTTGACCGCCACGTGGCCACGAATCTCCTCGCCAAGTTCGTCGGAGGACTCGTGTGTGCCCCGCAGAATCACGTAGCCGACTATCGCCTGGCCTGTAATCGCGTCGGTTGCACCCACCACGGCCGCCTCGGCGACCGCCGGATGGTCGACAAGGGCCGACTCGACCTCGGCAGTCGAGATGCGGTGGCCCGACACGTTCATGACGTCGTCGACCCGACCCAGCAGCCACAGGTAGCCGTCGTCGTCGAGCTTGGCTCCGTCACCGGCGAAGTACCTGCCTTCGAACCTTGACCAGTAGGTCTCGTGGTATCGCTCCGGATCACCCCAGATTCCACGCAGCATGGAGGGCCACGGCCGGGAGATTGTCAGGTACCCGCCACCGTGGTCGACAACGTTGCCTGCATCGTCGACGAGTTCGGCGAACACGCCCGGAATGGCGTGGCACGCCGATCCCGGCTTGGTGGTCGTGACCCCCGGCAGGGGCGAGATCATGTGGCCGCCGGTCTCGGTCTGCCACCAGGTGTCGACTATCGGGCATGAGCCGCCGCCGATGTTCTCGTGGTACCACATCCATGCCTCGGGGTTGATCGGCTCGCCGACCGTGCCGAGCACCCTGAGCGAGGAGAGGTCGTGGTTGGCCGGTTCGGACTCGCCCCACTTCATGAAGGTCCGGATGGCGGTCGGCGCCGTGTAGAGCTGGGTCACCCCGTAGCGCTCGATGATGTCCCACAGGCGGTCCTTGGGCCACTGGCTGCGGTCACCGCTTCGGTGCTCGGGGAGTGGGGTGTCGGGGGTTCCTTCGTACATGACCGACGTGCATCCGTTCGCGAGCGGCCCGTAGACGATGTAGCTGTGTCCGGTTACCCAGCCGATGTCGGCTGCACACCAGTAGACGTCCTCATCACGGTTCAGGTCGAAGACGTACCTGTGGGTGTACGCAACCTGGGTCAGGTAGCCACCGGTGGTGTGCATGATGCCCTTGGGCTTTGCAGTGGTGCCGGATGTGTAGAGCAGGTAGAGCAGCTGTTCGCTGTCCATCGGTTCGGCTGGGCAGTCGGTTGATGCGTCAGCCATCAGGTCGTGCCACCAGAGGTCGCGTCCGTCGGCCATGGTGACATCCGTGTCACAGCGGTTCACGACGACAACGTGCTCAACTGACGCAGCCCCAGAATCGAGGGCGGCATCCACGTTCACCTTCAGAGCGGACGGCTCGCCCCGGCGGTAGCCGGCATCGGCAGTGATGATGAGGCGGGCGTCGGCGTCCTCGCACCTGTCGACAATGGAGTCCGGTGAGAAGCCACCGAAGATCACGCTGTGTACGACACCGATTCTCGTACAGGCGAGCATGGCTACAGGGAGTTCCGGAATCATCGGCATGTAGATGGCGACCCGGTCACCCTTTTCGAGGCCGAGACCCTTCATCACGTTGGCGAAGGCCGATACCTCGGCCAGCAGGTCGGAGTAGGTGATCTCGCGGGTGTCGCCCGGCTCGCCCTCCCAGTAGTAGGCGATCCGGTCGCCGTAGCCGGCGTCGACATGCCGGTCGAGGCAGTTTGCCGAGAGGTTCAACTTGCCTCCGACGAACCACCTGGCGAACGGCAGGTCCCACTCGAGGGTGGTGTGGAAGTCCTCGTCCCAGGTCAGCAACTCGCGCGCCTGGCGTGCCCAGAAGGCCTCGTAGTCGACTGCAGCCTCCTCCTGGTGGGAGTTGTCTGACAGCAGGGCGGCAGCGGTGAAGTCCTGTGATGGAGAAAATGTCCGGTCCTCGACGTAGTAGTCCTCGATGGTCGGCTCGCTCATCGCCGTTGCTCTCCCGTCGTGTGTGCTCTCGTTCCTGTCTGGACGATAGTCAGTCGGTGTTGACGTGTCAGGGGCCGGCCACCCATTCGATGGCGGTGAATCCGCCGATTCCGTCGGGGTCAACGAGCGCTGCGGCTTCGATTGTGCGACTCCTGGCCCTGATGGCCTCGAGGTCTCCGATTCCCGCACGCTCGGACCAGGCCAGCCTGCCGGCGTCCACAAGGTCTCTGATTCCGTGGTGGGTGAGGAAGTCGGCCTGGCTCATGGTTGATGCTCCAGTTGGCAGCTGGTCGATCGCCACGTCGACCGTGATGTCCTGTCGGCCCGGCGCGTCCAGCGGGTTGCCGCGCCGTTCATGCCCGGCGTAGGTGCGCAGCCACTCCCCTGGGGGCTGTGAGGCCATTTCCGCTGTGGTGGTGCAGTAGTCGAACGCCAGCAGCGACCCGGCTTCGAGGATGGAAAGGGCCCGCGAGATCCATTGCGATGCTCCCGTCTGTACGGCGATTCGGGCACCGTCGACCGGTTCGAGTGGCACTGGTGGGTGGCAGGGTTCTGCAGTCACCTCGATCAGGCCACCCTGATCGGCCCCGACCCTCACCTGATGCCACATGTCATCGACGCCGTGCAGGAGGCTGAAAGCAAGGTTGTCCAACAGTTCGTTGGCGAGAACCACGCCCGTGACCGGTCCGGCCGGCAGGTCGACAAGTGGCTCAACGCCATCTGGATGGTCCGAGCGAAGCCGTTCAGATCGTTCCACGGCAAGGTAGCGACCGTGGGTGAGGCACTGAGGGGCTGCAGCCAGCACGGACCGTGCCAGCGTGCCGCTGCCGGCACCGGCCTCGACAACGGTGAACCCGTGGGGACGGCCAAGGCTCTCCCACACAGAGTCCATCCATCGCGCCAACACGGCTCCAAAGAGCGGTCCGACCTCGGGGCTGGTGATGAAGTCTCCCCTGCGTCCAGCGGCTCCTCCGGTGGTGTAGAAGCCGTCGATGGGGTCGTAGAGACATGCCTCCACGTACTCGTCGAAGCGAATCGGTCCATCTGCCCGGATGCGTGCGAGCAGTCGCTGTGTCAGCCCGTCACCTGGCGGGCTGGGAATGTCAGCCTCCGAGAGCCAGGAGGCTGACGTCGGTGAAGCGGGCCACCACCTGTGGCAGCACTCCGAAGACGAGGGTCACGCCACCGCAGATGACGAGCGCAGAAAGCAGCGACGGGGTGAGGGTCACGTCTGCAACCCCCTCATCGGGTGCCTCGTCGGCCCACATGCGCAACAGGACCGAGGCGTAGTAGTAGAGGGCGATCACTGCATTCACAGCGGCGACCACCGCCAGGGCGTACCCCCAGGTGTCGCCTGAAGAGGTCAGCACGCGGAACACCTCGAACTTGGCGAACCAGCCCCCGAGAGGAGGTATCCCCGCGAGGGAACCCAGGAAGATCGTCATGGCCACGGTCATTGCCGGCGCATACCGGAACGCCCCGGCGAACGATGACATCTCGGCAGATCCTGTCCTTCGGGCCAGGGAGATGATCACCGCGAACGCTCCCAGGTTCATTGCTGCGTAGATGGCGAGGTAGGTCACGGTCGCCGATAGTGCCTGGTCGCCGAGAGCAGTGCTGTGGCCGGCCACCGCCAGCGGAGCGATCATGAAACCGGTCTGGGCGACACCCGAGTAGGCCATCATGCGCACGATGTTGGTCTGTCGCAGGGCGATCAGGTTCCCGACGGTCATGGACACGGCTGCGAGCGTCCACACAAGGGGCTCCCAGACCTCGGGGCGGCCGTAGAAGCCGACGAAGACGAGGGCCAGAAGTGCCACGAAGCCAGCAGCCTTGGATGCCACCGACAGGAAGGCCGTGACCGGGGTGGGCGCACCCTGGTAGACGTCGGGAGCCCAGGTGTGGAACGGAGCCGCCGAGACCTTGAACCCGAACCCGGCGACAACGAACACGATGCCGAGGGTTACCACCGACACCGATGCTCCGCCGGCTGTGACCACCGAGTTGATGTCGGTGAGAAGCGTGGAACCAGAGACGCCGAACAGCAGCGACATTCCGTAGAGCATCACCGCCGAGGCGAACACACCCATCAGGTAGTACTTCAGACCGGCCTCGGTGGAACGTATGTCGCGCTTGCGCCAGGCGACCATCAGGTAGGCGGGTATGGAGAGAAGTTCAAGGGCTACAAACAGCGAGACGAGGTCGCGTGACGACGCCATCATGACCATTCCCATCAGCGATGCCAGGAGCAGGCCGTAGTACTCGTTCTCCCAGTACTCGCCCTCGGCTACGTAGTTGGTCGACAACAGGATCACCACATAGCCGGCCAGGATGAAGATGGCCTTCATGACGAGCGCGAACTCATCGACGACGTAGGCGCCTCCGAACATGACCCTGTCACTTCCATCCAGGGCGAGGGTCAAGAGGGGAATGGCCGTGGCCAACAGGCCGAGGCCGGCCACCGCGGCAGTGATCGGCCTGGCCCTCTCCAGGAAGACGATGTCGATCAGGGTCACCAGGCCGCCCACGCTGAGCAGGACTATCTCGGGCGCGAGGGCATGCCAGTCAAGGGCAGGCCTCTCAAACGCCAGGAGCAGGAGTTGGGAACCCACCCCTAGTTACCTGCCGCCGCGTGATCGTCGTGTCCGCCGCCGCTACCGACCTCGTAGACCGCAGCACAGCCCAGTGCCTCTGCCTCGGCGTCGGTCAGCTCAGCCGTGTTCACCTGAAGGCAGTCGTTCAGGGAGGCATCGACCGCACCATCGGTTACCCGGAACACCAGGTTCGGGTAGACGCCGATGGCCACGATCAGAGCCAGGATCGGTGCCCATGCCATCCATTCGTGCCTTGTCACGTCGACGATTTCGGGGTTATCGGCAAACTCCTCGGGCGGGTTGCCAAAGGCCACGCGTTGCAGCAGCCACAGCAGGTAGCCCGCTGCCAGAACCGTGCCTACCGCAGCGACAACCATGAAGGTCCGGAAGGTCTCAACGGGGAGACCATTGGCCGGGCTGTACGAGGACAGGATGGCTGGGAACTCGCCCCAGAATCCAGCCAGTCCGGGCAGGCCCAGCGAGGCCATGACGCAGATGCCGAAGATCCAGCCCATGCGGGGGGCCTGGACCAGCAGACCACCGAGGCGGCTGATCTCGAGGGTGTGGTAGCGGTCCTTCATCGAACCGGCGAGGAAGAACAGCATTCCCGTGATCAGGCCGTGGGCGACCATGCCCATGATGGCGGCGTTGATCCCGAAGTCGGTGAGCGTTGCTATGCCGAGCATCACAAAGCCCATGTGGGCGACCGAGGAGAAGGCGATCAGGCGCTTCACGTCGGTCTGGGCGAGGCAGCCGAGGGCGCCGTAGATGATGCCCACGACGGCCAGCAGGCCGATCCACGGTGCCCACTCGACGGCGGCCTCCGGCAGGAGCGGAATTGCGATGCGGATGAACCCGTAGGTGCCCAACTTGAGCAGCACCGCTGCCAGGATCACCGATCCGACGGTGGGTGCCTGGGTGTGGGCGTCGGGTAGCCAGGTGTGGAACGGGAACATCGGAACCTTGATGCCGAAGCCAAGGAACATGCCTCCGAAGATCCACAGCTGTGCTGTGCGCGAGACCCCGTGGGCCAGCACGTTGTCAGCCACCTCGGTGAAGGCGAACGACTCGGCACCGGTGAGGAAGAAGAGCGCCAGGAAGCTGACGAGCATCAGAGCCGACCCGAACAGGGTGAAGAGGAAGAACTTGAGCGAGGCGTAGCGGCGGTCGTCGCCTCCCCAGACCGCGATCATGAAGAACATCGGCAACAGGACAATCTCGAAGAACACGAAGAACAGCACCATGTCCTGGGCCACGAAGGTCCCGATCATCCCGGTTTCGAGGATCAGGATCAGGATCAGGAAGGCCTTGGGGTTGCGGGGCTCCGGAAAGTGGTTCCAGCTGTAGATGATGCACATCGGAACAATGAACATTGTCAACAGGATCAGCGGCAGCGACATGCCGTCGATGCCGACGAGGTAGCGGCTCCTGATCACGTCGATCCACATCTCGTCGACCACGTACTGGAGGCGGCCGGTTTCACCCATGTCGAACCAGAGCAGTAGGAGCACACCGATGAACGCCACCCACAGGGATGTGGCGAGCGCGACCACCTTGTGTCGCTCCTCGCGCTCCCCGGGGATCAGCAGCATGATCGCCACACCCACCAGGGGTGAGAATGTGGCGAGGGTGATTCCCCAACCGTCGAGCAGGTTTTCCATCTCGGCGTCTCCTAGACGATGACTATGAGTATTCCGGCGAGGACGGTCGCGGCAGCGAAGAGAATCGCTGCGTAGTCCTGGACCCTGCCGGACTGGATCTTGCGAAGTTCCTCGCCCGTGTCAGATGAGACACGACCCGAGGCATTGACTATGCCATCGACCACGACCTGGTCGATCTTGTCGTATACGAACCGGCCCGCCGAAACCGCTGTCTCACCAGCGAGGTCGACTGACCTGTCGATGACATTCTGGTTGACCCGGTAGGCGGCGGCCGCAACGGGTCCCTTGGTTCCACCGGCGATGATCCCGGTGTAGAGGTGGTCCAGGTAGTACTTGTTGGACAACAGGGTGTGTCCCCTCCTGGCGAGTGCCGACCTGGTGGTGATGCCGTCGGGGAGCTCGGTGAGGCTCTCGCCCGCGGCCGCCGATGCGGCCTCCACCCTTCCGAAGTAGTAGCGGCCGGCGACCGCGACGCCTGCGAGCACCACGAGCGTGGACACGATTGCAAGGGACCAGCTTGGGGTGGCGTGGGTGATCGTGGGGAAGTAGCCGGCCACCGGTTCCACGAAGTGTCCGAAGCGTTCCTGGAGGGATTCGGGTGCCAGCTGGAAGCCGGACGGCAGGTTCAGAAGGCCTGCGACCATGGCGAGGCCGGCCAGGATCCAGAGCGGCACGATGATCCGTGGGCCCGACTCGTGTGGTTCGCCGTGACCCCTGTACTCACCGTGGAAGGTCAGGTACACGCACCGGGTCATGTAGGCGGCCGTCATCGCAGCTGTGACCATTCCCATTACCAGCATGAGCGTGTAGGCGCCGTTGCCACCGGTACCGCCGAGAAGCCCCCAGCCACCGGTCCCTGCGAGGATCTCATCCTTTGACCAGAAGCCCGCGAACGGCGGCAGGCCGGCCAGGGCGATGCTGCCTATGACGAACGTCTTGTACGTGTGGGGCATGACCTTCCTGAGACCGCCCATGTCCGACTTCATGTCGAAGCTGTGGACGGCGTGTGCCGCCGAGCCTGAGCCGAGGAAGAGGCAGGCCTTGAAGAAGGCGTGGGTGAACAGGTGGAACATGGCAGCTGTCCATGCGCCGACACCGAGGGCCATGACCATGTAGCCGAGCTGTGAGATGGTCGAGTAGGCGAGCACCTTCTTGATGTCGCGCTGCACGAAGGCGAGGCTGGCACCGACCAGGGTGGTGACGCCTCCTACGACGGCCATCAGGTTGACGGAGCTGCCGCCGATGCTGAGGCCCGAGAAGAAGACACCGTAGAGACGGGCGATCATGAACACGCCGGCCACGACCATGGTGGCGGCGTGGATCAGGGCCGAAACCGGGGTTGGTCCGGCCATGGCATCGGGCAGCCAGGTGTGGAGGAAGAACTGGCCGGACTTGGACATGACAGCTGCCATGAGGCAGCAGGCAGCGACTAGCAGGGCTGTGTGGGGCAGCATCCCGGCAGCC
The DNA here is from genome assembly GCA_002687745.1 of Acidimicrobiaceae bacterium. Taxonomy (GTDB): domain Bacteria; phylum Actinomycetota; class Acidimicrobiia; order Acidimicrobiales; family MedAcidi-G1; genus UBA3125. Next base: position 166,181 of record NZBE01000010.1, on the reverse strand, counting down.
GCGAGGGCGTTGGTCTCGGCGATGGAGAACGAGCCGAAACGGCCCGGAAGGGCTGATCCGACGATGAAGAACAGGATGCTCACCCCGACGATCAGGCCCATGTCGCCGACACGGTTGGTCAGGAACGCCTTGAGGGCCGCGTCGCTGTTGGGTTTCTCCTCCCACCAGTGTCCGATGAGGGCAAAGGAGCAGACGCCGACGAGTTCCCACGAGGTCAGGAGTTGCAGGGTGTTCTCGGAGAGGACCAGCATCAGCATCGAGGCACTGAACAGCGAGAGGAACGCGAAGAAGTGCGTGTAGCGGCGGTCGCCGTGAACGTACTCGGTTGAGTAGATGTGGACCAGGAGCGACACCAGCGTCACGACCAGGAGCATCATCACGGCCGGTCCGTCGACCAGCGTTCCGACCGAGAACTCGACGCCTCCGGCCTGGAACCAGGTGACGGTGCTGACCACGGCCAGTGAGGGCTCGGCGTGCCCGCCTCCGTGGCCGGCCTCGGCGTGCTCGCCGGACTCGCCGTGGTCGACGGCCACCACAGGGGCATGGACCTCTTCACCGTGGTAGTTGTCGCGGTGGTCGACCCATGCCGCGGCGGTCAGGATCGACAGCACGAATGCGATTCCGACAAGGGCAATGCCGAGTTCTGATCCACCCCTGGGCATGCGCTTTCCGAAGAACAGGATGGTTACGAACGAGAGTGCCGGCAGCAGCGGTATCAGCCAGGCGTTGCGCAGGAGCCAGCTGCCACCCTCGGTGACTCCGAGTGGCAGGTCGGCGGGGGCCGCGGCCAGGGTGAGGAGGTCGATCATCGGCGGTTCAGCCCCTCATCAGGTCGATCTGGGCAAGATCGATGCTCTTGCGGTTGCGGTACAGCAACAGGACCATTGCCAGGCCAACGCCCACCTCGGCGGCCGCTACCGCGATCACGAAGAGTGCGAAGACCTCGCCTGCCGGCTGGTTGCCGAAGGCTGCGAACGCCACGAGGTTGATGTTCACGGCGTTCAGGATCAGCTCGATCGACATGAGCACCAGCACCCCGTTGCGGCGTGCCAGCACCCCGTAGACGCCTGTTGCGAACAGTGCGGCCGACAGGAGGAGGAACTGGTTCAGGTACATGCTCAGTCTCCCCTCGCCACGACGATGGCTCCGATGAGGGCGGCCAGCAGCAGCACCGAGATCGCCTCGAAGGGCACGATGTACTGGCTGAAGATGAGGTCGCCGACATCGGCTGTGAGGCTGGGCTGTGCCCGGCTCAGCTCGGCATCACGGAACGTGTCGACCAGGGCTGCCGCCATTACGGCCAGCACCAGGGCACCGACCATGGCCGCCATTGAGCGGCGCTCCCCGTCGACGCCGTCGTCGTCGCCGAAGGACCCCCTGGTGAGCATGATCCCAAAGAGGAACAGGACGATGATGGCGCCGATGTAGACCATGACCTGTGTGACACCGACGAACTCGGCACCGAGAAGGATGAACACTCCGGCGGCTCCCGCCAGCACGATCACAAGGTAGAGGGCGGCATGCACCACGTTGCGGGTGGTGACCATCCGCACGGCGCCCACGAGCATCGTCACGGCCATGATGGCGAAGGCGATGTTCTGGGCGACCATCACCTCGCCTCCCGTGAGGGGGTCGAAGCCACCGGTTGCTGCGAACAGCGTCGAGGTGCTCACCTCGGCACCTTCGCCTTCTTGGCCTCGCTGCCAGACTCGTAGTCCTCGAAGTCTGGGACGGTCTCCATCCACTTTCCGAGCAGCGACTTGTCGTGGAGGAGGTCGGCGATCCTGGGCTCCGAGTACTCGTACTCGGGGGTCCAGAACAGGGCCTCGAACGGGCAGACCTCGACGCAGATGCCGCAGTACATGCACAGGGCGAAGTCGATGTCGAAGCGGTCGAGGGCGTTCTTCTGGCGGGGCTTTCCACCGGGGCGTCGGGGCGGCGCCTTGTACTTGTGGCCCTCGATGTAGATGCACCAGTCGGGACACTCGCGTGCGCACAGCATGCAGGCGGTGCAGTTCTCCTCGTGTAGGGCGATCACGCCCCGGGCCCTCGGTGTCGGCGCCTCTTTCACCCTCGGGTACTGGACCGTGTGGGAGCCCTTCACGAGCGTGCGCACCATGGTCCTGAAGGTGACCCCGAGGCCTACGAGCATTCCCGGCAGTTTCGGCATGGCTGGCATCAGAAGACCACCTTCAGGATGCCCGTGGCCACGATGTTCACCAGGGACAGGGGGATGAGGAACTTCCAGGCCAACTGCTGGAGCTGGTCTTCGCGGAACCGCGGGTATGTGAAGCGGAACCAGAAGATGAGGAATGCCACGAGGACCATCTTGCCTATGAGCACGAGGGGTCCGATGACGTTGAACAGGTTGTCGGTCGGGTCCAGCCCCGGGACGTACCAGCCACCCAGGAACATCGTGGCAGCCAGCGCCGAGAAGATGCCGGCGGTGGCGAACTCGCCGATGAAGAACATCAGGAAGCGCAGGCCGCTGTACTCGGTCAGGTAACCGGTGACCAGCTCTGACTCGGCGACGGGCATGTCGAAGGGTGGCTGGGTGAGCTCGGCCTGGACGGCGATCAGGAAGATGGCGAATCCCACGAACTGGGTGAGGATGAACGGGTTGCCGATGCCTCCCCACCCGAAGATCTCACCAGAGGCCTGGGCCATGACGATTCCCTGGACGTTGAGAGTTCCAGCCTGGATGACCACACCCATTACCGCAAGAACGAGGGGAAGTTCGTATGCGACCAGCTGTCCTGCAGCCCTGAGGCCACCTATCAGCGAGTACTTGCTCGCAGAGGCCCAGCCGGCCATGAGGATGCCGATCACAGAGATGGAGGAGACGGCAAGGGCCAGGAAGATGCCGGTGTCGATGTCGATGAACCAGAGGTCCGGACCGGCCGGAATGACCAGCACCAGCAGGAACGTCGAGATCAGCACCACGAATGGGGCCATCTTGAACACGACCCTGTCGGCCGCCGCCGGGATGAGGTCCTCCTTCTGGAAGAACTTCCCCACCTCGGCAAGGAGCTGCAGGGACCCGTAGGGGCCGGCCTCCATTGGTCCCAGCCGGCTCTGCATGAAGCTCATCATCTTGAAGAGGAACAGGTAGACGAGTATCCCGGCGGGCAGCAGAACGCCGACCAGGCCCAGCAGCGCCCTCAGCCCGGTCTGTTGCCAGTAGGCCAGCTCGATGGCGAGGATGGTGCTGCTCACCGGTCTATGTCCCCGAGGATGAAGTAGAGGCTGGCCAGGATCGAAACTACGTCTGGAACGTAGGCACCCTCGAGAACCCACGGCGTTATCGAGATGTTGGAGAACGACGCCGACCTGATCTTCACACGGAACGGCACCAGGTCACCCTTGGAGACCACGTAGTAGCCCATCACCCCTAGGGGGTTCTCGGTCTCGACGTAGGCCTCGCCGGCCGGGACCTTGATGATCCTGGGGACCTTGGCCATGACGGGCCCCGAGGGGATGCCACCCAGGAGCTGTTCGATGATTCCGCAGGCCTCGCGGACCTCCTGGAGGCGCACCCAGTAGCGCGAGAAGGAGTCGCCGTCGGGATGGGTCCAGACCTTCCAGTCCACCTGGTCGTGTGCGAGGCCCACCCCGCCGTCGCGTCTCAGATCCCAGTCGACGCCGCTCCCCCGGATGTTGGCTCCTGAGAGGCCGTAGGCCAGGCCGACCTCGGCAGGGATGACACCGATACCACGGGTACGTGCCTGGAAGATCTCGTTGCCGGTGACAAGGTCCTCCATCTCGTCGCAGAAGGTCCGGATGCGGCCCAGGACACCGGTGGTCTCCTCTGTCCAGCCCTTGGGGATGTCGTCCTTGAGCCCGCCGATGCGGTCGAAGTTGGGGTGGAACCGGCCACCTGTGACGGCTTCGATCTGGTTCAGCACGAACTCGCGGTCGCGGAAGGCGAAGAAGACCGGTGTAACGGCCCCCAACTGCACACCCATGTCACCCAGGAAGAGGATGACGTTGGCGATCCGGGACAACTCGAACAGGATCGTGCGGATCCACTGGGCCCTCGGCGGCGCCTCGACCTCCATGAGGCGTTCGGCGGCGAGGATGAACGGCACCTCGTTGGCGAAGCTGCCCAGCCAGTCGATGCGGTTCACGAGGGTCGTGACCTGTGGATAGGTGCGGACCTCGGCCAGCTTTTCGTAGCCGCGGTGCATGTAACCCATCATCGGGTCGGCCCTGAGGACGCGTTCGCCGTCGAGCTTCACGATCACCCGGAGAGTTCCGTGGGTGGCGGGGTGCTGGGGACCCAGGTTCAGGGTCATGCCCTCTGTCTCGAACTCCACGTTGACCCGCGCGTCGCTGGCCTGGGCGGCTATGTAGGCGAGTTGGTTCCTGTTGGAGACGTCTGTCATGACCCCTCCCCGCCTTCGTCCGCTGCGTCGCCGTCACCATCGCCGGGCATCGCCTCGACGTCGACGATTCCGGGCCATGGCTTCACCCTTCGGGCCAGCAGCGGGTAGTCCTTGCGCAGCGGGTTGCCCTCGAACTGCGACGGAAGGTACAGGTTCACGAGGTTGGGGTGGCCCACGATGGTGATGCCGAACATCTCCCACGCCTCGCGTTCGTGCCAGTCGGCTCCGGGGTATACCGGCATCCAGGAATCCACCCGGGGGTCGTCCGCATCGAGGTCGGCCTTGACGGTCACCCCGATGTGGCAGACCGGGTCGTGCACCCTGGCGATCATCTGGAAACGGGTTGCCCCGCCGGTGACCCCCCAGGTCATGGGTTCGGGATCCACCTGTGATTCGTCGGCCCCGACAAGGTCGACCTGGGCGTCCATGTCGCGCCCGAAGGGTGACGGCATCCAGTCGATGGCGGAGAGGAAGTTGAAGTAGGCCATTCCGCAGGTATCGCGCAGAACGGTGGCTGTGGCCAGCCACGAGTCCGTGGTGACCCTCACCCAGACATCGGTGCCGGCCAGGACCTCGCTGGCAACGAGGCCATCGCCGAGCTGGTCGGCGAGTGACGCAACGATGGCGTCGCGTGCCGGGTCGGCCACCGGCTCGTGACCCTCGGAGACCTCGTCGAGGTTGGTGTCAGGAGACGACAATTGGGTCCCTCGTCCATCGGTCGGTCATGTCCTCGGAGGCGATCCGCTCCTGGAGGAGGACGATGCCTTCAAGTAGGGCCTCGGGGCGTGGCGGGCAGCCGGGCACGTAGACGTCGACCGGGACAATCTGGTCGACACCCTTGGTCACCGAGTAGCTGTCCCAGTAGGGGCCACCGCAGTGGGCACATGACCCCATCGAGATGACGTACTTGGGTTCGGGCATCTGCTCGTAGAGGCGGCGGACAACAGGGGCCATCTTGTCGGTCACGGTTCCCGAGATGACGACCATGTCGGCCTGTCGGGGGCTGGCGGGGAACGGGATCACGCCCAGCCTCATGACGTCGTAGCGGGGCGACGCGAACGCAGCACCCATCTCCATCGCGCAGCACGCCAGGCCCCACTGGTAGACCCACAGGGAATACTTGCGGCTGATGTTGAGCAGCGCGGTGAGGGGCTTCGGCATCTTGCCGTTCTCGACCAGTCCCATCAGAGTCCCATCCCTCCAGCGCCCATCAGATCCACCGCAGCAGGCCCTTGCGCCAGGCGTAGAACAGGCCGAGTGCCAGGATGAAGATGAAGATCGCCATCTCCACCAGCCCGAACACGTCGTAGACCTCGAGCCTGGTTGCCCACGGGAAGATGAACACGGCCTCGACGTCGAACAGCACGAACATGAGGGCGAAGACGTAGTACCTGATGTTGGACTGGCTCCACATGTCGCCCTGGGGGTCGACACCGGACTCGTAGGCGACCGCCTTCTGGGGGGTCTTGCGGGTGGGCCGCAGGAGGCTTCCGAGACCCAGGAAGGTCCCTACGAGGAGAACAGCCACCCCACCGAAGACGACGAGCGTCAACCAGTTGCGGAGGTAGTCGGACACGGGGGGAGAACCTACCTATCCACGGGGGCCGTAGCCAACGTCATCGGAGGCCTCGCGGGCGGCTCTTGCCATCGGCGACTGCAGGTCCTTCGCACGGCTCAGCCCACAACCAGGACCGGTACGGCATCGCGTGCGATGTCCAGCAGGGGCCCCGGGAGGAGTCCGGCCAGGAGGACCGTCGCAGCTGAGACGACGATGACGACGAGCGCCCCGGCCGGCACCGCCCCGGCTGGCTCTGATCCGGTCGCTGCCTCCTGGAGGTACATGGCAACAAGGACCCTCAGATAGACGAATGCGGCTATCGCCGCCGCCAGCATCGCCGCCCCGGCCAACCAGTAGCTACCCATGTCCACGGCCGCTACAAGGACACCCAACTTCACGACAAAGCCGCCTGTGAACGGGATGCCAGCCTGGCCCAACAGGAGTACGGCGAAGGCACCGGCCAGCAACGGCCGCCGTCGACCGAGACCACGGTACGAATCCAGCCCGTGGGAACTGTCACCGGTTCCGCCGACGACGGTGACAACCGCGAAGCTGCCCACGGTCAACAACGCGTAGACGGCCAGGTAGGTGAGCACCGACGAGTTGCCCCGATCAGTGGCGGCCTGCAGGCCCACCAGGATGAAGCCGGCATGGACGATCGACGAGTAGGCCAGCATCCGCTTCACGTCGGTCTGTACCACAGCCACAACCGCGCCGACGAGGACCGTGGCGGCGGCGATCACCTGGAAGGCCGGCCGCCAGTCCGACACGTGGGTTCCGAACGTGAGGACGAAGACCCGCATGAGCGCAGCGAACCCGGCCGCCTTCACGCCGGCGGCCATCCAGGCCACAACAGGGGTAGGTGCACCCTGGTACACGTCGGGGGTCCATGCATGGAACGGGACCACGGCCACCTTGAATCCGAGGCCAACGAGCAGCAGGGCCAGGCCCGCCAGGAGCATGGCGTCGTCGATCAGAACGGTGCGGGCCAGGTAGGCGCTGATCGTGGCCATGTTGGTCGAACCCGTGGCTCCGTACACGAGGGCGATTCCGTAGAGGAGGAAGGCCGAGGAGAAGGCCCCCAGCAGGAAGTACTTGAGGGCGGCCTCCTGGGACTCGATCCGACGCAGGTGCATGGCGGCGAGGACGTAGACGGCGATCGAGAGGACCTCAAGTCCGAGAAACAACACGATCAGGTCGTTGGCAGAGGCCATGACGACGCCACCCGCGGCAGACAGCAGCAGCAACACGTAGAACTCCACGCCCGGAAGGTCTTCGCGGGGCAGGTAGTCGTGGGCTATCAGGGCGGCGGCAATTACCGCCACGGCGAGGATTCCGGTCACGAATACAGACGAGGCATCCACCCCGACAGCACCCGCCAGGAACGAACTGGCACCATCGCTACCCACCCTTGACCACATTGGCACCGTGTAGCCGAGCACCGCCACCCCGGCGGCGACCGTCCAGGCCGGTGCCAGCACAGCCGGTGGCCGCCGCACGAGCGACGCCATGGTCAACAACAGGAACCCGGCTGCGGCGAAGGTGACGAGTGGGACCAGAGCCCACCAGGAGACAACGGGGGAGGCGACGGCGGCCATCATCCGTGCTCACCGTGGTCGTCGGCGGCGGGACCGATATCGGAGCCCATCTGCGTGACAGGTTCGCTGAAGCCGTCGACGTGCCTCTCCACGTGTACCACCAGCGCATCCACTGCCGGCTCCATGCGCTCGATGACCGGCTTCGGGTACACGCCCATGAACACGATCAGGGCCAGAAGCGGCGCCATGACGAGGGCCTCCCGAAGGCTCAGGTCGGGCATGTCGGCGTTGTCTCCCTCGGCCGGCCCGTGGAACACCCTCTGGTATGCCCACAGCAGGTAGAGGGCGGCCAGGATGACCCCGGCGGCCGCCACCACGGCCCACCAGCGGTGGGCGTTGAAGGCCCCCAGCAGAACAAGGAACTCGCCGACGAACCCGTTCAGGCCCGGCAGTCCGATCGAGGACAACATGACGACCATGAAGATCCCCGCCATGATCGGGGCCGACTTCTGCAGGCCACCCAGTTCACCGATCAGACGGGTGCGCCGCCTCTCGTAGATCATGCCGACCAGCAGGAACAGGGCACCGGTCGAGACACCGTGGTTGACCATCTGGAGCAGCCCGCCCTCGATGCCCTCGGTGTTGAGGGCGAAGGTGCCGAGGACGATGAACCCCAGGTGGGCCACCGACGAGTAGGCCACCAGCCGTTTCAGGTCGGCCTGCATGGTCGCCACGACGGCCCCGTAGACGATGCCGACCACCCCGAGGGTCAGGAACACGGGTGCGAAGTAGTGGGAGGCCTCGGGGAACAGGTAGAGCCCGAACCGCAGGAAGCCGTACGTGCCCAACTTGAGCAGCACGCCGGCCAGGATCACCGAGCCGGCGGTAGGGGCTTCGGTGTGGGCATCGGGCAGCCAGGTGTGCAGCGGGAATATCGGTACCTTGACGGCGAAGGCCACGGCGAAGGCGGCGAAGATCCATCTAGCTGCACCGGTTGACAGGCTCTGGGACTCGGCGATCGCCACTACGTCGAACGACAGGGCGGCACCGGTGGCGTCTGCGTGCAGGAATGCCAGCGCCAGGATGCCGACCAGCATCAGCGCCGACCCGGCCATGGTGTAGAGGAAGAACTTGGTTGCCGCACGGGCGCTGTTGCCGTGGCCCCACCTTCCGATGAGGAAGTACATCGGAACGAGGACCACCTCGAAGCAGAGGAAGAACACGATCAGGTCCAGCGAACTGAACACGCCCATCACGCCCGCCTCCAGGAGGAGCATCCAGGCGTAGTACGGACGTGCGTCGTGGCCCGGGTCGATGGCCATGAGCGCAACCGGAAACAGCAGGCCCGTCAGGACAACCAGGAAGAGCGAGATCCCGTCTATTCCGAACAGCCATGCAATTCCCAGGTCGCTGATCCAGGAGGTCTCTGAGAGGAACTGGAAGCCGGGATCACCGATGTCGAACGCACTGAGCAGCCAGAACGACATGGCTCCTGTGACGGTCGAGGCCAGGATCGCCACCAACTTCAACAGTTCGGGGCGGCCACGGGGTAGCACCAGCACCATGAGGGCACCCAGGGCCGGGGTCACCACGAGCGCCGGCAGCACCGGGAACGACCCGGCCCCGGCAGAGGCGAGGAGTGCCACAGCGGTCACAGTGTCGACCTCGTCAGGAACCAGGCGAGCAGGGCCGCTGCACCCAGGCCGATGCCTGTCGCATAGGTGCGGACCATGCCGTTGTGGAACATTCGCAGGACACCAGCCAGCCTGCGAACCAGCCCCGCGATGCCGTAGACGGCTCCGTCCACCACCTGTCCATCGAACCTGTTCGCCGCCTCGAAGCCTCGACGACCGGGGCCGCCCATGAAGGCGGCTACAGACCGGTCTATCCGCCACGCATCGGCCAGGATGGGCTGTTCGAACGGCTCTCGGGGGATCCGGCCCTTCATGTACACCGCCACTGCCACACCAATGCCGACCAGCCCACCGACCACGGCGATGGCAGCCAGGAGGACCTGTGTGGCACCACCGGTTCCGAGGTGCACCTCGTTGGCGTAGAGGGACGGCTCGAGCCAGTGCTCCAGCCACCCGGTTGACGAGGAGAACGGCAGTTGCACGAAGCCGGCGACCACGGCGAGGACCGCCAGCACCACGAGCGGTGCGGTCATCGTGCGGGGAGACTCGTGGGGGGTGTGGTCGGCCCGCCGGGTCGCCGCCTCGGCGTCATCCTCACCGGGTCGCTGCTCGGCGTAGCGACCCTCCCCGGCGAAGGTGAGGGCGATCAGGCGGGTCATGTAGAAGGCCGTGAGCACCGCTGTCAGGAGACCCAGGGCCCACAGGACGGGACTCCTGTTCCATGCGAAGGCCAGGATCTCGTCTTTCGACCAGAACCCCGAGAAAGGCGGCACACCTGCGATTGCCAGCCATCCGACGACGAATGTCCCGGTGGTGACCGGCATGAACCTGCGCAGGCCGCCGTAGTGGCGCATGTCCTGGTCTCCGTCCATTCCGTGGATCACCGAGCCGGACCCGAGGAACAGGAGGGCCTTGAAGAAGGCGTGTGTGACCATGTGGAACACGGCTGCCACATAGGCGCCGCTGCCGACGGCCAGGAACATGTAGCCCAGTTGGCTGACCGTGGAGTAGGCCAGAACCTTCTTGATGTCGGTCTGGGCCATGGCGATGGTTGCCGCGAACAGGGCGGTTCCCACGCCCAGCCACGCAACCAAGTCGGGCACCCACCCGGCCGAGTCGGCAATGAGCGGGTTCATCCTGGTCAGCAGGTAGACCCCCGATGTCACCATCGTGGCAGCGTGGATCAGGGCCGATACCGGGGTGGGGCCGGCCATTGCGTCGGGGAGCCAGAGGTAGAGGGGGAACTGGGCCGACTTGCCGACAGCCCCCACGAGGAGCATCACGGCAATGAGGGTTGCGGTGCCCTGAGCGACCGTTCCCGCTGTGCTGGCATCCAGCACGTCCACGTAGTCGAGCGACCCGAACGTGAAGAAGGTGGCGAACATGGCGACCATGAATCCCCAGTCACCGATGCGGTTGGTGACGAACGCCTTCTTGCCGGCTGTTGCGTTGGCGGGTTCGGTGAACCAGAACGAGATCAGCAGGTAGGAACAGGCACCGACCCCCTCCCACCCGAGGAAGGTCAACAGCAGGCTGTCGCCGAGGACCAGCATCAGCATGGCGAACGTGAACAGGTTCAGGTAGGCGAAGAACCTGGCGAAGCCGTCGTCTCCGTGCATGTAGCCGACCGAGTAGAGGTGGATGAGGGCACCCACGCCCGTGATGAACAGGCACATCGTGATTGAGAGTGGGTCGACGAGGAAGCCGATGTCGACCGAGAGGTCCCCCGCCGGTATCCACTCGAAGAGGGTTACCACTGCCCGTCGGTCGTGGGATGACCGACCGGCCATGTCGATGAACACGCCGAGGGTGGCCAGGAATGAACCTCCCATCACACCCGTAGCCAGCCATCCGGCACCGGGCTCGCCGATACGACGACCGGCGAAGATGAGCACGATGAACCCGGCCAACGGAAGGGCCGGCACGAGCCAGATCAGGTCGACCATGGCCCTAACCCCCCAGCACCGAGAGGTCGTCGACGGTTGCACCTGGGCGACGCCGCATGATTGCGACGATCACGGCCAGGCCCACAACCACCTCGGCGGCCGCCACCACGAGCACGAAGAACACGGACAGTTGGCCGCCCAGGTCAGCCAGCTCGGCGCCCAGGCTCACGAACGTGAGGTTCACCGCGTTGAGCATCAACTCGACGCACATGAACATCACGAGTGGGTTGCGTCGGACCAGCAGGCCGACCGCTCCCATCGAGAACAGTGCCGCTCCGAGCGCCAGGTACCACCCCGTGGTTACGACCATCAGGAATCTTCCCCTGTCGCCCCGGCCGGCTCATCGTCAGCCTCGGTCGGCTGGTCGTCGGACTCCGCAATCGCCACCACCGGCAACGGCTGCATCGGGCCACTGAGGCGTCGGGCCAGTGCCACGGCTCCGACCACGGCGACGGTGAGCAGTATCGCCGTCAGCTCCACAGCGAAGACCATGTCGGTGAACAGGGCCTCTCCGAGGCGGCGCGTGTTGTCGCCGGCATCACCGAGCGGGGTTCCTCCACGGGCACCGGTGAGGCCGTCGACGGCCACGAGAAGCACCGTCGCCAGGAGCCCGGCGAGAGATACGCCGACCACTGCCGCCATCGGCCTCTGGCCTGCGATCGGCTCGATGCCCAGGTCGTCGGCACGGTCGACGCCCAGGAGCATGATTACGAACAGGAACAGGATCACGATCGCACCCGCGTAGACCATCACCTGGACGGCTGCCAGGAAGGTGGCCTCCAGGAGCACGAACAGCACTGCCACGCCGAACAGGGTCTGCACGAGGAACAACGCCGCGTGAACAGGGTTTCGGGCCAGCAGCACGCCAAGGCCTCCCGACAACACGATCACCGCTCCGAGGGTGAAGACGGCTACCTCCATCAGGTGCCCTCCCCCGGTTCATGGTCGGCCGACTGGCCGACCTCGGGGCTGCGAACGCCGTATCCGAGCTCACCGGACCATGCCACCCGCCCCACCTGGGTAACGTCGCCGCTGGGTGAGGTCGCCCGCATCCATCCCGAGGTTGCCAGGTCCTCACCCTCGCGCCAGTCCTCCCATGGAAGGTGCCGGGGCCTGCCGGTGTCGGCATCGACGACCAGTTCGTCCTTCGTATAGATGGCGTCGGCACGGTTCGTGAACGAGAACTCGAACAATTTGGTTTCGGTGATCGCCTGTGTCGGACAGGCCTCCACGCACAGGTCACAGTGGATACACCGCAGGTAGTTGATCTCGTAGACGTATCCGTAGCGCTCACCCGGTGAGACCGGATCGTCCACAGGATTGTCCGCACCCCTCACGTAGATGCAGTTGGCAGGGCACACGCCGGCACAAAGCTCGCAGCCGATGCACTTCTCCATGCCGTCCTCGTACCGGTTGAGGACGTGTCGACCGTGGAGGCGTTCCGGCTTGGCGCGCTTGGCGTCCGGGTAGGGCACGGTGACGCGCTTCTCGAACATCTTGGCGAACGTGACGGCGAAACCTCTCAGGTATCCCATCAGGCCTCCCCGTGTCCGACCGTGCTGTCGGCACGCTCGTCCCGGTGGGCCTCGGCCTCTTCGAGCCTCTCGGCACGGGCCTTGCGTACGGCACCCGAGAGAAGGGCAGCCCCGCCCCACAGGGCCAGGACACCGACCACGACGACCGGCAGCGTGGGCCAGCCGAGATCCCTCGCTGTGTCGAGGGTGGCGATCAGGAGGAACCACCCCAGGGCCGCCGGGATCAGGACCTTCCAGCCCAGGTCCATGAGCTGGTCGTACCTGAAGCGGGGAAGGGTCGCCCGTAGCCACACGAAGGTGAACAGGAACGCCATCACCTTCAGGAAGAACCAGAGCAGTGGCCACACCCAGGCCAGCCGCTGGGTCACGATCGGTCCTGCGGGGCCGCCGAGGAAGAGGGTCACGGCGATTGCCGACATGGTGATCATGTTCATGAACTCGGACAGGAAGAACAGGGCGAAGCGGATTGAGCTGTACTCGGTGTGGAATCCACCGACCAGTTCCTGTTCCGCCTCGACCAGGTCAAACGGTGGACGGTTCAGCTCGGCGGTGCCTGCGATCAGGAAGATCCCGAACGGGACTATCCCTGTGGCGAGCACGTTCCAGGTCGTGGCTGACTGGCCGACCACGATCTCGTGGGTCGAGAGGGAGCCGGAGGTCAGGAACACCGTGGCTATGGCGAGGCCCAGCGCCGCCTCGTAGCTGATCATCTGGGCTGATGCCCTTACAGAGCCCAGAAGCGGGTACTTGGAACCTAACGACCAGCCGGCCAGCATCACCCCGTAGACCGCTATCGACGACAGGGCCAGGAAGAAGAGGACACCGACCGGCGGATCGGCCACCTGGAGGAGCGTGGATCGGCCGAACATCGACACCGTGCCATCGCCGCCGTTGGTGAAGTCACCTCCGACCGGAATGATCGCGAACGCCACGAAGGCGGGGATGATCGAGAGGTACGGGGCCAGCCTGAACACGACACGGTCGGCCCTGGTCGGCAGGAGGTCCTCTTTGAAGAACAGCTTGATCCCGTCGGCAAGGGTCTGGAGGATCCCCCATGGACCCGCCATTGCCGGACCGATCCGGTTCTGCATGTCGCTGATGAGCTTTCGCTCGAACCAGATTACGAGCATCACCGACACCAGCAGCATCGCAAAGGCCACACCGGCCTTCAACAACACGATCAGTGCCACTGTCAGGTCGATTCCGTCTACGAGGAGCGGGTCGGCGGCCAGGATCATCGGGGCCTCCCCAGGTTCACGTCGGTGACCGCCAGCGAGGCGTCGATGAGCTCTCCGGCATCCAGCCCGTCCTGGTTGAACAGGACATGCGCCGTGCCGGGGGTCACCCGGGGAGAAGAGACAACCTCGGCTGTGACCGTCCCGCGGGGTCCGGATATCTCGACGGTTGACCCGTCTGCGAGCCCCAGGCGCTTCAGGTCAGATGGCTCTACGCCGATGTGGGTGCCGGGTGCGAGGCCGGCGAGAGAGTTGCTGTGTCCGTTCAGGACGCCGTTGTCGAACATCGAACGGGTGACGACGAGGCGCAGGGTGGACCGGCCGGGTGCCGGCACGGTGGTCTCCTGTGGCCTCACTAGGGGCATCTCTCCGGCCACCAGAATGCCCTCGACGCCCGAGGACAGGATCGCCTCGGGGCTGACGTCGGCGTGAACAGGCGAGACCGCCGCCAGTTCAGCCCAGATTCCACCGACGGAGGTCAGGCCCAGATCGGTTCCGAGCCGCTCGGCCAACTCGGCGGCGATCATCCAGTCGGGCCGGGAGGTGCCGGGTGCGGAGGCTCCACGCCTCACGGCACTTATCCGGCCCTCGAGGTTCGTGAAGGAACCATCCACCTCGGTGGGTGCGGCAGCAGCCAGCACGATGTCGGCGCGCTCCACCGTCTGTGTAATGAAGAGGTCGACGGCGACCACAGTTCCAACAGCCTCGAGTGCCCTGCGCGCAAGGTCGTGGTCGGGAAGGTCTACGAGGACATCGGCCCCAAGCAGTACCAGCACGTCCATGTCACCGGCTGCTGCGGCCTCGAGAGCGGCCACACAGTCGAGCCCCGTCGAGGTGGGGGTGCCGGCCCAGCAGTCCTCAAACCGGTTGACTCCGGTTTCGAGGGTCGTGCGACCCGGAAGCAGGCCCGGCGACATACCCATGTCGAGCGCTCCGTGCACGTTTCCGCGGCGTAGCAGCGACAGGAACCTGACGCCGTCGACGTTTTCGAGGATGCCCACGGCGGCGTCGGCGACAAGGCCGGCATCTTCGGCAAGTGAGGTCCGGCCCAGCAGAACCGTCACCGGCCCTCCCGCGGAGACTGCGTCTCCGACGGAACCCAGGTTGCCTGACCCGCCCTCGAACATGGCCCGCACCACGCCCGCGGCCTCGCCGGGGCGGACCCGGATGGAGTGCGTAGCGATGTCGGCGAGGCCCGTCGGCTGGGGGGTCAGCTCGATGAGGGTCGCCCCGTCGTGGACGACCGCATGGCGTAGGCGCAGGTAGAGGCTGCCCAGCTCCTCCTTCGGGTCAGGACCCAGGAGCACGATGGTGCCTCCGGGCGTGCATGCCCGGTCGATGGTGGCTCGTGGGAGGCCCAGGATGGTCTCGGCTGGAAGCCCGTCTCCCAGCTGGGCGTCGACGTTGTCGGTGCCGAGCACGCCCTTGGCAAGCTTGGTCCAGGCGTACTGGGACTCGTTGGTGAGACGGGCGCCTCCAATCACGGCTGTCCGGTCAGGACCGGTACCGGAAAGTGCCTCGGCCGCTGCTTCGATGGCATCGGCCCAGTTGGCCGGCACCAGCCCTGGTCCTCCGGATTCCCCGCTGCCCTGATCATCACCACGGAGCATCGGTCCATCGAGGCGGTCTGAGCTGTCGTAGGCCTCGAACACGAACCGTTCCCTGTCAGACAGCCAACCCCAGTTGACCGCATCCGAGTCGGCTCCCATGAAGCGCAGCACACGACCGCGCGACGAGTGCACCGAGATTCGGCTTCCGACGCTGTCGACCACGCTCGTCGACCCGACCTCTTCGAGGTCCCAGGGTCGGGCCCTGAACCGGTACGGGGCAGCGGTCAGCGCTCCAACAGGACAGATCTGGACGGTATTGCCGCTGAAGTAGGAGCTGAAGGGCTCGCCGGGGAAGGTATTCACCTGGGCTCGGGAGCCACGATCCAGGAAGTGGATGAGGCGATCGCCCGCTACCTGGTCGGCAAAGCGGGTGCAGCGGTCACACAGCACGCACCGCTCCCTGTCGAGCAGGACGTTGGTGTTTACGGGGATCGGCTTGACGAAGTGGCGCTTCTCCTCGATGTACCTGCTCTCACCGGGGCCGTGGGTCATGGTCTGGTCCTGGAGAGGGCACTCGCCGCCCTTGTCGCACACCGGGCAGTCCAGTGGGTGGTTGACGAGCAGGAGCTCGAGGACCCCGTTCTGGGCGCTGCGGGTACGTTCGGACTCGGTATCGACCTGCATGCCCGGTGTGCACGTGAGCATGCACGAGGGCTGCAGTGCAGGTCCCCTGCCGGTGTCGACCTCGACGAGGCACATTCGACACATTCCGACCGGTTCAAGCCTGGAGTGGTGGCAGAACCGCGGGATGTAGGTGCCGGTCCGTTCACATGCGTCGATCAGCAGCTCACCGGGCAGGGCTGCCACCTGCGTGCCGTTGACGCTTATCTCCACCGTGTCGTCCACGGTCTCGTCGCTCATGCGCCCGCCTCCGACACGACGGGGATTGAGTCGCTGCGGGTGATCAGGGCCTCGAACTCCTCGCGGAACCGACGAATCGCCGATGTGATGGGTGCCACCGACGACGGCCCGAGCGGGCAGATGGTGGTCTGGCTCGGAGGAAACGGCACCGCCTCGAAACCCTCGGCGTCAAAGGACGCCACGGGATAGGGGCCGGGGCTGATGTGGTTGCCGACGCTCAGGAGCAGGTCGATGTCAGATGGTCGACCCTCACCGTCGTGGATGCGCTGGAGGATCTTCTGCTCCCAGCTGGTTCCCTCACGGCACGGCGCGCACTTGCCACAGGACTCGTTTGCGTAGAAGCGGACCAGCCGCAGGCATGCCTTCACGGCATCGGTCGTTTCGTCCATCACCACGATGGCACCGGAGCCGAGCATGGAACCCGCCTCGGACACGGTGCGGGCCTCGAGTGGCAGGTCCAGGTGTTCACCGAAGAACCACGGGGCCGAGCCGCCTCCGGGGATGAACGCCTTCAACTCGTTGCCGTCACGAATGCCGCGGCAGTAGTCGTCTCCGTAGAAGAGGTCGCGGAATGTGGTGACACCCTGTTCCACCTCATAGACCCCGGGCCGCGAGACGTGGCCTGAGACCGCGAACAGCCGGGTACCGGGAGATGCCTCTGAGCCGTACCCCTTGTAGGCGTCGGCACCGTTCTCCATGATCCAGGGCAGGTTGGAGAGGGTCTCGACGTTGTTCACGATCGTGGGCTGGCCGTAGAGGCCGATGGCCGCAGGAAAGTAGGGGGGCTTCAGCCTCGGCATGCCGCGGTTGCCCTCGAGGCTCTCGATGAGGGCCGTCTCCTCGCCGACTATGTAGGCGCCGGCACCCCAGTGCAGGACGATGTCGACCGAGAAGTCAGATCCGAGCACGTTCGCTCCGACCAGGTCTGCTTCATAGGCCTCGTTGAGTGCAACGGCGATCCGTTCCTGGGCGAGCGCCATCTCGCCGCGTACGTAGAGGAAGCACTGCGACAGCCCGAGGGCGTAGCAGGCGATGAGGCAGCCCTCTATCAACTGGTGTGGATCCCTCTCCATGAGGAGGCGGTCCTTGTAGGTCCCCGGCTCACTCTCGTCACCGTTCACCACGAGGTAGCGGGGCCACACCCCGTCGGGGCAGAACCCCCACTTGACACCCGCCGGGAAGCCGGCGCCTCCACGCCCGAGCAGGGTTGCCTGCCTCACCTCGTCGTGGACCTCTGCCGGGACACGTGAGAGCGCTGTGCGCAGGCCCGCATAGCCGCCGGTGTGCATGGAACGTTCAAGGGTGTGGGAGTCCTCAAACAGGAACCTGCTGGTCAGCAGGGTCGGTCCACCGTTAGCCACGTAGCCCGGGGCGTGAGGCACGTAGCCGTCAGAGGTCTGGCAGGTGTCAGCCATCGGCGTCGACCTCCGCTGGGCCGGGCAGCCAAACCGGTTGCTCCCCTGCCTTCTCGGGTGCGACCACGCCTGCCATCTTGTCGACGGGTATCTCCTGGCGCACCCGTCCGAGAGTGCCGTGTTCGGGCATGTCGCCGGAATCACCGGCGCTACCCCTTTCGACAGGGCTGTGGCCGTCACGCAGGTCGGACACCACCTGGTCGAACACCTCCGGGGTTGCCCTGTGGAAGTACCTGTAGTTGACCGTGAAGCACGGGGCCTCGGTGCATGCGGCCACGCACTCGACGTCCTCGACGGTGAACATCCCGTCCTCGGTCGTATCGCCGGCACTGACACCGAGGGTGGACTCGACGTGATCCAGGAGTTCCTCTCCACCCAGGAGCTGGCATGAGATGTTGGTGCAGACGTTGACCATGTACCGCCCCACAGGATGGAACTTGAACATCTCATAGAAGCTGCCCGTTCCGAGGACTTCCGCGGCGGTCACTCCTGTGAGGTCCGCTATCTGGAGCATTGCCTCGCGGGTTACCCAGCCCTCCTGTTCCTGAGCGAGGTGAAGCAGCGGTATGACGGCAGACCTGGGCCTCGGATACCTGTCGATGATCTCGGCGGCCAGGACCTCGTTGGCCTCGCTGAAGTAGCCCATCAGCGGTCCACCTCGCCCATGATCGGGTCCACCGATGAGATCACGGCCACGGCGTCGGCGATGAGGCCACCCTCCATGAGGTGCGGGAGCGTCTGGAGGTTGACAAAGCTGGGACCCCTGATGTGCATCCGGTATGGGTTGGGACCACCATCGGACACCAGGTAGCAGCCCAGCTCGCCGCGGGGGGACTCGACAGCCACGTAGACCTCGCCCTCGGGCACGTGGAATCCCTCGGTGAAGATCTTGAAGTGGTGGATCAGGGCCTCCATGGAGTCGTCGATGCGTGCCCTCGGTGGTGGTGTGACCTTCTGGTCCTGGGTGCGGTAGTCGCCGCCGGGCATCTGGTCGAGGACCTGCTCGACGATGCGCAGCGATTCACGTGTCTCGTTCAGGCGTATGGCGAACCGGTCGAAGGAGTCGCCGTAGGTGCCCACGAGGACGTCGAAGTCGACCTGGTCGTAGGCCAGGTACGGCTCGTCGCGTCGCAGGTCCCAGGCGTATCCGGTGGAGCGCAGGATCGGGCCGGTGGCCGAGAGTGCAAGGGCCTCGGCTGGTGTCATGACGCCGACTCCCTGGAGACGCTCCCTGAAGATGGGTTGGCCGGTCAGCAGGGTGTCGTACTCGTCGAGCCTCGGTGGGATCAGGTCCAGCAGCCGACGAACGTCGTCCTGCCATCCGTCGGGGAGGTCGGCCGCCACGCCACCGGGTCGGATGTAGTTGTGGTTCATCCGGAGGCCGGTGACCTTCTCGAAGAACCGGAGTACCTCTTCGCGTTCGCGCCAGCCGTAGATCATCATTGAGACGGCACCCAGGTCCATGCCGTTGGTCGCCTGGAACAGCAGATGTGAGGCCACCCGGTTCAGCTCGCACATGAGCATCCGGATCCAGGTGGCCCGTGGAGGGACCTCGATCCCGAGCAGTTTCTCGGTCGCCAGGGAGAACGCCAGCTCGGAGAACAGTGGAGCGGCGTAGTCCATCCTGGTGACGTTCGTGGGTCCCTGGAGGTAGCTCAGGTTCTCGCCTGTCTTCTCCATGCCCGTGTGCAGGTAGCCGATGACCGGCTTGGTCCGCAGCACGGTCTCGCCCTCCATCTCGAGCATCAGGCGCAGGACGCCGTGGGTGGAGGGGTGCGACGGCCCCATGTTCAAGATCATGCGCTCGTCGTCGTCGGGGTTGTCGGGATCGCCAGCCAGTTCGAATGCCTCGCCCTCGCCTACCCGCAGGACCGCACTGCCGTCGCGGCGGTGAACCCGCTCGGCGCTGCCGAGGTCGGAGAGGGTGCCTTCCGGCGCTCCGCTGCTCACCGCTGCACCGGGGCTTCCCTGAACTGGACGGGTATCCGGCCGGTGTCGACGTCCTTTCGGAGCGGATGGCCCTCCCATTCCTCGGGAAGCAGGATCCGGGTCATGTCCGGGTGGCCGTCGAACGTGATGCCGAAGAGGTCGAAGACCTCCCGTTCCATGGCCTCGGTTCCAGGGAACAGGTCGAAGAGGGAGGGGACGACCGGATCGTCGACGGGGACCTGGATCCGCAGTCGCACACGCTCATGGCTCTGGTGTGCGTGAAGGGAAACGACGACCTCGAAGCGTTCGGGGCTGACATCGGCTGGCAGATCGGTTCGGCCCGGATGTGCCATGTAGTCGACGGCGGTCACGTCGACTGCTGTCAGGAAGCCCTCGTCGCGCAGGTCACTGACCGTTGCGTACAGCTGGTCGGGCAACGGGTGCAGCACCCGCTGGCCGAACGACGACGTCTCGGGAACCGTGGTCATCGGGAACCCAGTTGGACCGGTTGTTCCGTTGTGTCCTCTGGGAGCGGGGCCTCAACGTGGATCGCCGCACCACCGTCATTGGCCTCTCGGCGGCGTGTCAGCTCACCGGTACGGATGCTCTCGTGAAGGGTGAGGATGGCATGCATGAGGGTCTCGGGTCCCGGCGGGCAGCCCGGGGCGTACACGTCAACGGGAACCACCTGGTCGACGCCCTGGACGATGGCGTAGTTGTTGAACATGCCACCACTCGATGCACACACGCCCATGGAGATGACCCACTTGGGTTCCATCATCTGGTCGTAGATCTGCCGCAGTATCGGCGCCATCTTCTGTGAAACCCGCCCGGCCACAATCATCAGGTCGGCCTGTCGGGGAGAGGCACGGAAGACCTCCATTCCGTAGCGGGCCAGGTCGTAGTGGGCGGCGCCGGTGGCCATCATCTCGATCGCACAACATGCCAGCCCGAACGTGGCCGGCCAGCAGCTGCGTGCCCGCGACCATTTCACGAGGTCCTCGATGCGCGCTGTCACGAAGTTGTGTTCGAGGCCCTCGAGGCCGTCGTCGGAGACCCGGGACACGTCGCCCAGGATCGGAAGGCGTCGCATCAGGCATTCCCCCCGGGTCGGCCGTCGAGGCCCACCTGGCGGATGCCTGCCCGCGAGACCGTTGTCGACGAGGTGCGCCCTGCCGACACGACGCCTCCACCCGGTGCCTCACGGCTGAGCGGCCCCCACTCGAGGGCGCCGTTGCCGATCAGGTAGACGAAGGACTCGAACACGGCCAGGGAGAAGATGAGCACGGCGACGAGGCCGAACAGTCCGATCTCGCCGTGTGCTATCGCCCACGGGTAGAAGAAGATGATCTCGATGTCGAAGACGATGAAGATCATCGCCACCAGAAAGAAGCGCACCGGGAAGCGCTCGGGTGCTTCGCGCCCGGGAATGATCCCGCACTCGTACGGGGCTTCCTTCTTGTCGTTGGGGCTGCGTGGGGCTAGCAGCCGTGAAGCGAAGAAGCTCAGCGCAGCAAAGAGAAATGCCAGCGCAAACAGGAACACAAGGGGCAGGTACTGGCCGAGCACGTCAACCTCCCGGGCGCCGGCAGGCGTCTCTGCAGGCGACTACCACGGATCAGGCTCCTGCCGCTTCGAACTCCCTGCGCCGTGCCATGACCTCCTTGTCACGGACATGGAGCCAGTGGCAGAGCGCGAGGAAGACCAGTAGCGATCCGATGGTGACGAGTGCAGGCCGGAGCCTGACGCTGCCGAGGTCCCGGACCATGATCACCGAGACGACGGGCTCATCGGCGTCTGCAATTGGCCGAGGCGGTGCCTCACCGGGGATGGTCGCCTGGTCGACAACCGACTGCAGCTGGACGACCGTGTACTTCACCGGGTTGGTTATCCGGGCGGAGTTGGTGACCCAGAGGCTTATGCGGTCCCACCGGGCCGGGTCCTTGGGCAGCGTCGGCTTACCGCCCATGGTGAACGCATCCAGCAGCTTGAAGTCTCCGGTGGAGCCGAACCCGAGATCACTGTGTGACAGGACATCGGCGACTGCCTGGGCCTGCGCGTCGCCGGCCTCGGTCGTCGCCAGCAGGCGCCAGCCACCGAGGTTGCCGAGGCCCGCAGCGGCCGTCACCTCTGGCGCGACCGCTGCCAGTTCAGATCTGGTGACCGTCTCGTTGCGTACCTGCCGGTCTGCGCGAAGCATCTGGAGTTCGTCAGCGGGAAGGTCGGGGTACTCGTCGGATGTCGGGAGGGTGCCGTATTCGGCCATTGCCACTGCATCACCTGACGACACGACCATTTCGTAGCCGGACGGCAGGTCGCCGGGGTTGGGAAGTTGCCTTGCTTCTGGAAGGCCGCTGGCCGCCAGGTCACCGACGTTGATGTCGACGGTGATCCATGAAGCGCTGCTCCCCTGCCAGCCCTTGCCGTACATCCACCAGGTGGACCCCATGATCACCATCCACCCCATGAGGGAGGTTACGGCCAGCAGCGTTCCGACCCTGATGCCAGAGTTGGTGGCAAGCAGCAGCCACACGGATCCAATGAGAACAACTACGCCCGTTGCTACGACGAGGATCCCGGCGATGTGCGGGTTGTAGGCGAGGCCTGCGAGCATGACGAATGCACTCATCAGAGGCTCCTCTCGTAGGCCACGATGGCGTCAATCTGTTCAGGCGTGAGCAGCTGGCTGCGCTCGACGGTTCCGATCACGTCGAGATCATCGACCCGTCCGCCGTATCCGGGCATGCCGCCCGAGCCGGTCCGTGCGTTGCCGAAGCCGATGCCCACCTCGGACCCGGCGCGGATGAACTCGGACTGCCGCTGGCTCGTTGAGAAGTGGGCCTCGACACCGGCAAGGTCAGGGCCCACGTGGCCTGCTCCAGGCTGCCAACCGGTGAGTATCCCGGACTCGGCCAGCCGCGGCCACGCCTCGAGCAGGTCGGCTGTGGCGGCCTCGCTGGTCGCCCCGAAGGAGAAGCCGGGGGTATGGCAGCGGGCACAGTTGTTGGCGTCCTGTGCCGAAGCGTTGTTGAAGAGAAGTTCACCGTACAACAGGTAGTCGTCGCTGGCCGGATCGGTTGCACCTTCGAGCCATGTATCGATTGCTGCGTCGACGTCATCGCGATCGGTTAGGGACGGATCGGCTGCCGTTACCACGGCCCCTACCCCGGCTCGGATACCTGAGCTGATCTCGGCCGTAGCAGCGTCCTGGTCTAGCTGGATGGACCGCAGGTACACGACAAGCTGTTCGACCTGTTGGGTGGTCAGCGGGCCACCGCCGGACAGGCCCCAGGCCGGCATCGGGGTGCCCGGACGGCCGTAGTTGAGGATATCGGTTACCTCTGCCTCGCTGAAGCGGGAGAGGGCCGTTGTTAGTGCAGGCGCCTTCCACTCGACCTGGGCCACGAACTGGCCATCAGGGTCCGCGATGGTGAAGGCCGCCACCCCACCGACACCGCCTGGTCCGTGGCAGTTGGCGCAACCGTCCTCGAAGATTCTGGCACCCTTGACCTCGAAGCGGCCGACCCAGTCGATGGCTGCGTTCTCCTGTCGGGCCGGTTCCATCAGCCAGTACATGGGCAGTACCAGGGAGATGGCTGCGAGCGTGACGAGCGACCAGGCGAGACTCCGATCGAGCACCCTGGTTTCCAGCTCGAGGTCGTCGACATGGGGTGTCCGGTTGGCAGCCAGGTCGATCTCGGAGCCGACCTCGCGCTTTCCGATACGGAAGTTGAAGAGCATGTATACGACGAGCCCGACCATCACGAGAACGGCCAGCACCAGGCCGACTGTGCGTTGTGTGCTTGCTGCGAGGATCATCGGGTTGTCTCGTTGGTCTCCTGACGGGGCGGGCCTAGTGGCCGTCGGCGGCGCCTATGCAGTGCGGACCCTCGGCCTCCTGGCCGGTGGTGTTGGTTCCGATGGGGGGTCCCTGAACGATCGTGCCGGTGTCAACCGTGAGCACGCCGTCGGCCACGGTCATGGCGAACCGGTCCATGCCCCTCGGTGCGGGTCCTCCGCGCTTTTCTCCGACCTGGTTGAACTGAGAACCGTGGCAGGGGCACTCGAACCACTGCGACGACACGCACTCGGGTACCCGACAGCCCAGGTGGGGGCACTTCTGGTACAGGGCGACGACCCCGCTCTCGAATCCGCTCTCGACCCCGGCCGCCATGCCGGTCAACTCAGGTGAGGAGTAGGCCGTCCGGGCTTTTTCCACGGCGCCGTTCGGATACGCGGTGATCCACATTCGGCCTTCGGGCATGTAGACGAAGCCGTTCTTGTCCTTGATCTCGGCCAGAAGCTCGATCATGTTGCCGACCTTGATCTTGGAGCCGAAGCCGCTCACGCCCTGTGGCCAGAGGAAGGCTATGCATGCGCCGCCAAAGCCGGAGAGGCCGAGGCCCATCATGCCCACGATGCTGCGATTGAAGAACTGCCGGCGGGACACGCCCAGGGCCAGCGGATCGGGTGCCACGAACGGCTCGGCGGGTGCCGACTCGACGACCGGTGCGTCTACCACCTTCCTGGTTGCGATGGCTTCGTGTTCCACCTGGCGGCCAGTTGGGGCAGTGTCGCCGTCACCTGCCGAAAGGGCGAGGCTGGCCTTGTCGCTGCGACGGGCCTCGCGGGACAGGCCGGCCGCCCTTTGTTCACGTCGCCGGGATGTTCCTACAAGCAGCACCCCTGCGAGCACCACGAGCAGGACGATTGGGATCACGACTACCACGGATCAGCTCCCGGGGTTCCGGCCTGAGGCCGCGAGGTGGGTGGGCATGGACATCACAGTTCGAAGAACAGGCCGCTGTTCCATGGGAAGATGAAGTTGAAGCCGGGGCCGCGGAAGAACGAGCCGATCATCACGAGGACGGCCCAGAACATTAGGTGGACGGTCATGAGCGAGATGGCGAACTTGCGGTCCTCGGGTGCCTTGGAGGGGTTCTTGTCGATGTAGGGCGCCATCGCCAGGAGGATGAGGCCGATACCGGGGATGGTCACGCCCGCCACCATCGGGTGGAACATGGTGAGCATCTCCTGGAGTCCGAGGAAGTACCAGGGTGCCTTTGACGGGTTGGGGGTCTGGTTGAAGTTCGCCAGGTCGAGCAGGGGTGCGTTGACGAAGATCGAGAACGCCAGCAGGAACAGGGTGACGGCCAGGGCTGCCAGGAACTCAGCCACCAGCAGGTGGGGCCAGACGTGCACCTTGTCCTGGGGAACCGACTTGGCGTCCTGGATCGAGCCGGACTTGACGACGGTGAGGAGGCGCTGGTTGTGCCCGTCGGGGCCGCTGCTCGGCGCGGGTGCTCCGCCACCGGCCGGAGCCGGGTCGGCGTCTGGAGCCGGTTGGTTGGCTGCTGCCCTGCTGCGGTCCAGCAGGTGGACCGGAATCCGGCCCTCGGCCGCCTCGCCGCCTGATGCTGTCGCCTCGGATGGGGCAGCGTCGGCCGGCTTGTCGGCCCCGGTCGCGCCTGCGGCCTTCTGGCGGGCCTCTTCGGCACGCTTGCGGAGGTGTTCGGGGATTTCAGTCATCGTCGCGTCCCTGGCCTAGAGCGGTCCGGAGATTCCGCCGTCCTTGCGGACGCGCCAGAAGTGGATTGCCATGAAGATCACCGTCACAAAGGGCAGCATCAACACGTGCAGTACGTACCAGCGCAGCAGGGTGTCGGTCCCGATCTCGACCCCTCCGAGGAGGACGAACCTGACCTGTGGTCCGAACACCGGCGTGAAGCCCATCATGTTGGTACCGACGGTTACCGCCCAGAGGGCCAGCTGGTCCCAGGGCAGCAGGTACCCGGTGAAGGAGAGAAGCAGGGTGAGCTGCAGCAGCATCACACCGATGACCCAGTTGAATTCGCGGGGCGGCTTGTAGGCGCCGTGGTAGAAGACCCGGGCCATGTGGAGGAACACTGAGAGGACCATGAGGTGGGCAGCCCACCGGTGCATGTTGCGCACGAGGAGGCCGAAGCCAACCGACGTCTGAAGTGTCAGGATGTCATTCCACGCCGGGGCCGCTGTGGGCCGGTAGAAGAACATCAGGAAGATGCCGGTGACCGTGAGATGGATGAACAGGAAGAAGCTCAACCCGCCCAGGCAGAGCGTGTAGCTCACCTTTACGGCGTGCCTCTTCACCTTCACAGGGTGCAGGTGGTAGAGGACGCTGTTCATGATCACGTATGACCGGTTCCGGGGACTGTCGCTGTAGCCCTTCCGGAAGATGGAACCGGGCCTGAAGATGGATCCCCAGGCCTGTGATCCCTGAACGCGCTCTGCCAGCGCCTGTCCGGTCGGCTTGCTGCCGTTGCTATCGACCACTGTCGTCGTTCTCCTGTGAACCTGTGTGGGTGTTCATGTTGCGCATAGTTCCCGCCTACCGCCGATCAGCCGAGGCGCATGCCGTAGCCATAGCCATGGCTGTTGGCGCGTTGGTGTGCGTCGCCGTCTGCCGGTGGGTCGCTCATCTTTCCGAGGATGATGACACCGGTGGGACAGCGATCGACACACAGGGCGCAGCGGGTGCAGACGTCGTCGTCGATGGTGAAGATGACGTTGTCGCTGGGGTCGTCGCCGGGCATTCCGGTTCCGACCGCCTCGACGATGACGTCGGGGCTGACCATGTGGATGCACTTCCAGGGGCAGATGTCGACGCAGCCCTCGCACATGATGCACTCGGACTGGTCAATGTGGATGAACTGCTTGAGCTTCACCGCCGTGGCCATCCAGGCGGCATCGACCTCGCGAAGTGTGTAGTCGTCGACAAACATCGGATGTGCCGGGTTGGCGTCGATGACGCTCATGTTCCGGCCCCCTCGCGTACCAGCGGCCGGCCGTATTCGGAGGTTGGTGTGGGTTCGGCAACCTCTGCGCCCCGGTTCTGCCACTTCTTCCAGAGCACGGCGTTGCCGCCGATGCCGACGAGGTAGATGATCACAGCGACGATGTCGCGGATCACCTCGTAGGTCATGGTGAAGGGAAGGACCCACTCGACGATGCCCTGTTCGCCGGTCCACGGCAGCGACGGTCCGACGAGGAAGCGGTCAGGGCGCCAGTTGAGTTCGCTGTCCGCCCAGGTCAGCCACTGGTGTGGGACAACGCCGTAGACCCAGAACATGATCATGAAAACGTAGGTGGCGAAGAGCATGGCCTCGCCCCAGGTGAAGTCCTTGTCGGCGGGGCAGCGGTCACGGTATGCACCGGCGCCGGCGACCATGAGACCCAGCACGATGACGGATACAACGAACGCGACCATCGTTCAGGCTCCTCCTCGGCAGGTCTCGGCGACTGGGTGGTTACAGCGACTTAGTGAAGCGATGCACAAGCGCTGTGCCCGCCCCATGCTAGTGGGTGGTCCAGGGACTCCGCGACCCTCCGTTGATCCCGTCGTGGCACCCCTGCACAGACGCTGTGTCTACCACGCCGAGCACGTTGCGACTACCCGGGCACGCAGCATCTGGCTTGTCCGGATCGGTGCCGGACGACCTACAGTGCCAGCTAGCCTGCACCTGTCCGACCAGAGGTCGGTGTCGGGCCAACCGCACACCGCTGAACCGAACACCACGTCGCCCCGGAGGCCACGTTGACTGAGATTCCCGAGCACCTCCTGAAGCGCTCCCGCCAGGCGCGCGGCTCCACCACCGACGAACCTGCAGACAAGGCCGCCGACCCGGCTCCGCCTGCTGGCTCTGCTGCTGCCCCACCCGCTGCCGAGGCCCCCTCCGCGCCCGAACCCGAAGCGCCGACCCCCGCCGCTCCGGTGGCCCCGTACAACGCCGCAGCCACCGACCGCCCGAAGATCCCATGGTGGGCTGCAAGTGCGCTGATCCTGCTGCCGATCTGGGCAGTCACCTACGTGGGAACCCTCGAACGGCCCCCCGAGTCCGGCTCGGCCGGACTTCTCGCAGAAGGCGCCCACGTCTACGAGGCACACTGTGCCGCCTGCCACGGAGCCGGTGGTGAGGGTGGCTCCGGACCGGCAATGACCGACGGTGAGGTGCTGGCCACGTTCCCGACCGCTGCCGAACACATCGTCTGGGCCGCATCTGGATCCACCGGAGTTGGCCTCGGCAATCCATACGGCGACGACGCTGCCGGCCGGGTGGTGGCTGGTGGAATGCCCGGCTTCGCTGACGCCCTTACAACAGAGGAGTTGATCGGGGTGGTGCTCTACGAGCGTGCCCACCTGAGCCACTCCGAGTTCGACGAGGGTCTTGCCGAGGCAATGGACGAGGCCATCCATTCTGGCGATCTGGACCTCGACGGCCACCTCGACCCTGAGACGGTCACCGTAGACGAGGTTCTCGACCTGTTGAGGTCTGCCTCATTCGGCACGGACGACCAGTTGGCCAACGGCTGAGCAAGTGACAGGCGCTCCTGCCGGGAGGCCGCGTTGATCACCGCTGATACACGTTTCCCCGGTCATGCCTGATCACGTCCACGACCTGCTGGTAATCGGCGGTGGGCCCGCAGGTGCAGCAACCGCCTTCTGGGCGGCCAGCGCCGGCCTCGACACGGTCGTTGTCGAGCGCAAGGTGTTCCCACGTGAGAAGACCTGTGGCGATGCCCTTACTCCGCGCGCGGTCCACCAGTTGGAGGCGATGGGGCTTGGCGAGCAGCTTGAGCGCTACCACCGCTTCGATGGGCTGCGGGTGGTCGCCCATGAGCGCACCCTTGAAATGGGCTGGCCTGAACATCCCGTATTCCCGTCCTACGGCTATGTGGTGCGGCGCTCCGACCTGGACACGTTCGTCGCCCGCCACGCCGTGCTCGCAGGAGCCACCCTGCTCGAGGGTACAGACGCCGTCGGTCCCATAGGGGCCGACGGTCCCGTCAACGGTTCCAACCAGAACGGGTCCGGTCGCATCTCGGGTGCGGTCGTGATCGACCGGGAGACCGGCATCGAGAGGCCCATCCATGCCCGCTTCGTGGTCGTGGCCGACGGCGCCAACTCCCGCTTCGGGAGGGCGCTTGGAACCTCACGCGATCGCTCCTACCCGATGGGCATGGCCATCCGGGGTTACTTCGAGAGCCCGATGCACGACGATCCGTGGATCGAGTCTGCGCTTGACGTGAGGGACCGCAGGGGCACCACCATGCCCGGGTACGGCTGGATCTTCCCGGTTGGCGACGGAACCATCAACGTCGGCATTGGCCTGCTCTCGACCTTCCGCGACTACCGGTCGGTGAACACCACCCACCTTTTCGAGGAGTTTGCCTGCACCCTCCCGGGCCACTGGCAGATCGACCCCACCAGGCCAATCGCCGCACCAACCGGTGGTCGGCTGCCGATGGCAGGGTCTGTCGGCCCCAAGGCCGGCCCCAACTGGCTGCTGGTAGGTGACGCCGCAGGCTCGGTAAACCCGTTCAACGGCGAGGGAATCGACTACGCCTACGAAACGGGCCACCTCGCCGCCGGGCTGATCGGTGAGGCTGCCGCACGGGGCGATTCGGTACTGGCCCGCTACCCGGGGATGCTCGATGACGAGTACGGGACGTACTTCAAGATGGCCCGCATCTTCGCCAGGGTTATCGGCAACCCTGCCCTGATTCGGGAACTGACAAGGGTCGGCATGCGCTCCCAGCCGTTGATGGAGTGGGCGCTGCGGGTCATGGCCAACCTCCTCCGCGACGGCGAGGTCGGCTATTCCGAGACCGCCTACAGGGCACTGGCTGCAGCTGTTCGGATGGTGCCGGACAGGTACGCCCGGATTCCGCCACAGGCTCCGTCGACCGCGTCTGATTTCTCACCACCTGGGGCCCGGGTCGGGTGATGCCGCACGGTCCGGCGCCTGAGCGGGGAGAATGTCCCTCGTGACCGGATCTGAAGCCGCCGGCGTAGCCGCCTGGTCGGAGCTTGAACGACACCGCGACCAACTGGTCGGCGGGTCGCTCCGTGACCTGTTCGCAGCCGATCCGGAACGTGGCGAGAGGCTGGCGGTCGGTGTGGGCGACCTGTGGGTCGACTATTCAAAGCAGCCGGTCACCGACGAGACCATCTCCCTGCTTGTCGACCTGGCTGCACAGCGGGACGTGGCCGGTTTCATCGGGCGGATGTTGTCCGGTGACAGGGTCAACACGACCGAGGACAGGCCGGCCCTACACACCGCTCTACGGGCAGGTGCCGGCACAGCCATCGTTGTCGACGGGACCGACGTGGTTCCCGGCGTCAGAGAAACCCTTGGCCGGATGGCTGATGTCGCCGTACGACTGCGCAGCGGTCAGATGTCTGGAGCCACCGGCAGGCCGATCACCGCCATGGTGAGCCTTGGCATCGGCGGTTCACACCTGGGACCGGCCATGGCGACGGAGGCCATGGCCCACCTGGCCCACCCGGAACTCGACATCCGCTTCGCGTCGAACCTTGACGGTGCCGACATTGAAAGAGCCCTGGACGGCCTGGACCCGGCCACGACTCTGATACTCGTCTGCTCAAAGACCTTCACCACCCCCGAGACGATGGTCGCAGCTGAGACCGCCCGGGCCTGGCTTGTCGATGGGGTCGGCGGCGACCTATCAGCCCACCTGGCCGCGGCCACCGCCGCAACGGATCTGGCCGCGGATCTTGGAGTCAGCCCCGAACTCACCTTTCATGTCCCTGACTGGGTCGGGGGCCGCTTCTCGCTGCCGTCAGCAGTCGGCCTGAGCGTCATGGCATCTGTCGGCCCGGAGGCCTTTGCTGAGATGCTCGCCGGGATGAGGATTGTCGACGAACACCTGGCCTCCTGCACCCCGGACTCGAACGGGCCGATGCTGCTCGGCCTGCTCGACGTCTGGCACCGGTCGTTCCTGGGGGCGTCGTCGCTGGCGGTGGTTCCCTACGGCAGCCAACTCGGCGGGTTCCCCCCATGGCTCCAGCAGGTCTCGATGGAGAGCCTCGGAAAGCGGGCCGGCTCCGACGGTGGCCTCGTTGCCGGGCAGACAGGTCCGGTCGTCTGGGGTGCCCCCGGCACAGACGGCCAGCACGCCTTCTTCCAGATGCTCCACCAGGGCACCGAGGTGGTTCCGTGCGACCTGATCGGCTTTGCCCGCCCGCTGGCCGACCCGCGTCTCGCTCACCACGACGCCCTGATGGCGAACCTGTTCGCCCAGGCCGAGGCCCTGGCCTTCGGCCTGACCGCCGACGAGGCTGCAGCCACCGGGGTACCGCCTGACCTGGTTGCCCACCGCACCTTCCCGGGTAACCGGCCCAGTACCACGATCCTGGCTCCTGAGTTGACGCCGTCGGTTCTGGGGCAGTTGGTTTCCCTCTACGAGCACCGCACCGTGGTCGCCGGTGCCGTCTGGGGGATCAACCCGTTCGACCAGTGGGGTGTGGAGCTGGGCAAGTCACTCGCGGTGCGTATCACCGACGAACTTGCTGCCGACGAGGACCGTCTGGCACATGACTCCTCGACGAACTCCTTGATCAGGCGCTACCTGGGCCTCCGGGGCCGCTCCACCTGACCGACCCCGACCATCCGCTGCTCACGTGAGGTCGGATGCCACCGCCGCGGCCGCCTCGGCGGCAATGGAGACCGTCTCGTCGACCACAGCCTCAGAGTGGGCGAGGCTCGGGAACAGCGCCTCGTATGCGCCGGGTGCCCACGCCACCCCTCTGTCCAGGAGGGCGTGAAAGACCTTCGGGTAGACGCCGTTGTCAGCCAGACGGGAGGCCTCGTCGAAGTCGGTGGGTTCCTCATCACCGAAGAACACGCCCAGCAGCGACCCCAGGCGCGGCATGACGCAGGCCAACTCGGCCCCGGCGAACGCCGCAGCAAGGCCGTCGGCAAGCCTCCGGGAGGTGCCGGTCAGGCGGTCGTATGCGTCCTGGTCGAGCAGGTCGAGGGTGGCACGGCCGGCTGCCATTGCGAGGGGATTGCCGGAGAGGGTGCCCGCCTGGTACACGCCGCCCAGGGGTGCGAGGTTCGACATGAGGTCGGTAGCTCCTCCGAAGGCTCCGACAGGCAGGCCACCCCCGATGACCTTGCCGAAACACCAGAGGTCGGGTGCGACCCCCATGTGGTCGGCGGCACCACCGCGGGCCAGCCTGAAGCCGGTGATCACCTCGTCGAAGATGAGCACGGAACCGGTGGCGTCGCACGCCGACCGGAGTCCCTCGAGAAATCCGGGAGCCGGGGCTACGAGTCCCATGTTTGCCGCCACCGGTTCGACGACTACCGCTGCAACGGTGTCGTCAAGTTCGGGAACGACGTTGTAGGGGGCGACCACCGTGTCGGCCACCGCTCCGGCGGTCACGCCGTCGCACCCCGTCAGACCCTGGTTGGCCACCCCGCTTCCTCCTGCTGCGAGCAGGGCATCGGAGTGGCCGTGGTAGCAGCCGGCGAACTTCACGATCCGGGATCGGCCCGTGGCCCCACGCGCCAGCCTGATGGCCGACATGGTGGCCTCGGTGCCGCTCGACACAAACCGAACTGACTCCAGCCCGGCGATGCGGTCAACGACCATCTCGGCCAGGATGACCTCGGCCTCGGTAGGTGCGCCGAAGCTGGTTCCGTCGCCTGCCGCAACGGCCACTGCCTCGACAACGGCCGGGTGGGCGTGGCCCAGGATGCCCGGTCCATATGACTGCACGTAGTCGATGTAGCGGCGGCCCTCCGAGTCCCAGACGTAGGGCCCTTCGCCCCGCTCCACGAAGTACGGGGTTCCGCCGACCGAGCCGAATGCCCGAACGGGCGAGTTGACCCCGCCCGGAATAACCCGCTGTGCGCGTCGGAAGAGCGCTTCGTTCGAACCGGTCATGACCCGATCAGCTGTGCTGCCCTACGGGCCAGGTAGGTGAGGATGAAATCGGCGCCGGCCCGCCTGATGGCCAACAGGTGCTCCATTGCGACGGCGTCTCCGTCGATCCAGCCGTTGGCTGCAGCCGCCTCGACCATCGCGTACTCGCCGCTGACGTGATAGGCGGCGAGGGGTACATCCACCTCATCTCTCACCCGGGCGACAACGTCCAGATATGCCAGTGCCGGCTTGACCATGACCATGTCGGCCCCCTCGGCCAGGTCGGCGCGTATCTCTGACAGGGCTTCGCGGGCGTTGGGTGGATCCTGCTGGTAGCCGCGCCGGTCGCCGCCGTCGGCTATCTCGACGTCAACTGCATCGCGGAACGGTCCGTACAGGGCAGAGGCGTACTTGGCCGCATAGGCCAGTATCGACACCTGGTCATGACCGGCGGAGTCGAGTGCGGAGCGGATGGCCGCCACCTGGCCGTCCATCATCCCAGAGGGAGCACAGACGTCTGCGCCTGCGTCGGCCTGGGCCACGGCGACCTGCTGGTAGAGCTCAAGGCTGGCGTCGTTGTCGACGGTGCCGTCATGTGCGACGACACCGCAGTGGCCGTGGTCGGTGTACTCGTCGACGCACAGGTCGGCCAGGAGCACCATGTCGTCGCCAACATCGTCGCGAAGGTCGCGGAGAGAGACCTGGACGACACCGTCGGGGTTCCATGCCTCTGACCCGACGGGGTCCCTACTCAATGGAATCCCGAACAGGATCACGGCCGGGATCCCCATGTCTTTCAGTTCGGCCACCTCGGTGCGGAGGCTTGAGCGGGAGTGCTGCACGACCCCGGGGAGGGATGGGATGGGAACAGGGTCAGCTGTGCCCTCCCGAACGAACAGCGGTGCCACCAGATCATCTGCACACAGGCGGGTCTCGGCGACCAGCCTCCTCATGGCGGCGGTACGCCGAAGGCGACGGGGCCTCTTCTCGGGAAAGGTCACCCTAGGAGCCTACGAAGGTCTGCTCAGGACCCGGCCAGCGTGCGTGCGGCATCTACCAGCCCTGCGAGCGAGCAGGGGTCCGCCTCAGTGACCCGAAAACCCGTTTCCCGGGCGGCGGCGGCGCTGATCGGGCCGATACAGACGGCATCGGGCGGCACCGGTCCGCCCACAAGGTCGACGTAGCGGCGCACGGTCGACTCCGAGGTGAACGTGACGGCATCTGCAGCACGGGCCCGTTCCACCAGGTCGGGATCGGCGTGGATGGCCACGTTGCGATAGGCGACCACAACGTCGACCTCCCAGCCGGCGGCCCGCAGGCCATCGGGCAGGACGGGCCTCGCGACCTCGGCCCTGGCCACCATTACGCGACCTCCCGGAGGAGGTGCTGGAAATGCATCGATGAGGGCCTCGGCGACCGCCCGGTCGGGAACAAGCTCGACGGCCAGACCGGCCTCGAGGAGCGGTGCCGCCGTTCTGGGCCCGATTGCGGCGTACCGCGGCCACCCGCTGCCTTCAGTGGTCGGGTTCTGGGACGAAATCGCCTCGACGAGACGGTGCGAGCCGTTGGGCGAGGTGACCACTACCCAGTCATAGGTGCTGAGACCCCTCACCGCCGCCTCAAGTGCTGCTCCCCCGTCGACTGGATCGGTAATGGAGATCACGGGCAACTCAACGACGGTGGCGCCCAGGTCGGCCAGCGCCGCCATGAGGGTGGCGGCCTGATCGGTCGCCCTCGTGACCACGAACGTGGTGCCTGTCAGCGGCCCGTTCACGACCGTGCCATCAACTCGCCGCCGCCGCGCTCGTCGAGCAGGTGTCTGGCTATTGCATGGCCTATGGCCGCACCGTCGCTGCCGGTGCGCTCCTCCCTTACGAGGACTGCTCCATCGGGCGACGCGATCGCGCCGGTCACCGTGAGGGCCGATCCGAGGGGATCGTCGACAGCCGGGCGAGCGTGCGCCGCTACAGGAAGGTCGCAACCTGTGCCAAGTTCCACCAGGAAGGCCCTCTCAGCGTCGACGGCCCGCCGGGTGGCCGGGTCGTCCACGCCTTCAACCACCTCGAGCATCTCGTAGTTGGCCCGGCATTCGACCGCAAGCGCCCCCTGTCCAACCTGGGGAAGGAGAATCGCCGGGTCCACGGGGTCCACGATCTCCGGGCACAGGCCCAGCCTGTCAAGGGCAGCCTTGGCCATGACGGCAGCGTCGACCTCCCGGGCCCTCTCGAGGCGGGTTCCTATGTTTCCCCGTAGACCGGTGAATCGCAGGTCGGGTCGGTGGTTTGCCAGGTGGGCCCGACGACGGATCGACCCGGTAGCGACGGTGGCCCCCACGGGCAGGTCGGTCAGGCGACACCCCACCAGGACGTCACGCGGGTCTCCACGCTCGGGCACCGCTGCAAGCGTCAGCCCGTCCGTCGGCCCACCGGGCAGGTCCTTCGCAGAGTGGACGGCAAGGTCGGCGCGGCCGTCAAGGACCGCTGCCTGAACCTCCTTCACAAACACCCCGAGGCCACCAATCTGCTCCAGAGGTGTGGTCTGGTCGCGATCTCCGGTGGTCTCCACGACGACGATCTCGACGTCGACGACCGGAAGGGTCCGGGTCAGCAGGGAGGACACACGGTTGGCCTGCCACAGGGCCAGAGCACTCCCCCGGGTAGCAACCCGGATTCGCATGGCGGTCCGCCTCGGCCTAGAGGTCGAAGAGGTCGCGCATTGCCTCGGCCAGGCGCTCGCCACGAGCCGTACCCGCGGCGTCCTTCATGCGGACGGTGGGCTCGTGCAGCAACTTTCCGACTATTCCGACCGCCAGTGCGTCGACGGCGGCCCGTTGTCGGTCATCCAGTTCGCCGAGCCGGTTGGCCAGCCTCTCCAGTTCACCGGCACGGACCTCGTCGGCCCGACCATGCAGCTGGGAGATGAGCGGAGCAACCAGCCGGGCGGTGGACTCGTCGACATACCGGTTCAGCTCAATGTCGACAATGGCCTCGACAGCGGTGATTTCGCGCCGACGTTCGCTGATTCCGATGTCAGCGAAGGCACGCAGGTCGTCCATGTCGAGAAGGGTCACGCCATCAAGGTCGCCGGCCGCCGGGTCGACGTCGCGGGGAACGGCAATATCGACGATCAGGAGGTCTCTGTCGTTTCGGCTTCCGACCATGCCGTCGATGTCACCGTGTTCGAGGATCACCGATGACGCACCGGTCGAGGTGAGGAGCACGTCGACCTCTGCGATGTGTCCCGGGAGTTCGTCGAGCCGCACCGCCGTTCCGCCGAGCCTGGTGGCAACCTCAACGGCCCGCTCCCAGGTCCGGTTGGCCACGAGAATCTCGGACACACCACCGCCGTGCAGGGCCCTGGCCAGACCTTCGCCCATCTCGCCGGCGCCAACCACCAGAACCCTCCGTCCGTTGAGACCTCCGAGCCGTTCGCCGGCCATCGCCACAGCTGCCTGGGAGACCGAAGTGATGCTGCGGGAGATCGCTGTCTCGGTCCGTACCCGCTTGCCCACCTCGAGGGCATGCCTGAACATGGGGTTCAGCACAGGGCCGACCGCACCCTCGTCGGCAGCCACCTCCCACGACGTGCGGACCTGACCCAGAATCTCGTGTTCACCAAGCACGGCTGAGTCCAGCCCCGAGGCGACAGCAAAGAGATGTCGAACGGCGTCGGCGTCGTAGAGACCTGTCAGATGGTCCGAGAAGTCCTCGGGGGCGACATGAGAGACCTCGGCGAAGAAGTTCCGGATGTCCTGGTAGCCACCGTGGAACTTCTCTGCGAAGGCGTAGACCTCGATGCGGTTGCACGTCGAGAGCAACACCGCCTCGGTGACGTGCTCGCGTGAGACCAGATCTGCGAGTGCCTTGGGGAGCAGCGAGGACGGAACCATCATCCGCTCGAGCAGGTCGAGTGGAACAGTGCGGTGGTTCAACCCAACGACCACTACCGACACGACAAGGTGCTCCTGTTTCTCGACTGCATGTCGAATCGGGGACGACGGCGTCCAGCATTCCCGAATACACCCCCTGGTACCAACCCCCCGGGGCCATCCCCTCGGATGCCTTTCATCCGGCAGCCTGCTCAGAATCCCCGCTCGATGTTCGAACGTGCTCGTAATAGCCCAGGATCTGCAGTTCTGTTGCCAGGTCGACCTTACGCAACTGAACCTCGGGAGGAACCGAGACCACGGCCGGTGCGAAGTTGAGTATCGACCTCAGGCCGGCTGCCACGAGGCGGTCGACGGCCTCCTGGGCGGCATGGGCCGGGGTGGCGACAATCCCCAGTCGACACCCCGTGGCGCACACCACCTCGTCCATCTGGTCGACGTGCGTGATTGGCACACCTGAGATCTCTCGGCCCTTGAGTGAGCGGTCGGAGTCGACGATGGCGGCCACCGGGAACCCCCCCGCCATGAAGCCGTCGTACCTGCTGAGGGCCCTGCCCAGGTTCCCGGCGCCGACGATGACCACCGGTGTCAGCGAACCGCCGAGCGCCCCGCCTATCTCGGCAAGCAGGCGGTCGACGTCGTAGCCGACCCCACGCTTGCCGTGGGCCCCCAGGTGGGAGAGGTCCTTGCGTACCTTTGCTGCGTTCACCCCCGCCAGCTCGGCTACCTGGCGCGATGACGCGGTGCCGATGCCCTCGTCGGCCATCTCGACCAGGCTCCGCATGTAGACGGGCAGGCGCGCAAGGGTCGCTTCGGGAATAGGCGAGGAGGATCCCTCGGGTTGGACAACGCCCATCTCAGCTGTCGGGAGGTCCTGGTCGGGTGTCCTGCCACGGGCTGCCATGGCCCAACGCTAGGCCCTTGGGTGATCCTTCGCAGGCCACGTCCTGACGGGTTCGGCCCGTTCCCGCCGGCACGGGATGGCGGATCGCCGCGAAGGGCCGTACCGTGCGCCTGCGTGAGCATCCAGATCGCCATCGCCTCCGCAGCCACGCTCATCTCGCTGGGCTTCACCGGCACTGTTCTGGAACGCTGGCTGGACGGGCACAGGCCCCAGGACATGGCATGGACCGTGGCACTCCTCCTGTTCAGCCTGGGTGCGGGATCCATGTGGCTGGGTGCATCCGTGGGATGGTCGGCCGGGCCGTTCCGAGCCTTCTACATCTTCGGAGCTGTCCTCAACGTTCCGATCCTGGCGCTGGGAACCGTCTACCTGATGGTGCCGCGGCCCAGGGCTGACCGGATTGCCCTTGTCACTGTCGTGGCATGTGCCTTCGGTGCCGGGATCGTGTTGATGGCGCCAACCACAGGTACCTTCATCGCTGACGAACTGCCGCAGGGCAGCCAGGTGTTCGGAGCCGGGCCGAGAATCGCAGCTGCCGTGGCGTCGTCGGTCGGCGCAGTGGTCGTAATCGGGGGTTCCGCCTGGTCTGCGATCCGCCTGTTCCGAGCCGGTGGCGCACCTGCTGTCAGAGGCGGCACCGGAAACGTACTGATTGCACTGGGTGCCATCACGCTCAGCCTCGGTGGGCTCCTCAACTCGGTGGTTGACGAGATGACCGGCTTTTCCATTTCGGTGGTGATCGGCATTGCCCTCATCTTCGCCGGTGCCCTCACGGCGACGAGCGCCGGAAACGTGCGGGCCGACAGCTAGTCGATCAGCAGCACGAACTGGACTACGGCGGCACCCAGGATGGCGGCCAGCAGGATCGCCGTGACGATGGTCGTTCCGAACCGCATCAGACGGTCTCGCTCCTTCCGAGCTCGACCCTGGTGACGGACCCGGAGCCGTCAACGGTTGGCGCCAGAACGAGGGCATCGCCGGCCGACACGCCCAGGTCGGCAGCTGCCGACGCCCGGTCGACCACGAGGGTCGCCAACCCGTAGGAATCAACGAGAAGCCCGAGGCCGCCTGCGGGTACCTCGTCGAAGGCGACCACCCTCACGACCGGCCTTGACGATCCGGAACTCCTGACCTGGCACCGGTCGCCTACCTGGCCCACGATGTCGCCAAGTTCGCCGGGGCCCACGTTCAGCTGGATGTTGCCGAACCGGTCCACCCAGAGGACCTCCGCATGGAGGCCATCGTCGTCGGCTGCGGAAACTGGCATGACGCCTGGCAGGAGTGTCGACGGGTCGACGGCCTCACCGAACTCGCCGAGGTCCACACCGTTGGCGAGGTGTGCTGCAACCGGTGCAAACAGGTCACGGCCGGCAAAGGTGGGGCCGGGAGCGGGCAGGTGGTAGTCGGTTCTGGTCAGGGAAACCGCCCGCGTAGCGCCGCCAACCAGTGCCACAGCCGGTGCCAGGAGACCGTTGTCGGGTCCGACCAGCACGGACTCGCCGTTTCCTACCTCGATGGCGACGGCACGCCGGGAGGTTGCCACGCCCGGATCCACGACGGCGAGGACGACACCCGGACACAGGTACTGGGCGCTTCGGGCCAGCGTCAGACCACCAGCACGCACGTCATGTGGAGGGATGCCGTGTGTGACGTCGACGGTCGTCAGGTGTGGTGCGATGCTCCGGACCACGGAGTGGACCACACCGACGAACTCGTCGTCGGTTCCGTAGTCGGAAAGAAACGAGAGGGTGTCGTAGCGGCGACCCACCCTCAGGTACCTCCCAGTTCCCGGGACCGCTCGCTGGCGGCCGATACCACAGCTGCGACCAACCGCGAGAAGTCAGCCGCCTCGAACACGGCGATACCTGCAGCGGTCGTCCCACCCTTGGATGTGACGTTCTGACGCAGCACCGATGGTGATGCATCGGACTCTCGCAGCAGGGTTGCGGCACCGATCAGCATCTGTTCGGTGAGGGCCGTGGCGGTCTCGTGTGGAAGGCCCTGGGCGACACCGGCATCGATGAGGGCTTCGGCCAGCAGGAACAGGTAGGCGGGACCCGACCCGGAGAGCCCGGTGACGGCATCCATCATCGGTTCGTCCACGACAACGACCGTTCCGACGGCCGACAGGATCTCTGATGCCCAGGTGACGTCCTCATCGGCGGCATTCGTGCCGGCTGCAATTGCTGAAGCACCCTCACCAACCAGTGACGGGGTGTTGGGCATTGCGCGCACAACGGCCACTCCGGTGCCGAGGCCCTCTTCGAGGGCGTCGAGACGGATGCCCGCCGCAATCGAGAGAGCCCTTCCCACGCCGGCCACAGCCAGCGCGGCACACACCGTCGCCACCATGTGCGGCTTGACGGCGATCAGCGCATCGACACCGTTGAGCGGTTCAGCACCACAGGTCAGCCCGGGCACGGACGACTCCAGTTCGATTCGGCGGTCGGCATCGGGTTCCACGACGTGGATATCGTCGGCTGTGGCCCATCCCGATGCCACGAGGCCCCCCACGAGGGCCTCACCCATCTGGCCACCACCTATCACCTGCAGGCGAATCGTCACAGCGGGGAACCTAACCGCTGAGTGCCGGCTGCCCGCCGCCGTTTCGGGGAACAAGGGTTCGGGTCAGCGTGGCGATGACGCTGACGACGAAGAGAGCCAGTCCCGAGACGACGAGAACGCTCCCGGTTGACCAGTAGGCGAGGGCCATTGTCACACCGATGGGTCCCACTGTCTGCCCGACGCGAACGGCACCCACCCATGCCGCCAGGACCGCTGCCCTGAGGTGCTCCGGTGCCTCGTCGGCTACAAGGTCCTGCATTGTCGGGACGGTGAGACCTTCGGCCAGGCCATAGAGGGCTGCGGCGAATACGAGCACCCAGAGCGACGCCACACCCATGATCACGAAGGTCCCGGCGAACACGGACAGCCCGGCGTAGACCAGCCAGCCACCGTGGACCCTGGCGCGGGCCCTGGCGACCAGCAGTGCAGACACAGTCGAGGTGACCGCCGGGACAGCGGCAACCAGACCCCGCTGGGTCGGACCCAGGCCGAACTCCTGGTCCAGGTGGATGGGCATGAGCGAGAGGAACAGACCGAAGATGAGGAGGAACACGACCGCCCCCAGCACGATCACGGTGGCCGTTACCGGGCGGCGGATTTCCACAAGGGCCGCCCTGACCTGGTCGCCCACCTTCTCCGTGGGGGCCGGTTGGTCTGCCACGAGGTGGAGCCCCACGAAACCGGCGACCACGAGGGGCACCGCGTACGTGAGGAACATCCAGCGCCAGCCGAACAGGTCCGTTACAGCTCCGCCAAGTACCGGGTAGACGGCCACCGCGACCGTTATTACCGCCGAGTTCTGGCCGATCAGTGCAGCCCGGTCGAGGCCATCCCAGTTGTCGAACACGAGCACCACAGCCAGGTTGATGAGGCCGGCCGCCCCGACACCCTGGGCAATGCGCGCCGCCAGCAGCCAGCCCAGGGTCGGGCTGAAGCCCGCCGCCAGGCCGAACACACCGAAGATGATCAGGCAGGGGAGGAGAATCCGACGCCGGCCGTACCGGTCGGCGAGGAAGCCAACCGCGGGCGCCACGACAATCCCCGGTATGGCCGCTGCGGCGACAACCAGTCCTGCCTGACTGACCGGATGGCCCAGGTCCCTCAGGATCTCGGGTGTCGAGCTGACAAGTACCGAGTTGCTGAGGAGTCCGCTTGCCGTGATGGCAAAGATGAGAAGCCTCGAGGGCCGCATGTGGCTCACACACCCAACCTATGCCTGCTCGAACAGCGGTCCCCAACCCTGCAGCCCTGCACCTGCCACACACCTCCACCACAGGAATGAGCCCGACGGCCTCTTCACCGGTGAACTCACTTCCCCGATCGAACCCCGGTGGTCGGCCGCCGGGCCCGCTGTTCAGCGTAGACTGAAACTACATGAAATACAACAACACGCTTCTGTTACACGGTCAGGTGCAGTCCACGAGGGAGCGGGAGGCGAGGTCATCGCAGATCCGGTGCAACCGCGACGCCGTGGCCGACCAGGTGTAGGACCAGGACCGCTCGGCCGCAGCAGCGGCCATCTCGGTGGCCAGGACCGGGTCGTCAAGCAGTGCTGTCACGTGGTCCGCGTAGTCGGCGGATTCACGACCCTCAACCAGGTAACCGGTGCGTCCATGGTCGACAAGCGTCCGAAGGCCGCCCACGGCAGCGGCAACCGCTGGAATGCCGCAGGCTGCAGCTTCAAGGGCCACGAGGCCGAACGACTCCGAACGACTCGGCATGACGAGGACGTCTGCCGCCCTGTACCAGGTGGAGAGGCTGTGATGGGGTTGTGGTTGCACGAAGTGCACCCGGTCGGTCAGCCCGAGGTCGCCGACGAGGCATCTGGTCCTGCGCTCCTCGGCGGGTCCCTCGCGGCCACTTGCGCCACCCACTACGACCAGGCGGGCATCGCTGCGGTCGAGCTTGGCAAGCGTGTGGACAGCCACATCGACACCCTTGAGCGGCTGAATGCGTCCGACGAACAACAGCACCGGTCCGGGACCCAGGCCAACGGCATCGCGGGCCCCACCCTGGAATCCGGGACTGAAGAAGGCGTGGTCGACCCCGGGAGGCACCACCTCGATTCGGGTGGAGTCGGCACCGTAGAGGTCGACCAGTTGGTGGACCTCCTCTTGGCTGTTGGCCAGAATCACATCGGAACATGCGATGACCTCGGCTTCGGCGTCGAGGCGTCGCTGAGGCTCCAGATCGCCTGTCTCGGCCTTGACGCGGGCAAGGGTGTGGAAGACCGTGGTGAGTGGAAGTTCCAGTTCATGCTTTAGCCGGTGTCCGGCAACTCCGCTCAGCCAGTAGTTGGCGAGCAGGGCGTCATATCCGTTTCCATCAAGATCAGCTGCGATGAGCCGCTCGGCGACCTGGTCGGCGAACTCGTCGACGACACCGGGCAGTTCCTCCTTGGAGAGGTCAAACGGGCCCGCCTCGATGTGGACCACCGTCACACCGGGTTCCACCTCGACGGTCTCGGGTGGGGTCGGATCGGATCTGCGAACGAACACCGTCGCCTCGCCACCTGCCTGGGCGAGAGCCGAGACGAGTTCGCGCACGTACACGTTCATGCCGCCACCGTCGCCTGAGCCGGGTTGTACGAGCGGGGACGTGTGAAGTGAGAGGACCGCTATACGACGCATGGTTCAGCCCCCCGACACGGGCGGGAGGATGGCTACCTCGTCGTCTTCGGTGACGGGGTCGGCCGCTGCAGCAGGCTCGCCGTTCAGCCAGATTCCACATGTTTCGAGCTGGCTTGCGAACGTCTCCCCGTAGAGGCTGCGCGCAGCGTCGACGATCTCACCGACCGTTGAACCCGACATTTCGGTCCGGCCGGTACCCGCGGCCACGCGGGCCGAGGCGAACAAGCGCAGTACTGCCATCCGGTAAGTGTAGGGAGGTCATGACCGAGGTCCCGAAGTCGGGTGAACGGGCGGGTACCGTCAACCCTCGTGACAAGCCTCCTCCTGGTCCGCCACGGCCAGTCCGAGTGGAATGCAGCCGGTCGCTGGCAGGGCCGGGCCGATCCGCCACTCACCGACCTCGGAAGGGACAACGCCGTGCTGGCCGGACGCTCCGGACACCTGGGGGTCTTTGACGCAGTTGTGTCATCACCCCTCGAACGGGCGCTTGACACGGCGGTGACCCTGGCCGATGCGATTGGAGTCGGGCCTGTGCTCACTGACGCTGACCTGATGGAACGTGACGCCGGACCCTGGCAGGGGCTGACCCGCGTTGAAATCGAGGAGGGATGGCCGGGGATGCTCGACTCGGGCCGACGGCCAGACGGACACGAACGCGATGACGCCCTGTTGACCCGGGTCACCGCCTCCCTTTCCCGGCTGGAGGCCAGGTCCGGTGACGGCACGGTTCTGGTGGTCACCCACGCCGGGGTGATCTACTCCCTGGAGGCTTCCTGTGGCGAACCGTGGGTGCGGCTGTCGAACCTAGGTGGGCGTTGGCTGGAGTTCAGGGACGGCCGGGTTTCGTTGGGGCCGCGGGTTGAACTTGTGGAGGACGCACCGGTTCCGGACCTGCTCTGAGCCTGCCCTCAGGCCTCGGCGTCCCCGAGTCCGGCGATCATCTCGTCGGCGACATCGAGAGTGCCGGAGTCGACCTGGTCCATGGCCTCCTCGACCACGGCCATGTCAGACTCGAGTCCGCTCAACTCGACTTCTTCCTCAGATGCCTCGGCCGCGGCAGTATCGGGCTCGGGGGTGGACACAGGTTCGTCGACCATTGCCGGATCTGTCACGGCGGCGAGGGTACCGTCGCCGGATGCCGTCGCCGCTCATCCTGCTGCCTCCCTCCGAGGGAAAGGCCACCGGTGGCGACGGTGCTCCGTGGAACGAGGCCGACCAGTCCTTTCCCGAACTGGCCGCTCAGCGTGAAGAGGTAGTCGCCGCACTCGCCCGGGCGATGAAGGGATCGGTCGGTGCACGGTCGAAGATCCTCGGTGTCGGTGCTGCCAGAACGGCTGAGGCGACGGCCGCCAACCTGGCCGTCGGGTCGGCGCCCACCCTTCCCGCGATCGGTCGCTACACGGGTGTCCTCTATGACGCGCTCGACTACCCGTCCCTCCCGGCGCCACTTCGGCGCCGGGTCGACAGGCAGGTGCTCATCTTCTCCGGTCTCTGGGGTGTGCTTCGGCCTACGGATCCGATTCCCGACTACAAGCTGAAGATGGGGGCCTCGCTTCCGGGATTCGGCAGGCCGGCCCACTTCTGGAAGCCGATACTGACCGACCACCTGACCGATACCGAGGTGGTCTGGGACCTCCTTCCCAACGAACACTCAGCAGCGTGGGATCCGTCCGTGGCTCGTCGACGCATGAGGGTGCGGTTCCTCGACGACGTGGAGAGGGATGGCGAGCGTCGCCTGGTGGCGGTGTCGCACTGGAACAAGCTCCTGAAGGGGTCGCTCGTCAGGTTCGTGGTCAGCGAGCAGGCTGACGATCCAGGACATCTCGTGGGCTTCGAGCACCCCGAGGGCTACGTCTACGATCCGTCTCTCACGGTCACCACGGGTCGAACCACCGAGGTCTCCCTTATCGCA
This sequence comes from Acidimicrobiaceae bacterium, assembly GCA_002687745.1. Lineage (GTDB taxonomy): Bacteria > Actinomycetota > Acidimicrobiia > Acidimicrobiales > MedAcidi-G1 > UBA3125. The sequence continues at coordinate 121,927 of NZBE01000010.1, read as the reverse complement.
CGCAGGTAGGGGTGGCCGACAGGCTCACGGCCCGCGCTCATCTGCCGAGAACCCGGTCCAGGTAGTCGTTGGTGAACCTGCCGGCGGGGTCCAGGCGCCTGCGGGCCGCCTGGAACCGGTACCACTGGGGGTAGCGGCCGCCCAGGGAATCCGAGGTCTGAAAGTGCAGCTTGCCCCAGTGGGGTCTGCCGCCGTAGTCGTCCATGATCTCCTCGACTCCCCTGAAGTAGTCCTCGTAGGGGGTGCGCCTGAAGACGTGCACGGCGATGTAGGCGGTTGGCCGACCGTGTGAGGTGCTGAGTGGGATGTTGTCGGGTCCGAGGATCCGGTACTCGATTGGGAAGCTGACGGGTCGCCCGAGGTTCGAGACGAGGTCCATGACCCGGCGGAGCGCCTCGATTCCGTGCTCGGCGGGTACCCCGTACTCCATTTCGTAGAAGCGCACCCGGCGGGGGCTGGCGAAGACCTCGTAGCTGGTGGTCAGGTACTCGACCCGGTCACCTTCGGATGCCACGAGGCCGTTCAGGCGCGGGATCAGCGACGGTGCCATCCGGCCGATGTGGTTGAACGCACCGAAGGCGGCGTTCTCCATGAGTTCCTTGTTCTTGAAGCGCTTCCACCGGCGCTGCAGTGCATGCCGGCGGTTCCTCGGAGGAGGGGGTGCATCGGTGGTGCGGGTGTTGCGCTTGCGCATTGCAAGGTCGGTGTGGGGCATCCAGAAGAATTCAATGTGGTCGGTGGCTGCTGCCATCTCGTCGAACGAGTCGAGCACCTGGTCTGCCGGCAGGACCTCTTCGACAGCGCGCAGGTTGAAGGCGGGTACGCACTGGAGGGTCAGCTGGGTGACGATGCCGAGGGCACCCAGTCCGACCTTCGCAACCTCGAGGAGGTCAGGATCGTCGTTCGGGCCGAGCACGATGACGCTTCCGTCACCTGCCACGAGCCGCATGCCGACGACACCTGCGGCGATGCCCGAGAACCCGAGCCCGGTGCCGTGCGTTGACGTCGAGATGGCCCCGGCAACCGACTGGTAGGCGATGTCACCGAGGTTCGGCATGGCGAGGCCGGCTTCGTGGAGCTGGGGGTTCAGGTTGAACAACCTGGCTCCGGCCTCGACCCTCACCTGGCCGGTGTCGTGGTCGATCCCGACCACGGCTCCCATGTCGTCGAGCGTGACGAGCACGTCGTCGGTCGTGGCAATGGACGTAAAGGAGTGGCTGGCACCGACCACCTTGACCCGCCGACCATCGGCTGCGGCGGCCTTCACCAGTGCGACGACGTCGGCCTCACTTCGGGGACGTTCGATCCTTGCCGGGGTGGAACGCTGGTTGCCGGCCCAGTTTCTCCATGATCCGTCGGAGTTGATTCCGCTCACGGGCTCACCACCCCCTCAGGTTGACAGGCCATGTCTCGAGGACCTCAGCGTCTCCGCCCGATGTGATGTCGTCAACCAGGTGGATGTGTTCGTGCTTGGAGATGGTGGGATCGATGTGGGCGGGGCGCAGGCCGACCCTGTCGCCCACGGTCCAGCTGCCACCGACGACGGTGGCGTGTTCGTCGGCGCAGAAGAGCACCCTGCCGCTTCCCTGAAGCCGGGGTGGTCCGCTGTCCATGGCCAGAGCCTTCAGGCCGACGTCGAGCACGGCGTGACCCCCGGCTCCCACGGAGACAACGGTTCCTGACACGACGAGACCCTCTTCAAACGGCAGGCCGAGGCGTGCATAGTCGCCGTCCATCAGCACGTATGAGCCCGCCTGCAACTCGGTGACCGTGTCGTTGCAGTCGAACGAACCGGTGCCTCCACCCGAGACCACCTCGCCGCCCACCTGTTCGTGGGCTGTCTGCAGGATCGCCATGGACCTGGTCACACCGGCCACACGGGTGTCCCTGTCGGCCTCGTGCATCATGTGGCCTTCGTAGCCCATCACGCCACGGACCTGGAGGCCTGCCTGTCGGGCGGCGTCGGCGATGGAACCCGCCTCGTCGGGGTGGCACCCGCAGCGCGGCATTCCGACATCGACGTCGACGAGCACCTCGGTGATTCCGGCAGCCGAGGCGGCGGCGATCGTCTCAGCGGAGTCGACGGCGACCGTGATCCGGGCCCGCCCGGCGGTGACGTGTGCTCCGAGTGACGCCAGGCGGGCCGTGTCGACCACCTCGTTGGCGAGCAGGAGGTCGTCGCCGAGGCCGGCGGCAACCATGCCCTCGACCTCACGTGTGGTGGCACAACAAAAGGTCGTATGGCCCGCGCGTCTGAGTTCTGCCGCCAGCGATGTGCACTTGAACGCCTTGACGTGTGGCCTCAGGGCCCGGCCGGGTCGGCTGGTGGCCATTGTCGCCACGTTGCGCTCCAACACACCCGCGTCTGCGAGCAGGGCCGGAGTTGGCAGGCCTCCCGCCTTCACTGGAGCCCCAGGGTCCTGTCGCGCACCCACCGTTGGACTCCCTGGGGAACCACACCACGGGTGAACCACCTGAGGCGGGCATCGCGTCCTACCGGCCGGCGGGTGGGCAACCGGCGGGAATCGAAGGCAGCGGCCACCACCCGAGCGACATCGACCGGGCCTCCACCCCGTTCCAGCTGGCGCCGGTCGGCCTCGGCCATGGCCTCGTTGACCAGGTGGTACGGGCCGTCTTCTGAACCGAAGGAGGTTCCGGCCCGGTTCAGGTCTGTGCCGTAGGCCCCGGGCTCCACGAGAACCACGCCGATGCCGTGCGGTGCCGTTTCGAAGGCGAGTGATTCCGCCCAGCCCTCGACAGCCCACTTGGTGGCCGCATATGCCGCCCACGTCGGCTCACCCACCAGAGCCGATGAACTCGACAGGAACACGATTCGTCCACCGTGCGGTCGCATGCGCGAAAGGGCGGCACGGGTTACGGCGACGGTCCCGAACAGGTTGACCTCCATCATGTGCTCAACGGCGGCCGGGGGGATCTCCTCGAACGCCCCTACGGCCCTCACGCCGGCGTTGTTGACCACGCCGACAAGGCGACCCTTTGCGCCTGCCACACGCTCCCACCTGTCGACGACAGTGAACACGTCGTACATCGATCCGGGATCGGTGACGTCCATCTGGAGGATCTCTACCCGCTCTGACAGACCGTCTGCGCCGAGGGCCTCATCCAGCTTCGCCCTGCGTGAGGTGTCACGCATTGTCGCTGCAACCCTGCGGCCCCGCCGCGCCAGCTCGACGACGGTTTCAAGGCCGAAACCCGTGGAGGCACCGGTCACGAGCACCACCCCGTCGTCGTGGCGAACAGGTTGCCTGGCGGCCTCCAGCCCGGCGGAACGCGCAACGATGGCACGCTGGAGGCCGGTTGGGACAACGCCCCTGGCGGCACAGCGGGCACGTGCGGAGAGCCCCACTGGTTGGCGGAGCCTCCGCCGCCCCTCGACGGCTGCCACGACGGCATCGGCGACAGTTATCTGGTCCATTTCGCCACCCGTGGTTCCACCCGGTCCGGATGTGAGCACCGGCGGCTCAACCAGGGCCACGCCGACGCCAAGGGGGTGCAGCTCGTGTGCGATGGCCTCGGTCCAGCCCTCGAGGCCCCACTTGGAACCGCTGAAACCTGCCATGCCCGGAACCCCTGACAGGCCTGCGGAGGAGGAGAGGTTCACGATGCGTGAACCGGTGGTGCTCCGCAGGGACGGCAGGGCGGCCCGGGTCACGTTCATCGCCCCGGTCAGGTTCAGGCCAAACTGCTGTCGTAGTGCCCTGTCTGACAACTCGTCGAACGGCCCGCTGGCTGAGATCTCTGCACAGTTGGCCAGGGCCCCCAGCCGATCTCCGAAGGAGGCTGTTATCCGGGCCATCGACAACGAAACCTGGGTCCTGTCGGTGATGTCGGTGTCGAGGTGCCCCACAATGTCGCCAACCCCGGCGAACTTCGCTGCAGCCCGGAGGCCCGCTCCGTCGCCGACGTCGAGGCCGATGACCTGCCAGCCCCTGGAGGCCAACTCGACGGCAACGGCCTGCCCAACGCCGCTGGAACTACCGGTGACGATGGCCGTGCGCATGTTGTCGAGGCTAGAAGAAAGACCCTTCCGGGTGGTGGGGTGCCCCGACCGGGCTCAGAGCTTCCGGACAGTGTCACCCGTGGTGATCGTTCCGGGCTGGACCACCCGGGCGTTGATCCCACGCAGTTTCAGGTCACCACCCACATCCGAGTTGATGAACCGCAGCGAGTCGCCACCGAACCGCTGGCTGAACTTGCGGCAGCCGGTGTGGGGCTGGTCGGTCACCTCGATGACAGCCGAGCCGATGGCAAGCCGGGTCCAGGCAGGCAGGTTTGCCTCGGTCAGGTCCATGTCTATGACGAACTGGTCGCCGGCGAGTGCCCGGCGGTCCGGATCAGGGCAGATGAGGGCCAGCACGCGGCTGTTGATGATGTTGAGCTGCATGCCGGGGTGGGGGCCGCCGTCGTCGGTCCTGCCGCTGGGCTTCCTGACCCAGTTGTCGCCGACGAGGCCCTCCTCGACGGAGAGTTCGCCGATCTCGAGCACCTCCCGCTCGTCGATTTCGGGGCGCCTGACAATCAGGTCGAGGGTGCCGTTGTCGGTTGGCGAGTTCCTGACGTCGTCGAGGCCGGCTTCGAGTTCCGCTGTGGTTGGATGTTCCACCGGGTCATTGTGCCCGAAGGCGAGGGGAAACGGTGGTTCAAGCCACGGCCGGGAACGTGACCTCCACCTTCAGCCCGCCCCCCTCGGTGTCAAGAAGCAGAACCCGACCTCCGTGGGCTTCTGCCAGGGACCTCACGATCGCGAGCCCCAGCCCTGTGCCGGCCCGACCCTCGTCTCAACGCCAGAACCTGTCGGTGGCCCGCTGTTTGTCGTTGTCGGAAAGGCCCGGCCCACTGTCGGAAACGGCCACCACGTGAGAGTCGGCATTGCGCTCGATCGACACGGTCACGGTGGAACCGGGAGGTGCCACGGCGACAGCGTTGTCGATGAGGTTGTCGAGAATCTGCTCAACCGCACCATGTGTGACAGCCACAACGGCGCCACCGACCGAAGCACCGAGTGCAACGTTCACCTCCCGCTCTCCGGCGGCGGCCGACCACGTGTCGACCCGATCGGTCGCCAGCTCCACGAGGTCGACCTCTTCAACCTCAGCGGAACGCTCTGCCCGGCTCAGTTCCAGCAGCTGTTCAACCAGGGTGGTCAGGCGCTCGGTTTCGTCCATTACCGAGGCGAGGTCCTCATCCTGGCCCGCTCGGTGACGAGCCCGGTTGAGCGCCTCCGCAGGACTGCGAACGGCTTCGCCGCCGGGGACCTGTCGGGGAGGGTGGTACTGGAGGGAGCCCCCCCGGAGTTCACTGCCGGCACGGTTCCCCGGAAGTTGTTGGCCGCTCACCGGACCGCCGAGGGTGTCTGGGGACACCCGGTGGTACGGGAGGGCAGGGTCGACTTCGTGTTCGAGGACGACCCTGATCATGTCTACAACGTCGAGCCTGGTAGCCCTATGCCCATCCCGCCGGGGCGCTCACACCGTCTGAGCCCGTCCGACGACGCCGTGTTCGCCGTCGAGTTCCACCGGCCAGCCGGGGCCTGACCTTCACCGCCTGAGACCGGGTCCTGCCGCAGCGGCATCGGTGGTTAGCCTGCTCTGATGTCCCAGCCGAACCTGGGCCGGATCCCACTCCGGATTCAGGGCCTTCTGATCGCCTTCTTCCTGTCGGCGTTCGCCAAGATCGGCCAGATCACGATCATCGGCAAGCAGGTCTACGACATGACCGGCAGGGAACTGGACCTGGGCCTCATCGGCCTGGCCGAGTTCTTTCCGGCGATGCTTGTCGCCCCGATTGCCGGCGCAATCGCGGACCGGGTGGACAGGCGCCTGATGTTCGCCCTCGCTCTCTCGGGCGAGGCCACCGTGTCGGCACTTCTGTTCTGGTACGCCACGACCGATCCGACTTCGGTGCTGCCCATCTTCTGGCTGGTGTTCCTGTTCGGCATCTGCCAGGGGTTCACCGCCCCGTCGGGTCGGGCCCTTCCGATCGACATGTCGCCGACAGCTCTGATTCCACGGGTGGTTGCGCTGGAACACGTTGCTTTCCAGGCCGGTCTGATCGCCGGCCCTGTGGCCTTCGGGTTCCTGTTCGTCGCCGGTGAGCCGATCCCCTACCTGGCCGCAGCCCTGGGGCTGGCTGCGGCCGTACTGATTCTCCTTGCCATTCCGAGTGCGCCGGTGCGGCGCCTGGAGACCGTCGGTGTGCGCCAGGCAGTTGTAGACGCCGTCCTCGGGATGCGCTTCATCCGCCGCACACCTGTCCTGTTCGGTGCAATCAGCCTGGACCTGTTCGCCGTGCTGTTCGGCGGCGCCGTGGCACTGCTGCCGGCGATCGCCGAGGACAGACTGGGCGTCGGTGCCGTCGGCCTGGGCTGGCTCCGTGCTGCAGTGGGAATCGGCGCTGGGATCGTAGCGGTGGCGCTCTCGGTCCGGCCGCTCCAACGACACATTGGCCGGACCCTGCTTACCGTCGTGGCCATCTTTGGAATAGGAACGATCGTCCTGGGCCTGAGCCGCAACTATGCAGTGGCGTTCATCGCCATCATGGTTCTGGCCGGCGCCGATGCCGTATCCATGTTCATTCGGTTCACGATCGTGCCGCTGGCGACACCTGAGAACATGCGGGGACGGGTGCTCGCACTGGAGAACGTGTTCATCGGAGCGTCAAACGAACTGGGTGCGTTCGAGTCGGGGGTTACCGCCGCCCTGCTGGGGCTCACCGGCGCAATCGTGTTCGGCGGGATCGGCACCCTGGCCGTGGTCGGGTTGTGGGCGGTGTTCTTCCCGGCGCTACGCGATGTGGACAGCTTCGACGAGGTAACGGCCGCCACACAGGCCAAATGATGCGCGGCTAGGAGCCGGCCCGCTCCAGGGGGTGAACCGGGTGGTCGAAGGGACGCAGCAGGTGGCGCCGGAAGATCTCGCCGTATCCGGAGTAGAGGCCCGCGCCCGCTGCGGCGAAGCCGTCCGATCCGATCCGGTCGGCCAATTCGGGCAGCCCGTACCAGGGCACGCCGGCCTCGGCGTGGTGGGTGTGGTGGAGGTTGTTGTTGAGGAACAACAACCTGAAGAACCAGCCTGCCCTGACGACTATCGAGCGGGTTTCGTCACCCTCTGCCCACTGGTGCTCGCAGTAGGAACGGACCAGGCTCAGGCCGTTGCCCAGGTAGACGCCCAGGAGGTAGGCCCACCAGGGCACGCCGGCCACGGTCAGGACCAGCCAGAACAGCACCGCCGCGGCCGTCAGGTGGGCCACCCACCAGCGCAGCAACGGCATGTCGCCGGCCCTGACCGCCCGGACGTCCCTGCGGACCATCGAGGTGTTCTCCACCAGCGGGCCCAGCAGCATCCGGCCCAGCAGGGTGTGGTGGGCGACGAGGAACCAGCGGCCCGGAATCGACAGGCGCTCCCAGGTTGCCGCTGTCACGTAGAAGCTCTCGGTGTCAGCTGCAGGATCGGTCAGGTCATCGCACTCGTGGTGGCTGATGTGTGAGCGCCGGTAGACACGGAACGGCAGGCGCAGGCTGATCGGTATCGACCCGACGACCTCGTTGGCCCAGCGGTTCGAGAAGGGGTGGCCGTGGAGCACCTCGTGCTGGAGCGAGCCGTACCAGGCGATGGCGACCGTGAGCAGGAGCACCGTCGCCGGCCACGGCATGGCCTCGTGCCACAGGAGCACGGCCAGCCACCCGCCGTAGATGGCGGCAGCGACCGCCACTGTCGGCCATTCAACCCGGTGGCGTACCTGAACAGAAGTCCCAGCCACATACCGGATACTACTGTGGCCCCGGGCTGGCCCTCAACTGGCAAGAGCACGGGAACGGAGCTTCCGATGAGCTGGCACAGGCCCCTGACGGACATGCTCCCACCAGTAGGTTCGGCGACCGCGAAGCGCCTTGCCGGCACCCACCTGCTCGCTGTGGCCGCTACCACCTTCGTCCTGTGGTGGCCGGTAGTCCACGGCGACCTGGGCCTGGGTGGCCTGGCAATCCTGTTCTCATGGTGGGCACTGGCCTCACTCCATGTCAGATCGGCCATCAGCGGTACCGGGGGAAGGCTGGCCGGTGGCACCTCGGCCCTGGCGGCATCCCTGGCGGCGGGGTGCGGCATCGGCTGGGTCGGCCTGCCTGTCCTGGTTGCAGTCCTCGTCGGCTCGCTGGTGTCGGTCGGCATCGGTTGGCGCACCAGCGCCTACCCGACGGCAGTTGCCGCTGCGGTGGCAGCGCTCGTGGTCGTGACACAGCTGGCACCCGCCCAGGCCTCGATCGTGGTCGCACTGGTTGTCGGGTTGGCCGCCTTCCTCGTCCTGCGACGAGGCCTGGAGGTGCCCCGGCGACGAGGCCTACGTGCGCTGGCCTCCACCACCGGCGGCACGATCGTGACACTCCTCGGCGTCGCCATCGTGACGATGGCGGTGGCATCCAACGCCCTGACCGACGCCGACGTCGGTACCGATGTGACCAGCCTGGTGACCTCCAACTTCACCGAGCCGCGAACCATCGGGGCGGTAAGCACGTTCAGGTCCCTGTTCGGCCACACCTACGCCGACTCGACCCATTCGACCTCGTCGATGAAGCACTACCTGCACCCCCTGGGTGAGGCCTCGTCGACCCCGTCGTATGCCCCCTTCGACGGAGAGGCGTTCCAACTGCTGGGCAGTGGCGGCTCCGGCGGTTACGACCTGTGGGTGAGGCCGGTCAGCCAACCGAACGTGAGCGTCCAGTTCTTCCACATTCAGCCGACCGACGACCTGGCGGCGCACTTCGGCATCGAGGGCGGCGGATTCGACCCGGTCGCGAACATCAAGGTGATGCTGGGAATGCCGGCTACCAGCCACCCGTTCCCGGTGACGGCCGGGGACCTTCTGGGAACAGAAGCGGGTGACATTGCCCTTGCGGTGACCGACTGGGCCGACCCCCTGCCGTTCTTCTGCACAGAGCCGCTTGCCTGGTGGACGGGCTGGTTCAGCCCGGTGTGTGCCCGTCAGACCAGGCTGGTGTCGGTCTTCGAGGCGATGACACCCGGGGTGGCAGACGAGTGGGAGGCCTGGGGGCTGACCGCCGGGGATGTCATCGTCACCGAGGAGGAGCGCGTGCGGTACGCCACCTTCGATGCGGGCCTGAACCCGATCTTCCGACCGCTCGGGGAGGAGGAGCAGCTGGAGGTGCTCCGCTCGCTGGACCTTCCGGTCATTGAGGGGTCCAGCAGCGGCGTTGACGTGGAGTTCCCGGTTGGCGGTGCCCTGCTCGCCTACTCGACGGAGGGAATCCGTGGTCAGACGGCCGACGGACGTGGTGTCGCCGGCTTCGAGGGTGCCCCCGATGGTGTTATCAGCCCCCTCTACCCGCAGGCTCCCGATGATGCCAGCGGTTCAACGTTCACACTCAGGCTGAGCGGGGAGGGGAACTGGCAGGTCGTTGTGGTGCCGCCCGGGGAGATCAACAGGGCGGTCCGTCCCCTCGCCAGCCTTCTCACCAGTTCCGGTCGGTACGTCACCAGGATGTCGGGCAGGTGAGCTCCGGCCCGTCAGCGGGTGGCCCGGTAGGTGGGTGAGACCCTGCCGGTGCGGCTGAAGACCACCTGGAAGAGCTGCAGGTTGCGCACCCGGAACGAGGCCGCCGAGGACAGCAGGTAGTAGCGCCAGGTGCGTCGGAACCTCTCGTCGTAGTGCGGGATCTCGTGCCAACGGGCCTCGATCCGGTCGAACCACTCCATCAGGGTGCGGTCGTAGTCGGGGCCCAGGTTGTGGACGTCCTCGATGGTCCAGCGAGGCTGGGCTGCACCGGCGATCTGGTGCAGCGACGGAACCACGCCACCCGGAAAGATGTAGCGGTCGAACCAGGCGTCGGTGGACTCCTTGGACTCGTTGGAGCCGATGGTGTGGTGCAGCATCAGGCCGTCAGAGGCAAGCAGCTCACCGCACCGGTCGAAGAACCCCGGGTAGTTGCGGGGGCCGACGTGTTCGAACATGCCGATGCTGACGATCCGGTCGTAGGTGCCCGTGACCTCGCGGTAGTCCTGCTGGTGGAACTCGACCGGCAGGTCGCCGGCCCTGTCTCGCGCCTCGGCGATCTGCTCTCCTGCGGGGCTGATCCCGACTACGTGGGCCCCGTACCGGCTGGCGGCGTGTCGGGCAAAGCCGCCCCACCCGCAGCCGATGTCGAGCACCCTCATGCCGGGCTCCAGGTGCAGCTTGCGACAGATCAGGTCCAGCTTGGCCTCCTGGGCCGAGGCCAGGTCGTCGGCGCCCCCCCAGACGGCACAGCTGTAGACCATCTCCTCGCCGAGCATGCGCCGGTAGAGGTCGTTGCCGATGTCGTAGTGGGCCCTGGCGTTGCGGGCCGCCCGGCTGGTCGTCTGCCGGTTGGTGAGGCGTGAACGGGCCACGTTCCATACCAGGGCCGGACTCGGCCGGATGGCAGAGCGCAGGTCGGCGGTGAAGACCTTCACCAGGAACTCGTCGACCCGCTCGGCGTCCCACCAGGCGTCCTGGTAGGCCTCGCCCAGGCCCAGTTCGCGGTCCTTGAGCACCCGTGCCCAGAACCGGTCGTCGTTGACCTGCAGGTCGTACGGCTCGCTGCCGCCCACGGCGATTCCCGCCTTGGCCAGCAGTTCGGTGCCCTGGTTCTCCGCGATTGCCACTTGCTCCTCCGACGTGGTCAGCCCCACCGGCTCGGTCCCCCGAATTGTACCGGCAGGTACCGGTGCCGGAATCTGGGCACCACTCGGCTACCAGGCTCAAGCGATGTGCACCGACCGGGCTGGTCCCCCCTCTGTTGCCATTGGTGTCGCGGCCGCCCGGTCTGTGCTGGCGGCAGCCGAGGTTTCAGTTGGACTCCAACGCGGTCACGTAGGAGCCCTTGATAAGGGCTCCCTGTTCAGCGCGGCGGACCATCGCCAGCGGTTCCAGGTTCCCTGTCGCCGGGATGTCATCACCGAAGTTCCCGTGGTCGTCGGTTCCGCGGACCAGCATCGCCGTGTCCTGGTCGTGGAGCGTCTGCCTCATGCTGGGATGCAGATACTGGATGTTGAGGCCTATCCGCCTGTCACTGCTCGTGTTGGGGCGTGAGGCGTGAAGCGTCCAGCCGTGGTGGAACGAGGCCTCGCCCGGTGCCAGCGGACACTGCACCGCCTCCGAGTCGTCGACACCGGACACGTACTGGTCGTTGTCGAGCACGTTCGGGCCGCCGGTTCCGACGCTGTGCACGAGGCGACCACCGGTGTGGCTCCCGGGGATCATCATCATGGCGCCACTGTCGGTGGTAGCCGGCGAAAGGGCCAGCCACGCCGACACCTGAAGGTCGTTGTCGAAACCCCAGTAGGTGAGGTCCTGGTGCCAGGCCACGTGGGCGGCTGAGCCGGGTTCCTTGACGATGTAGACGACGTTGTAGAGGAGGATGTCTGGTCCGAGCAGTTGCTCGACGGTGTCGAGCATCACCGGATGGGTGGCCAGCTCCAGCGGCGAGGTGAGAACCGTGTGCATCTTGTCCTGATAGTGGAGCGGACCGACCTCGTCAGCAGCAACCTGTTGGCACCACACCGGCGTCTGTCGCGACCCGAGCACGACCAGGCCACACCGGCCTTCGCAGGCTGGAAACCTGCACGGGAGCCGACTACTGGTCAGCCGGCAGGAGAACGGGAGACAACGCCCGTCAGGCAGCCGATGGCACCTGACGCCTTCGCCAGCTCGTCGACCTCGACGGCGGCGCACGTGACACCGAGCGCCTCGTAGAACGACTGCGTGACCGGGTTTCCCGCCGCCATCAGGAACCGGCGGGGTCCCAACGTGACTCCGTTCAGTGCGAATCCACCTACCGCCTCGTCGTGGTCCGGCAGGAAGTGCACCTCGTAGCCCTCGTCCTCAAGGGCCTCGACTGCCGCCACGGCGAGGCGCGTAGGCCAGGCGACCGCCAGGTCACGGTCGAGGATGCGCAGCATTCCCATGAGGTGCATGGTGCCGATCGGAAGGTCCACCCGTGTGGCGGCCACATTCATAGCCGCCATCACGTCGACGATCTGGTCCATCGCCTCGGCGTTGGTGCGAAGCCCCCGACCGATGAGTACGTGTCCAGGCGAGAGCCACATCAGGTCGGCTCCCTCGAAGGTGCCCGTCCCCGAAATGCTGCGAAGGATGGGAACACCGGCGGCAACCAGACCAGCGGCTGCGACACGTTCCTCGCCAGCGCGTACCTCCGAGGCCGGTCTAGCCAGGATCGCCCCCTCCGGGGTCATGGCGAACAGGTCGGCCATGAACATCTGGTTTGGCCGAGGTACCGGTGGCGGCTCGATCAGATGGACCTCGGTTCCGTTCGCCCTGTAGGTCTCAACGATGGCGTCGTGCTGGCGGCCTGCCCTGTCTGCATCGACCCGGTCGAGCATCTGGGCCCCGTTCGGGTCGTCGGAGACGATCTCGGGCCCGGGTCGGTGTAGCAGCACGCTGCGAAGCGTGCCGTACTCGGAATCGATGCCGAACGAACCCCAGATGCCGTGAGCCTCCTCGCGAAGGGATCGGACGCGGGGCTGCCAGCCCGGCCCACCGTAGGCGGCGTGTTCCAGCGGATTGGAGCGGTCTGGCATTGTTGGGTCCCCTCAGCAGGGCCTCAGCCGTGGACCGACATCGACGAGTCCAGGTTGACCTCTCGGTTGCGGCTGTAGAAGCCGAGGTCGATCTGGCGCCCGGTGTACCTGCCTGTCACCACAACGGGTGTCGTGTCGTGATCGTGTCCTGACTCGACCGCCTCGATCAGGTCGGCCATTACCTGGCCAACCGCCCCGGCGTTCTTGTACTGGTTGCCGCTGCTCCCGATGGCCAGGTAGAAGCCGTCCAGGTCGCTGCGGTCGTAGATCGGCAGCCAGTCATCGGAGACGTCGTAGAGGTCGACCACTCCCTTCTTCTCGTGGGGGACCCCCAGGGTGGGGATGCGGCGGTTGGCCCGCAGCACCTGGGCCTCCCACTGTTCCTGGGAGAGCGTGGTGTCGTAGTCGTCGGGATCGACGAACTCACGGGGATCACACCCCGGGTCGACGCTGCCGATGAGGATGTTGTTGCCGGTCTCGGGCCTGAAGTAGAAGCCGGTGTCGTCGTCGACACCGACCGTGCCGTTGGCCATGAAGTCGTAGCCCTGGGGTGCCGGCACGTGGTGGACCTCGTGGCGCAGAGCCCGGGTCTTGATGTTCATGGTGTCGTAGACGCCGGCCATCTTGTTGATTACGGCACTGTGGGGACCGGCCACGTTCACCACGATCGGCGCCGTGACCCGGCGGCCATCGGCCAGGGTCACACCACCCACCCGACCGTCGACCCGGTCGACGGAGACGACCTCGGCGTTGAACCAGAACTCTGCGCCGCTGGCCTCGGCGGCCCGCTGCAGGTTGTGACAGGACAACTGTGGATCGCTTATGTAGCCGGCGTCGGGCGCGAATATCGCACCGTCGATCGTGTCTGTCGGATCGTCCCAGAAGTGGGGGTCGTCGGGTCTCTTCGGCGGACCGTAGAGGCCATGGTCCAGGAGCGGTGACCGTTCGGCAATGTCGTCGAGGGTCCAGTCCTCGAACGGAATACCGAGTTCCTGCCACAGCGCCTTGACCTTTGACGAATGGCCACCCCCGTCGATCACGAGGCTGAACATCCCGCACTGGTGAAACTCGATCAGGCCGAGTTCGTCGTCAGCCCCTATGTAGGCGGGCCAGTCGGTCCAGTAGTGCATCGCCTCCCAGGCCATCGTCACCCCTGGAACCGTCGAGTAGCTGAAGCGCACGATGGCACACGAGTTGACTGTCGACCCGGCTCCGGCCGCTGAGGCCTTGTCGACGCTCAGGGTTCGCATGCCCCTTCGGGACAACTCGACGGCGATCGCCCCCCCGAGGACGCCGGCACCGATGATGACGGCGTCGAACTCCTCGTTGGGGCCCTGTTGACCGGTCACTACGGCCTCCCATGGTCAGTCTGTTTGAACTGGCGGGAGCCTACGCAGATGGCACCGGTTCTGGGTGCTGGTCAGCCCTCGTGGGTCCACTCGGGCCGACGCTTGTCCACGAATGCCCTCGGCCACTCCCGGCCGTCGCCATGGGCGGCAGCGCGTGACATCACATCGGCAGCCAGTTCGTAGGCATCTTCGAAGGTCATGTCCATCTGGGCGTACATGGTCGCCTTGCCGAGGCCCTTGGCGTAGCGACTGCCGCGGGTGGCGTAAGCCATGAAGTCCCGTGTCGCCTGCTCCAGGTCCGCCGCCGGTACCACCCTGTTCACAAGGCCCCAGTCGAGGGCCGTTGCCGCGTCGATTGCGCCTCCGGTGAGTGCCAGCTCGGCCGCACGCTTGCGCCCGACCTGTCGTGCAACCGCCACCATCGGCGTGTGGCAGAAGAGCCCTCCCTTGCCTCCGGGCGTGGCGAACCTGGCCTCCTCGCTGGCGACGACCAGGTCGGCGCTTGCAGCCAACTGGGCGCCCGCCGCCGTTGCCAGACCCTGCACCCTGGCGATGACCACCTGGGGGACCTCGGACAGGGACTTCATGGCCGCGGTGCACACCGAGAACAGGCTGCGTAGTTCGTCCTCGGGCATCGCCGCCATCTCGGCCAGGTCATGGCCGGAGGAGAAGACGGGTCCGGTCGACGCCAGGATGATCCCCGCCACGTCGTCCTGCTCACCGGTGGTGCGAAATGCATGTTCGAGCTCGCCCAGGACCTCCGTGGACAGGCAGTTGCGGCGGTCGGGCCGGCTGAGAGTGACGGTGACAACCTCGCCGTTCCGCTCGCACACGAGGTTTTCGTAGTCCACGGCGGCTTTCCTCCCTGATCGGCCGGCAGCACCACCAGTGTGGCCCATCAGCGGTGAAACACGTCAAGCCCAACGCCACAGGCACCCACCTGTACCCTGACCGTCGGTGGTCGACCGGGTTTCGCGCCGGGTTTCGCGCCGCCGCCGGGTCGCTAGCTCATCGGGTAGAGCAGGGGACTTTTAATCCCAAGGTGCCGGGTTCGAGCCCCGGGCGACCCACCATCAGTCAGCCGGTTCCCGCACCGGCACCGGGGTTGTACGGATGCACCTGAAGTGCACCGCTCTGGCATGTAGGAGCCTCGCCTCGGCCTGCTCCTCCGCCGGTAGGGCATCCACCCTCTCCCGCTCCAGCTCATCGGCCCGGGTGGTGCCATCCAGCCAGCCAAGCGGGCCCGTCATCGGGAGCCGGGGAACCAGGCGGTTGTGAAGTCCAACCACCGACGCTGGCCACCACTGGAGGCCCACCGGCACCCAGTCAGGGTTCCGGACAAGGTGTTCGAGGGCCTCCTCCCTCAGCCGCCGGTTCAGCTCCCGTTCCTCTGCAGACGGCAGAAACGGTCCGGTCAGGTCGGCCATGGGAGAGTCTGGCCCAACCGGGGGCTCATTCCCATTCGAATCCGCACGGATCCACCCCCCTCTGGGCCAGCACCCTTTCAACCGCCTCGTTCACGCGACCGGGAGACAGGCGGCCATCCTCCAGGGCCATCACCAACTCCCAGGCGACCCCGGCCACGCCATCGGAAGGACCCACGATCAGCAGATCGACACCCGCTCTCAGCGAAAGCACCGCTGCCTGTGGAATGTCCATACCACCGGCTACGGCACCCATTGCCAGGTCATCGGAGATCACCAGGCCGTCAAAGCCCATCTCGCGTCGCAACAACCCGGTGACCGCCTCGTGCGAGAGCGAGGTCGACACACCATCGGTCAGACCCGGCACCGACAGATGGCCGACCATCACGGCTGTACCCGGCGGCATGTACCTCCACGGCACCAGGTCAACCGCCTCCAGGTCCTCAAACGGCGGCGTAACCGGCAACTCCTCATGGCTGTCGGCCGATGCCCGGCCATGCCCCGGGAAGTGCTTGGCAACCGGTGTGAGACCGGCATCCAGCACGCCGTAGGCGACCGCAGAACCGAACGCCGCCACCACGACGGGATCCTCGGAGAACGAGCGCGACCCGATCCCGGGACCAGCCCCCACGTCCACCACGGGAGCCAGATTCATAGTGAAACCCAG
Organism: Acidimicrobiaceae bacterium; assembly: GCA_002687745.1. Classification (GTDB taxonomy): domain Bacteria; phylum Actinomycetota; class Acidimicrobiia; order Acidimicrobiales; family MedAcidi-G1; genus UBA3125. The sequence goes on along the minus strand of NZBE01000010.1, from coordinate 105,897 downwards.
GCCCGCCATCGCTTCCGCCCGCTGGCGTGCGGCGATCCGCACGTCGCCGATCGGATGCCCCGCCATCTGCCGGGCCGACGGCATCTGACCCAACAGCGAGTCCAGGCGCTGCACCGTGCCACCCTCCTCGTCCACCGCCATCACCAGGGATCCCGTGGCCGACACCGCCTGCACCGACGCAATGGCGTCACCCAGGCCACCATCAACCGGTTCAACCACAACGGCCCCGGCGATCAGGCCCCGGCCCGCCAGGTCGGCAACTTCCAACAGACCACCCTGGTCGACAACGGGCATAAGCACCTGGCCGACCCGGGTGGCCAGCGGCATGGCAGCAATGCAGTCGGCCGCGCCCGGAGGCGGAGCCATCGTCGTGGTGGTGCTCGTCGTTGTCGTGGTCGTGGTGGTGCTCGTCGTTGTCGTGGTCGTGGTGGTGCTCTTGACCGGAGGCAGTGTCACCGTGGTCGGAGAGGCAACAGCGGTGGTAGTGGCGACAGTGGCCGCTGCCACTGGCAGGACCACCGTCGTGGGCGATACCACCGCTGTTCCACTGCCACACGAAACCGCCGCCAGGACGACAGCTGCCCAAGCCCTTCCCACTGCGCCAGTGCACCACATCGTGACCGCAACTGTGGGCCGCCCGGACCTGGCCGTCCCGCTGTCGTAACCTGAACACCATGCGCGCCTGGCTGGTCGCCCTCATCGGGGTCCTCTTCGTGGCCGTCGTGCTGCTCCTGGGTACCTGCAACCCGACCACCCAGGTCTTCGACACCACGCCTGCCATGACCGCGGTTACGGCAACCACCAGCGCGCCGGTAGCCACGACGACTCCGACGACAACGGTTGCGGCACAGGCAGCCACGACGACCCTGGATCCGGAAATGCTCGGAACCCTTCCACCGCTCGACGACCTGGGCATGGCCACACTCGACTACCAGTCCACTGTCAGCACGGTCGGACTGGATGCCGTCATCTTCGGCATGACGGCCAACGCCGCACAGCGGGCCGCCGGAACCAGGTTCACCCCGATCACACCGGTTGGCGAGTGCTATCTGGCCACACCCGACAACGCACCCGCCGGAATCACATTCTGGGTGGTGGGCGGAACCGTCGAACGCGTCGACATCGACACCAACGAGATCACCACGCGATCAGGCGCAGGCGTCGGCAACACCGAGGGTCGCATCATCGACATGTTCGGCGAACGCATCCAGACCTCGCCCCTACCCGACGGCTCAGGGAACCTCCTCGCCTACGTGCCCAGGGACCAGAGCGACAAGGTCTTCAGGGTCATGTTCCAGAGCGACGGCGAGAAGATCGTGAGGTTCTGGTCGGGTCGGCTGCCCTGGGCCGAAGAGCTCAACGGCTGCCCTGTTCAGTAGCCCTCGGGCAGGCGGTTCTCGTAGGTGGAACACTCGACGAACACAGCCCCGAACCCGACCACCTCACCGCCACCCGATTCAAGGTCCAGATCGCGTTCCCAGCGGACAGCTCCGGCGCTGATGGTGTCGTCGTGGACGTAGACCTCCAGAGGATCCTCCAGAGAAGCCTCGTACCTGGTCGAACTGCCGACGGTCACACCGAGGTACGGCTGACCCAGAAAGCCCTGCACCAGCGCCTCGACCCGCTCCCCCGACTCGGAATCGGCACCAACGCCGACGGCAACGACATCACCCGCACCGGCTGCATAACACGTGAAGACCAGGTCGAAGGTCTCAACTCCAATCTGGACCCAACCATTGGTAGGGACCACCAGGTCCGGCGACACGATCGTGGTCGTGGACGCCCCGGCATCCTCGTCCGGTTGAACCCCACCAGCACACGAAACGGCAACCAGCAACACGGCAGCCACGACAACACCCCGTACGGCCTGCATCAGACCTCCACGGGGGTGAACAACTCGAGCACCCGACCATGATTGCACCGGACCTCTACACCAACCGGCAGACCGCCCTCTACGGCCAGCCCGCCGGCACCCTCGACCACCACCACGACCTCCGACGCCCGGCTGTACGCAGCCGTGCCGGCTGAACTCCAATCGGCGGCTACACAGCCGGCAAGGGCCTCAACCAGGCGGTCCGGAACCACGCCGGCAAGGTCAGGAGCCACCCCCGCCGGTGGCCACCGGCCCAACTTCTCCCAACGCCCGGGCCTCTCGGCCGCTGCCAGGCGCAGCCCCGCTGCCCTGAGGCGTCGAACCAGGTCCCGTCCGCCCACCGCCTCGGCACCCATCGCAATTGCCTCGCTGCGTGCCGCTGCGGTCACGTCGTAGTGGTCCCCCTGGAACGACATGCGCCGAAGGCCCAACGCGACCGCGAAGTCGTGAAGTTCCGCAATGGTCTGGTCGCTGACCAGGTGCGCCCACCGGCCACCCCTCCAGGGCCAGATGGCCTCGTCCACCAGAACCGTCACGATCTCATGCTGGCCGACCGGTGCCATCCCGTTCCAGCCGGGGAAGCATCGGCTCTGGCGGAAATGGTCGCCGCTGGTGTGAAACCGGGTGGCACACTGAGGCGATGGTCCACACAGCGGGGAACGACACGGTGACCCTCAGGCTCCCACCCGATCCCGAGTTCGCGGAGATCCCCCGGGTAACCCTCGCCTCGCTGCTCCGCATCCACCAGATCGACCCTGGCGAACTGGGAGACCTCGGTACATCGATACAGAAGGCAGCGGGCAGCATCACCCAGGCCGGACACGGCGTCGAAATCAACTTCCGCGTAACTGCCGACGAGGTCCTCGTCACGGTCGAGGGCGGCGGAAACACGGTGGACCTGGCTGCTCACCGAGGTTGAACCCACCCGGCAGGTCACCGCCCGGTTGAGCCGAATCCGCCCTGGCCCCGGTCGGAGTCAGGAAGCCCGTCAACCTCGATGAACCCGCAGTCCTCGACACGCTGGATCACCAGCTGGGCGATGCGCTCGCCGACGACAACCTCGAACGGATCACAGGGATCCGTGTTCACCAGAAGTACCTTCAGTTCACCCCGGTAGCCCGAATCGATGAGGCCGGGGGTGTTCAGACACGTCACCCCGTGCCTGAGTGCCAGGCCGCTCCTGGGCTGCACAAAGCCGGCGTAGCCCTCCGGAATGGCGATGGCGACACCGGTGGGAATCAGGGCCCTGCCACCACCCGGGGCGAGCACGGCGGCCCCGGCTGCCACCAGATCAGCTCCGGCGTCACCCACTCTGGCGTAGGCGGGCACTGCTGCATCCTCGGACAGGCGGACAATGGGTATCTCCAGCACGGCGGCGACCCTAGCCCGACCCACCTGACACCCAACCCGACCCTGCAGAGACCCGAAACAGCTCATGGGCACGCCTGTCGGGACCGACCGCCATAGGCTCAACGCCGTGCTCGCATGGATCGACCTGGAGATGACAGGACTGGACACCGCCACCGATGTCATCGTCGAGATCGCCACGCTCATAACCGACGACAACCTCGACCTGGTCGCCGAAGGCCCCGACATCGTCATCCACCAACCGGCCGGGGCCATGGCCACGATGGGCGACTACGTGAGGGAGATGCACACCCGAAGCGGCCTGCTCGACGCAGTTGCGGCCTCCACCACCAGCCACGACGAGGCCGCAGCCGCAACGCTGGCATTCCTGAAGGAACACATCGCAGAACCGGCCACGGTGCCCCTGTGTGGCAACTCCATCGGAACCGACCGCCGCTTCCTGGCCAGATGGATGCCCGAGATCGAGACCTTCCTCCACTACAGGTCCATCGACGTGTCAACGGTAAAGGAACTGGCAAGGCGTTGGAAGCCCGAACTGCTCGACTCGGCCCCAGACAAGGCCGTAGGACACCGTGCGATGGACGACATCAGGGAATCTCTGGAAGAACTGCGCCACTACCGGACGGGCCTGTTCCAACCCTCCTGACCTGCGGTTTTACGTCATCCAACGAACCGTCGTTTATTCACTTGACGGCCACCACGCAATGGTGTTGGGTGGTCACCCGTCGTGGTTACCCGTACCCTTGGGTTCCTGACCGGAGGGCCACGTGCAATCCGACAGACGAAACAGAAGCAGACAGCACACGAAACGGCAGACAGACAGCACCATGCAGTCGATGAACCAGCACCGCCACGGCCAGCCGGCCGGCGCGCCCGCGTTCTCGCCACGCGTCGTAAAGCCGACCTATACGGCCACGTTCACGGCCACATGGACCACGTCCAACCATCTGGACAAGAACGTGTTCTGGACCATCCACCAGCGGCCCCGGGGAGCAACCAGCTGATCAGCTGAAATGCACACCAAGACCCCGAGGCCGCCGGAGAAATCCGGCGGCCTTTCAGTTTTTTCTAGAAGAGATCAGAGACAGGACGAACTACCGAAAGGACATGGACAATGCAGGCACTCCAGTACGAACCGGAGGTGTGGCGCGACGACGCTGCCTGCTCGCGCCTCGGCGTTCCGCTGGAGGTGTTCTTCTCAGAGGACCTCGGCGACATCGCCCAGGCGAAGCGCATCTGCGCAGGGTGCCCGGCCCTGGCCTCATGCCTCGAGGGGGCCATCCAGCGGCGCGAGCCGTGGGGCGTCTGGGGCGGTCAGCTGTTCCTGAACGGCCGCATGCTCGCCACCAAGCGACGCAGGGGACGGCCACCCAAGGTGGCCCGTCCCGAAGACCAGCTCCCCGTGGTGCCGATCCCGGCCCACCTCCAGGTCGAACTCAGGTCGGCCTGAGGCGTCGGAAACCCCTCCCGACGCCGGTGCTCGACCATCCGGTCGGCCCACGGGGAGCACAAGCCGCCCAGACCCGGGCCGGGGTGACGCCTCTGGCGATCCCCGGCCCGGGGGGGCGCACCAACCATGCGGGGTCCCGACTACCGTCAGCCCCGTGTACAGGCTCCCTATCGCACTGCTGTTCATCGCACTGGCCTCCACCTCGTGTGCAACCGAACCCGGTACGCCTGTCACGAGAGACAGCGCACTGGACCGGTCCTTCGAACTGGTCGACGGCGGCACCACCACCCTGGCCGAACTCCACAGGCAGGACGGTCGCCCGATCGTCGTCAACCTGTGGGCCACCTGGTGTGCACCGTGCCTCGAGGAGATGCCCGACCTCGAGGCCGTGCACCGGGACCGCGGCGACGAAATCCGGTTCGTGGGCCTCAACATCAGCGACTCGCCCACCAGGGCCGCACAACGGATCGAGGAGATAGGCGTCACCTACCTGCTGGGCCGGGATCCCGACGGAGGCTTCGTAGCCGCCCTGAGAGCCGTAGGCCTCCCGGCCACGGCCTTCATCGACAGGTCAGGCGAGCTCGTCCGCGTCCACCAGGGTCAACTCGACTACGACGGCCTCCAGGCGGCAATCGACGAGTACCTGTCGTGACCACGACTACCAGCGGGCACCGCCGATGATCGACATCGGCATCGCCCTGCCGTTCACCCTGGGAATCGTGACAGCCGTAAACCCCTGTGGCTTCGCAATGCTGCCCACCTGGCTCGGGTACTTCATCGGGCGAGACACCGACGACACAAGGGCCCGCCCCGAACAGGTGATGCGGGGTCTTGTGGTCAGCCTCACCCTGACAGGTGCCTTCGTCATGGTCTTCGGTGCACTCGGCCTGGCTGTCACCTACCTGGTCAGCGAGGACGCCGTGGCACGACGCACCCCGTGGGTAACCGTCGCAATCGGTGCAATGCTCATCCCATACGGAATCGCGATCCTTGCCGGTCGCAAGCCCAACCTGTCATTCCTGCAGCCCCGAAGGGGACCCCGCTCACGGGAACTCTGGTCGGTATTCGGGTTCGGGATGTCCTACGCCGTTGTGTCAATCGGCTGTGCCGCCCCGCTGTTTCTGCTGCACGTGGCCGGCAGCTTCCGGCGTGAGGGAATCATCGAGGGCCTCGTCGTGTACCTGGCCTTCGCTGCGGGCATGGCGGCGGTTCTGACTGCCCTGACCCTGTCACTGGCCGTCGCCAGGGGAGGCGCCGTCCGACACCTCCGGCGACTGCTCCCACACATCGACCGGATCGGGGCGTTCGCCCTGCTGCTGGGTGGTGCCTACCTGATCGTCTACGGCGTCTACGAGATCCGCATCCTCGCCGATGTCAACACTGCCTCGAACCCGATCATCGATGCCGTCACCACGCTGCAGGTTCACCTCACCAACTGGACCGCCGAGGTGGGGGGCACCCGGGTGGGCCTGGCCCTGTGGCTGCTCATCTGGACCACTGCCATCTGGGGAGTCACGCCGGCAATGGCCGCCCGGAAACGACGGGACCTCCTGATGGCAACGGCCGTGGCCTGGGCTGTGTTGGAGGGCATCATGTACCGCGGCGAGCTGGTCCTCTTCCCCGTCGTCCGCGTCGCCATCGCCTGGCCTGAACGGATCTCACACTGGTTGTCCGACCCGGTTCGGTGGGCTGTTCCACTGGAGGTGCTGGTCACCGCCACCGCTGTGCTCGTGCTCCTCACCTGGACCAGGGCAGCACTAAGGGGATCCACCGGGAATCGCCGTTCATAGGATCCGCCGATGCCCCGACACATCCCACAGATCACCCCGGCAATGACCGGCCTCGTCGCCGTAGGTGGCACCGCCGGAGCCGGTACCAGGTGGGCCGTCCTCACCCTCGGGCCGTCGACGACCTTTCCCTGGTCGGTACTCATCGTGAACCTGGTCGGATGCGCCATTCTCGGGGTACTTGTCGGAAGGGCCGTACACCACAGAGCCAGGCTCCTCGTCGGCGCGGGCTTCTGCGGAGGCCTCACCACCTTTTCCACGTTCACCGTTGAGGCCGCCCAGCTCATGCGCGGCGGGCACCTCGGAATGGCCGCCACCTACCTGATTGCATCCGTGGTCGGTGGTCTCGTCTGCTTCGACCGGGCCAGGACCATGACCATGGCCAACGGTGCAGCTACATGAGCACCGCCGTCCTCTTCGCCCTGGTCGCGGCCGCCGCCACAGCACTCCGGACTGTCGCCGTCCACGTCTGGCCCGGCGCCGAACGCGGCACTCTCCTTGTGAACGTGGCGGGTTCGTTCGCCCTCGGCCTGATGGCGGGGCTCACGGGACCGGCCGTAACAATTATCGGCACCGGCGGCCTGGGTGCCCTGACAACGCTCTCCGCATTCGTAGCCGACACCTCGGCCATTTCAGACGAACGGGGTGTCGGGTCCAGCGCCGTCTACGTGTCGCTGACCCTTGTCGGGGGAACGCTGGCAGCACTCGCCGGCATCGCCCTGGCCGTATGAGGCGTCAGGAAATGACCGTGCCACCACGGAAGTAGGGCAGCAGGGGTTCAGGAACCGCGATGGTTCCATCAGGCTGCCTGTGGGTCTCGACCACCGCAGCCCACACTCGTGGAACAGCCAGGCCCGAGCCGTTCAGGGTGTGCACCACCGCCGTGCCCTTTTGCCCCTCGGGCCTGTACCGGACGTTGGCCCGACGTGCCTGGTAGTCGCTGAACCATGAAACCGACGAGACCTCGAGCCACTGGTCTGCGCCCGGGGCGTAGACCTCGATGTCGAAGGTGCGGGCCGACGAGGCCCCCAGGTCGCCGGTGCACAGGTCGAGGATGCGGTACACGAGACCCAGGTCGACCATGGCCGACTCTGCCCTGGCAAGGATGTCGGCATGGACCTCGGCGGCCTGCTCCGGAGTGGCGTAGGCCAGAAGCTCCACCTTGTCGAACTCGTGGATCCGCAGGAGACCACGGGTGTCGCGGCCCGCCGACCCGGCCTCACGCCTGAAGCACGAGGTGTGGGCCATCAACTTCATGGGCAGGTCGGCCTCATCGAGGACCTCGTCGCGTGCCAACGAGGTGAGGGGCACCTCAGCTGTCGGAATGGCCCACAGGTCATCGCGCTCAAGGTGGTAGGCGTCATCCTCGAACTTGGGGAGATGACCCGTCGAGGTCATCGTGGATGTGGACACCAGCGTCGGCGGCCTCATCTCGCGATAGGCATCGACGTTCCTGTCGAGGCCGTACTGCACGAGCGCCCTGCACAACGTGGCGCCGAGGCCGCTGTACATGACGAACATGGAGCCTGACAGCTTGGTTCCACGCTCAACGTCGAGGATTCCGAGCTCTTCGCCGATCTCCCAGTGGGGGACCCGCTGGTGGTCCGCCCAGGTGGCCTCGTCGAATCCCTCGACCCGGGTGACCACGTTGTCGTGTTCGTTGGCACCGTCGGGACACTCGTCGGCCGGGATGTTGGGTATACGCAGCAACAGGTCACGAATCTCACCCGCCAGGGCGTCAGCCTCATCGGACAGCGCATCGGCCTTGTCGCCGAGTTCACGGCTGCGCTCCTGGAGTGACGCTGCCTCGTCTCCCCTTTCCTGCCTGTGCAGGTCGCCGACCTCCTGGGAGATGTTCCTGACCTCGTTGCGGAAGGCATCGCGTTCCTCGCCCAGTTGGCGCTGTTGAACGTCGAGGGCCAGAACCCGGTCCAGGGGGCCGGTGTCCTCACCGCGGCGGCCAATGGCGGCCTTCACAGAGTCCGGGTCGCTGCGAAGGAGCCTTACGTCGATCACAGATCAGAACCTAGCGGGGCCACGCGGTGGCTACTCGACCGGTTCCGTCACCTGGGGTGGATCAGCTGACGCCGAGCGGCCGTCGGCGAGACGACCGGCCGCCGGCCTCAGGCGCTGGTCCTGACGGTTCTGCTCCCGGGTAAAGGAGAAGAACTTCACGACGATGATTCCCCAGATGTAGAACCCACCGAGCAGCTTCATGATCAGCCCCGCTGTCTGCTGGTCGGAACGCACGCCGACCCCCCACAGTTCGAAGCCGTCGTCGTAACTCGGGTACACGACTCCGTCGGCAAAGGTCAGCCAGGCCGCCGGGATGGTCGGGATGATCGACATGAGGAACAGGTAGAGCATCTGCCCGGGCGGCGACAGCCGCAGCTCCGGTAGCGGTGCCACCACCGGCATCCACATGGCCAGAGCCGCAGCGAACAACACGACGTGAACTCCGTAGTGGAAGGCCCCGAACTCGGCGGACCAGCTCACGACGCTGCTCCAGTGGGTCAGGGCGATCAACCCGTTGAAGATGAGGCCCGCCACAACAGGATGGGTCAACCTTCGCAGCAGACGGGCTCCGAACCCACCTTCCAGAATCAGCAACCGGGCCAACCAGCCCGGCATCGCCAACAGGAACAGGGGCGGAACGATGAACGTGATCAGAAGGTGCTGGAGCATGTGGACCGAATAGAGGTGGTCCTCGGCAATGTCGTGCATCGGCCAGTCGGCCGACACCAGCAGCAGGACAGTTGCGGCAACGAAGGCACGACGCTGGAACGGTGTCGTTACCGGTGTTCCCACCGGGACCACCTTCGGGCCGATTACCCGGGCCGCCCACCAGCCCAGAACAACCACAGCCACCACAAGGAACCAGACCTCGGGGTGGGCCTGCCAGTCCCACGGTCCCGCCACGTCGGCAATCATCGCCGGGTCCCGTCAGGTGTTGGAGAGGTGGCGGTGACCCGTGCCCCGTTCCGGGCCGGGCGCAGGACCATGTCAGCCCTTGGACCAGAACTCGAAGGCGCTGAGGGCAATCACATAGACGGCAACAGCGAGCACAAGTCCCCCGACGAAGAACTTCGTGAAGAGGCTGCTGTCGAACCGCAGGTGCATGAACCAGGCGGCCACCATGAAGAACTTGACGACCATCATGACCATGAGGACCGGGATCAGGGCGGAGCCGATGTCCACGTAGTAGGTGGCCACCTCAAGAGCAGTCAGGACCGCGAGGATGAGGGCAATCTGGAAGTACTTCGAGTCCGACGGGTGGTCGTGACCGTCGTCGTGGACGACATCATCCTGCCGGTCGGTGATCTCGGTGGTGCTCATTGACGTTGCTCCCCGGTCAGCTCGTAGGTGAGGGCACCAGGTAGATCACCGTGAAGATGAAGATCCACACGATGTCGACGAAATGCCAGTAGAGGCCAATGATCTCCACCGTCTCAGAGTGCTCCTTTCGGAGCGAGCCGCGGAGCGACGAGATGAACATGGACATCAACATGATGATGCCGAGGCTGACGTGCACGCCGTGGAAGCCGGTGAGCGTGAAGAACGCCGACGAGAACGGGCTGGTCGTATAACCGAGACCCTCACGGAAGAAGGTGGTGAACTCGTAGACCTGGCCGCCGATGAACAGGGACCCGAGCAGGGCTGTCGTCAACAACCAGAGGCGGTTGTTGCGGAGGTCTCCACGCTTGATGGCCGACAGGGCCAGGACCATCGTGAGCGAGCTCATGAGCAGCACGAAGGAACTCACCGAGGTGAACGGGATGTCGAAGATGTCACCCGGTGCCGGACCGGAGGCGAACCGACCCCGGTACACGAGGTAGGTCGAGATAAGCGCACCGAAGAGCAGGCACTCGGAACCGAGGAACACCCACATCGCCAACTTGTTGTGGGTCATGCCCGTGGTGGTTGCGTGGTCGCTGGTGGCTGTGTCAGACAACGGGGGCCTCCTCGATCGTGTCGGCCGCTGCCTCGTCGCCTTCGTGGTCATCGTGGTCCCCGTGGGCGGCATCAGGGTCGTCGACAGGTTCGAAGATCCAGGCGTAGATGGCCATCACCACCAGCAGGCCACCGGGCACCGTGAGCCACAGGTTGAAGATGAGCCCGAGAGCGATGAACGGCAGGCCGGACGCGAACACGATCGGCCAGAACGACGGAGGCGGAAGGTGCACGCCCACGGCTGAGCCGTCCTCGCAGACCTCCTCTGCCGAGGCCACACGCACAACGCGACCATCGTCATCGGTGCCGTACTTGCGGTGCCAGAACTCATCGAGGCTCTCGACCACCGGAACCTCGTCAAAGTTGTGGACCGGGGTCGGGTTGGGCGTGAGCCACTCGAGGCTGCGTGCATCCCACGGATCTGGCCCACAGGGAGCCTGTCCCCTGGCCTTCATCGCCGACATGATCACGTTGACGACAAAGATGGCGATGCTCAGGGCGATCAGGAACGAGCCGATGGTCGAAACCATGTTCCAGAGTTCGAATCCGAAGCCGGGGCTGTAGCTGTCGATGCGCCGGGACATGCCCTGAAGGCCCAGCACGTGCATCGGCCCGAAGGTCAGGTTGAACCCGACCAGCATCACCCAGAAATTCACCTTGCCGACCCCGTCGCTGAGCATGTGGCCGAACACCTTCGGCCACCAGAAGTAGAGACCGGCGAACAGGCCGAAGACGATTCCACCGAAGATGACGTAGTGGAAGTGGGCAACTATGTAGTAGGTGTCGGTCTGTTGGGTGTCGGCTGGCGAGATGGCGTGCGTGACGCCCGAGAGGCCGCCGATGGTGAACATGGAGACGACACCGACAGCGAACAGCATCGGTGCCGAGAACTTGATGCGGCCGCCCCACATGGTCGCCATCCAGTTCAGGATCTTCACGCCTGTCGGTACGGCGATGAACATCGTCGACAGCGAGAACGCAGCCACCGATATGGGTCCGATACCGGACACGAACATGTGGTGGGCCCACACGCCCCAGCCCATGAAACCGATGGCGATTCCCGAGAACACCATGAACGGGTACCCGAAGATGGGCTTTCGGGAGAAGGTGGGGATCACCTCTGAGATGATTCCGAACGACGGCAGGATCAGGATGTAGACCTCGGGGTGACCGAAGATCCAGAACAGGTGCTGCCAGAGCAGGGCATCGCCGCCCACCGACGGGTCAAAGAACCTGGCACCGAACAGTCGGCTGAACGTCAGCAGGAACAGGGCGACCGCTATGACGGGCATTGCGAACACCAGCAGCAGCTGGGTCACGAGCATCATCCAGGTGAATACGGGCATGCGGAACAGGGTCATCCCAGGTGCACGCATGTTGAGAACCGTCACCGTCAGATTGATCGACGACATCAACGAGGCGACACCTGTGATCTGGAGTCCCAGGGCGTAGAAGTCCATTCCGGGACTCGGTGAGAACACGATTCCGGTGTTGGGGGCGTAGCCGAACCATCCGCCGTCGGGGGCACCACCCATGACCCATGAGAGGTTCAAGACGATGCCGCCAGCCAGGAATGCCCAGAAGCTGAGGGCGTTGAGACGCGGGAAGGCAACGTCCCTGGCGCCGATCTGCAGCGGTATCAGGTAGTTGGCGAAGGCCGCAGACAGCGGCATGGCAGCCAGGAAGATCATGGTCACGCCGTGCATCGTGAAGACCTGGTTGTACATGTCGGCACCGAGCACGGTGCCATTCGGCGTTGCCAACTGCAGGCGGATCAGGAGCGCCTCGATGCCACCCACCACGAAGAAGAACAGGGCGGCAACCCCGTAGAGGATGCCGATCTTCTTGTGGTCGACTGTGGTAATCCAGTCGCGCCAGCCGTTGCCGCCCGTGGGGCGCGTGTAGACGCCCAGCGGCTGATCCACCACGTCTTCGACGGTGGTCGTTGCGGTCATCACTCGACCTCCGTTGCGGCGATTATGTCAAGCGCCGGTGCCCGACCGAGAGTGGTCAGGTAGGCCACCATGTCATCGATCTGGCCCTCGTCGAGGCCCATGGCCGGCATGCCCCGACGGCCCTCCGCGTAGGCGGGCTTTTCAGCCGGTGAGTCTCGCAGCCACGCCTCAAGTTGGGTCCGGTCCAGGCTTCCATTCGGCTCATACATGTTGAAGATGCCGCCCGCGTAGGTGGTACGGCTCATCAGGTGGGTCAGGTTCGGTGCCGCATTCGCCACCAGATCGGCACCGCTGCCATCGTTGAAGCCATCGACCACGTGGCAACGGGCGCACTGCGACTGGTAGATCTCCATGCCCCTCTGGGCGGCGGCCGCCTCGGGCTCACCAGCAGGCTGCAACTGTTCGACAACCCACGCACTGAAATCGTCGGGGGTGACGGCCACGACCTGCATGCGCATCCGCGAGTGCGACAGGCCGCAGAACTCGGTGCACTGGCCGAAGTAGACACCCGGCCCATCGGCTTCGAGCTTCCAGGGATGAACTCGACCGGGTGCGGCGTCCTTCTTGCCGTTCAATGCCGGAATCCAGAAACTGTGGATCACGTCGCGGCTGGTAATCGCCAACTCGATCTCCTCGCCGGCGGGGATCACCATCTGGTTGGCGGTGACAATGTCAGCTGGCGGCAGGTGCCTGGCATCGGTCAGATCGACACCGTCGAGGCCGTTCAGGTAGTAGCGGAACTCCCACCACCACTGCTGGCCAACCACCACGACCTCTGGCTCCCACTGGGTGGCAGCCCCGTCGACGTCGATGGTTACCGCGTTCGCCTCGGTCTCGTTGAGGCCCCTCAGGGTGACGAGGGTGGAGACCGATATGACCACGAGGATCAGGGTCGGGACAATGGTCCAGGCCAACTCCAGGCGGGTGTCGCCGTGGAACTGGTGCGGGAACTCCTCGTTGTCGTGGTCGTCGCGGAACCTCCACCAGATGATGAAGGTGCCGGCAAAGACGAATATGAAGACTAGAACGGCGACGTAGAACACCGGGTCAAACAGGTTGTCGATGCTCCGGGCGCTGGGACCCTGCGGGTTTAGCGTGTCGAGCTCGGCGTCGGCGGCACAGCCGGTGAGGAACGCAAGCAACCCGACAGCCAGCGCTGTCAAGCCGGTTCCACGCAGGATCTTCGGGATCACTCGCCCACCTCCACGTGGTCACCACCGGAACCGCCACCAAGCTGGTGGAATTCACGCTCACCGGTTGCTGCAGCCACGATCCCTGCGGCCAGGACCGCTGCACAGCTCACGATCAGGACCGTGCTGACCACGCGCCTCGGGATGTTCGGGCGGCGGCTGAACAGGAATGCTGCTCCGAATACACAGGTACCTACAACCCCGGCGACAAGCACTGCTCCGTTGACCGAGGAGGCCAGCAGGACCCTCGATATTGCCAGGACCAGAACGCCTATTCCGACAAAGGCCAGGGTCGGGATCTCGATCGGGCGGAGCAGGCGTTCACGCAACTCCCTGTTCACCTCGGGGTCACCGGTGGCCCGTTCAGACCAGTTGGTCATGGTCCATTCCAGGCTGACCGCGACCAGCAACAACAGGCCCACCACGAACAGCGCCGGGCTGACAACGAGGCCGATCACGAGGGTCGCAACTCCAAGCGCACCCAGTACCGGCCAGATGGAACTACCCACCTGGGTCTGGGCAGGTGGGGGCGTGTCAACGCCGAGCACCTCGGCAACCGCCTCCGAGTCGGCGTCGCGGAAGGCAATGGCGATGACTGCCAGCAATCCGAAGACCGCCGCTGCAGTCACGAAGAGGACGTATGTGACGTGGTCTCCGACACCGCCCTTCCAGCCGAGGCTGATCGGACCGGTCTCGGTTCCGCCCGAGGTGTAGCCGGCAAACACCGCAGCGCTGAGCGCCGCGGCACATAGACCGAACCAGAGCTTGAATCCAGTGGTGAGCATTTCGTTCCCGTCAGCCAGTCCTACTTGGCGATGTAGATGCCGAGCCAGATGACCATGTAGACCGCTACAGCCGCATACCAGTAGAGGGCCGCAGCGGATACAAGGTCACGGTTCCGGCTTGTGTCCTGCCCGCCCAGCGCCCGCAACAGCAGCAGGCCGAGCCAGAACACTCCGACCAGGACCATTGCCATGTGGGCTCCGACGATGACGAACAGGAAGGTGGTGGCCTCGCTGTGGTCAATCGGCAGGGCGATGTCGTTGAAGTAGAAGACCGTCTGGTTGAGCATCGCCACGCCCATTACGGCCGTAATCGCCATTGCGAGGTACGAGTGGATGCGGTCGCTGTTGATGACCGAGTAGACGGCCCACATCATCGTTATCGCCGAGAGGGCCATGGTGGCCATGTTCATGCCACCCGGCGGAAGCCTTATCGCCCCCTCAGGGAACCACTCCATTCCCCAGGCCATTGCGTCGGCCCGCCGGGAGAAGTAGAGGGCGAAGAGGCCACCAAAGAACACGAGCACGCCCGAAGTGGCCAGCGCCGACCCGACCACAAGGGTCCTCGGCCGGTTGGGCACCGCCGCTGAGAAGGTCGTGGAGGACATCAGGCCCCCACCTCTACGGCTGCGTCCAATAGGGGACTCTCAGAGGTCACTTTCACGGAAGAGGTCGACCACTCGAGCGTGTGGGCACCCCACGGGTCAGCCAGGGAGCGGGCACCCCTGAGCCTGAGTACACCGGTCACCAGCCACCCGAGGGCGCCGACCAGGAGGTGTGCCGAGCCAACCAACGCCACCGTGTTGAGCACATCGACACCCGCCTCGGGGTTCCCGGCACCTCCCCGGTCTCCACCTGTGAAGTCCGCAAGGCCCATGAAACCACTGATCGTGTCGGGAACGGCTACGAGCACGATTCCGACCGCAACAGCCAGAGCACTCGCCAGGCCAAAACCCTGGGGTGCCACACGACCGACGATGAGATCACCCCACCAGAGGGTTCCAGCGATGGCCGCCAGCAGGGCGGCGCCAATGGTGAAGGTGAACTGCGCGCCCGTGGTCGAGCGCTCAAGCAGGTCCAACGGGGCCACCGCCCGCAGGGCGCCCAGCACCATGCCGTCCAGCAGCAAGAAGACCGAGAGGACCGAGAGGTAGAGAGGTGCCGGCATCCTGGTCCTTCGACTACCCACCCCGCGCCGCAACACATCCACCAGGCCGACAAGCACCAGGAGGGCCAGCGGGACGATCAGGAACGCCTCGACAACGAAGACGGCCTGTTCCCTGACAGGGGTTCCGATGTCGAAGGCCGCCTGGGCGTAGGCACCGAACGAGAGCACCCCGATCAGCGCTGTCAGGACCAGGAGGGCCTGATGGTTTCCGTGTCGCCGTCGAGCGGCAACCGGAACGATGTCGCCGGCGATACCGACCAACGGCAGGGCGAAGGCGTAGACCTGCGGGTGGCTGAACGCCCAGGAGAGCTGCCCCCAGATCGTGTCCTCAACACCGAAGGCGATTGCCGATCGGCCTGTCAGGTCTACGTAGATGAGCACCGCGTTTGCCGCCAGAACCGGCAGCGTCACGAGCCAGATGGAACCGGCCACGAGAACACTCCAGGTGAAGAGAGGCACCCTCGACAGGTCCATTCCTGCGGTTCGACCGGCCACGATCGTCGTCAGGATGCAGACCGTTGCACAGCAGATTCCGCCGATGACCATCAGCAGACCGAGCAGGGTCAGGGCCACGGCATCGGTTCGGCTGACGGCACCCGGCGTGCCGAGACCACCGTCGATCGCGAAACCGGCGACCGTGAATACCGCACCCAGTACCCATACCCAGAAGCCGAGGGCGGCAGCCCTCGGGAAGACAATCGACGATGCGCCCACCTGCAGGGGCACCACGGCGGTGGCGAGTCCCACGAAGACGGGAACCACCGCCAACAGGACGAAGCCGACCCGATAGGCACTCCAGAAGCGGAACAGCGAGTCGACATCTCCGAAGACCGCCATTCCGGTCAGGTCCATGCGCTCGGCACTCACCATGAGGCCGGCCACGAGGGAGACGACAAGCAGGAGAACTCCCGAGGCCAGCCAGGCCCGACCGATGCGTAGGTGGTCGGTGGTAGTTACAGCCGCCTCAAGAGCGGTCGGGACGACGTCTCCGGTCCGGATCGTGTCCGCTGTGGTCTCAGTCATCTGTCATCGAAGTTTCTTCGCCCTGTAGCCCCTGTACCCGCCCTCATGCCATGATCCGAACGGCGTCGGACCACACGATGCTAGGTGTCCCGCCTGCCGAATCCGACACCTGCAGGACCGTTGCACCGTAGCCGCAGACGACCCCAGACCCCGAACCAAACGGGCACATCGGACCGACAGGTGCGGGTCGCCCGCCGGGGGCATGGTCGACCCGGTTCGAGAAGACCGGTTTCACAGCACCACATCGAGTGCGATCGCCCCGAAGAGAAGCGTCACGTAGGTGATCGAGAACGAAAAGAGGTGCATCGCGGTGCGCTCGTTCGGGTTTCGGCGAACGGCCACGGCGAACGCCGCAAACGCCGCCCCGAGCACGAGGGCGGACACCAGGTAGAAGACGCCCATTCCCGCGACCAACCAGAACACGACCGTCAGCGCCACCATCACCGCCGTGTAGTAGAGGATCCGGTCTGAGGTGGCCCTGAGGCTGACAACCGATGGAAGCATCGGAACCCCGGCCGTCGAGTAGTCCTCGCGGTACCTGATAGCGAGAGCCCAGAAGTGGGGTGGGGTCCAGTAGAAGATCACGAGAAACAACACGATCGGAGCCCAAGCCAGTGAGTTGGTGACCGCCGACCAGCCGATCAACACGGGGGCGGCACCAGCGGCACCGCCGATGACAATGTTTCTTGCCGTCGACCTCTTCAGCCAGAGGGTGTAGACGAACACGTAGAAGAGGGTCGCCGACACCGCAAGTACGGCGCTCAACAGGTTGACGGTTGCCACCAGCCATGCGAAGGCGACGGTCTCGATGATGACTGCGAAGACCATGGCTGCCCGCGGGGTCATCACGCCCCGGACGAGCGGTCGCTGGCTGGTCCGCTCCATGAGGCTGTCGATGTCGCGGTCGACGACCATGTTCACTGCGTTGGCGCCACCGGCGGCAAGGGTGCCTCCCAGGACCGTGGCAACCATCAGCCAGGCCGACGGAACCCCGTCCTCGGCGACGAACATCGTCGGCACGGTCGTCAGGAGCAGCAGTTCGACGATCCGCGGCTTGGTCAGCGCCACGTAACCGACGAGGCGAGCGCGGAGGGTGAAGGGAGGTGGCACCGGCATCGGCAACAGGCTACGACTGCCGGAGTCGGTAACGACCGTCAGCCGACAAGCCAGTCGGCCGGCGTGGGCCCGTCCGGGAACAGTCGCTGCTGGAACCGCCGCATCCCACCCAGCCAACGGTCAACGTCGTCTGTCTTGCGGCGCAGGTACTCGGCCACGTCGGCGTGGGGCAGGATGTGGAACCGCTCGTCGGCCAGACCTTCCATGACCATCTCGGCAAGTTCGGCCGAGGTCAGGACACCGTCAACAGAGGCGGCGTTGCCGGCGCCACCGCCCGGCAACCGGTCGCGGGACGGGCTGTTCTCCAAGATGTTCGTGTCAACCGCCTGCGGGCACAGGACGGACACGCCGATGCCAAGGTGGCCGTATGTGACCGAGATGAACTCGGCGAGGGCGATGGCAGCATGCTTGGTCACCGAGTAGTGCATCGAACCGATCTGGGTGAGCAGGCCTGCGGCCGACGCCGTGTTCAGCAGATAACCGCCGCCGGCATCGACCATGTGCGGTACTGCATGACGGGCGGCGTACACGTGGGCCATCACATGTACGTCAAACATCTTGCGAAGGTCGTCGTCGGGAGCCTCCAGCCCTCCAATGGTCACGTATCCGGCGTTGGAGACGACAAGGTCGACGCCACCGTGGGCGGCAACGGTGTCGTTGACAAGCGATCTGACCGCATCCTCGTCGGCGACGTCACAGCCGACACCGGTACCGCCTACACCGGCGGCCACCGCCCTCGCACCCTCGACATCCTTGTCGGCAACGACGAGTGCCCGGGCACCGGCAGCATGGAAGCTTTCGACCAGGGCCTGTCCGATTCCACTGGCCCCACCGGTGACTACCGCAACCTTGTCTCTGAGATCCATCCTGCGATCCTAGGAAGCCACGGTCGTTCCTGCCTGACCGGGCTCGTAGCCTCGTGTCGTGCAGGTTTCCAGCCCACCCCTGTCGCCATGAGCCCGGGGCCGACGCCCGTCGAGGTCGACAAGCCCGACCTGGGCAGCGACGAGGAGATCGACCTTGAGCGACCGTGGATCGTTCTCGTCTGGAACGACCCGATCAACCTCATGTCCTATGTCTCGTTCGTGTTCCAGAAGCTGTTCGGCTACAGCCCCGAGAAGGCCGACGAGTTGATGCTCGACGTCCACCACAAGGGTCGGGCGGTGGTCTCGAACGGAAACCGGGAGAAGGCCGAGTTGGATGTGTTCCGCCTTCACGAACACGGCCTCTGGGCAACCATGCAGCAGGACACCTGACGATGCCGGGTAGCGACAAGCCTGTTGCGTTCGAGCGCAGCGAGAACCGAACCAGGATCCTTCTGGGCTGGGAGGAGCGCGAGTTGATAGCCGACCTGGCCGGCCAGTTCCGGTCTGTCCTAGCCGAGGACACCAGCCCCGACCTGTGCCGCCTCTACCCCACCGCCTACCCCGACGACGCGGACAAGGACTCCGAGTACGCCTCACTTGTCCATGAAGACCTGCTGCGGTCACGCCTCGACGCTGTCGAGACGGTCGAGGCGACGGCGCAGGCCGATTCAATCGATGCCGACGAGTTGGCCGCCTGGATGGCTCTGCTGAGCAGTCTTCGCCTGCTGCTCGGCACCCGCCTCGACATCTCCGAGGAGGACGGGTTCGACCCCGACGCTGCCGATGCACCCACCAGGGCTCTTCTGGCATGGTTGGGCCTGCTGCTCGAGGAATCGGTCGCGGCTGCCACCGCCCACCTACCACCCCATACCCACCAATGACCCCGAAACCGTGTCAGTACCTCAGCGGGCCCTGATAGCGTGTCCCCGCCCTCACGAGGTCTGAGCCCCCATCGTCCAGCGGCCTAGGACGCCGGCCTTTCACGCCGGTAACACGGGTTCGAATCCCGTTGGGGGTACGAAGGAAACGACCGGTTTCGGCTGGTTGCTCCTGGTCCTGTGGTGCAGTTTGGAGTGCACGCCGGCCTGTCAAGCCGGAGGTCGCGGGTTCAAATCCCGTCAGGACCGCCATCGTCGGCCGCCACCACCAGGCGGTCGACGTACGGTCGGGTAGCTCAGTTGGCAGAGCGTCCGCCTGAAAAGCGGAAGGTCCCCGGATCGACGCCGGGCCCGACCACACCTGATGGAGCCCGCCCCGAGAGGCGGGCTCTGTCAATTCGGTGCCTCTATGCCAATGCGGCTGCCGCCGTTGGCACTTCACCCCGCGTTGCTCCATGATCTGGGCGGACAACGACCACGAGGTGAGGCAATGACGAACCACGACCAGATCTACATCAACGGCCAGTGGGTGCCATCCGACGGCCATGGCAGCATCGACGTCGTCAACCCCTCAGACGAGGAGGTCATCGGGAGCGTGCCGGAAGGCACCGCTGCCGACGTGGACGCTGCGGTGGCAGCGGCCCGCGAAGCCTTCCCTGCATGGTCGGCCCTCCCCCTCGAGGACCGTCTCGGACACATCGAGGCACTTGCGGCACAGTTGGCCGAGCGCTCCCCGGAGATCGGCGCACTGATCTCCCGGGAAGTCGGCATGCCGGTAGGAATGGCCACGATGATCCAGGCGGGACTGCCGGCGGCCACCACTGCGAGCGTCCCCGGTACCGCCAGGGCGTTCAACTTCGAAGAGGACATGGGTCGCTCAATAGTCACCCGTGAAGCGGTGGGTGTGGTCGGCTGCATCACCCCGTGGAACTACCCCCTGCACCAGATCATGGCCAAGATCGCCCCCGCCATGGCCGTCGGCTGCACGGTCGTCCTAAAGCCCAGCGAGGTGGCACCACTCAACGCCTTCCTCCTGACCGAGATCATCGACGGTCTGGACTTCCCACCCGGTGTGTTCAACCTCGTCTGCGGCGTGGGCCCCGTCGTCGGCGAGGCAATTGCCGCCCACCCCGACGTTGACATGGTCTCGTTTACGGGTTCCACCCGGGCCGGCACCCGTGTCGCCGAGGTGGCCGCAGTCAACGTGGCAAGGGTCCATCAGGAACTGGGCGGCAAGTCAGCCAACGTCGTGCTCGACGATGCCGACCTGGCCGTTGCCGTGCCGGGGTCGGTTGGTGCCTGCTACCTCAACTCCGGCCAGACCTGCAGTGCCCACACCCGCATGCTCGTCCCAAACGAGAAGATGGACGAGATCGCCGAGTTGGCGGCACAGGCGGCCGCCGGCTTCACGGTCGGCCCTGCCGACGACCCTGGAAGTCGCCTCGGCCCCCTCGTCTCCCAGGCCCAGTGGAACCGCGTCCAGGACTTCATCCAAAAGGGCATCGACGAGGGTGCAACACTCGTAACCGGCGGCACCGGCAAGCCCGAGGGCCTCGAAACCGGCTTCTACGTCAAACCCACCGTCTTCGCCAACGTCGACAACTCCATGACCATCGCCCAGGAGGAGATCTTCGGGCCGGTGCTCTCGATCATCGGCTATGACGACGATGACGACGCCGTTGCCATAGCCAACGACACCGAGTACGGCCTCTCCGGCGGCGTCTGGGGAACCGACAGGGACCGCGCCCTGGCCGTCGCCAGGCGCCTCCGCACCGGCGAGGTCGACATGAACGGGGCCTTCCTCAACACCGACGCACCCTTCGGTGGCTACAAGAAGTCCGGCAACGGACGCGAGCTGGGACGCTTCGGGCTGGAGGAGTTCCTAGAGGCCAAGCAGATCAACCTGCCCATGGGCTGACCTGAGCGGGAACTGCCCAAGTTTGCAAAAAGGCAGGCCCGCACTACGTTCTCGGCACAGGCCGATTTCGGTTCCGTAATCCGGAGCCGGCAACACGACCAAGACAAGATCCAGGGGGACACCATCGTGAAGATCAAGGTCGACCGTGACAAGTGCGAGGGCCACAGCCGCTGCTACTCGCTGGCACCAGACCTGGTCGACGTCGACGACCTGGGCAACGCCTTCGAGTTGAACGACGGCGTGGTGCCTGCAGGCCTCGAGGACCGTGCCCAGCTGATCTTCGACAACTGCCCCGAGTTCGCCATCCAACTGCAGGAGGGCTGACAGGTGACCGACACCGAACACTGTCCCGTCTCGGACCTGTCGACCGACTACGACATCTTCGACCCCGACTACGTCCACGATCCTGTACCTGCCTGGTCCGAGATCAGGGAGGCTTGCCCGATCGCCCATACCGACCGGTGGGGCGGTTCATGGCTGCCTACCCGCTACGACGACGTGCAGGCCCTGGCCAAGATGGTGCCCGAGCTGTCGAGCGCCAACCCCGGCCCGATCGTCGTGAACATCCCCGAAGAGTTCCGCCGCCCCGAACGCGAGGGCTACAACGGCGCAGCACCGATCAGCGCCGACCCCCCTGAGCAGACCTGGACCCGCAAGGCCCTGTTGCCCCACTTCACCCCGAAGGCAATTGCCCCACAGCACGAATACACCCAGAAGCTCTGCCACGAACTGATCGACGGCTTCATAGACAACGGCGGCTGCGACGCAGCGGTCGACTACGCCCAGCAGATTCCCCCACGCGTCATCGCCCACAAGCTCGGTGTCGACGGCTCGCGGGTGGACGAGTTCATCGAGTGGGTAAGGGGTGTCCTCGAGTTGGGCCTCACCGACCCGGCAACCAGGCTGAAGTACGGCGACACCATCCACGACTTCTTCAAGGCCGAGGTTCAGGACCGTCGAGCCGACCCGCGCGATGACCTGATCACCGCACTCTGCAACACCGAAGTCGACGGCCAACTCCTCCCCGACCCTGTGATCGTCGGCATGTGCAACCTTCAGCTGGTCGCCGGGATAGACACCACGTGGTCCTCGATCGGATCAGCCCTCTGGCACTTTGCGGGCCACGAGGACGACCGCCGCCGAATGGCAGGCGCCGACGACGACCTCTGGGGAACGGCCGTCGAGGAGTTGTTGCGGGCCTACTCACCGGTCACGATGGCGCGCACCGTGATGGAACCCGTAGAGATCAGCGGGGCCAGCCTGCAGCCGGGCGACAAGGTTCTCATGAACTTCCCGGGTGCGAACCACGATCCCGAGGTCTTCGAGGACCCCGACACCGTCATCCTGGACCGCCAGCGCAACCGCCACATCGCCTTCGGTGCCGGCATCCACCGGTGTGCCGGTTCCAACCTGGCCCGAATGGAGATGGAAGTGGCGCTGCGAACCTGGTTCGAGCGCATCCCCGAGTTCACGCTCTCGGCTCCCGATGAGGTCACGTGGGCCGGCGGCCAGGTCAGGGGCCCCAGGATCCTTCCCGTCACATTCGGGGTCTGATGCCCCTGGCAGCCGGAGGCCTGCCTTGTCCACCGAAGCAGAGTTCAGACACGAGGTAAGGGAGTTCCTCGAGTCCCTGCCTTCACTCCTGGTGGATGCCGACGACCCACTTGAACGGGCTCGCATCTACCTCAGGGCACGCTTCGATGCCGGCCTCGGCGCACTCGACTACCCGACCGGACACGGCGGTCGGGACCTGCCCCGGGAGTTCGTCTCGGCCTACCGCCAGGAAGCCTCCGGCAGGGTCCCGGGCGAGGCAGGCTTCGGCATCGGCATCTCGATGTGCCTACCCACCATCCGCGACCACGGCAGCCACGAACTCAGGGAGCGCTTCCTCCGCCCCGGCCTGAGGGGCGACGAGATCTGGTGCCAGCTCTACTCCGAACCCGGTGCCGGATCGGATCTGGCGGGTCTTGCAACACGGGCCGTCCGCGACGGAGATGAGTGGATTGTCAACGGGCAGAAGGTCTGGACATCGGGAGCAGTCGACGCGGACATGGGGATTCTGCTGGCCCGCACGGACCCGACGGTCCCGAAACACCGTGGAATCTCAATGCTTGTCCTACCCATGGACCAGCCCGGGGTGGAGGTGAGACCACTCAGGCAGATGACCGGCGTGTCGCACTTCAACGAGGTCTTCATGGAGGACGCACGGATCCCCGCCGGCTGGGTTGTCGCATCCGAGGGTGACGGATGGCGGCTGGCAGTAGCACTCCTCGCCTACGAGCGCTCATCGCTCGGAGCTGGCGGTGGCAGACAGCCGATCAGCACAGATCGCCTCATCGACCTGGCCCGGGAGAGGGCCGTCAACACCGACCCGGTTCTCCGTCAGGATCTGGCGCGTCTCCACAGCCAGGCATCGATCGTGGGATGGCTCAACCAGCGGTCCGGCATCCACCCCTCGGTCACCAAGCTCTGGCGTTCCCGACAGGGACGCCTGGCTTCGGGCATCGCCGGCCGTCTGGCGTTCCCGGGGGGAGCCGCATGGGATGACGGAGCCGAAGGCGGGAGCTGGGCCTACGGGATCCTCGACAGCCCGGCGCACTCGCTGGGAGGTGGCACCGATGAGATCCAGAGAAGCACCCTGGGCGAACGGGTGCTGGGCCTACCTCGTGAACCCGCCGTCGACCGCGACATCCCCTTCAGCGACGTCCGCCGGAACTGACACCCCGGCGGCGTCAGCCCTGTCGGTCTCCGGGTGGAGAGGGAACGGCGGCGGTCCAGGTGTGATCCGCAGCCCGCTCGAACCACGCGGCTCCACTACCCACGTCGGAGGGGGGCGAGAGCCCGCGCAGAGCCGCCTTCATCCTGCGAGCGGCGTTGTTCGGGAATCCGGCGACCTCGGCTGCGAGCGCAGCCGCCACCGTCAACACGTCCTCATCGTCGACCACGTCGAATGCCACCCCGAGACGGTGGAGGTCAGGGCCGTGGAACCGGCGACCACTCAACGCCAACTGCTCTGCAACCACCGGTGGGTGCCGGGCCAGCAGCCATGCGAGGTTGTTGGGAGCGGGCATTCCAAGGCGTACCTCACCCACCTGCAGGAAGGCGTTGCTCCCGGCGACAATCAGGTCTCCACCGAGGGCGTACGCGGCACCACCGTTGATGGCGTACCTCTCGAGTGCCACGACAACCGGAACCGGGCAGTCGAAGAGCGCCCGATGGGCTTTCGTGTTCGACTCGCCGAATGTCGACAGCCAGGGCGGTTGCGGATCGGCATTGAACTCCTTGAGATCCAGGCCTGAACAGAATGCGCCGTCGGCTCCGTGGAAGAGAACAGCGCCCACATCGTCTCTCTCGGAAACCGAGGTAAACGCCGAGATCAGGTCCACGACCAGCGGGCCGGTAATGGCGTTGCGCCTTGCGGGCCGGTTCAGAACAATCGAGGCGACCCCGTCGGCCACACTCAACAACACATCCTGGTCGGGCATGCGGTCACCTCCGGCCTGAACCTACCCACCGTGCTGCCCACCTTCTCAAGCGGGTTCCCTGGTCAGGAGCGGCACACTCCGTCGGCCATGGCAGCGGCGGCCACGGCTTCGGCCACCGCGTAGGGCACCGACTTGTCAAAGACCGAGGGGACGACGAAGTTCGGCTCCAGGTCCTCGTCGGACACCGAGTCGGCTATTGCCCTGGCAGCGGCGATCTTCATGTTCTCGGTGATGTCGGTGGCGCCGGCATCGAACGCACCACGGAAGATCCCCGGGAATGCCAGGACATTGTTGATCTGGTTCGGATAGTCGCTGCGGCCCGTGGCCATCACCGCTGCGAGGCCGTCGGCCTCCTCCGGGCGGATCTCGGGCTCAGGGTTGGCCATGGCGAACACAATCGGGTCGGGGGCCATGGTGCGCAGGTCGGCGGCATCGATGAGGCCCGGGCCGCTGACACCGACGAACACGTCGGCACCCCGAAGCACGTCCTGGAGGCTACCCATCCTGCGGTCCGGGTTGGTGTGCTCAGCGAACCACTCCTTGGCGAAGTTGAGCCCGTCGCGCCCCGAGTAGACGGCTCCGGCCCGGTCCACGCCCACCAGCTCGCCGACTCCCGCGTTGCGCAGGATCTTCCCGACAGCCACACCCGCTGCACCCATTCCGGCGATTACCACCGACAGGTCCCAGATCTCACGACCAGTGAGCTTGAGCGAGTTCCACAGGGCCGCCAGAACGACCACGGCGGTGCCGTGCTGGTCGTCATGGAACACGGGGATGTTGAGAGCCTCCTTGAGGGCGTCCTCGACCTCGAAGGCAGCCGGCGCGGCGATGTCCTCAAGGTTGATTCCGCCAAACACCGGCGCAAGGCGTATGACCGCCTCGACGATCTGTTCGGCGTCTTCCACGTCAAGACAGATCGGGAATGCGTCGACCCCGCCGAACTCCTTGAAGAGGAGGGCCTTGCCCTCCATGACCGGCAGCGCCGCCTCGGGGCCGATATCGCCGAGCCCCAGAACGGCGGTTCCGTCGGTGACGATCGCAACGGTGTTCTTCTTGATTGTCAGCTCGTGCACCTTGGCGGGATCGTCGTGGATCGCCATGCAGACGCGGGCGACGCCGGGTGTGTAGGCCATTGACAGGTCGTGGGCGTCTCCCACCGAAACCAGCGGGAGTACCTCTATCTTGCCTCCTTCGTGCATGTCGAACGTCCGGTCGAACCAGGAGATGACACGGATGCCTCCAAGGGCGTTGACGGCGCTGAGGACCGCCTGCGCGTGTGACTCCTCACGGCAGTTGACGACAATGTCGTCGATGAGGATGTCACCTTTGATGTCGAAACCGCCCATCGACATGATGTTGGCGCCGGCCTCACCGATGGCGGTTGCAAGGCGCCCGAGGGTGTTGGGCACGTTGTCCATCGCCACCTTCATGTTCATCGAGTACGCCGCTGTGGAGAGGTATGCCATGGGCGGTGAGCCTACGGGGCGGGCGTGGTCGACCCTCCGGTGGCCGTGGTCACGGCCCCTCGTACGGGAAGCCCAGGTCGGGTGCCGTGACGAGTGGGGCGAACGGTATTCCGGCGGCCTCGGCTGCGGCGCCGCAGGTGCCGCCCCTGTCGACTACCGAGAGGATCAGAACCGGGTCGGCACCGAGTTCGCGGACCACGTTGGCCGCCTCGAGCGGTGAGGTCCCCCTTGTGACGGTGTCCTCACAGATCACCACCCGGTCACCGGGCCTGAGCGCCCCGGCCAGGCGGCCCTCGACGCCGTGGTCCTTGGACTCCTTGCGGATGCTGAAGGACCGGAGGCTGCGCCCCTGTGTTGCAGCTACTGCCGCAATTCCGAATGCAACCGGGTCAGCACCGGCGGTGAGGCCACCAATGGCGTTCACATCCGGGGGGATGACCGCAAGGGCTGCCTCGGCAATGAGGAGGATCCCCTCGGGTCTGCATGCGGACTGTTTCGCATCACAGAACCAGGTGCTCTGCCGCCCCGACTTGAGGATGAAGTCGCCCGTGCGAATCGAGTGCTCGAGCAGGTGCTCGACGAGGGCGGACCGGCCTGCTCCCATCCCGCCGACCCTACCGACGCAGGTGTGCCACACCCGTACCGTCAACCAGCTCTCCGATGACGCGTGCACGACGATCGTTGGCGGCAAGCAGGTCCACCACCTCGTGGGCCTCGGCTGCCGGTACGGCGACGACCATGCCCATGCCCATGTTGAAGACCCGGCCCATCTCGTCGTCGGAGACGTCGCCTATTGCCTGGAGCTCGGTGAAGATACGGGGTGCCTCCCATGCGGTTGTGTCGACGACGGCGTCCACCGTGTCGCCCAGCACCCGTGGAAGGTTCCCCGGCAGCCCACCGCCGGTGATGTGTGCCACCGCGTGAACCTGGTGTTCGGCCATGACGGCCAGCACAGCGGGTGCGTAGATGACGCTCGGGGCCAGCAACTCGTCGGCCAGGGTTGTGTCGGCGCCGTCCCATGCCGGGTCATCAAGATCCCGACCGGCTATGTCGAACACGAGGCGCCTCGCGAGGGAGAAGCCGTTTGACCTCAGGTTCGGCGACTCCAGGCCCACCAGCACATCTCCGGGGGCGACCGCAGTTCCGTCGAGGACGGCGTTTCGCTCCACAGCCCCGACAGCAAAGCCGACTAGGTCGAACTGGTCGTTGGCCATTACCCCGGGGTGCTCGGCCATCTCGCCGCCGATGAGGGCACAGCCGGCCTCGGCGCAGCCCTCGGCGATGCCACCCACCAACTGGGATACAGCATCGGGATCCAGGCGGCCGACAGCCAGATAGTCGAGGAAGAAGAGGGGTTCGGCCCCGACACACACAAGATCGTCGACACACATGGCGACCAGGTCACGGCCAATCGAACCGAGGCGACCCGTCTGCCTCGCAATCTCGGCCTTTGTTCCCACACCATCGGTGGCCGAGACGAGGAGCGGATCGGTGTAGCCCGCCCTGCCGATGTCGAAGAGCCCACCGAAGCCACCGATGTCACCCACCACCTCGGGCCTGTACGTAGCCTGTACAAGCGGCCTGATGAGCTGAACTGCCTCGTCGCCGGCAGCCAGGTCAACTCCGGCCGCCCGGTAGTCAGAGGCCATCAGGTTCGACCAAACGGCCTGGCAGCGTCGTCGATTGGAAGGCCACCGTGGGGATCCTCGGAAGGGGTAGGTACGACACCCCCGGTTCCGTCCCGAAGGCCCGCCGGCTCGAGCAGGCTCTTGGAAAGGTTGGCCGGGATCTCGACCGGGTACTCGCCAGAGAGGCAGGCGTTGCAGAAGCCAGCACCCACCGCACCGGTCGAGTCCATGAGCCGGTCGATGGTCAGATAGGCGAGGCTGTCGACATCGAGGTACTCGCGGATCTCGTCGACGGTCAGGTTCGCAGCAAGGAGTTCACCGCGAGAACCCGTGTCCATTCCGTAGAAGCACGGCCAGCGGTACGGTGGCGACGAGATTCGCATGTGGACCTCGGTTGCCCCGGCATCTCGCAGCATCCGGACCATTGCCCGGGTGGTGGTACCCCTGACAATCGAGTCGTCGACGACGACCAGGCGCTGACCCTCGGTGCTGTCGCGGAGTGGGTTCAGCTTCATCCGTACGGCAGCTGCACGCAGGGCCTGGGTGGGAGCGATGAAGGTGCGTCCTATGTACCTGTTCTTGACCAGGCCCTGGCCGTAGGGAATTCCTGAGGCTCTGGCAAAGCCCTCGGCGGCCGGTATCCCGGACTCAGGAACACCCATGACCAGGTCGGCTTCGACCGGTGCCTGTTCGGCCAGGGCCTCTCCCATGCGAACCCTGGCGTGGTGGACACTCTGGCCATAGAGAACAGCGTCGGGGCGGGCAAAGTAGACGAACTCGAACAAGCACAGGGTCGGGTCAATGGCCTCTGGGGCGAACGGATTGAACGACCGGCATCCGGAGGCGTCGACAACCACCACCTCGCCCGGGTCCAGTTCACGGACCATGTGGGCACCGATCACGTCGAGGGCAGGGGTTTCCGATGCCAGGACCCAGCCCCCGTCGAGGCGCCCGAGGCACAGGGGACGAAAGCCGCTGGGATCACGCACGCCGATGATGCGGTCACGGTCGGCCAGGACGAGCGAAAACGCTCCCCTGAGTGTCGGCAGCACAGCGAGCAGCGCAGCGTCCAGGGCCTCTCCGTCCTCCAGATCAGGTGTAGCCAGCAGTTCCGCTGCGAGAAGTTCAGCAACAAGGTCGCTGTCGGAGGTCACTGTTCCGGGGAGCATCCCGGCAGCGGCGGCAAGCTCCTCGGTGTTGACGAGGTTGCCGTTGTGGCCGAGGGCGAACTCGAAGTGGTTTACGCCACGGTAGACGGGCTGTGCGTTGCGCCAGGTGCTCGATCCCGACGTGGAGTAGCGGATCTGGCCGATAGCCAGGCCTCCGGTCAACGCTGCGAGCGTGCGGTCGTCGAAGGCATTGGAGACAAGGCCCATGTCCTTGACGACGGTGAGGGTCTCGCCGTCGCCCACAGCCATGCCGGCCGATTCCTGGCCCCGGTGCTGGAGGGCGTAGAGGCCCAGGTAGGCGAGGTGGGCCACGGGCTGGCCTGGAGCGAATACGCCAAAGACCCCGCAGGCCTCCCTCGGGGTGTCGTCGCCGGCCGAAGGGTACGGCTCGGAGGCCCCGGGGCTGTTCGACACCCGTGGCATTCTACCGGCCGTCCGGTTGGCGGTTGGTCGTGCCGGAACCGAGGGCCTCGGGAAGGCGGCCCGTGAACGCACAGGTGACATCATCGAGCGAAAGGTCGATCAGGTCCTTCACAATTACACGGTCACCGGTGGCCAGGCCGAGACGCGCTGTGTTCACCCCTGCGCCTGTCGCACGGTGCAGGACCTGTGTCAGGCGCTCAGGGTCAACCGAGACCAGCACCCGGCTGGGACCCTCGCCGAACAGCGCCCGATGGTCGCCGACGCGTGCGACGTGCACCCCGACCCCGGACCGGGCCGCCATCTCGGCCAGGGCGACTCCGAGACCTCCTGCCGAGAGGTCCTGGACTCCTTCCAGGAGACCGTCGAGCACCAGGCCTCTGACCAGGGTCGCGACCCTCGTGTGCATGGCTGTGTCAACGGAGGGCATCTCGCCACCGGGGGCTCCATTGGAGGCACCCCAGAGTGATCCACCAAGGCCGACCTCGTCGGGTCCCAACAGGAGCAGGTGGTTCCCCTCGACAAGGCGGGCACCGGGCGGCCGGGCGTCGAGACGGTCGACCAGGCCGAGCAGGCCGATGACCGGGGTCGGGGCAATGTCGGCTCCGGCCGACTCGTTGTAGAGGCTCACGTTTCCACCGATCACGGGCACACCGAACGCCTCGCATGCACCGCCCATACCGTCTACCGCCTCGGAGAGCTGCCACATGACCTCGGGGTGCTCGGGGTTGCCGAAGTTGAGACAGTTCACGACGGCCAGCGGGCGGGCGCCCACACACGCCAGATTCAGTACTGCCTCGGCGACCACCAGGGCCGTTCCCCGGCGCGGGTCGACGGCGCACCAGCGGTGGTTGCCATCGGTGGTGAGGGCCAGGCCCCTACCGGTGTCAAAGCCGGTGGTGGGGTGTTTGAGGCGCAGGACGGCTGCGTCATCACCTGGACCGACGACCGTGTTCAGGAACAGCTGGTGGTCATACTGGCTGTATACCCACGAAGGATCGGCGAGGAGGTCGAGAAGGTCGGCGCAGGGATCCGTCGGGGAATCAAGGTCGTCGGCGGACGGCCCGGGCGGATGCAACGGGGCCTCACGTGGACGATCGTAGAGGGGCGCCTCGTCATCGAGCGAGGCTGCAGGGACATCGGCCAGGACCTCACCGTCAAAGCCGTCCATTATCCGGAGCGAGCCGCCTTCGGTGACCCGTCCGATCACGGCAGCGTTGACCTCCCATCGGTCGCAGATTGCCAGCACGCGGTTCAGGCCCTCGGGCTCGACAATCGCGAGCATCCGCTCCTGTGACTCGCTGGTCATGACCTCGTGGGGCTCCATGCCCGGCTCACGCCGGGGAACCGCCGACACGTCGACATCCATGCCGACCCCGCCCCGCGACGCGGTCTCGCTCGTGGCACACGTGAGGCCGGCACCGCCCAGGTCCTGGATACCGACAACCAGGCCCTCGTCGAGAAGCTGGAGGCAGGCCTCGATCAGGCGCTTCTCCTCGTACGGATCGCCAACCTGGACGCTCGGCCTCTTGTCACCGTCGTCGGCCTCGGAGAAGCCGGCCGAGGCCAACACGCTCACACCCCCGATTCCGTCACGCCCGGTACCTGAACCCAACAGGACGGCCAGGTTCCCGACTCCGGACGCCTTGGCCAGCACAAGCCGTTCCGTTGGGAGAACGCCGAGGCACAACACGTTGACGAGCGGGTTACCCCTGTACGTCTCGTCGAATACAACCTCGCCGCCAACGGTCGGAACACCGACGGCGTTGCCGTAGCCCGAAACGCCGGAAACCACCCCCTCTGCAATCCAGCGGCTTCGGGGGTCGTCCAGCGGACCGAACCGGAGCGGGTCCATGAGGGCGATGGGCCTGGCCCCCATGGTGAAGATGTCCCTAAGGATTCCACCCACGCCGGTAGCAGCTCCCTGGTATGGCTCTATGGCAGAGGGGTGGTTGTGCGACTCGATCCTTATGGCGGCGGCAATCCCGTCGCCCACGTCGACGACGCCGGCGTTCTCACCCGGTCCGACGAGAACCCATGGCGCCTCGGTGGGGAGACGCCCGAGGTGGATACGGCTGCTCTTGTAGGAGCAGTGCTCGGACCACATCACCGAGTACATGGCAAGTTCGAGAGGGTTGGCCGCACGATCCAGGATCTCGTTGATCCGCCCGGCTTCGTCGTCGGTCAGGCCGAGGGCACGGTGGAGGGGCTGGCTCACGGGACCGAACCGTAGCGGTCGACGGCAAGCCCGTGGCGCCTCGCTGAACCGGTATCGGAGTGATTAGAATCTATATCCAAATCAACTAGTTGTATACTCCTGACATACCATCAAATATCGATGAGGTGAACCGTGCCAAGAGCCAAATTGTCCGAGCAGGAGAAGTCTGAGAACAAGTCTGTTCGTAATTACCTGGATGCCCTTGATGCCAATAGGCCCAAGCGTGGACGCAAGAGGACCGTCGAGAGCATCACCGACAGGATGGCCGCAATAGAGGCATCCCTCCCGGACGCATCAACCACGAAGAGGCTCACCCTGGTACAGGAACGCATCGACCTGCAGGCTGAGATCGATGCCCTCTCCTCGGCCGGTTCAGTCGACATGACGAGCCTGGAGGCATCCTTTGTCGACGCTGCTGCCGCCTACGGTGGCCGTCGCGGTATCTCCTATGTGGCATGGCGTGAGGTGGGTGTGTCGGCAGCGACCCTGAAGGCAGCTGGCATTCGGCGTAGTACCTGACCTGCTGTTCTGCTCTCTCCGGCGGCGACCGCACACCCGTTGGGAGGTGGGCGGTCAGGCAACCATGTCGAGCAGGGAACCCAGCAGAACCGAACCGTCCGAACTGCCCAGAAGGTCGTTGCAGGCACGTTCCGGATGCGGCATCAGACCGACCACGTTGCGACCTTCATTACAGACACCGGCAATGTCATCGACAGACCCGTTCGGATTGTCAACGTACCTGAGCACCACCCGGTCTTCGTCATTCAACCTCGCAAGGGTCTCGTCGTCACAGGTGTAGTTGCCTTCAAAGTGGTTGATTGGAATCGACAGTTCATCACCGGTTGAAGCACGTGATGTCAGCGAAGACTCACTTGTTTCGACCCTGATCATTGAAGGCTGACAGAGAAACTTCAGGCCTCTGTTCTTCTGTAGCGCCCCGGGCAACAGGCCTGCTTCGGTGAGAATCTGAAAGCCGTTGCAGATACCCACCACGGGGCCACCGGCAGCGGCGAAACGCTCTACGGCGTTCATTGCCGGTGAGAACCTGGCTATTGCTCCGGGCCGCAGGTAGTCGCCGTGTGCGAACCCTCCGGGAACGATCACCGCATCTACGCCCCCCAGGTCCTCGTCGCCATGCCAGAGCAGGCGACCCTCGCCACCCAGGCGGCTGACGGACTCGATGCAGTCCATCTCGCAGTTGCTGCCCGGGAATACGACGACGCCCACAACGCCGCTCACAGGTCGCCGGCCCCGGGAGAAACCGTTACCTCGGCATCTTCGATGACCGGGTTGGTGAGGAACGAGTCACGGAGATCCTCGGAGTGGGAGATGGCCTGTTGCTCGTCGGCCGCATCGATCGTGAACCTGATGGTCTTTCCGACGCTCACCCCGCTCACCCCTTCGTACCCGAGGGCGGGCAACGCCCTCTCGATCGTGGCTCCTGCCGGGTCGGCGATACCGGACCTCAGCCTCACGTCCACCAGAACCGTGAACTTCATGTCGTCCTCCCGGGAGGTGTCGAATCCATCAGGCCGGTGCACCGCCTGCTCCCGCGCCGGGCCAGTCGCCGAAGGACAGGCCGGTGATGCGTTCGTAGGCCTCGATGTAGCGGGACGAGGTGGCAGCCACGACCTCGTCGGGAAGCGGGGGCGGCGGCGCCTGCTTGTCCCAGTCGAGGCCGTCGAGGTAGTCGCGGACCGGCTGCTTGTCGAACGACGGTGGGGTGGCGCCGGGGGTCCATGTGTCTGCAGGCCAGAAGCGTGAGGAATCCGGGGTGAGGACCTCGTCGGCCAGCACAAGCTCGCCGTCGACCAGGCCCATTTCGAACTTGGTGTCGGCGATGATGATCCCCCGTTCGGCAGCCCAGCGGGCTCCACGCAGATAACACTCGAGGGCCACATCGCGCGACCGCTCCGCCAGATCGCGACCAACCAGGTCGACTGCCTGTTCGAACGAGATGTTGATGTCGTGTCCCTCGTCGGCCTTCGTCGAGGGTGTGAACACGGGCTCCGGAAGTTGCGATGCCTCCTGCAGGCCCACCGGGAGCGTGGTGCCGTGCATGGTCCCCGAGGCGGTGTACTCCTTCCAGGCCGAACCGGTGATGTAGCCGCGCACTATGCACTCGATGGGGAGCATCTCGGCCCTACGGCAGAGCATGGTGCGGCCGACCCAGTCAACCGGCAGCCCAGCGCTCTGGGAATCCAGGTGTGAGTTGAGGTCATCGGGGCTGGTGGCCACCAGATGCCCGGGGACCACATCTGAGAGCAGGTCAAACCAGAACGCGGACATTGCGGTGAGGACACGGCCCTTGTCTGGGATCGGTTCGGCCATGACCACGTCGAATGCCGAGATCCGGTCGGAGGTGACCATCAACAACAGGTCACCGTCGGCCTCGTAGATGTCGCGGACCTTGCCGGAGTGGACGGGGGACAGGTCGGTGGCGTTGGTCACGGCGGCTCCGGAGCAGGTCAGAGGATCGGTTCGGGATCGTATGTGGCCGCCACCGGGCGTGCAGCGACCACATCGGCGATCTTCTGGATGACCGCCTCCACCTGGTTGTCGGCGTTGCCCACGAACGTGGACGGATCGGCCAGCAGGTTGTCGAGTGCGGGCCTGTCCAGGGGTAGGCGGGGATCGTCCGCGAGCCGCCCGAGCAGGTCGGTCTCTGCAGTGCCCTGTTCGCGTCGGGCAAGTGCGGCAGCGACGGCGTGTTCACCGATGACCTCGTGTGCGGACTCGCGCCCCATCCCTGCCTGGACCGCTGCCACGAGAACCCTCGTGGTTGCAAGGAACGGGAGGTACCGGGTGATCTCGGATTCAACCACCCTCGGGTAGACGCCGAACTCGTCGAGCACCGTGAGGAACGTCTGGAACAGGCCGTCGACAGCGAGGAATGAGTCGGGTAGTGCCACCCGGCGAACCACCGAGCAGCTCACGTCACCTTCGTTCCACTGGTCGCCTACGAGGCCGGCGACCATTGCGAGGTGGCCGCGCAGCACCAGGGCCAGTCCGTTGACCCGTTCACAGGATCTGGCGTTCATCTTGTGGGGCATTGCAGACGAGCCGACCTGACCCGGCTGGAATCCCTCAGTTGCGAGCTCCTGCCCCGCCATCAGCCTGATCGTTCGAGCCAGGTTGGCGGGGCCGCCGGACGCCTGGACAAGTGCGGAGACGACGTCGAAGTCGAGCGACCGCGGGTATACCTGCCCCACTGAATCCAGCACGATCTCGAAGCCGAGGTGTCCGGCGACGCGCCGTTCCAGCTCGTCGACCCTGGTGGTGTCACCGTCGAACAGGTCCACCTGGTCCTGCTGGGTTCCGACCGGGCCCTTGAGGCCGCGCAGGGGGTAGGAGGCCAGCAGGTCGACTATGCGGTAGTGGGCTACGAGGAGTTCCTCGGCTGTCGTTGCAAACCGCTTGCCGAGGGTCGTTGCCTGGGCTGCCACGTTGTGGCTGCGGCCCACCATGACCAGGTCGGAATGATCTGCGGCCAGGCGTCCGAGCCTGGCGAGGGCGGCCACCGTCTTGTCCCGCACCAGTTCGAGGCCTCGCCGGACCTGGAGTTGTTCGACGTTCTCGGTGAGGTCGCGGGAGGTCATCCCCTTGTGGATGTGCTCGTGCCCTCCCAGGGCGCAGAACTCCTCGATGCGGGCCTTCACGTCGTGGCGGGTGAGCTTCTCGCGCTCCCGGATGGATGCAAGGTCCACCTGGTCGATCACGGCCCGGTAGTCCTCGACCACCCCGTCGGGGATGTCGATCCCGAGCTCGCTCTGGGCCTCCAGCAGGGCGATCCAGAACTCGCGCTCCATGACGACCCTCCCCTCGGCCGACCACAGGTCGACCATCTGGGCGCTGGCGTAGCGGGAGGCGAGAATGTTCTGCATGGGATTGTGCCTCTGGGAGCCGTGCCGGCTACCGGGGTGTCATCTCACTGCGGTGGTCTTCAAGGGCTGCGACCAGGTCGGGGTTGTCGATGGCGAGCATCTGGACTGCCAGAAGTGCGGCGTTCATGGCGCCGTCGACGGCAACGGTCGCCACCGGTATTCCTCGGGGCATCTGGACGGTGGCCAACAGTGAGTCCCATCCGTTGATGGCGCCTCCCGAGAGGGGGACTCCTATCACCGGAAGGGTGGTCTGGGCCGCAACCGCCCCGGCCAGGTGGGCTGCCATGCCGGCACCGCAGATGATGGCTGAGAAGCCTTCGTCCCGGGCAGTTGAGGCGAACTCGGCTACTGCCGCCGGGCTTCGGTG
Organism: Acidimicrobiaceae bacterium; assembly: GCA_002687745.1. Taxonomy (GTDB): domain Bacteria; phylum Actinomycetota; class Acidimicrobiia; order Acidimicrobiales; family MedAcidi-G1; genus UBA3125. The sequence continues at coordinate 69,935 of NZBE01000010.1, read as the reverse complement.
TGCCGACATGACCCTTACGTCGGCTTCGATCCCGTATCGCTCGAGCGTCTGGGCCGCTGGTGCCATCTTGTCGTGGTCGTTTGGTGATCCCATGAGGATCGCCACCCTGGTTGTCATGTTGTTCTCCTCGTCTGCTGCTCTCTAGCCGGTTGCGGCGGTACCTACAGCGACACCGGCGATGTCGGTCCGGTACTGCATGCCCGGCCATGAGATCTCGGCCACCGCCCTGTAGGCGCTGTCTCTCGCCTCAGGAACCGTAGAGCCCGTTCCGGTGACGGTGAGGACCCGGCCGCCGGCGGTGACGAGGCGACCCTGGGCCTCTCCGACTCCGGCGCAGAACACGGTCACGCCGTCGACTGCCGACGCGGCGGCAAGGCCTTCGACCGGGTCACCGGTGCGCGGTGGCCCGGGGTAGTTCGGTGAGGCGCAGACCACGCCGACAGCGGCGCCGTCATCGAAGGTGGGGGCTTCTGTGATGGATCCCGCAGCGGCCGATGCCAGCAGGTCGGCAAGGTCGCTCGTGAGCCTGGGTACAACCACCTGGGTCTCGGGATCGCCGAAGCGAACATTGTACTCGAGCACCTTGGGACCGTCGGGTGTGAACATGAGGCCGCAGTAGAGAACTCCCCGGTAGTCGATGCCCCGGGAGCGCAGGACCGCCAGGGTCGGGAGTACGGCATCTTCCATGAGCGAGTCGACTACGCCGGCGGTGGCGACCGGTACCGGTGAATACGCCCCCATCCCCCCGGTGTTGGGGCCCTGATCTCCGTCGCTGAGGCGCTTGAAGTCCTGGGCGGGTACGAGGGGCACTGCCGTGGTGCCGTCGCAGACCGCCAGCACGGAGAGTTCCGGACCGCTGAGGCCCTCTTCGATCACAATCCGTCGACCGGCGTCACCGAATGCCTCTCCCGAGAGGTACTCCCCTACGGCTTCAGCCGCCTGGGATCGGTCACCGGTGACGAGCACGCCCTTGCCGGCTGCCAGGCCATCGGTCTTGAGGACGAACAGGTCTTCCATCTGATCGAGATGGGCCAACGCCTCGGCCCTGTCGGTGAACGTACCGTGGTGGGCGGTTGGTACTCCGGCCTCTGCAAGCAGTTCCTTCATCCATGCCTTGGAGCCCTCGAGGCGTGCACCGTCTGCTCCGGGTCCGAACACCAGGTTCCCCCGCCGACGTAACCGGTCGGCCAGACCGTCGACCAGGGGTTGTTCCGGCCCGATGACGAAGAGGTCCGCTTCGAGTTCCTCGGGAGGGGTGACGACCGAGCCGGGTATTCCGGGGTTGCCCGGCGTGACGACCACCTCGACACCTCGGGAGAGGACGTGTGCGAGGGCGTGCTCGCGACCCCCGGACCCGACGATGCAGACCCGCATCAGGCCGGCACCGGGTTCTCAGGCATTGAAGTCGAGTACCTGGCGTCGGCCGGGGCCCACACCGACCATGCCTACCGGCACGCCGGCCTGATCCTCGACCAGCTTCAGGTAGGCCTCGGCCTCGGCCGGCAGCTGTGACCGCTCGGTTACCTCTGAGAGGTCGGTCTTCCAGCCGGGAAGCTCCTCGTAGACGGGCGTGACCCTGTGGAGCACCGACTGGTGGTAGGGCAGTTGGTCATGGCGTTCACCGTCGGCTTCGTATGCGACGCAGACCTTGACGGTCTCAAGGCCGTCGAGGATGTCGAGCTTGGTGATGGCCAGTTCGGAGAGGGAGTTGACCCGGGCGGCGTAGCGCAGCATCACGGCATCGAGCCAGCCGGGGCGGCGGCGGCGCCCTGTGTTGGTTCCGTACTCCTGGCCGACCTCGACGAGGTGGTCTCCAACTTCGTCGAACAGCTCTGTCGGGAATGGGCCGCTGCCGACCCTCGTGACATATGCCTTGGCTATTCCGATTACCCGGTTGATGTCCCTTGGGCCGATTCCGGCGCCGGTGCATGCTCCTCCGGCTACGGGGTTCGAGGAGGTGACGAACGGGTAGGTCCCGTGGTCAAGGTCGAGGAAGGTTGCCTGGGCCCCCTCCATGAGGATGTTGTGGCCGGCGTCCAACTCGTTGTGGACGAGGGCGACTGCGTCGGTGATATGGGGGGTGAGGCGTGGGGCGCAGACATCGAGGTATTCGGCGGCGATCTCGTCGGCGTCGACGGGCAGGCGGTTGAACACCCTCGTTAGAACCTTGTTGGTGTGTTCGAGGACGGCACCCAGCTTCTTGTGGAATATCCCGGAGTCGAGCAGGTCCTGGGCACGCAGGCCGACCCGCATTGACCGGTCGGCGTAGGCGGGTCCAATTCCCCTCTTGGTGGTTCCCAGCTTGTTCTTGCCGAGGTGACGCTCGTAGAGGGCGTCGAGCTCCTGGTGGTAGGGGAGGATCAGGTGGGCGTTGCCGCTCAGCATGAGGCGTTCGGTTGACACACCACGGCCTTCGAGCATGTCCATCTCTGCGATGAGCACCCTCGGGTCGACTACGACCCCGTTTCCTATGACGGGCACCACGTGTTCGTAGAGGACGCCGCTCGGGACGAGTTGAAGGGCAAAGGACTCTTCGGCGACGACGAGGGTATGGCCGGCGTTGTGGCCACCCTGGTAGCGGACGACCATGGTCATGTCGCCGGCAAGGAGGTCGGTGAACTTGCCCTTGCCCTCGTCACCCCACTGCGTCCCGACTACAACGGTCGCGGGCACGGCAACCCTCCTGACTCGTGATCGGGTCCCTTACGGGACGATCCTACCGTCGTCGTGGTCGGGTGGTTGGCTGTTTCCGGTGCAGGTCAGCCTGCCCTCGACGAGGTGGTTGTGAGGCGATCCGGAGGCGGTGATCCTGAGTCATAGGCGCTCAAGATACGGACTTTCCACAGCCCCTGTGGACAAATCCCGCCTTCCCTATGGAGAAAGGGGGCGCTCTGTGGAACGAAACCCGGTTGTAACAAACAAAACAGACCTGGCGCCCCGATCTGGGAGAAACCTAAATCGCAGGTCAGCGCCTCTTCTGACCCCGATAGACGGTGACACTCTGGCGAACCGGAACCAGATCGCGGCGATACTTCCGGTGTACCTCGGCCACAGCCTCAGAGCCCGCCTCGCGGGTGTCGGCCAGATCCTGTTCGAGGCGGGCCACCTCGGCCTCAAGTTCGAGAACCCGCTTCACACCGGCAAGGTTCATGCCCTCAGAGGTCAGGTCGGCGATCCGCTGGAGCAGGGCTATGTCTGCATCGCTGTACCGGCGGTTGCCGCCGGTGGTCCTTGCCGGGTCGACAAGGCCTCTCCGCTCGTAGATGCGCAGGGTCTGTGGGTGCATCCCGGACAACTCGGCGGCCACTGAGATCACGTACACGGCCTGGTCGGATCGGATGTTCACCATCCCGTCGCACCCCTGAGGTCGAACACCAACACCCGTCGGTTCATCATCTCGGGTGTCATCCTGCCAGACCCTCGCGGGGATTGTCGCCGCCGGCCTCCGACAGGGCCTCGATGGCAGCCTGCTCGGCCTCGTTGGGTTCCTGCGGAATGATCACCTCCACCGTCACGAGCAGGTCACCCCTGCCGCGACGGGTTCCGACACCCCTGCCCTTGACCCGGAAGGTCTTGCCGCTCCTGGTGCCGGAGGGAAGACGCAACGTGACCGGACCGTCCTGAAGGGTGGGCACCTCGACCTCGGCGCCGAACACGGCCTCGGGGAAGGTGATGGGAACCGTGAGGGTCAGGTTGCGGCCGGTCCGTCCGAAGAGGGGATGCGGTTCGACCCCCACGACCACGTACAGGTCCCCGTCGGGTCCGCCGCTACCGGGGCCACCACGCCCCTTCAGTCGGATCTTCTGTTCGTCTTCGATTCCCGGTGGAATCCGGACCTTCACCTCGCGGGGCCTGCGTTCGACCCCGGTTCCCCGACAGTTGCCACAGGGATCATCGATCTGACTGCCGCTGCCTCCACAGGTTCCACAGGGTCGGCTGAACGAGAACGGACCCTGGTTGTCCGCTGTCGCCCCGCTTCCACCACAGGCGTCACACCGGTGGGGGCTGGTCCCGGGACGTGCCCCACTGCCGCCGCAACTGGAACAGGCGGCGTCGCTTGTCAGGTGAACCGAGGTTGTCACGCCGTTGACGGCCTCGAAGAACGACAGGCCCAGCCGCGTCTCAAGGTCCACCCCGCGGGTTCCGCCACGGTGACCGCGTCCGCCCTGTCCGAAAAGGCCGCCGAAGACATCGCCCAGGTCGAACGGGACGCCGCCGTGGCCTCCGAATCCGCCGCCGGGAGCGCCTCCCATTCCCGGCATCGGCCCCATGGCCCTGACCTGGTCGTACTCCTCCCGTCTGGCTTGGTCGCCGAGCACGTCGTAGGCGGCGGTTACCTCCTTGAAACGCTGTTCGGCGGCATCATCTCCGGGATTGGCATCGGGGTGGAGCTTGCGGGCCAACTTTCGGTAGGCCTTGGTGATGTCCTTTGCCGAGGTCCCCTTGTCGACGCCGAGCGTCCGGTAGTAGTCCTTGTCGAACCACTCCCTCTGGGCAGTCATGTCTGATAGCGGGCTACGCGGGCCTCAGCCCTGCACCCGCACCATCGCCGGACGCATGACCCGCCCGGCCCATCCATACCCGCGACGCATGACCTCGACGACGCGGAGACCCTCGCTGTCGCCGTCGGAATCGGCCTCGTGGATTACCGCCTCGTGCCTGCTCGGATCGAACCCCTCGCCTATCGGGTCAATGACCTCAAAGCCGAGCGGGGTGAGGGCTGCCGAGATCGCAGAACGGATCGGTTCGACACCGTCGGACCCCTGGTCGACAGCCATGTCGCAGGCATCGAGCACCGGCAGCAGCACCTGGACCAGGTCGGCCCTGGCACGGGATGCGACCTCTGAGTTGCGGCGCTCTGTCTGTTTCCTGAAGTTGGAGAACTCGGCGCTGACACGCTGCAGGTCGGCCAGGAAGGCGTCTCGTTCCACGACGGGGTCGGTTGCCTCACCGGAACCTGCGACGGCCTCGTCGGCCTCGAGTATCTCTCCGATCAGTTCCTCGACGGCCTCGGCAGTGGGCTCACCTGAGGGAGCACCGTCACCGACGGTGGGGACCCCGCCTCCAGGCTCGTTCACTGCTCGTCGACGATCTCTGCATCGACCACGTCGCCGTCGCCATCGCCCGGTTCGCCGGCCGGGGTGCCTGCTTCCTGCTGTGCGGCCTCGTAGAGCCGCTGGCCGAACTCCTGGCTGGCTTCCATCAGGTCCTCGGTGGCGGCCTTGATGGCATCGGTGTCATCACCCTCGAGGGAGGTCTCGAGGGCAGTGAGCTTCTCCTCGACGTTGGACTTCTCGTCGTCGGTCAGCTCGGCTCCCTGGTCGGAGACCATCTTTCGGGTCTGGTAGAGGAGGTTGTCGGCGTTGTTGCGGACCTCGGCCTGTTCGCGGCGCCTGTGATCCTCGTCAGCGTGCACCTCGGCATCGCGGACCATCTGATCGATGACGTCCTTGTCGAGAGCCGACTGGCCCGAGATGGTAATTGACTGTTCGTTGTCGGTGGCACGGTCCTTGGCCGACACGTGCACGATGCCGTTGGCGTCGATGTCGAAGGTAACCTCGATCTGGGGAATGCCGCGTGGCGCCGGAGGCAGGTCGACGAGTTGGAACTTGCCGAGCGTCTTGTTGAACTGCGACATCTCGCGCTCACCCTGGAGCACATGGATCTCGACAGATGGCTGGCTGTCCTCGGCGGTTGAGAACACCTCGGACCGCTGGGTGGGAATGGTGGTGTTTCTCTTAATCAGCCTGGTCATGACACCGCCCTTGGTCTCAATGCCGAGTGACAGCGGGGTCACGTCGAGGAGCAGCACGTCCTTGACCTCGCCGACGAGGACACCGGCCTGGACGACGGCGCCGATTGCGACAACCTCGTCGGGGTTGACGTTCTTGCTCGGCTCCCGCCCGGCGATCTCCTGGGCCAGTTCCACGACGGCGGGCATGCGGGTGGAACCACCGACCAGAAGTACCTGGTCGACCTCACCCCTGCTGAGGCCTGCGTCGGCGATGGCCTGTTCGAACGGTGACCGGCAACGCTTGAGGAGGTCGGCCGTCAGTTCCTGGAACTTGGAGCGGCTGAGGGAGTAGTCGAGGTGGAGTGGTCCGGCGTCGGTGGCGGTCATGAAGGGCAGGTTGATCTGGGTCTGCTGCACCTGGGACAGTTCGATCTTGGCCTTCTCCGCGGCCTCCTTGAGCCGCTGTGCGGCCATCGGGTCCTTGCTGAGGTCGACACCATGGTCGTTGCTGAACGAGGTGACCAGCCAGTCGATGATGGCCTCGTCCCAGTCGTCGCCACCGAGGCTGGTGTCGCCGTGGGTGGACTTGACCTCGAAGACGCCGTCGCCGATCTCGAGTACCGACACGTCAAAGGTGCCGCCACCGAGGTCGAAGACGAGGATTGTCTGGTCCTGGTCGTCCTTGTCGAGGCCGTAGGCAAGCGCTGCTGCTGTGGGCTCGTTGATGATTCGGAGCACCTCGAGGCCGGCGATCTGGCCTGCCTCCTTTGTTGCGGTGCGCTGTGCATCGTCGAAGTAGGCGGGAACGGTGATGACGGCCTGGTCGACATCGGTTCCGAGGTATGCCTCGGCATCCCTCTTCAGTTTCTGGAGGACACGGGCCGAGATCTCCTGAGCCGTGTACTCCTTGTCGTCGATCGTCTCTGACCAGTTCGATCCCATCTGACGCTTCACCGACCGGATCGTTCGGCCCGGGTTGGTGATCGCCTGTCGCTTGGCCACCTCGCCGACCAGCACCTCGCCGTCCTTGGCGAAGGCCACGACCGACGGGGTGGTCCGCGATCCCTCTGCGTTGGCTATTACGACGGGATCTCCGCCTTCGAGGACGCTGACCACCGAGTTGGTGGTTCCGAGGTCGATGCCTACGGCCTTGCCCATGCTGTTTCTCCTGTCTGATTCTGGTTTCGAGTAGTTGTCAGGTGTGGTCCGGACCACCACCGACCCGGGTGCCCCATGGTCCCTTCCGGAGGGACCCGCCGACACGACAGCGGGGGGAAACCGTGTGTCGGCGGGTCAGGATACGGGTTGGTGCGGGTTTCCGGACTTTATCTATGCCTATAGCACTATAGAGACTTGAGTCCCTATATATCAACTTCTGAAGGTGGTTTTTCTCGCAGGTTCTGGTGGACTGGTACATGCCCTCCCTCATCCTGTTACGTCACGGCGAGAGCGAGTGGAACGCCTCCAACCGGTTCACGGGCTGGTACGACTGTGACCTGACCAGCACCGGTGAACAGGAGGCACGAAACGCAGCAGACCTGCTCGCCGCTGCCGGGATCCTGCCCGACGTTGTCCACACCTCCCTCCAGAAGAGAGCCATCAGAACCGCCAACCTGACCCTCGACGTCCTGGACCGGGCATGGATACCGGTCAGACGCGACTGGCGGCTGAACGAACGGCACTACGGGGACCTCACCGGCCTCGACAAGGCCGAGACCCGCGAACGGTTCGGCTCCGAACAACTGCAGGCGTGGCGCCGCGGCTACTCCACCCCACCACCTCCCATCACGCCAGACAACCCCTTCAACCCCAACACCGACCCCAGGTACGCCGAGCTCTCCGATCCGCCGCTCACCGAGTGCCTCGCCGACGTCGTAGACCGGCTCGTTCCCTACTGGGGATCTGCGATAGTCCCCGACCTTGAGGCCGGAAAGGTCGTGCTGGTGGCAGCCCACGGCAACAGCCTCCGGGCACTCTGCAAGTACCTCGATTCCATCAGCGACGACGACATCGTGGACCTCAACATCCCCACGGGTGACCCGCTCGTCTACGACCTCGACCCGGACATGCGGCCCCGTACCAGCGTGCCCGTCCTGGAACGTTCGCTGGACCCTGCCGCAGCCACAGCAGCGGCAGAGGCCGTAGCCCGCCAGGCCGGTTGACCGGAACAGGCCCGGGGCTCAGACGAACTGCACCGGCTCGGGCCCGTAACCGGGGGAGCCGTGCTCGGCCACGTCGAGGCCGGCCAACTCCTCCTCCGGCGAGACCCGAAGGCCCACAGTCGACGCGATCACCCTGAAGAGAACCGCAGAGGTTCCGAGCACCCAGGCAGCGATCAGGACAACGCCTATCGCCTGGACCAGCAACTGGTCGAAACCACCGCCGTAGAACAGGCCGGCGTTGTCACGCCCCAGAAAGGCATCGTCGTACCGGGCGAACAGGCCCACGGCAAGGGTTCCCCACACGCCGCACACACCGTGCACCGAAACGGCACCGACCGGATCGTCGACACCCTTCCTCTCGACGAACAGGACCGAGTAGACGACGATGACTCCTCCGATCGCACCGGTTACGACGGCCCCCAGAAAGCTCATGGTTCCCGTTCCGGCCGTGATGCTCACCAGCCCGGCCAGCGCACCGTTGCCGGCCATGCCGATATCCAGCGCACCGGTCTTCCTCCAGATCACGGCACCTGCAGACATGATCCCGGCCGACGCCGCCAGGAGGGTCGTCATGATTGCGTGGGCAACCCAGGCGTCAAATGCCAGCTCCGAGCCTGCGTTGAACCCGAACCAGCCGAACCACAGGATGAACACACCGATCACCGCGTAGCCGATGTTGTGACCCGGAATGGCCCGGGGGGTGCCGTCCGGGGCGTACTTGCCGAGGCGCGGCCCGAGGAAGATGGCACCCATCAGGGCAGCCCAGCCACCCGCGCTGTGCACGATGCTCGACCCGGCGAAATCGCTGAAGCGGGCGTCGCCGATGTTGAGATCCGAGAGCAGGCCGTCGCCGTGCCAGAACGAGTGCACGACCACCGGGTAGATGAAGCCGGTCATGACAGCACTGAAGATGAGGTAGGCGGAGAACCTGGTTCTCTCGGCCATCGCCCCCGAGGCGATCGTGACCGCCGTGGCGGCAAAGACGACCTGGAAGAAGAAGAACGACGGGGTGGCGAGGACGTCACCGTCGTCGAACGACTCGCTCATCCCCGACAGGAAGAACGTATCGGTACCGATGAGGCTCCCGCCGTCGGACCCGAACGCGAAGCCGAAGCCGACGGCCCAGAACGCAAGGGCGCCGATCGCCATGTCGGCCAGGTTCTTGGCCATGATGTTGCCGACGTTCTTGGCCCTGGTGAGGCCCGCCTCGACGAGAGCGAACCCGGCCTGCATCAGGAATACAAGGCAGCCGGCCACGATCAGCCAGAGGCTCGCCAGCAGGGCGGTGTTGTACTCGGCCGGCGTGAGCTCCTGTGCGGCAGCCGGTGCAGCGGTGACGAGGACCGCACCAACCACGCCGACCATCCCAAGGGACACCTTCCGAGACCGGCTCCGCGACGAACGGGATGCCCACGCCGCCGACAACGCCCTCCCCGGAGAACCTGACGAAAACAACGGATCTGACACGGCGTGGCCTTTCGGTTATTCCTGACTCAACACCACCGACGATATGGAGAGGCTGTTTCGAGCCTGTTTCGTGACGGTGAACCGCCGGTCAACAGATGCCACAGCCGCTACGGCGACCGCTCCGGGGCTAGAGTTCCGCCCGACATGAGCGACAGGCGCATCCGACCCAACCACCTCGTCATCGGCCTCGGGGTCGTGGTGGCCCTCTTCATGGTCGCATCCGGGGTCGCCTCACTCGTCAACGGATTCCACCACGACTCCGAAATCACCCGGGAGGTGTTCGGGAACATTCCCGGCCCATTGAAGCTGGCCTTCTACTCGGCCATCCCGCTACTCATCGTCTGGGGCGCGGTGCTGTTCTCCTACAGGGTCCAGAACTGGCAGCGGGGCGCACCAGACAACCGCTCGACCACGAAGGAGAACGCAAAGCGCCGATTCGGCGACTTCCGGTCCGGCGTCTACATGAGGACCCTCCTGCGGGAACCCGCTGCCGGGGTGATGCACTCCCTCATCTACTTCCCGTTCCTGGTCCTCCTGGCCGTGACCACCGTGCTCGAGGTCAACCACCAGGTGCCCCCGGCGCTCAAGTTCCTGCACGGTGACGTGTACAGGGCCTACACGCTGGTCGGCGACGTGGCGGGCGTGCTCTTTCTCACAGGGGTCATATGGGCGATCCTGCGCCGCTATGGACCCAGCCGGTTCCGCCCCTACCGCATCCGGATCAAGACGAAGCCCGAACACGCTGCCGCCCTGTTCGTATTCCTTGCAATAGGGGTCACCGGGTTCATCGCCGAGGCTTTCCGCATAGCCATCCAGGCTGGACCTGACGGTCACACGGTCCATGCCGAAACCTGGTCGATCATCGGCTACCCGCTGGCGCTGGCGATCAACGACAGCGGCCTTGCCGCTCAGGCCGCCGGCTGGCACCAGGTCTGGTGGACAGCCCACGTCGTGTCGTTCATGGCCTTCCTCGCGCTGCTTCCCATAACGATGCTGCGCCACATGTTCACATCGCCGCTGAACATGTACCTGAAGGACCGTGACCGCCCCAAGGGGGCGATGAGGCCGATCCCCAACCTCATGGAAACCGAGCTGGAGAGCTTCGGGGTGTCAACAATCGAGGAGTTCACCTGGAAGCAGCTTCTCGACACCGACTCCTGCACAATGTGTGGCCGCTGCACGAGCGTGTGTCCAGCCCACGCAACAGGCAAGCCCCTCGACCCACGCGAGATCGTGCTCAAGACCGGTGAGGTGATGGCGGCAACCGGCTCAACCGTCGTGTCACCCCCGATCGGTGTCGACCCGGACATAACAGTGTCAGCAAACTCCATGTTGGAACGGGTCACCGGCGAGGAACTCTGGGCATGCACAAGCTGTCGTGCCTGCGACGAGATCTGCCCGGTGAACATCGAGATCCTCGACAAGATCCTCGACATGCGGCGCTATCTGTCGCTCATGGAATCCGACTTCCCGAGTGAGCTGGGAGCCGCCTACAGGTCCATGGAGAACTCCGGCAACCCGTGGGGCCTCTCCCAGAGCGAGAGGGCGGACTGGGTCGGGGACCTCGACGGAGTCGACATCATCGACGGTGGCGACCCGGTTGAGACCGAGTACCTCTACTGGGTCGGATGCGCAGGGTCCTTCGACGACAAGAACAAGAAGGTCTCACGGGCGATGGCCAGGTTGCTGCGCCGGGCAGGGGTCTCGTTCACGATCCTCGGCCCGTCAGAGATGTGCACCGGTGACCCCGCCAGGCGGTCGGGCAACGAGTACATCTTCCAGATGATGGCCATGCAGAACGTGGAGACGCTCAACGAAATGGGTGTCCGCAAGATCATCACCCAGTGCCCGCACTGCTTCAACACGCTGGCCAACGAGTACCCGGAGCTTGGCGGCCACTACGAGGTGGTTCACCACAGCCAACTGCTGGAATGGCTGATCGACGAGGGCCGCCTCGACGTTACCGATGCCCGTCTCGACGAGTGCATCGTCTACCACGACTCGTGCTACCTGGGCCGCCACAACGACGTCTACCAGGCGCCCCGACGGGTCATCGGCAGCCTCGGCGGCGTCGAGGTGGTAGAGGCCGAACGCCAGGGCACCAAGGGCATGTGCTGTGGTGCCGGCGGAGGCCGCATGTGGATGGAGGAGCAGACCGGCAAGAACATCAACGTCGAACGCTCGCAGGAACTCCTTGCAACCGGAGCGACCAGGATCGCAACCGCCTGCCCGTTCTGCTTCGTGATGATCGACGACGGGGTCAAGGGCGAAGGCGTCGAGGAGTCAGAGGTGAAGGTCGGCGACATCGCCCTGCACGTTCTCGAGGCAATCGAGACCGGAGACTCCTGAACCGTCCGTTACCGCTCGAAGTTCTCCCAGTAGCGGCTGGGCCGTGGCCCCTCCTGACCGCGGTACTTGGAACCCAGCTCGCTCGCTCCGTACGGGCGGTCAGCGGCCGTTGTCATCTGCATGAACGAGATCTGACCGATCTTCATGCCCGGATAGAGGATGATCGGAAGGCTTGCCACGTTGGAGAGTTCCAGCGTGAGCTGACCATCCCAGCCGGCGTCGACATAGCCGGCCGTGGAGTGGATGAGCAGCCCCAGCCGGCCGAGGCTGGACTTGCCCTCAAGGCGGGCCACCAGATCGTCTGGAACTCCAACCCTCTCAGAGGTGGATCCCAGGACGAACTCGCCAGGGTGCAGGATGAAGGGGTCGTCGTCTGAACCTTCGACCATCTCGGTCAGGTCCGAGAGGTCCCGGCGGACGTCAATCAGGCCGCGGGTGTGGTTACGGAATACGAGGAACCTGTGATCAAGGTGCAGGTCGACCGATGAGGGCTGTACACACGAGTCGTCGTAGGGCTCGATCACGATTCGGCCGGCAGCGACGGCGTCGCGGATGGAACGGTCTGAGAGGATCATGGGCAGCCGATGCTAGCCAGGGCGGCGCTGGCGCCGTCCACGACGATTTCGGGTATCACGTCGGTTCGCAGCGGTCTGTGCGCATCAGCCATGGTGGTGCTCCCCCTGTCAGGGTTGATCGTAGCCCTCCGACATCCAGGGGTATCTGGCACACGTGGTCACCCGCACAGACAGGGCCATAGGGTGCGGCGATGGCTGACCTGACGACCCTCGGACGCGATGCGGCCCTCACCGACATCGTCAAGGCAATGGACACAGACGGCGGGGTGATCGTTACGGACCTGCTGCCCGAGGCGTCAAGGATCCAACTCGTCGAGGACCTCGCAACCGCCTTTGACGTAACGGAACCCGGCTCGAAGAGCGGAATGGAACACTGGGAGGGCTTCCACGGTGCCAATACCAGGCGCTTCTGCGGACTTGCCGCCCGCAGCGATGCCTTCGTGGACCACGCCCTGTTGAACCCGACCCTTCTGGCGGTAGCCGACCACTACCTCCTGGAACATGCCAGCGACTACTGGCTGAACACCGGCCAGGTCATGGCGGTCGGACCGGGCGAGCCGGCCCAGTACCTGCACCGCGACGAGACCAACTGGCCCGAGGCGATCGCCGACGGTCGGGAGATCACGGTCAGCTGCATGTTCGCCCTCAGCGAGTTCACACGTGCCAACGGAGCGACGGTCGTCATCCCGGGCACCCAGGAGTTGCCGGCCGAGGTGTACCGGGGGGGCGACTTCGATGGGTACCGGACGGCGTACGCAACCATGCCAGCTGGAAGCGGGATGATCTACAGCGGACGGGTGATCCACGGGGCCGGTCAGAACACCACCGACTCGTGGCGCTACGGCATGCACGTCAGCTTCGTGGCCGGCTGGCTCCGACCAGAGGAGGCCAGCCCGCTCGTGGTCAGCCGTGAACGGGCCGCTGCCCTGCCCGAACGGGCACGTCAACTCCTCGGCTGGGGTTCATACCACTCGGACGGAGGCGGAAGGACCTGGCTGGTGGACTTCGAGGACGCCTCCCGACTCTTCGACTGACCCGCCAGGCGTCGGCGACGCCCCCCGGCGGTTTCATTCCCAGCAGCGGGCCAGCCGTTCGGCTGCACCTCCCAGGAGGCGCAGGAGCGGTTCGGCTGCGTCGTTCAGCACGGCCCAGATGTCGTCGAGGCTGAGTTCCTCAGTTCCCAGGCCCGCTGCAGGATTGGATACGACGCCTACTGCCGCATACGGCAGGTCCAGCTCGCGGGCCAGAGCCACCTCTGGGTAGCCGGTCATGCCGACAAGGTCACCACCGAAGCCTGCGTACATCGAGATCTCAGCCGGGGTCTCGAACCTGGGCCCGCTGGCACACACGTACGTGCCGCCATCGATGAGATCTATACCAGCTTCCACAGCCACGTCGGAGAGAACCTGACGTAGGCCCGGGTCGTATGGTTTCGTCATGTCGGTGTGACGTACCTCATCATCGAAGAATGTGTCGTCTCGACCGTGCGTCAGGTTGATGAACTGGTCGATGAGGACGAGTTCTCCGTTCCGGTAGACCGGGTTGATCCCGCCACTGACCGCAGTTGCCAATACGGCCCTGGCACGGGCCTCATGGAGCGCCCACAGGTTTGCCCTGTAGGGGATGCGCTGTGGTGGAACGCTGTGATCGGCGCCATGCCTGGGGAGAAACACCACCGGGCAGCTATTCCACGTGCCGTACACCAGGTTGACCGTGCCGTAGGGGGTCTCGACCTTCCGATCAACGGCCTCCTCAAGGCCGGGCAGATCGTAGAAGCCACTTCCGGTAATGAGGCCGAGCATCTCCAGACGGTACCAACCGCTGATCAGCCGTCGGCCCCAGAAAGCATCAGACGGCCCACACGGTCGCGGTCGATTCCCTCGGCAGGCTCACACGAGACGATCCGTCCCCCATAAATGACCGCAACCCGGTCGGAGACCCCCAGAACTTCGTCGAGTTCGGCTGAGACGAGAAGGATGGCCATGCCGGCGTCGCGGTACTCGATGAGCCGGCGGTGGATGAACTCGATGTTCCCGATGTCGATTCCACGGGTCGGCTGCGCTGCGACCATCACCTTTGAGTCATGCGAGAACTCGCGTGCAGCAACGACCTTCTGCTTGTTGCCTCCCGAAAGGGTGGCGACCATGGCTGCAATGTTCGGTGGGCGTACATCGAACTCCTCGACCAGCCTTGTCGCCTCGTCATCGACGGCTGCGGGGCGCCTGATGCCGTGCCTGGAGTATGGGCGGTGGTGGTAGCGGTTCAGGACCATGTTGTCGGCAACGGTGTGTGCGCCGATCAGGCCAAACTTCTCCCTGTCCTCGGGGATGTGTGCAACGCCCATGGTGCTGATCTGGCGCGGGGACCTGCCGGTGATCTCCTCGCCGTCGAGGATGATCGATCCGGAGACGACACCCCGAAGACCCGTAACGGCCTCGACCAGTTCACGTTGGCCGTTGCCCTCGACCCCGGCGACCCCGACGACTTCTCCGGCACGGATGTCGAGGTTGATTCCGTTCAGCGCCCGGGTCTGTCGATCGTCGTCGACGACCAGGTCCGCAATGGTGAGCATCTCGTCGCCGGGGGATGCGGGGGTTCGCTTCAGGCGTAGTTCGACGGGCCGCCCGACCATCATCGATGCCAGATCGGACTCGTCTGTGTCGGCCGGGACAGTGTGGCCCACAACCCGGCCACGACGCATCACCGTGATCTCGTCGGCAACTGCCATCACCTCGCGCAGCTTGTGCGTGATGAAGACCACGGCAACACCGGTGTCTGCGAGACCTCGCAGGACATTGAGCAGGTGGTTGGTCTCCTGGGGAGTCAGCACAGCGGTTGGCTCGTCCAGGATCAGGATGTCGACCTCGCGGTAGAGGGCACGAAGGATCTCGACCCTCTGTTGAATGCCGATCGGGAGGTCCTCGACTATGGACTTCGGGTCGATGTCAAGTCCGAAACGCTCCGATAGTTCCCGAACCACGGCGGCGGCCCTGTCGAGGTCGACAACGCCGTGTCTCGTCGGCTCGTCGCCCAGGACGACGTTCTCGGCTACCGAGAGCACCGGCACCAGTTGAAAGTGCTGGTGGACCATTCCGATCTGGTGGGCAATGGCGTCTCGTGGGCCGTTGAGGTTCAGTACCTCCCCGTTTCGTCGAACCTCACCCGTGTCGGCCTGGTAGAGGCCGAAGATGATGTTGACGAGGGTGCTCTTCCCGGCACCGTTCTCGCCGAGAAGGGCATGGATCCGACCACGTTCGACACGAAGGCCGACGTCCTCGTTGGCGAGCACGTCACCAAAGCGCTTCGTGACGCCCTGCACCTCGAGGGCCGGAGACTCAGCCACGCCCATCGGATCACTCACGGCTGTAGGGCTGTCCAATGGCAGCAGGTGGTCGGGCACGACCGACGAATCCGGCCAGGACGACGATGCAGACGACGTACGGGATCATCCCGATGAACTGCGGGTCGTCAGCCAGCCAGCCGCGGAACTGGAGTTGTGTCTGGACGGCACTGGCGTAACCGAACAGGAGCGCTGCACCCCAGATTCCTATCGGGTTCCAGCGTCCGAAGATCATCACCGCCAGGGCCACGAAGCCCCTCCCGTTGGTCATCATCCGCTCGAAGGATCCGACCGCCTCAAGGCTGAGGTAGGCGCCACCCAGCCCGGCGAGGCATCCGCCCGCAATGAGGTTGGTGTATCGGACCCGTGCCACCGAGATTCCGACCGTCTCGGCTGCGCTGGGGACCTCGCCCACCGACCGGGTCCAGAGCCCCCATCTGGTTCGGAACAACACGAACCAGACGAGCCAGATGAGGATGAGGGAGAGGTAGGTGAGGGGAGGGTTGATGAAGAACACCCTCCCGATGACCGGTAGGTCTGCCAGCGGGCCCAACGACACCGGGGAGGTCTTTCCCGACGGCAGGGTGAGCCCCTGCTGGAAGAAGTAGCTGCTGATTCCGAATGCTGCAATGTTGAGGACGGTGCCTGCGATTATCTGGTCGCCCTGCAGGGTCACCGACAGTCCGGCCAGACCAGCCCCCATGAGTGCTCCTGTGGCCATGCCAGCCAGGATCCCGGCGACAAGGCTCCCGGTTGCCGATGCGACCATGAAACCTACGAAGGCAGACAGCAGCATCTGGCCCTCGATGCCGATGTTCACCACACCGGATCGCTCGCACAGAACCCCGCACAGTGCTCCAAAGAGCAGCGGCGTGGACTGCCGTAGTGCGCTGGCAAGGACCGCCGTTGTCTGAGCCTGTTGAAACTCGGCGGTGAACAGGGTGACGAACACAAACACGAGGATTGTGAGGATGACCCAGCGGAAACGGATGAACAGGTCGCTCATGACGAACCCCAGCCGGCGGTGACGGAGACCTCTGCGACCTCCTGGCGGGAGAAGAACCACCGGACCACGATCGGTGTCGCCACGAACAGGAGCATCAGTGCCTCGATGATGTCGGTGATCTCTGGTGCCACGTCGGCGTTGAACTGCATCATCGAACCTCCGGCCTCCATGGCCCCGATCAACAAGGCCGCCGGGATGACGCCGAGTGGGTGGTTCCGGGCCAACAGGGCGATGGTGATGCCGTTGAAGCCCAACCCGGCGTTGAAGCCCGGTTCGTACCTGCCAATCACCCCCTGGGTCTCGATGGCGCCGCCGGCACCGGCAAGGAGTCCGCTTATCGCCATGGTGGCAATAACGATCCGCTGGACCGATATCCCGACGTATCTGGCAGCGTCTCCGTTGAGTCCGACGGAGCGGATCTCAAAGCCCAGGTTGGTCCTCTCCAGCAGGTACCAGCAACCGATGCTGGCGGCGACTGCCACGAGGAAGCCGGTTGGGAATGATCCCCAGAGTGGGATCAGGGCGCTCTCCTCAACCGCCGGGGTACGCGACAGGATCCCCTCGTCCTTCCAGGGGTTCGAGGCCAGCCAGTCCGTGAGGTTGAGGGCAACAAAGTTGAGCATGATCGTCGTGATCACCTCGTGGGCTCCACGGGTGGCCTTGAGGATGCCCGCTATCGAACCCCAGGCTGCGCCGGCCAGGGCGCCGATGGCGAGAGCCATGGGCGCATGGATGATCCACGGAAGACCCTCGAAGCCGAAGCCCACAGCGGCTGAAAAGATCCCTCCGACCACCAGCTGGCCCTGGCCACCGATGTTGAAGAGCCCGGCCCGGAAGGCAAATGCCACTGCCAGGCCACCCATGATGAGTGGGGTGGCCTTCTCGAGGGTCCGACCGACTGTCTTCTGGCTGGAGAGCGATCCGTCGATCAGTGCCCCGTATGCCTCGATGGGGTTGGCGCCCGAGACCGCCAGGATAATGGCGCCAATACCGAGGGCCAGACCAACTGCGATGAGGGGAACCGCTACGGGTTTCAGCATCTTCATGATGCTGGTCGCAATCTGACGGACGGGCCTGTTGTCACCGCAGCAGACTAGGTGGGGTTGGGGGCAGGGCCTACGACTCGGCGCTGAAGGCCGGTAATCCGGTCACGACCGAACCGTATCGAGGGTCTCGCCCTGGTCGAGTCGGACGACCCGTGTGTCGGTGACTATCGCCGTGATGAGATCGGACGGGGTGACGTCGAATGCCGGGTTGATGGTTCGTGTGCCCTCTGGAGCCATCGGAACTCCCCCGAAACAGATGACCTCGTCATCACCCCGGTTCTCAATCTGGATGTCACCGCCGCAGGCCGTGGCCATGTCGATCGTGGACTCGGGGGCGACAATCACAAACGGGACGCCGGAGTGTCTGGCAGCCAGTGCCAGTGAGAAGGTGCCGATCTTGTTGGCCGTATCGCCGTTGGCGGCTATCCGGTCAGCACCAGCCAGGACGACATCGGCGAACCCCCTGGAGATCAGGTGCGGTCCCGCCGAGTCGACGATCAGACGGAACGGGGCAGCCATCTGCTGGAGTTCCCAGGCGGTCAGGCGCGCGCCCTGCAGGAGAGGTCGGGTCTCGAGGGCAATTGCCTCCTCGAGACAGCCACGCTCATGGAGTGTCTGGATGACAGCCAGGGCGGTCCCACGTTCAACGCTTGCGAGGCCGCCGGTGTTGCAGATTGTAAGGGCCCGGATCGAGTTGGCCCCGCCGGCAATTCCGGCCATCAGATCGGCGCCGCGCTCGCCCATGTTCAGCGACGCCAGCAACTCTTCGTTCCTGACGGCCATGGCTTCGGCCAGGACGGCTTCAGGTCCAGCTCCGGAGACGCACACAACCCTGTCCACCATCTTCGCCAGATTCACTGCCGTGGGACGAGCCGACCGAATCGACTCCACATCGGCCTCAAACCCCTGTGTCCCCACACCGTTCGCGTTGGCTGCCAGGGCCACCCCGAATGCACCGGCGACGCCTATTGCCGGCGCCCCGCGAACCGACAGCCGACGGATGGCATCGACCAGATCGGACACGGCCGTGATCCGCAACATCTCGACGGACGTAGGCAGCTTCGTCTGGTCAACCATCAATATGGCGCCGTCGACCCAGTCAAGGGTCCTCCCACCAAGCTCGCTCATGGTCCAGTCTCCGGGTAGTCGTCGGACAACTAGTATCGTCCCGTCGGCCCTTGGGCAACACAGAGGATGCCGACGACCACATGACCGCCGAAGAGATCTCCGCCATCCTCGGGCTCAAGCCCCTGCCGCTCGAGGGTGGCATGTGGGCCGAGACCTGGCACGACGAACACGGATCGGCCATCTACTACCTCATGCAACCGGACGACTTTTCAGCCATGCACCGCCTCGACCGGACCGAGTTGTGGCACCACTACATGGGTTCCCCGGTCGACTTCCTGCTTCTTGAACCCGACGGCTCGGTCGCAACGCCCGTGCTCGGAGACGATCTGGCAGCAGGCCAGCGACCCTTCATTGCAGTCCCGACTGGCACCTGGATGGGTGCCTCGACCATGGGCGACTGGTCTCTCGTGGGAACCACGCTGGCACCCCCCTACAACCCCGATGGATTCGAGTTGGGATCAGCCGAGAGCCTCAGCGCCAGGTTCCCCGCGGCGACATCCCGTATCTCCAAACTCGTCCGGGATGGGCAGCCGTGACGGGTCCTGCGTCGCCGTCGGAGTTGCTTGACCTCTCGGGCAGCGTTGTCGTCGTGACCGGCGCCGGCGGCGGCGTGGGCACGGGAATCGTCGGCCGGCTCGTTGCGGCGGGTGCCACCGTCGTGGCACACACGCGAACATCACCGACAGACCACCTACTTGACCTCGACGGCAGCCCCGTGTCGGGTGTCAGGGCCGACCTGACCTCACAGGATGGACCTGCCCGGGTCATCGAATCGACGCTGGAGATGCACGGCCGGGTAGACGGCCTTGTCAACAACGCCGCCACCCAGTCGGTTGTTCCGTTTGACGAGGTGACCGACGAGGTCTGGTCCGAGACCATCGATGTCAACGTCACAGCAGCACATCGCCTCACCCGCCTGGCCGCAGGGGCAATGCGAACCGGGCAATCGGGTGGATCGATTGTCCACATCGCATCGATCGAGGCCCACCACCCGACCGACCTTCACGGCCACTATGCAACCTCCAAGGCGGCCCTGGTCATGCACGCCCGTGCTGCCGCACTGGCCTACGGCGGTGACGGAGTCCGAGTGAACACCATCTCACCGGGCCTGATCGCGCGCCCCGGCCTTGAAGAGGACTGGCCCGACGGAGTTGAGCGCTGGCGCCGGACAGCACCGCTGACGAGGCTCGGAACACCCGAGGATGTGGGTGACGCCTGCGTGTTCCTCTGTTCGGACCTCTCCCGCTGGATCACGGGTACCGACCTTGTCGTCGACGGCGGGGTGCTGGCCCGGCCCACCTGGTGACCGACTGACCAACTAGGAAGTAGACCGTGGAAGACCGCTGGGACAATGCCGTAGCCGGGACCCTTGAGACCCCTCTCGACGAATGCGTCTACGGGTCGCGTCTGATCGGTTCGGATCCGGCCCTCGTGCTCCACGGTGGCGGGAACACGTCGGTGAAGGCCCCTTTCACCGACATCACCGGCTCCACCTCCGAGGCACTGTTCGTCAAGGGCTCGGGGTGGGACCTGGCGACGATCGAGCCCCAGGGGTTCGCCCCGCTGGCCCTGCCACGGCTGAGGGACCTGTTGGCGCTCGACTCGCTCTCTGACCCCGACATGATGCGTGAGCTCATGTCGGCGAGCTTCGATCCCGGAGCACCTGCGCCGTCCGTCGAGAGCCTGCTGCACGCCTTCCTCCCGCATCCTGCGGTCCTCCACAGCCACGCCGATGCGATCGTCTCCCTCACCAATGTCGGTGATCCAGGTGAACACATCTACGAGATCTTCGGTGATTCCGTGGTTGTCATTCCCTATGTGATGCCCGGTTTCGACCTGGCCAGGGCGGTGGCCGCCTCGTGGGCCGATCAGGTCAACTCCGGAACCGTCGGGATGGTCCTGGCCAACCACGGCCTGTTCACGTTCGGTGAATCGACCCGGGAGGCCTATACGAGACACCATGAACTGATCTCGAGGGCCGAATGCTGGCTTGACGACAACGCCCCCTTGCCGGGCCCACCGTCCACGGCACTCCCCGATCTGGACACGATGGCCCTGGCCAGCCTCCGCCGCGACATCTCCCATGCCGCCGGCTATCCGATGCTGTTGTGCCGCCACTGCGACCAGACATCGACACGCTTTGTCCAGCGTCCAGACCTGGAAGGCCTGGCCTCAAGAGGGCCGCTCACACCCGACCACGTGATCCGGACGAAACGCGTTCCCATGGTCGGCCGCGACGTGGCTGCCTACACCACCGCCTACGAGGACTACTTCAGGCAGCACGAGCACCGGGGACACACCGATCTGACGATGCTCGACCCTGCACCACGCGTCGTGGTCGACCCGGAACTGGGGGTGCTCACCGCCGGTAGGACAATCGCTGCGGCCGACATTGCCTTTGACATCTACGAACACACGATGCCCGCCCTCGAGCGCGTCGAAGACGGCCTCGACGGCTACAGGGCACTTGGCGCCGGAGACATCTTCGACGTCGAGTACTGGGACCTGGAGCAGGCCAAGCTGCGGCTGGCTGGCCCGCCTGCGCAGTTGGCCGGAATGGTCGCCGTGGTCACGGGAGCCGCCTCAGGCATCGGCCGTGCGTGCGCAGCCGAACTGCTCGCACGGGGTTGCGCCGTAGGTGGAATGGACATCGACCCCACTGTGACGACCACATTTGACCACGCTGCCTGGTTGGGCATGGCCGTTGACGTAGCCGACCCCGAGGCCCAGGCATCCGCTGTCGACGGCGTTGTGGGGCGCTTCGGTGGACTCGACATCGTCGTGATAGCGGCGGGGATATTCGGAACCAGTGCCCCCATCAGCGACCTGGACGCGGACGACTACCGAGCGGTGCAGACGGTGAACGTCGACTCGGTAGTCAACCTCCTGCACACGACCCACCCGTTCCTGGTCAGGTCCTCGGTCGGAGGCCGGGTGTCGATCATCGGCTCGAAGAACGTCGCCGCACCGGGCAGGGGGGCGCTCTCGTACTCAGCCTCCAAGGCTGCGCTCGCCCAGGTGGCCCGTGTCGCCGCCCTGGAGTGGGCCGACGACGGTATTCGTGTCAACACGGTCCATCCCGACGCTGTGTTCGACACGGGCCTCTGGAACGACGACCTCCTCAGGGAGCGGGCCGACAACTACGGCCTGAGCGTCGACGAGTACAAGACCCGGAACCTGCTGGCTACGGAGGTCACCTCGGCTGGTGTGGCGAAGGTGGCCGTCGAGTTGTGTTCCGACACGTTCTCTGCCACGACGGGCGCCCAGATCCCGATCGACGGCGGAAACGAACGGGTCGTCTAGGCACCGATGGGAAACCGGCGCTTCACCGCTGATGTCGTGGTCACCTGTGACGCCGACGACTCCGTGTTCGCTCCCGGCGTGGTCGACACGGTTGACGGCCGGATCGCCTGGGCCGGCCCGGCCAGCAGCGCTCCCGTTGTAGACGACACCGTGACGGTCGAGGACGTCGGTGGCCTGCTCATGCCGGGACTGGTGAACGCCCACTGCCACACGCCGATGACCCTCGTGCGTGGCTCGGGCGACGGCCTCCCCCTCCAACGCTGGCTGGCCGAGGCGATGTGGCCGCGCGAGGGCCGGATGACCCCTGAGGATGCCTGGTGGGGGATGACGCTCGGGTCGGCGGAGATGCTGCTGGCGGGTGTTACCACGAGCTGCGAGATGTACCTGTTCGAGGAGGCGGTTGTCGACGCCGTCAGGGAGTCGGGTGCCCGCCTGGTGATGACGCCCGGGGTCGTCTCTGCACTCCACTCCAGTGGCAGTGACCGGGCCGGGGAGATCTCCGACTTCTTTTCCAGGAACCACGATCCGGCGGGGCGGATCACCGTCGGGATCGCCCCCCATTCGGCCTACGACCTCGGGGTCGAGGCCGTTGCCGAGTTGGCCGACCTGGCCCGGTCGCTCGACACACTTCTCCACATTCACCTGGCCGAGACCCGTGAGGAGAGCACCGAACTTGAAGATGCCTACGGCCATTCCATAACGCGAATCCTCCACGACCACGGTGTGTTCGGTGGTCGTGTGCTGGCAGCCCACTGCGTCTGGTTGGACACAGACGACATCGAACTGCTGGCAGACGACGGGGTCGCTGTGGCCCACTGCCCCGTGAGCAACATGAAGTTGGGATCGGGCATCGCGCCTCTGGTCGCGATGGGTGAGGCGGGGGTAACCGTCGGCTACGGAACCGACGGTCCTGCCTCCAACGATTCGCTGGACCTGTGGGAGGAGGTCAAGGTGGCTGCACTTCTGGCCAAGGTCCACGCGCTCGACTCGACGGTGGTCTCAGCTGTGGAAACGCTCGCCATGGCCACCCGCCACTCGGCCGCAGCGGTCGGCCTCGACGACACGGGCTGCCTGAAACCCGGCAACACCCTCGACATGATCCGGATCGACCTGGACCACGCCACGTTCGTGCCAATCACAGAACCTGACGAGCTGCTCGCCCATTTGGCGTGGTCGGGGTCCAGCCGCCGGGTGACGGACGTCTGGGTTGCCGGGGAGAAGGTCGTGGCCGACGGCGAGGTGCTTACGATCGACATGGAACGGACTCTGGCAGAGGTCGGCGAACGGGCACTCCGCCTGGCCCGGGGCTGAGCACGCAGGTTGGAACAGCCTTTGGCTCAGTTGGTCTCCTACTGCACGAAGAACGAGCAACCGTGACGGATAGATTCCCGGTAGTGCCGCGGCACGGATCCCTGCTGATACAGGGGCTCGCGGGTGTAGTTCAATGGTAGAACCCCAGCTTCCCAAGCTGATGACGGGAGTTCGATTCTCCTCACCCGCTCCGTCCGGCCCACGCCAGATGGTCTCCTTCACGCTGGGAAGCACTGTCCCCTTGACAAACTGATCAAAGGTTATACGATCGTGTGTTGAGAGTTGCTGGGGACCGGGAGACAAGTGCGCACACTCGAGAGTTTCGTCCAGGGGGCGTGGCAAGCGCCCGACAGCGAAGGTGTTGCCACCAGCCACGCAGTGACCGGCGACCCGGTGGCTGCCGTGTCCAGCAGCGGAATCGACTTCGCAGCAACCGCCCGCTATGCGCGCGACGTCGGAGGCCCCACCCTCCGGTCAATGACCTTCCACGAGCGGGCCACCCTCCTCAAAGCCGTCGGCCAGCACCTCCTGTCCGAGAAAGAGGAGCTCTACGACCTTTCAACCGCCACAGGCGCCACACGGGCCGACTCCTGGATCGACATCGAGGGGGGCGCCGGCGTGCTCCTCAGCTACGCCTCGAAGGGGCGCCGGGAACTACCCAACTCCACTGTTCTCCTCGACGGCGACCCCGAGATCCTGGCCCGAGACGGGTCGTTCATCGCCGCACACATAGCCACCCCGATGAACGGTGTGGCTGTCCAGATCAACGCGTTCAACTTTCCCTGTTGGGGGGCCCTGGAGAAGTTGGCCCCTGCCCTGTTGGCGGGTGTCCCAACGATTATCAAGCCCGCTACCCAGACCGCCTTCCTGACCGAATCCATGGTTCGTCTCATCGTGGACTCCGGGATCCTCCCTGACGGCGCGCTGCAGCTCGTCTGCGGTGGCGTCGGCGACCTGTTCAACCACCTTGGAGGCCAGGACCTCATCGGCTTCACCGGGTCGGCGACAACAGCTTCACTCCTGAGAACCCACCCGGCCGTAGTTGAACGCTCAACTCGCTTCAACGCCGAAGCCGACTCCCTCAACGCAGCCATCCTGGGCCTGGAATCGGGCCCCGGTTCACCCGAGTTCGACCTGTTCGTAACAGAGGTCGTAACAGAGATGACCGTCAAGGCCGGTCAGAAGTGCACAGCCATACGCAGGGCACTCGTGCCCCACGTATACCTCGATGCTGCAGCCGATGCAGTCGCAGCTGCGCTCGCCGAGGTGAGGGTCGGTGACCCCGCCGATCCGGAAACACGCATGGGGGCACTCGTCAGCACAACACAGCGAGGAGAGGTGGCAGATGCCGTTGCCGCCCTGTCCGGTTCGACCACCGTGGTCATCGACTCATGTGTGTTTCACGACGTGGACGTCGAACGTGGAGCGTTCCTGGCACCGACCCTGCTGCGATCCGACAACCCGATCGACCCGAAAGTGCACACCACCGAGGCCTTTGGACCTGTCACCACCATCATGGGATACACGGACCCGGCCGACGCCATCTCGCTGACCGCCCTCGGCGGCGGAAGCCTCGTCGCCTCGATCTACACCACCAACCCGGATGAGGCGCGTCTGTTGACCACCGGCATAGCGGCACACCACGGGCGCGTCCACGTCGTCGACGCCTCGGTCGCCGGAAGCAGCACAGGCCACGGCTCCCCCCTGCCAAACCTCGTCCACGGTGGCCCCGGCCGCGCCGGAGGTGGCGAGGAGATGGGAGGCCTGCGCGGTGTCCGCCACCACCTCCAGACGACCGCAGTGCAGGGCTCACCCGACATGCTCACCGCAATAACCGGCGAGTGGATGCCGGGCTCCACCCGGGACCTGGACCGCGGTCACCCGTTCAAGTTGAACTTTGAAGACCTCGACATCGGTACGGCCATACACACCGACTCACGTACCGTCACCCTCGACGACATTGAGAACTTTGCCGAGAGCACCGGGGACCACTTCTATGCACACATGGACGAGGCGGCCGCCGCCGCAAGCCCCATCTTCGGTGGACGAGTGGCCCACGGTTACCTGGTCCTCTCACTGGCGGCAGGACTGTTCGTGTGGCCCGACCCGGGACCAGTCCTCGCCAACTACGGGATCGACCGCTGCCGGTTCGCCAAGCCGACCTATCCGGGCGACACGCTCACGGTCCTGCTGACCTGCAGACGCAAGACCCTCCGCGCCGGATCCGGCTACGGCGAGGTGGCCTGGGACGCCCAGGTCCTGAACCAGGACGACGACGTGGTGGCCGCCTACGACGTGCTCACGATGGTCGCCAACCGCCCCGGTGTGAACGGGGCCCCACCCGAACAGACAGACAACGGAGGAGGCATCTGATGGGACGCACCTGGTCCTCGATGGAAGACTTCGAGGCATTCCTCGACGACGGCGGCATGGTCGAGGTCGATGACGACATGCCCGACGAATACAGGACGGCCGTGTTTCGCTTCATAGAACTGCACGCCAACAGTGAGCTCATGGGCGGCCTCACCGAACGCGACTGGATACCGATGACACCGGGCCTGCGCCACAAGATGGCCGTGCTTGCCAAGACCCAGGATGAGATCGGCCACGGCCACCTGCTCTACATGGTCGCTGCCGACCTCGGTGTCAAGACGCGTCGCGAGATGCTCGAAGACCTGTTCGCCGGACGCTCCCGATTCCACAACGTGTTCCACTACCCGGCCAGGACGTGGGGTGACCAGGTTGCGATCTGCCTGCTGGTCGACGGCGCCGCCGTACCGAGCCAGAAGGCCGTCTACAAGGACTGCTCCTATGGCCCCTACAAGCGGATCCTCAAGCGGATCATCGCCGAAGAGGGCTTCCACCTCAGGTTGGGCGAGGAGCGCGTGCTGAGGATCGCCGAGGGCACCGACGCCCAGCGGGCGATGTTCCAGCAGTCCATCGACGACTGGTGGTGGCCGGCCCTGCGCCTCTTCGGACCCGACTCCAGGCCCGACGACAGGCTGGCCCGCTGGCGCCTCAAGTCCGAGAAGAACGAGGTGATGAGGGCCGGTTGGGTCCAGAAGTTCGTTCCGATGCTGCACAGCTACGGCTTCGCCATCCCCGACCCCGGCCTGACCCACGACGCCGAGACCGATACCTGGACCTGCGGTCCGATCGACTGGGAACCCCTCAAGAGGACGATGGCGATGGACGGCCCCGATACGGCACGACGGATTGCCGAGGCTTCCGCAGCGTGGGAGAACACCAGGTGGGTCCGCGACGCCCTCGATGCCGCCCCCGCCGGAGCGGTCGCATGAGCACCATTGCCGTTGACACGACGCTGCTGCGCGACGCTGCCCTCGGAGCTGTCGCAACCGTCGACGACCCCGAGATTCCGGGTGTGTCCATCGTCGATCTGGGCCTGCTCGAAACCGTGACCGCCACCGCAGACGGCAAGGTCGCAATCGGCCTCATCCCCACCTTCTCCGGCTGTCCCGCCCTGGCCATGATCGCCGCCGACGTGGAGGCCGCCGTCGCGGCGCTGCCCGAGGTCGAAGAGGCCACCGTGGAGTGGTTGCGGTCACCCGTGTGGACAATCGAGCGGGTGACAGAGGACGCCCGCCGGACGATGGCAACCGACCTGACCCTGGCGGTCAGGGTCGACAGCGGCCCGACACCATGCCCACGGTGCGGATCACCGACCGAGGAGAAGTCAGAGTTCGGCCCCAGCCGCTGCAGGGCCATACACCGTTGCGGATCGTGCCTCGAGGTCATCGAGGTCATGCGGGACCGCTGAAGGAGGAAGCATGCACACCTACGAGGTATTCCTGAAAAAGGATGGTCAGGAGGAGTACCGCCACGCCGGGAGCATCGACGCCCCCGATGACGAACTGGCACTGTTGCTGGCCCGCGAGAACTACCTGCGCCGCGCCGAGGGTGACCTGCTCTGGATGGTCGACCGGGCGCACCTGCTTATCGGCGACAGGGACTTTGTGGCACCCAACTCGGACAAGCCGCACAGGGACAACGACGGCCGCCTGGTGGCAGCCCACCGCAAGAGCCAGAGGGAGGCACAATGACGTCAATGACCCCCGGGACAGCCGAGTTCCTGCTCGCCTTCGCCGACGACGAGCACCTCATGGGACAACAGCACACCGAGTGGATCGGCATCGCACCGTTCCTCGAAGAGGACATGGCGTTCGCCAGCATCGCCCAGGATGAACTCAGCCATGCGGCCCTCCTCTACGCCATCGTGGCCGACAACGGACAGGGCAGCCCACCCGACGACCGGGCGATCGACACCCTCGCCTTTGACCGGAGCGCTGCCGACTACCGGTCCGCCCAGATCGTCGAGGTGGCCTGCACCGGGTGGGCACATGCCCTGGTTCGCCACTGGCTCTACGACACCGCCGAGGAACTCCGATGGTCGCTGGTTGACGGGTCCTCTCTCGAACCGCTGAAGGATGCCGCCGCCCACGCTGCCCGCGAGGAGCGGTTCCACGTTCGCCACGCCGACGGCCTGATCGACGTTCTGGCCCACACACCGGACAGTGCCGACAGGCTGGCAGATGCGGTCAACGCCCTCCTGCCCCTCGCCACCGGCCTCTTTGAGCCTGTCGCCGGGGAGGCAGAGGCAATCGAGGCTGGGGTCACGTCGGCACCATTCGACACGATGCTTCCCGAATGGACCAACAGGGTTCGAGCCCGGTTCCCTGAGATCGACATCGAGGCCATCGCGGCACCTGCCTACGCCAGCCGGACGCGGAGGCATGGGGACTTCGCTGCGCTGATGTCCCGGATGAACGAGGTCAGGGGCATCGACCCCACCGCCGTCTGGTAGGCGTCACCGGCTGCGGCGCTACGGTGCCGCCATGATCCCCGGACCCGGCGAGTCTCTGGAGACCACCGACTACCACTGTGCCGGTGAGCCGTTTCGCATCCTGGATGTCGGCCCGATGGAGGGTGCCACCGTCGGCGACCGCCGTGAGTGGGCCATGTCGAACCTCGACGACCTGCGGCGCTTCCTCGTCAACGAGCCACGCGGGCACGCCGACATGTACGGCGGCTTCGTCGTGCCGCCCGACGACCCCGAGGGTGACCTGGGAGTCGTGTTCTTCCACAAGGACGGATTCAGCACGGCGTGCGGCCACGGCACGATCGCCATCGTCACGTGGGCAATCGACACGGGGCTGATCACAGCCGGTGGTGACACCGTCGACGTGGTCGTGGACGTTCCCTCCGGCCGCCTGCCGACTGTGGCGGGCCTGCACGAGGGCAGGGTGTCCAGCGTCCGCTTCCGGAACGTCCCCTCGTATGTCAGCGCCACGGATCTGGACGTGCAGACGTCCATTGGCCGGCTGCAGATCAACATGTCCTTCGGAGGCGCCTTCTACGCATCGGTTGACCTCAATGGCACCGGCCTATCGGCCGACCGTTCGAGCCTCGACCAGCTGATCTCGGTTGGGCGCCAGATACGCACCGCGCTGGACGGATCGCCAACGGTTGTGCACACACCAGACGACCGGCTCTCGGGCCTGTACGGCACCATCTTCCACGAGACCATCGGCGACAGCCCACTCCACCAGAGGAACGTCACGATCTTCGCCGACGGCCAGGTGGACAGGTCACCGTGTGGCTCGGGAACCTCAGCGCGTCTGGCCCTGATCCATCAGGCGGGCCACCTGAGAATCGGCGACCCCTTCCTGAACGAGGGCATAGCAGGCGGCGTGTTCGAGGGCCGCGTCACAGCAACCTCGGAGGCCGGCGTGGTCACCACGATCAAGGGGTCCGCCCACAAGCACGCCGTGAGCAGCTTCAGCCTTGACCCTGATGACCCGATCGGCCTCGGCTTCCAGTTGCGCTGACACCACCGTCCGGCCACAGCGACGCCTATCGTCAACCGTATGAGTTCAGGCCAGATGCCCGACACCGTCGGCTTCCCGGCCGAGCCCAGAGCGGCCCTACAGGTTGAACGCCTCAGGTCCCTCGTCCGACGCCTGACCACCTGTGGCAACGCCTTCTGGTCAGAACGCCTGTCCGAGGTGGACCCCAACTCGGTTACCACACTTCAGGACCTTCCTTCACTGCCGTTCACAGTCAAAGCAGACCTGCGCGACACCTACCCCCTGGGCATGGTGACCACCCCCCTCACCGACACCACGCGGCTCCACGCAAGCTCTGGCACAAGCGGTAAACCCACGATCGTCGTCTACACGCCACACGACCTGGCCGTCTGGGCCGAGGTCAACGCCCGCTCACTGGCCCTTGCCGGAACACGACCGGACGACATCCTCCACAACGGATACGGGTACGGCCTGTTCACCGGTGGCCTGGGCCTCCACTACGGCGGTGAACGCCTCGGCTGCACGGTGGTTCCCGTTTCTGGTGGCAACACGGCGCTCCAACTGCAGCTCCTGAGAGACCTCGGAAGCAGGGTCATGTCGGCTACGCCGTCGTTCAGCCTGCTATTGGCGGAACGGGCCCGCGAACAGGAAATCCTCGGCGACCTCAACGTCGAGATCGGGATCCTGGGAGCCGAACCATGGTCCGAAGGAATGCGCACACGCATCCAGGACGCGTGGGGCGGGGGCTTCACAGCGCTCGACATATACGGGCTATCCGAGGTGATCGGCCCCGGGGTGGCGATGGAGGCCCCTGATGACCTCGGAGCCCTGAACGTCTTCGACGACCACTTCCTCCCCGAGGTGGTCGACCCCGAATCCGGAGAGGTGGTGCCAGACGGCGAGTGGGGAGAACTGGTCCTCACCACGCTTACGAAGCAGGCAATGCCCGTTCTCCGTTACCGCACCGGCGACATCACGAGGATTCTCCCGGACCCGGGGCCGCCAGACCGGCACTGGGCCCGCATCGCCCGACTTACCGGACGCTCTGACGACATGCTCGTGGTCCGCGGCATCAACGTGTACCCGCGCCAGATTGAGACGGTCCTGATGGACGACCCCGACGTCGGAGCCAACTACGCGATCGTCGTCGACCGCCGGGGCCCAATGGTCGAACTGCGGGTGAGGGCAGAACTCGGTGACACTGCAGCCGAGACCCCAGAGGTGACCGACCGCCTCCAGAAGGTGCTCATGGACCGCCTCCGGGTCAGGACCCCGGTCGAGTTGGTACCCCCCGGTTCGATGCCCCGGCCCGAGGCGGGAAAGGTGAAGCGGGTCTTCGAGCAGGTCGACGACACGGATCCGCTGGGCTGACCGCCAGATCGGGCTCAGGGTCGCGCCCGGCTGACCGCCTCCGCCCAACGCTCCCGGTCGACCGTCCCACGGGGTCGGACAATCTCGGCTGGCTGCCAGCCCTGCATGGAATCGGCCGGGTCGGCCGCATCACCTGTGGCGACCCTCACCAGGGCCGCTGCTCCCAGAGCCGTCGCCTCCAGTTCGGAAGAGCGCTCCACCACCATGTCCGAGGCGTCAGCGAGGGCCTGCACGAAGGTGGGGTTGGCGCTCATTCCACCGTCAATGCGAACGGCGCCGGGTTTCGTGCCAGACGCCACGGCCAACACCTCGATCACGTCGGTACAGCGGTTCGCAACACCCTCCAGGACCGCCCGGCAGATCTCAGCCCGCCCGGTGCCACGCGAAACGCCCAGCAGCGTTCCCCGCGCACCGTCGTCCCATGTGGGGGTGCCCAGTCCTGAGAGTGCCGGAACGAAGACCACGCCTCCGGTGTCATCACAGCCCGACGCCAGATCATGTGTCGAGGCAATGTCGGGGACGACGCCCAGGTCGACCAACCATGCCACCGCTGAGCCGGCACTGAGAACTGCCCCCTCGAGCATCCACGCGACACCGCCCGGGGTTGCCCAGGCAGGCATGGCGTAACAGCCGTCGGCCCCCGTACCGGCGACNTCGCCGGTGCACATGTCGACCATTGCACCTGTTCCCGCGGTGAGTTTCGTCTGGCCTGCAGAAACGCACCCCAGCCCGATGAGCGAGGCCTGCTGGTCGCCGACCATTGCCGAGATCACGGGAGAGCCGGGCAGAACGGAGGCAGCCGCCACGACACCGGCCGACCCGACGAGTTCCGGAAGCGAACCGACCGGAATCGACAGGTGATCCAACAGGGCCGTATCCCATGAGCCGTCGGTAGTCAGAAGGCCGGTTGCCGCAGCGTTGGTCAGGTCTGTGACGTGTGCTGTTGCGCCTGTCAGCACCCATGCCAGCCAGGAGTCGACGGTGCCCAGACAGAGATCACCCCCGCTCACGGCATTGCCCTCCCCCATCATCCACTCNAACTTCGTCGCCGAGTGGTTTGGTGCCACGAACACACCCTCGGCCCGCAGTTCAACGCATCGGCCCGATGTACGCAGATCCTGCCAACCGATTCCCGGTCCAAACGGTCGCCCGGTGGTGCGGTCCCATGCGATGGCCGATGCCCGCTGGCTGGCGATGCCGACACCACCCACCGGGCCGTGGCGTGCAAGCACCTCGGAGGCCAGACCCACCACCGCCTCAGCCAACGCCAGGGCGTCGAACTCAACGAGGCCGGGCGCCGGGTTGGTGGGCGGCAGGCTCAGCCTCTCCTCTCCGACAGGTCTGCCATCGTCGTCGACGACCACGCAGCGAACCGTGGTCGTGCCCGCATCGATGGCCAGGGATGTCACGGCCAGAAGACCTCTCCGAACCTGTCGGGCAGACCCATCTTGCCCGGGTTGAGAATCCCCTGGGGATCGAGGGCCTCCTTCAGGGTGACCAACACCTCAAACCCGGAACCGAGTGCATCAGCCATGAACCTGGCCCGGTTGAGGCCAACCCCGTGGTGGTGGCTGAGCGAGGCACCGGCCGAGAGCGCGGCCCGCGCTGCGACATCCCACGCAGCCACGTACCAGGCCTCACGGACCGTGGGGTCCTCGGGTCGGGCGGCGAACGTGAAGTAGAGACACGCACCGTCGCTGTAGGCGTGGGACTGGTGGGCTGACACGACCCTCACGCCGTCCATGGCTCCGACGACATCAAGCACCGACCGGTAGCAGGAGTCAAGGTTGCTCCACGAGACCGTTACCTCCATCGTGTCGAACACAAACCCCTTCTTCGTGATTGCGGCCAGGCCGGCGACATCGTTTCGGTCCTCCCACCACTGTTCGACCAGACTCGAGTCCAGCGGATCGGCGGTCGTGCACTCCTCGGCCACTACCGCCATATCGGCCTCAACCAGGTGGGTGTCGCCCTCATCCAGAACCAGGAGGACGTGCGCATCACCTGTGTCGAAGCGCGGTGCCGCCTCGGTGGAGTCGTAGACACGTAGTGCTGCCGGAGTGGCACCCCGCTGCATGATCCGCCTGCATGCATCGTTGGCTGCTCCGAAACTCTCGAACCCGAAGGCCGATGTCAGCCGGACCTTCGGCTGATGGTGAAGGCGCAGCCACGCCCTGGTGATGATGCCGAGGGTTCCCTCCGAGCCGACAAACACCTGGGTCAGGTCCGGCCCCGCCGCCGCACGAGCATGACCACCTGTGATGACAACGCTGCCATCAGCCAACACGACCTCCAGGCCGACGACGAGATCCTCGATCTTGCCGTAGCGGTTCGACAACTGACCGGCGCCACGACACGCCAGCCAACCTCCGACGGTTGACAGGGAGATCGACTGTGGCCAGTGGCCGACCGTCAACCCCTTCTCAGACAGGTTCGCCTCGAGAGTGTCACCGAAGGTGCCGCCAGCCNCCTCGACGACCATCGAGTCACCGTCTACACCCAGGATCCCGGCCAGGCCGGTCAGGTCCAGGAGGATGCCACCGTGCACCGGCACGCTCGAGCCCAGCACCCCTGAGCGGCCTCCGGCCGCCGTAACGGGAACGCCGTGTCTGCCACAGGCCGCCACCACGGCTGCCACCTCCGTGGTCGTGGCCGGACGGGCGACGGCGCCTGCAATGGCCGGTGCCAGACCCTCCAGAGCCCAGATCTGGGCAAGCGGCCACCAGTCCCTGCTGGCCTCGACCCTGTCGTCGACAGAAAACAGGACCTCGATTCCCCGGTCCTCGAGGTCGCTGAGAAGTTCGGCCGGCACCTCAACCTGGGAGGCAGTCAACCTGATGTCGAGGTCGGCCCGGTCAACGCTCCAGTCGATCGGTGGTGTCGGACCCGCTGCCTCGGATTCCATCTGATCCTCCGTTCACATCCCCTGCTGGGCTTCGTCTTCAGCAGACACCAGGGCCCTGAACGCCTCAATCTCGTGCTCTCGACGCTGATCGCTCCATCCCGCCTCGTTCCCGACCAGGTCGGCGACCGATTCGACGGCTGCGAGGGTTGTGGCACGGTCCTCGAGGCGGGCCCTGGTTCGCCGTGACAGGACATCGTCGAGCGTCTGGGCCATCTCGCACCTGACCGCATGGACTGCCTCTGCCCGGCTGTACGCAAGGCCGGGGACCAGCGGATCTGCCAGCGTCGCGTCGGCGGCGATCAGTTCGCTGACCTCTCCGGCCTCCGATCCGTAACGGCCCTCAAGGTGGGTTCCCGGCTCATCGCGCGAACCGTTTCCCGCTGGCGAGAGGGCACCCCGCAGACACAGTCGGCGGGTCCTGCAGCGTCGGGACTCATCTCGATGTGCCATGACCGCATCGACGGTGTCGGCCGCCATCCGGCGGTAGGTGGTGAGCTTTCCTCCGGTCACGGTCACAACGCCGGTGTCATCCACCTCCACCACATGGCGCCTCGACAGATCGGCGGTCCGACCCGTGTCGGTGGGCGTGACGAGGGGTCGCAGTCCCGCCCATGTGCCGGTCACGTCGTCGACCGTCAGCCCCGCATCGGTCATGGCGTTCACGGCATCGAGCAGGTAGGCGACGTCCTCTGATCGGCACAGGGGTTCTTCAAGGCCGCCGTCGTGGTCGGTATCTGTCGTTCCTATGTAGGTGTGGCCGTCCCTCCACGGCAGCACGAACACGCTGCGCCGATCTCCCCTCACAGGCAGCAGCACGGCCAGGTCCACCTCGAGGCGGCCACGCGGAACCGTCACGTGAACGCCCTTCGCGGGCCGCATCTCGAGGTCGCTCTCGACACCGGCGATCGACTGGACGTCTGCTGCCCAGACTCCACAGGCGTTCACCACAGCCCGGCATGCCAACTGGATGGCACGGCCGTCCGCATTGACGGTGGCACCAACGACCTTGCCATCCCGTCGGGTCACCCCTGTCAGGGCGGTATAGGTTGCCACCGCTGCACCGTGGTCGAGAGCGGCGGTTCGGGCAATGGCCAGGGTCAGCCTGGCGTCATCGGCCCAGGCGTCAAAGTAGAGGTACCCAGAGGCGACAATGTCACGCCTGAGGCCCGGCAGGTGGCCGATCACCTCTTCGGCCCGGAGGCGCCGGTGTCTACGGCCGATCCGGAGCCCTCCGGTCAGGTCGTACTGCCACATCGCCATGCCGAGGCCCAACGAGATGCGCCGGCTCACCACGCCGCCCCTCTTCAGGATGGGTATGACGAACGGGAGGACGGACACCAGGTGTGGTGCGTTGCGGAGCAGGCGCTGACGCTCGGCCAGGGCCTGGTAGACCAGCCCGAACTCCCCGTGCTGGAGGTACCTGAGCCCGCCGTGGACCATCTTGGACGACCGTGATGACGTACCGGCGGCGAGGTCGCCCTTGTCGACGAGGGCCACCGACAGCCCCCGCGACGCCGCATCGAGGGCTACACCGGCCCCAGTGATGCCACCCCCTACGACCAGGACGTCGAACTCCTCGGTGCCCAGGCGCTGCAGCGAGTCCTCTCGCCTGAACGACGGCATCAACGGTCCACGCCCTCGCGGGACCGGGGTGTCACAGCAGGGCCTGATCGGCTATTCGCCACCGTCGCTACCCGGGCGACCGCCGAGCAGATCCGAACGCACATCGACCGTCGGGCCACTGGTGGCACCTTCGCCCTGATCCTGTCTGATCCACACGGTCCGCTGGGGGAACGGAATCTCGATGCCGTTTTCGTCGAAGGCCCTCTTCAGGCGGGCGCGTAGCAGGCGACCGGTTGCCCACTGCTCTCCCGGCTCGGTCTTGACGGCCAGGCGGATCGAGATGGCATCGGCTCCAAAGCCCTGAACACCCCAGATCTCAGGTTCCTCGAGGATCGTGGTTGACTCGCGCTCCTCNCGCCAGACCTCGTCGGCTACGTCCTTGATGACACTGGCTGCCAGGTCGATGTCGGTGTCGTAGGCCACGTCGACGTCGAGCACGGTTCGTGCCCACAACTGCGACGAGTTTCCAACCCGTCGGATCTCTCCGTTCGGAATCACCCATACCACGCCCTCGACATCGCGCAACACGGTGGTCCGCAGGCTCACCCGCTCAACCGTGCCTGATGCAGCGCCGACATCGACGTAGTCACCCACCCCGTACTGGTCCTCGATGACGATGAAGATGCCCGCGATGAAGTCGGCTACGAGCGACTGTGCGCCAAAGCCGACTGCCAGGCCGACGATTCCGGCGCCGGCGATCAGCGGTGCCAGGTCGAAGCCGACCTCACCCAGGGCCAACATCATCGCCATGAGGTAGACGATGGCTCCGGCGATGCTCCGGAGCACGGCTCCCAGGGTGAGCGCCCGCTGTCGTGAGCGTTCGGCCTGTTCGTGGATTCTCCTCAGCCTGCCGCGGGCCCGTCTGCCCAGGCGGGTGACCATGGCATCGGACTCGGCTTCGTCCTCCTGTTCGGTGCGTGACGCCACAAGGCGCTCGACCATCCGGTCAATTGCGCGCTTGACCAGCCTGTTCACAAATACAGCACCAACGAGGATGATGACGATCTTGAGCGGGCGCTCTACCAGCCAGCCCACGACCTCGGAAACCGCCTCGCTGCCCGTGGCATCCCAGACCGCCTCACAGATGAACCCGGGGCTGTCGCCGCAGGCATCGGTCAGGCCCGACCCAGTGGCCTGAGCCAGCAGTTTGATTGGCATCACCGTCACCTCCAGCCCGGGACGGTAGCCCACCAGCCGGCCATCGACTCATCCCTGCCCGGTGGAGACGTCAGGGAACAACGCTGAGAGGCCGGTTCAGGCCACGAGGGTCACAAGCGCCCAGACCGACACGGCCGATCCGAGGACTATGTAGATGAGGCTCCGCCACAGCGGTGGCCGCTCGAGGTTCCCGGTGGCCTCACCGCCAGGGTTTCGACCTGCCGGTGGCCTGATCAGCGCAGCCATGTTGCCGACCGCCATTGCACCGCCCAGCGCCAGCAGGAGCCACGCCAGAAGGTCCTCGCCCAGGAACACCGGTCTGCTCAGCCCAGCCGGGCCATGTTGGCAAAGCGCGTGTAGTGGGGCAGGAAGGCCAGGCGCACTGTGCCGATGGGGCCGTTGCGGTGCTTGGCGACGATGACCTCAGCCGTGCCCATGTCGGGGCTCTCCGGGTTGTAGACCTCGTCACGGTAGATGAAGATCACAACATCGGCGTCCTGTTCGATTGAACCGGACTCCCTCAGGTCGGCGAGCATCGGTCGCTTGTCCTGCCTGGCCTCCAGGCCTCTCGAGAGCTGTGACAGGCCCACCACGGGGGTTTCCAGTTCTCTGGCAAGGATCTTGAGGCCACGGCTGATCTCCGAGACCTCGACCTGTCGGCTCTCGGCTGTCGAACGGCCGGTCATGAGCTGCAGATAGTCAACGACGATGACCCCCAGCTTTCCGACCCTGCTCTTGAGGCGACGGGCCTTGGCCCTAATCTCCATTACGGAGATGTTGGGGTTGTCGTCGATCCAGATTGGAGCCTCGGCCAACTTGCCGATTCCATGGTTGATCCGCGACCAGTCGTCCGGGGTCAGCTGGGCGTTGCGGATGTGCTGGGAGTCGACCCTGGCCTCGGCGCAGAGAATCCGCTGGCTCAACTCCAGTTGGCTCATCTCGAGCGAAAAGAGCAGAACGGGAAGGTCGGACTCGACCCCGATGTGGGCTGCCAGACCAAGGGCGAAGGAGGTCTTTCCCATGGCTGGGCGACCGCCCACGATGACGAGGGAGTTGTCCTGTAGGCCAGAGAGGAGAACGTCGAGGTCCTTGTAGCCAGTTTCGGTCCCGGTGATACCGGCACCCTGCTCGAAGAGGATCTCGAGGCGATCCAGGTTCGAGTCGAGCAGTTCANGGATGCCGGCCATCGAGTCGGTCACCCGGCCCTGACCTACCTGGAAGACGAGGTTCTCAGCCTCGTCGACTGCCTTGATGACGTCGTCGGGCCTGCCGTAGCCGATCTCGGCGATCTCGTTGGCTGCGCCGATGAGGCCCCTGAGGGTTGCATGTTCGTGGATGATCCGGGCGTACTTGGATGCGCTCGAGGTGGCAGGGGTGGAGGCCTGGAGTTCCAGCAGCAGCCCGGGGCCGCCGAGGCTCGCCAAGAGGTCGGCCCGGCTGAGTGATTCGGCGACCGTTACCGGGTCCACGGGTTCACCGGCCGCGTAGAGCCCGCAGATGGCGTCGAACACGTGTGCATGTGAGGGCTTGTAGAAGTGCTCGGCGGAGACGACCTCGAGGGCATCGGCGATCGCATCGCGCGACAGGAGCATCGCCCCCAGCAGGGAGGCCTCGGCCTCTATGTTCTGGGGTGGAACACGAAGCGTGGATCTGCTGCCACCGGTCCGGGCGCTCGAAGTGGTGGACGGTCTCCTGCCGGACACGGCCAGGTCACGGCTGTCGAGGTCGTCCGGAGGTTNGTCGACCAGCGGGGGACCATCGTTGCCCGACGGTGGGACTACCTCGGCGAGCGGATCGGCCGAACCGTCGGTTCCNTCGTCTGTTGCGGTCACCCTGGCGTCCCCGTCCGTTCAACACACATCGTCGCCAAGTGTGCCCGGACGGCCCTGTGGGTTGCTAGGGGAAAACCGCTGCATACCCGGGGAAAACCCGGTGCATCACAGGGGGCCGTCCTGTGGACCACGGCCATGATCTGGGGACAACGACCGTGGCGCACGGGTTCAGTCCGCGGCCGCTACCTCGACAGCCACCGGAACCGCCACCTCAGGGTGGAGTTGAACNGTGAACTCGTGGAGACCCACGTCCTTCACCGTGTCACCCAGCACATGGCTGCGGTCGGTCTCGAGCCCGGCCTGGGCGGCCAGGGCATCTGCCACCTCGGCTGCACCGACTGAACCGAACAGCCGGCCCTCGTCGGATGCCTTTGCCGAGATCTGGAGTACCAGGCCGGCAATGCGACCGGCCACGACCTCGGCATCGGCCCGTTCTGCAACGGACTTCATCTCGCGTTTGCGCTGCATCGTCTCAGCCTGTGCTGCGATACCGGCGTTTGCGGCAACCGCCAGGCCCTGGGNCACGAGGTAGTTGCGTGCGAAGCCGCGTGCCACCTCGACGATGTCGCCGGTACGGCCGAGGCCGTCGACGTCGCTTCTGAGAAGGACCTTCACTGGTCACCTCCGGTCGGAACGGCCTCGGGGTCCTCGCTGAAACCGTTGTCGTCTGTGACAAGGTCGACGTTGTCCAGGGTCATCTCGTCGACCGCCTCGTACTCGGCGTCACCCGTCGATCCGGGTGGTGGAGCCGTCGGACGCGGCGGTGGACCGTCGGCCCGCGGGGCACGGTCGTCGCCCCGGCGCTCACGGCGCTGGGTTGTGACACGGTTCGTGTAGGGGATGAGCGCCATCTCGCGGGCGTTCTTTACGGCCCGTGCAACGCTCCGCTGCTGGCCGGCGTCGTTGCCGCTGATGCGCCGCGCCTTGATCTTGGCCCGCTCGGANACGAACTTNCGCAGCAGGTCGGTGTCCTTGTAGTCGACGTACTCGACCTTGCCGACCGTGAGGGCGCTGACCTTCTTCTTGCCGCGGCGCGTTACCTTCTTGGGCTTGGCGCGCCGGGAGTTTGACTTTCGTGCCATCAGAAGGGCTCCTCGTCGGTCGAGTGGGTAGGTGCCGGACGGGGNGCCGGACCCCCTCCGGACGCAGCCGAACCACCGGCTTCGCCCTTGAACTCGGTTCGGGTCACATCCGCAGTTGCCCAACGGAGGCTGGGAGCGACCTCGTCTGCGATGACCTCAACCTTTGAGCGGCGCTCACCGTTGTCGTTCTCCCAGGTCTGCTGATCGAGGCGGCCGTAGACCACCACGCGGTTTCCCTTGCTGAGTGATTCGGCGACGTTCTCGGCCAGATCGCGCCAGCAGGTGATGTCGAAGAACGAAACCGACTCCTCGCCATCTCGGTTCTTGCGGTTCCATGCCAGGCCAAAATTGGCCACTGCGATACCAGCAGG
Source organism: Acidimicrobiaceae bacterium (assembly GCA_002687745.1). Taxonomy (GTDB): domain Bacteria; phylum Actinomycetota; class Acidimicrobiia; order Acidimicrobiales; family MedAcidi-G1; genus UBA3125. The sequence goes on along the minus strand of NZBE01000010.1, from coordinate 30,347 downwards.
AGTAAACCGAAGCTCGGGGTCGCGGGTGATGTTTCCGACCAGGGTGACGGTGTTGTCAAATGCCATGTGACTGTTCCTTTCTCAGCCGGCCTCGGCCGGCACGGCCTCGCCTATGAGGCCACGCCTGGCGGCCTCGTCGTCGGGGAGGCGCATGATCTTGTGGCGGACGACGTCGCTGCGGTCCGCAAGTCGGAGAATCCGATCGGTGGAGGCCAGGTCGTTGGCCTCGGTCACGACCTCGAGGACGACGTAGAAGCCCTCCCACCTGTGGTCGATCTGGTAGGCGAAGCGACGACGGCCCCACGGCTCGGTGTCGAGCACGGTCGGGACGCTGCCACCTTCAGCCTCGATGCTGGTGGTGACCCGGGTCTGCCAGGCCGCAACGGCCTCGTCGTCGAGGTCGCCGTTGTAGATGATCATCAGTTCGTAGACCCGCATGGCAGGTACTCACCTCCTGTGGACAGGGACCCTGACGGGCCCGGGGCCCCGTGAGGGGCAGGGGGACATGTTGTCGGGCTTCTCGGGGAGAAGCGATCAAAGGCTACCGGCAGCGGTGTTGGATCCACGCCGCCATCCTGTCAGCGGGGTGTGACAGCCATGTCCCCCATTGCAGAGACGAACAGCAGACAGCATGGCGCCTCGACAACGAAGATGGCGTGGCCGTACCACTCAGACGCTGCCGTAGAGACCCAGTGACTCGGCATCCTCGTCGCTCAGGCGGTAGCTCTCCCCGGCAGACGGGAACGAACCGGACCGCACATCGTCGGCGAACCGGGTGAGGGCACCNACCCCTTCAGAGTGCAGGTCGGCATATCGGCGGACGAACCTGGGACGGATGTTCTGCTCGATGCCGAGCACGTCGTGGAACACCAGCACCTGCCCGTCGCAGTCAGGTCCGGCGCCTATGCCGATCGTGGGAACGTCTACAGAAGCTGTGACCATCGCAGCAACCTGATCCGGCACCCCCTCCAGGACGATCGCAAAGCAGCCGGCNTGGGCCAGGGCCTTCGCAGCTGCCACCAGGTCGAGTGCGGCCGCAGCCTTCCGGCCCTGGATCCTGAAACCACCCATCGCGTTGACCGACTGCGGAGTCAGGCCGATGTGTCCCATCACGGGAATCTCGGCTGCGACCAGCGCCTCGACCATCGGCAACCGCCGGCGACCACCCTCCAGCTTGACCGCTCCGGCCCCGGCACGGATGAGGGTTGCCGCATTGGTGAGGGTGTCCGCTGTCGAGACGTGGAAGCTCATCCACGGCATGTCGGCCACCACGAGTGACGAAGGTCGGGCCCGTGAGACCGCTGCCGTGTGGTGGGCGATGTCGTCCACGGTCACCTGGAGCGTGTTCTCGTACCCGAGGACGACCATCGCCACCGAGTCACCGACCAGGATCAGGTCGGCACCGGCTTCGTCGACCATTCGGGCACCGGGTGCGTCGTAGGCGGTGACCATCACAAGCGGTTCAGCACCGTCGGCCACCTTGCGCGCACGAACAGCTGGAACCGTGCACCTGTCTGCCATGATCGGCCTCCTTGCCGTCCGGTGCCATTCGGCTGCCGGCGGTACGGCAAGGCTAGCAGTGGGAACTACCTACGGCCGACCCCGACCCATCGAGGTGATCCGCACAAGGTGATTCCACCCACAGGCCGCACACACCTCGACGACATAGGCGGACAGGTCGGCACGACGCTCATCCAGCCTCGCCAACTCCCCGGGGGTGGAGATGCAACGCCCGTGGGACGGCAGCCTCGGCCCGAACACGTAGGTGACGTGGGCCACCTCATGTTCCTCACAGATCGGACACATCTCGGTGGTCGGCGTGCCGCACTCGACAGCGTTGCGCCGCAGCATCGGCTGGGCGTCGCATACAAGGTCCGTTGCGAGGTTCCCGACCCGCCAGGCGTTGACCGTGGTCTGTCGAGCCAGGCGGTAGTCGACGTCTGCCGACCGCCGGNCAGGGACCAGCCCCTGTCGTTCCTGACCCAGTTGACCCGTCTGGCTCCTTCCCATCGGGCCACTGTAGGTCAAGCCCGCGGAACGGTCCGGAAGAGACGTACCGGGCAGTGAAGAGGGCCGGGTCAGGTGCGGTCGGCCCACCAGGCCGACAGACGTCTGGCCGCCTCGTCCCGGTCCAGCCGGCCCTCGCTGAGCCGGAGGTCGGTGAGCCAGGCCAGGGCCTCTCCCACCCGGGTTCCCGGTTCGAGACCCAAAAGGTCCATTACAGCGGCACCGTCCAATGGAGGACCCAGATCNTCCAGTTCACCGGCAGCGGCGAGGCGGCCGACAGCGACGCCAAGGCCCCGGTCATCCAGATCGAGGACCTCGACCAGGCTCAGAGCCGGTTGCAACATGTCGCCTGCCCGAGCCGCAAGGCGGCGTACGGCCGCGTCAGACCACCCCGGACCCTCGGCCTCGGCGACATCGTCGATCGTCTGCACGAGGCTCATCAGGTCGGAGGTGTCACGTCCCGACATCCGCAGGCCCACCGCCATCTCACGCAGGGTGCTGTCACCGACCATCGAGCCGAGGGCGGCCAGTCGGAGCAGAGGCTCAGGCGGCGCGGCGGCCATCTGGTCGAAGACACCCGAGAGGGACATGGCGTCCAGGTCGGCAACCCCGGGAAGAATGTGTCCGACAAGCCCGACGTCGGCGAGCAGTGCCAGCCCGGGCTCCGGATCCGCAAGAGAGAGGAGTCGGAACAACTCGACGCACTTGCGTTCAGCGGACACGATTTCGATCCGGTCGGCGAGGCTCGTCGCTGCCTCGACCAGGCCCGGCACAGGGGTGAGGCCCAGACCGGCCACAAAGCGGGCAGCCCGCATTATGCGGAGCGGGTCGTCGGCGAACGAGACCTCGGGGTCCAGCGGCGTCCGCAGCAGTCCGGCCTCGAGGTCGGAGTGACCGCCGTGTGGATCGTGGAGGTCCCCGTCGACCACATCGACCGCCATGGCATTCACTGTGAAGTCGCGCCGTGACAGGTCCTCGGCCAGGTCCGACGAGTAGGAGACATCCGGCTTCCGGGAATCGGACGCGTAGGCCTCGGCACGGTGGGTCGTAATCTCGATCGTGCGATCACCCATCCTCACCCCGATCGTGCCGAACCTCTCACCCTGCAGCCACACGGTGTCGACCACTCCGTCCACCAGGGACTTCACCTGGTCGGGTGTGGCATCGGTTGTCAGGTCCAGATCAGGGGTATCGACATGTCGACCCAGCAACCCGTCACGGACAACCCCACCCACCAGGTAGAGGCGGAAGCCGGCCGCATCGAACCGGTCCGACAGGGGTGCAACAGCCCTGCGTGATTCGTCGAACAACCCGTTCATGTCCCAACCCCGTGGAGTTCCGCCACCTGGTCGACCACATCACGGCCGGGTCCCCCACCACTCGCCGGTTCGGGCCTGTGGCCGACACCCACTACCGCAGCCAGGGATGCACCGGCCGAATCGGCGAGGGCACCGAGGTCATAGCCCCCCTCGAGGAACATGACACAACGCCCGGTCGGGACCAGCCCAGCGATGCGGGCAGTCAGGTCGGCGAAATCGCCGGACGTGAGGCCCAGGTTCGAGAGGGGGTCCAACCGGTGTCCGTCGAAGCCGGCCGACACCAGCAGCCAGTCGGGATCGAACCTCTCGAGAGCCGGAACGACGACGGCATCAAGGCCGTAGCGGTAGGTGTCACCGGCAGCACCGGCGGGCAGAGGCACGTTGAGCGTCGTACCCGCCCCATCACCCTCTCCGGTCTCGTCGATCCTGCCGGTTCCCGGATACAGCGGCCACTGGTGGAATGAGACGAACAGGACCCGGCCGTCATCGTAGAAGATGTCCTGTGTGCCGTTGCCGTGGTGTGCGTCGATGTCAACCACAGCCACCCGCTCTCCGGATGCAGCCAGCGAGGCAGCTGTGACCGCCACATTGTTGACGAGACAGAATCCCATCGACGTCGTGTCGGTTGCGTGGTGGCCCGGTGGCCTCACCGCACAGAACGCCACATCAGCCTCGCCCCGCCTGAGCGCCTCGACAGCCACCAGCCCGGCCCCCGCCGCCAACCGTGCGGCCTCCCAGGATCGGGTGCCCATGTAGGTGTCGATGTCGACCTGTCCACCACCGCATGCGTGAAGATCCTCGAGGTGTCGAAGCTGCGCCTCGGAATGACATCGAAACAGGTCGGCGTCGGTGGCCGGGACGGGTTCGCACCCGACAACTGCCTCGGCCACACCCGCAGCCTCAACTCCCGACCAGACAGCCTCGAGGCGTGCCGGCCTCTCGGGGTGGCTCCGCTCCCTGCGATGGTCGAGGAACCGTTCGTCTGTCACCATCAGCACCNTCACGCGCCGAGCGTAACCGTCCGCCCGGGGCCAGCGGAGTGGACCTTCCTGCCGTGACCGCCACGGCGGTTGCACAGGCCCGGAAACCGTAGGGTGGGTCATCACCGACAGACCACCAGAGACCTCATCCGACACGCCTACACGGGCTGTTTCCGCCACACATGGCGGCACGCGCTTCCGACACGGCCCGTGGCACGGATCTACCACGACCGCCCAGGTCGTACCCGTCGACGGAGGCGTCGTCGACCACGCCGCAGTCGCTGAGATCTCGAACCTGATCCTGGGGCTCGGGTTCCACAGGATCCTGACAGCTGCGCTGGGACCGGGCGACCAGATGCCCTTCCTGGATTTCGGATACCAGGTACACGAACCCCTCCGCCTCCTCGAACTGAACCTGGATCCCGGCATGATCAGCCGATCGACCAGACCCACCAGGCGTATGCGGCGCCGTGATGTCGCTGCCAGCCTCGCAATCGACGTCGCCTCGTTCACCAGTTTCTGGCAGTTCAACTCAGACGCCCTCGACGAGGCAGTCTCGGCCACGCCTACCAGCCGCCGCCGGGTTGTCCGCTCGGGTCGGGTGGTCCTCGGCTACGCCGTGACCGGTCACGCCGGCCGAACCGGCTTCATCCAGAGGCTCGCCGTCGCCCCCGACTACAGAAGAGCGGGCATAGGCGGCACCCTTCTCACAGACGGCCTGGCCTGGCTGGACACCAGGGGAGCAGAGAACGTCCTCGTCAACACCCAGCCCGAGAACGAAGCGGCCCTGGCCCTGTACGACCGGTTCGGCTTCGTCGAGCGCCCCGGGGGACTCGCCGTGCTCTGTCTCGAGGGTTCACCCCCGCGACTACGCTCTGCCCANAACAAGGAGGCCCCATGACCGTCAGAATTGTCACCGACAGCGCCTGCGACCTCAGCGACGACGAGGTCTCGTCACTCGGAATCGACGTGGTGCCCCTGAGCATCCGATTCGGCGAACAGCAGTTTCTCGACCGCGACGAGTTGAGCGTCGAGGACTTCTACTCCCGGATGGCGGCCAGCGACGACCTGCCACAGACCGCTGCACCGGCGCCTGGCGCATTCGAGGCCACGTTCCGCAGGCGGCTCGACGAGGGTGCCGACTCCATCGTGTGCATCAACCTCTCGGCTGGTCTCTCAGCGACCCTGCAGTCAGCCGAGACCGGCGCACGCGACCTGAATGCCGACATCCGCCTGATCGACAGCAGGTCGATTACCGGTGGTCTGGGCACCATGGTGCTCGCAGCGGCCCGGGCCGCCAACAACGGGGCCTCGGCCGACGAGATCGTGGCGCTGGTCGAGGACCTGCGTGCCCGCACCCGTGTCTACGGAGCCATTGACACCCTCGAAAACCTCAAGAAGGGCGGACGAATCGGCAACGCCCAGGCCCTGCTCGGAAGCGTCCTCTCCATCAAACCCCTCATCGACATCAGCACAGGGGTTGTCGAAGAGGCGGGCAGACAGCGCACCCGTCGCAAGTCCCTCGGCTGGCTCAGGGACAAGGTCGCAGAGCACGGCAGTGCTCTCTCCAACCTGTCGGTGATGCACGCGCAGGCCGACGACATCGACGTTCTGCTCGAGATGCTGGCCCCGCTGGTCGACCCGACCGAAACGAGGGTCGGTGTCATCGGTCCGGTTGTTGCGAGCCATGGTGGCCCGGGCGTCGTCGGAATGTGCTTCACGCTCGAAAGTTGACTGCCCCCGGCACCATCATCGGCCGCCGGTACCGACTCGCAGACCAGGTATCTGATACCCCCGGCGCCGAGGTCTGGCGTGGCCACGACGAGGTGCTCCAGCGACCTGTGGCAGTCAAGATTGTCCGATCTGGCGACGTACCCACCGGGGCCGGCCGGCTGGCGGTAACGGGAGCTGTGGCCGTGTACAACACGCTCAGCCACGACGGCCTGGCCGTGGTGGTGTCAGAATGGGTCGATGCCTGGCCGCTTGACCGGGTGCTCAAACAACAGGTCACACTGCGGCCCACCGACGTCGTAGAGATCTTGACAGGGGTGGCCGGAATCCTTGCTGACGCCCATGCACTCGGCATCCCGCATGGTTCCGTGAAACCATCCAACATCCTGGTCACGGACGACGGAACCGTCCACCTGACCGACTTCCGGGGACGGGACGGGGAAGCCGAACCGTTCGATGCGGCTCCCGACATCACCGGGCTCGGGCTCGTCATGGCATCGCTGCTCTCGCGATGCCGAAAGGAGTCAGTTCCANCCCACCTGATCGACCTCATGGACCGCCTGGAATCATCTGACCCGGCCCGGGTTCCAGGCCTGCTCGAGTTCAGGTTGGCCCTGGCACCCCCGGAGAGGACGGTGACGGGACGAAACACCGGTCGCTGGCTGATCGCCGTCGCCGCCCTGGTCGCCACAGTCGCGGTCGCCTCGGCAGCCTCGAAGATCCTCTACGGCGACGATGCCCCGCCAGACGGACCTGACGGGGTGCAGGTCGACGGCTGAACTGCGGCAGATGGGAGGCCATCTGTCCGATCGGCTGTCCCGGGGTGCGCTGTAGGCTCAGACCATGCCCGAACCGACCGGCACCGAACCGGAACCAGGGCCGTCAGAAGCAGGTCGCGACTGGGCGGTTGCCGCTACGGACCGTGTCGTCGAGGTCGTGGACCGCATCAGGTCCGTAACCACCCAGCCCGCCCTGACGGCTACGCGCGGCATCGTCTACGGGCTGCTGGCAGGTATCTGCCTCATCGCCCTCGCTGTTCTCCTCTTCCTCGGAATATTTCGCCTGCTGGACGTGGTTGTCCCAGGCGACAGCTGGTCGGCCCACCTGGTGCTGGGCTCCGCTCTGTGCCTCGTCGGATCCCTCTTGTGGACCCGTCGACACACCGGCCCACCGGATGGCTGACCCGGCCAGGCGTTCATGAGTCCAACTGGAGATCACATGTCTGTTCCATCACGTCAGGTTGTCATCATCGGCTCGGGTCCTGCCGGCCTGACCGCCGCCATCTACGCCGCCAGGGCCGACCTGGAACCGCTGGTGGTCGAGGGTGAGCCGTCGTCGACAAGCGATCAACCGGGGGGCCAGTTGATGCTGACCACCGAGGTCGAGAACTTCCCGGGCTTTCCCGAGGGCGTCACCGGCCCGCAGCTGATGGCCGACATGCGTGCCCAGGCGGCCCGATTCGGTGCCGAGCTGGTGAGCCGGCGAGTAAGCCGTGTCGACCTGTCCGAGAGGCCCTTCAAGGTATGGATCGGCGATCCCGACACACCCACCCCCACCCACCTGGCCGAGTCGCTCATCGTCTCCACCGGAGCCCAGTCGGTCATGCTCGGCCTCGAAGCCGAACAGCGACTTATCGGGCACGGTCTCTCCNCCTGCGCCACCTGCGACGGGTTCTTCTTCAGGGATCAGGAGATCGCTGTCGTCGGCGGCGGCGACTCTGCGATAGAGGAGGCGACGTTTCTCACCAGGTTCGCCAGCAGGGTCACGATCATCCACCGCCGCGACGAACTGCGGGCATCCAAGATCATGCAGCAGAGGGCCTTTGACAACCCCAAGATCGACTTTGCGTGGAACAGCACCGTCGACGACATTCTGGGCGAGTCCGCGGTGGCCGGCCTGCGCCTCCGCGACACGGTGACCGGTGATCTCCGCGAGCTTCCCGTCACCGGTGTCTTCGTGGCCATTGGCCACAGACCCAACTCGGGGCTCTTCTCAGGCCAACTCGACATGGACGACAACGACTACCTGCTCACCGGGCCTGACCGGTCAACGACAAATGTCGACGGCGTCTTTGCCTGCGGCGACGTGCAGGATCACACCTACCGGCAGGCCATAACCGCAGCCGCCTCCGGGTGTATGGCGGCCATCGACGCCGAACGTTGGCTTGAAAGCCTCCACTGACCACGGCGCCGGCTCTGGAGCGGCGCCGGATGTCACACTGCAATCCCATCCGAACTCTGACCAGATAGAACAGACAGCCAACGAAACGACACTGGAGAGACGAGATACCACAATGGCAGGCGCAATCATCAACCTGACCGACAGCACGTTCGACGAGGAGATCGGCTCGGCCAGCGGCCCGGTGCTGGTCGACTTCTGGGCCGAATGGTGCGGACCATGCAAGATGATCGCGCCGATCCTCGAAGAGATCGCCGACGAACAGGCGGGCTCTCTCGGCGTGGCCAAGGTAAACGTGGACGACTCCCCCAGCCTTGCCCAGCGCTTCGGGGTCATGAGCATTCCGACCCTGATCCTCTTTGACAGCGGTGAGCCTGCCAAACGTCTCGTAGGTGCCAAGGGTAAGCCCCAGTTGCTCGAGGAACTGGCTGATTTCATCTAGGCCAACGTTCACCGCATCACCTTCCGTGCAGCCGGCCCCCGATGGCTGAACCGACGCCTCCCGGTCCCGGCACGAGCGGAGATGTAGTCCGTGACCTGCACAGACGACTCGATGCCGTGTCATTTCCGGTCACCGGCCCCGAGGTCTCAGAGGGCCTCTTCGGTGACGACACGAGAGCCTGCCTCATCCGGTTCCAGGCCGAGCGAGGCCTGAACGAACACGGGTTGCTCGACGAGGCCACGTCGGCTGCCCTGGTCGAGGCAGGCCACCACCTCGGCGATCGTCACCTTTACCTCCACTCCCCCATGCAGCGTGGTGACGACATCGCCGACCTCCAGCTCCGGCTGGGAAGCCTCGGGTTCGATGCGGGCAGGATCGACGGCGTCTTCGGTCCTGACACCACAGGGGCACTGCTCGACTTCCAGCGCAACACCGGTCTGGTTCCGGACGGAATCGCCGGACCATCGACGGTCAGGGAGCTCCGGAACCTGGGCGATCGCTCAGCCGACTCGACACCGGTTGCACAGGTGCGTGAACTCGAGAAGCTCCGGAACAGCGGACCCGAGCTGGCCAGCCGCCGCCTGGCGATCGGGCAGTTCGGCAGTTCGGCAGTTCTGACCACCGCCCTGGCCAGGTCGCTCCGTAACCGGGGAGCCAACGTGGTGGCACTCGACCATCCGGACGACTCGATCCAGGCCGATACCGCCAACCGGTTCGAGGCCGAGTTGTACCTCGGCCTCAGAATCGAGAACCACCCCCGATGCAGGGTCGCCTATTTCGAGACTGAGGGATTCCGCAGCGAGGGCGGCGTCCGGTTGGCGCACCGGTGTGCCACGGCTCTTGCCGGTACCGGCCTGGACGTGGCCCCTGCACAGGGCATGCGCCTTCCGGTCCTCCGGGGTACCCGGATGCCTGCTGTCCTGTGCTCGCTGGCACCACCTGCCGCAGTGGTCCAGGCCACGGCCGAGGTGACCGCAGCCCTCGCAGGCGCGGTGGGTGCGTGGGTCGCCGACCCGGCCGCTGATCCGGCCTGAACCGCAGACGCATCTCCACAACGAATCCCGGTGCCCGGGGCAGTCCCCCCTGGTTCAGCTGTTGAGGAGGCCGAATATCCGGGTCAGGTCGTCCCTGTCGGCAAACGAGACCGTGATCCGGCCCCGCTTTCCACGGGTGGTCACCTTGACCGTCGTGTCCAGCCGGGCGGAGAGGAGTCTCTCAACTTCGAGCAGACCTGCATCGGGCATCGACCCCGGAAGGGGTGTGACGACGGGGGCCTCAACCGGTTGTGCGAGGTCCCTAACCAGGTCTTCGGTCTGCCTGACCGACAGGCCCTCGTCGGCGATGCGGTCGGCGACGGTATCCCTGACCTGCCGGTCGGCGAGGCCTGCCAGCGCCCGGCCGTGACCTGCCGAGATCACCCCGTCGCGGAGCATCCCCAGGATGCGGTCCGGGAGTTGCAGCAGCCGAATCGAGTTGGCAACCGCCGACCTGCTCCGCCCGACCCTCTCCGCCACCTGGTGTTGCGTCATCTGGAACTCGTCCAGCAGGCGGTGGTACGCCTGAGCCTCCTCGAGTGGGTTGAGGTCGTCGCGGTGGAGGTTCTCTACAACGGCATGTTCGAGGGCTGTCCTGTCATCGGTGGTTCGAACTATTGCAGGGATGGTGGTCAGACCGACCCGGCGGGCGGCACGCCAGCGGCGCTCTCCGGCAACGAGCTCATAACCGTCGGCTGTCTGGCGGACCAGAACCGGCTGCAGTACACCGACCTCTTCTATTGANCGGGTCAGCTCGTCCATCCGCTCGTCGTCGAAGTCGCTTCTGGGTTGGAGCCTGTTCGGCGAGAGGCTGTCTACCGGAACATCAACATATCGAGAATCATTCTTATTATCATCGGACTCACTCCCCCCCACCAACTCGGGTGGAACCACCACCGGCTCTGGAATCAGAGCGGCCAGACCCCTTCCCAGACCTGTTGGACGGCTCATGCGGCTACCTCCTGTGCAAGTTGCCTGTATGCAAGCGCTCCCCGTGATACCGGGTCAAAGACCGTTATCGGCTGACCGAACGACGGCGCCTCGGATAGACGGACGGACCTGGGAATCACCTGCCGGCAGACCCGGTCTCCAAAGTAGGCGCGGACCTCGGCGGCAACCTGTTGGGACAGGTTGGTCCGGGCGTCAAACATCACCAGGACGATCGTCGAAACCTTCAGGTCGGGATTCAGGTTGGCCCTCACAAGGTCGACGTTCCCGACCAGCTGCCCGAGCCCCTCGAGAGCGAAGTACTCACACTGGATTGGAACCAGAACCTCGTCGGAGGCCACAAGGGCGTTCACGGTCAGCAGTCCCAGCGCCGGAGGACAGTCCACCAGAATCCAGTCGTAGTCAGGCATAACCGATTCAAGGGCCCTCTGTAGTCGGTTCTCGCGGCTGAACGCCGTTACCAACTCGATCTCCGCACCGGCCAGGGCGAGGCTCGATGGAACAAGTGAGAGGCCGGGCACATCCAACTCCCGAACTACCTCAGCCACCGGAACCTGGTGCAGCAGGACGTCGTAGATCGAGGTTTCCACGTCGCGGCTCGACACCCCGAGACCGGTGGTGGCATTTGACTGGGGATCCAGGTCGACGAGCAGAACCCTGTTCCCCTGTTCTGCGAGAGCAGCCCCGAGGTTGATGGTTGTCGTGGTCTTGCCGACCCCACCCTTCTGATTGGCTACCGCCATTACCCGCGTTGGATGATTCTCAGATTCCATTGACCGGATACTGCTCCCGGACCCCGACGATTGCAAGCACCCTCAACCGGCAGGCCCCTGTGGGGCACCCCATGCAGATCAGCGGGACGGTGCGTCGAGATGTTCCACGTGAAACACCTGCACCAATACGGCAGGCCGCCGCCTCAGAACAGGGGATCTGCTGCCTGACGGCTGCTTCGCCGGGGATAGCGCTCCGGACAGGTTCCTCCCGACAGGAAGGCCCGGTAGGTAGCTGATTCAGCATGCCAGGACCCCTCGTCCACCAGGTCCAGCTCGTCGAGAACCCACCGGGGCCACCTCGAGGCACCTCCAGGAGGTTCGCTGACCACCAGCCTTCCACCCTCTGAGACAAGGGGGGCACCGCACTCCACGGTTGTGGCCGGAGAACCGAAACCCCGTGCGGTGACAAGGTTCGCCACCCCGCGGAGAGAACCCCTGGCCAGGTCGACGACGTCACCGCAGATGACCTCCACCCGATCGGCAAGGTCGAGTTCGCCAACAGCCCACTGAAGAAAGGTGCAGCGTCTTTCGGCCCGGTCGACCAGTACCCAGTCGCCGTCTGTCATGCCCGCCAGAACCAGGCCCGGCAGGCCGCCACCGGACCCGATATCGATCCCGAGATCGCCGCCATTGAGACGAATCGGCGCCTGGTTGACACCGTGTCGCAGGAAACCCCTACTGTGCTCCACCCCGGCGTCCGCCGCCGACGGTGTCACGAAGCCCTCAGCCGATGCCGCCTCGAGAACGCCCTTGACGCTCCCGGTCAAGGGCTCAACCGGCCTCTTCGGCCAGAATCACCACCCTGCGGGCTGTGTTGCTTCCCTCCGAGGCCGTGCAGACGCCGTCGATCTCTCCCACAGCGTCGTGGATAACCTTGCGGTCGGCTGCCGCCATGGGCTCAAGGGCACGCGCCTGGCCATCTTCGAGAACGGCCTCGGCCTGTGTGCGGGCAAAGTCCTCGAGAAAGGACCTGCGCCGCTCCCGGTAGCCTCCGACGTCAACGATCAGTGAGCCGGCGGCGGATCCCTGGGACTTTCGCTGGATGATCGTACGGGACAGTTCGGTTATCGCACGAACGGTGTCACCGCCCTGACCTATGGCGAGCCCCAGGTTCAGGCCGTGGGCCTCAACCGTCAGGCGGTCCTCGTCGATCGTGCTCGCAACCCGGGCATCGAGGCCCATCTTGTCGAGAAGTCCCTGGAGGAAGCCCTCTGTGATCTCGGCCTGTGTCGCCAGGTCCATCTTTTCCACGTCTGACTTCTCCTCACGGTTTCCACGGCCATTGCCGGCCGTGACCTTCTCTGTGGACGGGAGTTTGCCACCCCTGTCCCCACCTGATCCACCTGTCGTGCTCTTTTCTGTCGGTCGCCCACCGGACCTTCCGCCGCGGCGGCGTCCGGACCCGCCGCTGTCACGGTTCTCGTCAGCCCTGCCGCCCTTGTCTCCGTCATTTCCGGCATTGCTCTCCGAGGCATCCTTTCTGGCCCCTGACCTGCCCTTTCCGTTCCCGGAACGTTTGTCACGACCCCGTGACCTGTCACCACGCCTGTTGCGGTCCCGGCGTTCGGTCTTCGAGCGGGGGCTGGCAGGGCGAACCCTGGCACGCATCCGGGCATNGGTCTTCTTCAGGCCCATCATCCGGCTGGTGGCTTCCTCGAGCACCTCGTACTCNAGTTCGTCCTCAGGGACCCCGAGGCGATCCAGGGCCCTTTCCTTGGCCTCATCCAGCGTGGTGCCGGTTGTCTCGATCCATTCCACTGTCTACTTCCTCCGCTTCTTCCTGGCCTTACGGGCTCCATGTGTTCCAGGCGGTGTGGTACGTCCACCCCCGGAACGACCGGCCTGTGGCCTCTTGGTCCTATCTGTCGTCTTCTTCCCGGCCCTGCCGGAGTTTCCCTTGTCAGCAGGCGCATCCTTCGCCTTCCCACGGCCGAACAACCCGCCTTTTCCGGGGGAGTCCTCAGTGTCTGGTGCTGAATGAGACTGGTTCTTGTTTTCTCCGGCCCTTGTGCGGGCCCGCCGCGCCGTCGACGAGGTTCCGATACCGATCTGCCCGCCCCGGTCAGATGCCCTGCCACCCGGCTTGTTCACACTGCCTGAGGACTTACCGCCCCCCGTGCCACGACCTTTGCTCTTGTTCTTCGGCTTCTCAGGGGACTCGTCTACAGGCTCGGGCAGGACCACCGCCGGCGCATGGCTGTGCGGCCCGTAGAGGCTCCGTGTGATGTAGGACTGCTGCCCGATGCGGTAGAGGTTCGATATTACGAAGTAGAGGACCAACGCCGCGTCGAGGCTGTAGGAGATGACCGGCAGGAAGAACGGCATCACCTTCATGATCATCTGCTGCTGCGGGTTTACCGGTGAGTCCTTGTTCCTACCGCGAATCTGCTTCTGCTGGATCCAGGAACTGCCGAATACCAGGAGGATCAGGAGAAAGTAGGGGAGTGCCGAGACGATCCCCGCCGACAGCGCCTCACCGGCCGACCTCGAGAGGTCGACACCCCACGACACCATCTCGGTCTGCTGGCTGAGATCCACAAACAACTTCGAGTCGACCGCCACGTAGTCTGGAAAGAAGACCTGCGGGTCGCTCGGTGCATCCGAAAGTGGCAGGTCAGAGGACAGTCGGCCAACGATCCAACCGGCGTTCTCACCGATGTCGGACAGGCGTCGTGTCAGACCACGCAGCACGTTGTAGAGGACGATGAACACCGGTGCCTGCACGAACAACGGCAGGCAGCCACCCATGGGGTTGATGCCGTTGGCCTGGTAGAAGGCCATCAGCTCCTTGTTCATCTTCTCCCGGTCGCCCTTGTACCGGGTCTGGATCTTCTTCATCTCAGGCTGGAGGTGCTGCATCTTGATCATCGACCGTGTGCCCTTGAGGGTCAGCGGGGTCACCACAACCATCACAACGAGGGTCAGGAGAACGATCGAGAAGGCAAACGACGGCACCAGGTCGTAGAACCAGGCCAGGACCGTTGCAATCAGGTCGAACATCGCCAGGACCCCCGATCTGTGGAGTCAACGACGTCGGCACCCGGAGCTGGATCCCAGCCGTGTCCGCCCCACGGGTGACAACGCGAAAGGCGTCGAACCGTGAGCAACAGACCCCTCACAGCACCGTGCTGCTCAATCGCATCGAGGGAGTAGTTGGAACAGGTAGGCAGGTACCGGCATGGCGTTGGACGGCCATCGGTAAGACGCTGGTACACGCGGACAAGGCTGCAGAGAAAACCAGATACAAGGCCCTGACCAGCGTCTTCAGGCTCAACGGCGGCTGTCATCTGATCTCCTCGGAGCAGAACTCGCCGATCGCTGCAGCCAGATGGCGTCCCAGCGCCGCATGATCACACGATGCCGCAGCCGGCAGGACACGGATGAGAAAATCACCGCCCATAGGCCCGTCGACACGATCTGACAGGTCTGTCATGAGAACTCGGAGCCGGCGACGAATGCGGTTGCGAACAACGGCACCCCCGACGGTACGGCTGATCGCATACGCCACCCTGGGCTCATCACCATGGGATCTGCGTTCGTCACCGTCAAATGGCCTGAACCTGACCTCAAGGGGTCCGCGACGAACTGTGCGACCATCACGACGAAGGGCCAGAAAATCGTCTCGGTGTCGGAGTCGACGGATCAAGCCGACAGTCGGGATCGGCCCCTCTGGCGCCGGGAATTCACAATGGCCCGGCCTGCCCTGGTGCGCATGCGCCTGCGAAAGCCGTGCTTACGGGCCCGCTTGCGGACGTTTGGCTGGTATGTGCGCTTCATTGTGTGTCTCCTGATCGCACCGTGGGCGTCATCAGGAAGGGGAGCGCCCGGGTGCTGTCGATTGGGTTCCTGACCGCGAGCCGAACAAGCCGGACACGGAAACAGATCTGTTGTGGACCGACTCCTACAGTCGGTAGCGACAACTGGCCGGTCAGGTGAGGATCGGTGACAGCGTCGTTCCAATGAGGCTAGGGGGCACCCCGGGCGCGCGCCAACCAGCACCTCCAGAACCCGGGCCCTCAGCAGCCCCTGCCAGGAGTTATCCACATTGTCCACAGGGGCAGGGCCCATGGGAACTGCGGCATCGGGTCGATCTCGGCACGCGCCGGCAAGTCCCGGCTGCATGCCAAATACATAGTCTGAACAGGGAGTCCAGTTCGCGCGATTGGCAGTTGTGCGAGAGCCCCTCTCTAGTGCTACGTTGCCCCGCCCACCAGAGGAGGCTTCGACACCCGCCAGGTTGACAGCCACGAGCCATACCCGAAATCCACAGGTGGATCCACACCTGTGGACAACACATGAGGACAAATTGCCTAGATGGACACAGTACAGACTGCCCAGGAAGATGCGGCACAACTGTGGGAGGCGTGTGCTGCCGCCATTCGTACCAACGTCTCCGACGTCGTCTGGCAGATGACGTTCAGCTCAGCCATTCCGGTTTCCATCGAGGACGACACCCTGGTGCTGGCCGTGCCGAGCACCGTGGTGAAGCAGAGGATCGAGGGACGCTACAGCCACCTCGTCCACGATGCAGTCGCCGAAGCCGGTGACGACCAGCTGAACCTCCTGATCCGGGTTGACGACAGCCAACCTGAGGCCTACAGGGACACCACAGACGAGTTCACCCCTCTCGAAACGCCGATCAGAGACACCGGTGCAACCGAGNCGGTTGACCTGCAACTCGACACCACCACCCCGGTAACCGACCCGGCTCCTCTGTCAACAACCTCACCTGGCCGGAACCGCAACACGTTCGATGACTTCGTCATCGGAACCTCCAACCGCTTCGCCCACGCAGCCGCCCAGGCGGTATCTGAAACACCCGGCCGCTCCTACAACCCGCTCTTCATCTACGGCGGAGCCGGGCTCGGAAAGACGCACCTCCTTCAGGCCGTCTCCACGTATGTAGAGGACCACTACCCGAACTACCAGGTCAGGTACGTGTCCAGCGAGACCTTCATGAACCGTTTCGTCGAGGCAATTCGCAACAAGACCCTTCCCGAGTTCAAACAGCACTACAGGAACATCGACGTCCTCCTGGTCGACGACATCCAGTTCATGGAGGGCAAGGAGGGTCTCCAGGAGGAGTTCTTCCACACCTTCAACTCGATTCAGCAGGCAGGTGGGCAGATCGTTCTCACCAGCGACCGCTCACCCGACTCGATTCCAACCCTCGAGGATCGCCTCCGGAGCAGGTTCAAGATGGGTCTGGTCACCCACATCCAGCCCCCGGACATCGAGACCAGGTTGGCGATCCTCCACAAGAAGGCCTCCTTCACAGCCGGAAACGTCAAGGTCCCGGACGAGATCCTCCTCTTCATCGCAGAGAACGTCACCACGAACATCCGTGAACTCGAAGGTGCCCTCACGCGTGTTGCGGCGTTCTCCAGCCTCAACAACGTGCCGTGCACACGTGACATGGCGTTGACGGTTCTGGGAGACCTCATCACCAACAACCTCCCCCAGCCCATCACCCCCGACCTGATCCTCTCCAAGACATCGACAATGTACGGTTTCAGTCACGATGAGTTGATCGGGGCAAGCCGTCGACGTCCCCTCGTCACCGCCAGACAGGTGGCCATGTATGCCTTCAGAGAACTCACCGATCTCAGTTACCCGGCAATCGGTCGTGAATTCGGCGGTAGGGACCACACCACCGTCATCCACGCCGTGGACAAGATCGGAAAGCTCATGTCGGAACGACGCGAGATCTACGACCAGGTAACAGCACTGGTATCGGCAATCAAGAACGGCGACTGAGAGCCATGGCACCGAGGGGACCGACCTGCGGACCATCTGTGGATCATGAACCGTTCACCCACAGTGCACAGAGGATCAATCCGCAGACTGGGGATCACGGTGGATCATCAGTGGACAACCATTGCACTCCTCATCAGCAGAGATGGGTAATAATCCACAATCCACAACCCCTATTGCATCAATTACCTGATCAGATCACCATCGAACCAGAGGTAACAAGCCTGTGAAGTTCCGTTGTGAACGTGATGTCCTGGATCGTGCGTTCTCGACAGCTGGTCGCGCAATCAGCAACCGCGGCAGTGCACCACCTGTCATGTCCGGTCTCCACCTGCATCTGGTCGGCGACAACCTGGCAGTGGTCGGAAGTGATCTTGACCTGACCATCAGGGTCGATTCAAAGGTAGGTGGTCAAGAGGACGGGGTTGTTGTTCTTCCTGCCAAGCTCGCCGCCGACATCGTAAGGTCGTTCGACAGTGGCCAGGTAACCATGACCGTCGACGACGACGGTGCCCGTGTAGTGGCAGGTCGCTCCGACTTCAACCTTCGGGTCATGTCGGCCGACGAGTTCCCCAGGTTTGAGGAACCCGACGGAGATGCCGTCACCCTTGATGCCGAAAGTGTTTCAGCCGCACTCGAGCAGGTGGTCAAGGCGGCAAGTGGCGATGACTCCCGCCCGATCCTCACAGGCGTCCTGCTGGCTGCCGAAGACGACGGCCTACGTTTCGTGGCTACCGACTCATACCGCCTGGCTGTGCGTGACCTTCCCGGCACCTCGGTGCTGGGACGCGATCAGACGGTGCTGGTTCCTTCCCGCGCCCTCGAGGTGACAGGACGCCTTCTGGGTGATGCCGAAGAGCTCACCATCAGGCTCGCCGACCGCGAAGCCTCATTCGTAGTGGACGATGTGACCATCGTGACCCGCCTGATCGAAGGGGAGTTCCCCAACTACAGGGGGCTCATTCCATCAGACCACCCGAACACGCTGGTCGTAGGCAGGGTTGCGTTGATAGACGCTGTGCGCCGTGTCGGCCTTCTGGCAAGAGATGCAACACCTGTGCGCCTTTCGATGAGTTCAGAGGGCCTTGAGTTGATAGCCATCACACAGGATGTGGGTCAGGCCCACGAGACACTGGACTCCACCTATGAAGGCAAGGACAAGGAACTGACCGTTGCATTCAACCCCGGTTACCTGCTCGACGGCCTCGAAGTGAGTCCCGGAGACGAGGTCAGGCTCGAGACGATCGATGCTCTCAAGCCGGCGGTGATCCGCAGCGTTGACGTCGAGGGATTCCTGTATCTCCTGATGCCGGTCCGTGTCTCCTGAGACGATCCTGGCTGGCTTGAACCGATGCTGGTTCGAAGGCTCTGGCTAAAGGACTTTCGCAACTACACAGCGGCTGAGTTGGACCTGTCGGACGGTGTCACTGCGATCGTCGGAGCCAACGGACAGGGTAAGACCAACCTGGTCGAGGCNGTCGCATGGTTGTCGCGGGGGTCATCGTTTCGTGGGGCTGGAGTCGATTCCATGGTTCGGTTCGGCGTTGACCGTGCGGTCATTCGGGCCGAGGTCGAAGACGCTGGACGGACGACCCTTCTTGAGGCAGAGCTGGTTGCCGGGGGCCGCAACCGGCTCCAGGTGAACCACAACAGGGTTTCGCGCAAGGGTGACTTTGTCGGACACGTGCGGGCGACGATCTTCGGGCCCGACGACCTGGTGCTCGTGAAGGGCGGACCGGCAGAGAGGCGGAGGTATCTCGATGACCTCCTGGTCGATGTTGCACCGTCCAGTCATGGCCTCCGGTCAGATCTCGACAGGATCCTGCGCCAGAGAAACAGCCTCCTGCGCCAGGCGGGTGGCCAAAACACTCCAGAGGTATCGACAACGCTCGATGTCTGGGATTCAAAGCTGTGTGCGGTCGGCGGTGACCTGGTTGCCAGGCGTATCGATCTGTTGGAGGGCCTTGCTCCCGTAGCCGGCGAGTTGGTGAGGTCGTTGAGTAACGGCAGATCCGAGTTGAAGATGGCCTACGAGTATGCCTGGGAAGCGGAGGGTCTGGCAGAGTCCCTGTCCAGGGCACGCCCTGACGACCTGAGGCGGGGTACCACCACAGTTGGTCCGCACCGCGACGAGGTTGGCCTGTCGATCGACGGCCTTTCGGCCCGCAGCCATTCCTCNCAGGGTGAGCAGCGGTCGTTGGCGGTTGCACTCAGGTTGGCAGGCCACAGGGTCGTCACCTCCCACACCGGCAGCGATCCGGTGATCCTGCTGGATGATGTCTTCTCGGAACTCGATCCCGACAGGGCGGCAGCCCTCATCGAACTGCTGCCCCGGAGCCAGACCGTTGTGACCACCGCTGGTGACCTTCCTGCCGGGGTGACATCTGATCGCCGGATAAGGGTCGAGGGTGGGGTGGTGATGCCGGTATGAGCACCGATTCGGGGCCGGTTCCGATCCGGAAGGGCCTTGAGCAGTTGATGGCAGGCCTCGGAGCACCCGAGATAGATGCCTCTACCGCAATCGTGGATAGTTGGCCGGAGATCGTCGGCCCTGAGTTGGCCAAGGGTGTGGTGGCCGTCGCTGTCCGCGGCCGGGAGCTGATCGTGAGGGTCGACGACCCGGCCTGGGCAAGCCAGGTTGCGTGGCTCGAGGCGCAGTTGCTCGACCGGATCAACAACCTCGTGGGTCCGGGCCGGGTCACGTCTGTGAAGGCAACGGTGGCACGTCGACCGGGTCTCTGACGGAACCCTTCGGACACCTGGCCAATCCATCCTCCTGGCACCGGTCAGGGCCCCGGTGGTGGTAGGATGGTCAGGTCGTGATAAGGTCATCTGACCTGCTGTTTTGTGGTCCCTGCAGGTGCGAGCAGGTGCTGCTTCCCTCCCTCTTAGAGACGCGCCCGGAAGGTGCCCTATGACAAGCACAGAGGCCACCTACAGCGCTGCCGACATAACCGTCCTCGAGGGTCTCGAGGCCGTCCGCAAGCGCCCCGGCATGTACATCGGATCCACCGGACCAACCGGCCTGCACCACCTCGTCTGGGAGGTCGTCGACAACGCCGTCGACGAGGCAATGGCAGGCCACTGTTCACGCATAGTCGTGACCCTCCTGCCCAACGGCGGATGCCAGGTGGCCGACGACGGTCGGGGCATCCCGGTCGACCAGCACCACCAGTATCCCGATCTCACCGCAGCCGAGGTCGTCCTCACGGTCCTCCATGCAGGGGGCAAGTTCGGGGGCGATGGCTACAAGGTCTCGGGTGGTCTCCACGGCGTCGGAATCTCGGTTGTGAACGCCCTGTCCAGCCGCCTCGAGGTTGACATCGACCGCGACGGCCGTCGCCACTACATGGACTTCACAGACGGCGGGAACCTCAGCACCCACCTGACCGACACCGGTCTGTCACCAGAGGGCCACACTGGAACCACGGTTCGCTTCTGGCCCGATCCAACGGTTTTTGACGATGTCAACTTCAGGCTCCAGACGCTCCTCGAGCGCCTCCAGATGATGGCGTTCCTGAACAGTGGTCTCGAGATAACCCTCAGCGACGAACGATCCACCCAGGTTGGCCGGGTCGAGCCGACCACCTTCTGCTACGAGGGCGGCATCAGGGACTTCGTCGAGCACCTGAACGCCTCAAAGGAGTCGCTGTTCTCACTGGTCGGGTACCTCGACCAGCACGAGGATAAAAACGAGGTCGAGTTGGCGTTCCAGTGGAACACAGGCTTCAACACCGACGGCCTCCATTCGTTCGCCAACGGAATCAACACCATCGAGGGAGGCATGCACGAAGAGGGCTTCCGCAGCGCCCTCACAGGGGTCCTCAACCGATATGCCAGGAACCGTGGCCTCCTGAAGGACAACGAGGACAACCTCAAGGGCGAGGACATCCGCGAGGGCCTTACGGCCATCATCAGCGTCCGTCTTCCCGACCCCCAGTTTGAGGGCCAGACGAAGTCCAAGCTGGGCAACGTCGACATTCGCTCCCTGGTTCAAAAGGCCACCAACGACAAGCTTTCCGACTGGCTCGAGGAGAACCCATCCGAGGCAAAGCGCATCGCCCAGAAGGCCATCAGCGCCCAGCGGGCCCGGATTGCGGCTCAGGAGGCCCGGCAGTCAGCAAGGCGAAAGTCGGCCCTCGACGGTGCCGGCATGCCCGACAAGCTCAAGGACTGCTCGTCGCGTGACCCACGCGAGTCAGAGCTGTTCATCGTCGAGGGAGACTCAGCCGGCGGTTCGGCCGTCCAGGCCCGCGATCCCCGCACCATGGCGATCCTGCCCATCCGGGGCAAGATCCTCAACGTCGAGCGGGCCCGTCCAGACCGGATGCTCAAGAACACCGAGATCCAGACGCTCATCCAGGCGATTGGGGCCGGTTTCGGAGACGACTTCGACCTCGAGAAGATCCGCTACCACAAGATCATCCTGTTGTGCGACGCTGATGTCGACGGCAGCCATATCCGTACCCTGCTGCTCACGTTCTTCTTCAGGCAGATGAGGCCCCTTGTTGATGACGGCCACGTGTTCATTGCCCAGCCGCCGCTGTTCTCGACGGTCGTAGGCAGGGAGAAGACCTACCTCAAGGACGACCACGCCAAGACAGCGTTCCTCGCTGACAACCCCGGCCACAAGCGTGAGTTCCAACGTCTCAAGGGGCTCGGCGAGATGGACTTCGACGAACTTCGTGAGACGACGATGGAGATCTCCAGTCGGAGCCTTCTGCAGGTTTCCGTCGAGATGGGGTCAATTGCCGACGAGGCGTTCTCGATACTGATGGGCGAAGACGTCGAGAGCAGAAAGAAGTTCATCCAGACGAACGCACGCGATGTGCGGTTCCTGGACATCTGATGGACGACGCGACACCTGAAGAGGCCGACATGACGGCCACCTCCACCGACGGCGACACAATCGTCGGTTCGATNCAGCCCATCGAGATCCAGGAGGAGATGGAGAGGTCCTTTCTCGACTATGCCATGTCGGTGATCGTGGCGAGGGCGTTGCCCGATGCCCGCGACGGTCTCAAGCCGGTCCACCGACGGATTCTCTGGGGCATGTACGACCTCGGAGCCAGGCCCGACCGCCCCACCATGAAGTGTGCCCGTGTCACCGGTGAGGTCATGGGCAAGTACCACCCACACGGTGATCAGGCCATCTACGACGCCCTCGTCCGGATGGGTCAGGATTTCAGCGTCCGCCACCTTCTGGTACACCCCAAGGGAAACTTCGGGTACTCGCCCGACGACTCGCCGGCGGCCGCCCGTTACACCGAGTGTCGGCTCAAGCCGATAGCACTCTCGATCCTCGACGGAATCGACGAGGACACCGTCGACTTCACCGAGAACTACTCGGGCGAGTTCACCGAGCCGACCGTGATGCCGGCCAGGTTCCCAAACCTCCTCGTAAACGGAAGCCAGGGCATCGCCGTCGGAATGGCCACCAACATTCCATCCCACAACCTGGCCGAGGTGATCGACGCCACGGTCTGTCTCATCGACAACCCCGAGTCGACGCCCGATGACCTGATGGAGTTTCTCCCGGCCCCCGACTTTCCCACCGGTGCCCTGATCCTGGGACGCACCGGCGCCCGAGATGCCTATCGGACCGGCCGCGGAACCATCCGTATGCGAGCCTGCACCGAAATCGAAGAGGGACCCCGTTCAACCCAGATAGTGATCAGCGAACTGCCCTATCAGGCCAGCCCCAACCAGATCATGTCCAAGATCCGTGACCTGGTCGATGCACGCGAAATCGACGGAATAGCCGACATCAACGACGAGTCCGCACAGGGCCGGACACGGATCGTCATAAGGCTGAAGCGTGATGCAGCAGCGCTCGTGACGCTCAACAACCTGTTCAAGCGAACCCCTCTTCAGACCACCTTCTCGGTGAACTCGGTGGCTCTCGTCGACGGCATTCCACGAACCCTGAACCTGCGCGAGATGCTTCAGGCCTACATAGACCACCAGGTCGAGGTCGTGCGCCGCCGGTCGCTGTACCGGCTCGAAAAGGCCCGCGCCGAGGCCCACATCACCGAGGGCCTCATCAAGGCCCTGGAGTCGATTGATGAGGTCATTGCCCTGATCCGCGGCTCAGCCGACCGTTCTGCTGCCCGCGAGGGCCTCATGGGTGAGGCCTTCGGATTCACAGAGGTCCAGGCCAACCACATCCTCGACATGCAACTTGTCCGTCTGACCAGGCTGGGTCGGTCAAGCCTCGAGGACCGGCTCCGCGACCTGGCTGTCGTAATTGCCGACCTCGAAGAGGTGCTGGTCGATCAGGGTCGGCTCTATGGCGTCATCAAGGATGAGCTCGTCGAGGTACGTGACAGGTACGCCGAGCCACGTCGTAGTCAGATCGTCCACGATCCCGGCGAGCTCGACATCGAGGACCTGATCGACGACGAGGAAATGGTGTTCGCCATGAGTTCCTCGGGTTATGTCAAGACGATGTCGGTCACCGAGTTCCGCACCCAGGGCCGCGGCGGCAAGGGCGTCACCGGGGCCCGTCTGAAGGAGGAGGACGCCGTCTCGCACATCATCCACACGACGGCGCACGCCTACCTTCTGTTCTTCTCCACCCGGGGCAGGGTCTACCGCCTCAAGGCCCATGAGGTCCCCATGGCCGGCCGGACCGCAAGGGGTACGTCCATAGTGAACCTTCTGCCCCTCCAGCCCGATGAGCGCGTCCATGCGGTTATCGACACCCGCGACTACGAGACCCACCGCTATCTGTTCTTCGCCACCAGGTCGGGGCGTGTCAAGAAGACCCTGTTCACCGCCTACGACTCGTCACTCAAGGCCGGGCTCATAGCCGTGAAGCTCAACGATGGTGACGAGTTGGTGGCAGTTGTGCCCACCAGCGGCGACGACGACCTGTTGTTGGTGTCGCGGTCCGGTCAGACGCTGCGCATCGGTGAGGGCGATGTCCGGGCAATGGGCCGAAGCGCGGCCGGCGTCAAGGGAATGGGGTTCCGCGGCGACGACGAGCTGGTGTCGTGTGCCGTCGTCAGGCCCGGTGCATCGGTGTTCCACCTCACGACCGAGGGCTACGGCAAGCGGACAGACATCGGGGAGTTCGCCCGCAAGGGTCGTGGCGGGCTGGGTGTGAGGGGAATCAGGACAACCGACGACCGTGGCCATGTGGCCGGCGCGCTCGTGGTCGACGAAGCCGACGACGTGTTTGCCATCACGACCGCCGGCATGATCATAAGAATGCCGGTTGCCGACATTTCCGTTCAGGGGCGTGATGCAACCGGTGTAGCGGTCATGTCCCCCGGCGAGGGCAACGAGGTGGCTGCCGTGTCACCGGTTCCCTCCCAGGACCAAGACCCCGACTGAACACTCCGATCGTGCCGCCCCCGGCAGGCATCCGGTAACGGCTTCCCCCGACAGCATCCGGATCGTGTGCGCCGTGTCACCGGGTCCGGTGTGCGCGTGTAGCACCCAGATGGAGGACAGCCGTGCGACGTCGACGCCCAACAGGCGATCTCGGACAGATTCTGCCCCTGGTTCTGGTGATGGTGGCGCTTGGCGCAGCCATGGCCCTGCTGGTCGCCGAGTTGGGTGTGGTCGCCGTTGACCGTGCGCGGGCGAGGTCCGCGGCGGATGCGGCGGCACTGGCTGCCGTCACCGAACGTGGCGACGGACGCACCGTGGCCAGGGAGTTCGCCTCGGCAAACGGAGCCCGACTCGAGTCCTTTGAACACGCCGGTGGCGAGGTGAGGGTGGTGGTCAGCGTGGGCCGTGCACGGGCTACCGCTAGGGCTGTTGCCGTGTTGTGCAACCGGGGCGAACCCTGTGTCCGCTCAGCCGAGCCGTAGACTTCTGTGCCGTGAACGACCAGAGGACCGATGACGTGGATCGCGAGGGTGAGCCTGCCGGCCTGTCGCCACACACCCCGCCTCCACAGTCGTCAGCCGACCTGCTGGCCCGGGTCGCCTCCGCCAGGGGAACAGACACCCCGGAAGCGGCCGTTCAACCGGAAGGCCGTTCTGGTGGGCAGTTCCTGAAGGGTCGCATCAGGGCGGGCCGCTTCCCTTCGGGCGGGGGACAGGCCAGGTTCGGGATGCGACCGAAGACCGGGCCTCGCCTACCGCGTGTCACAGCCGGGTCGCCTGCGACCGGCGTGGGGCGTGGCGGCTACCGGGTGCGCCGTGTTCGCCGTCTCTTGAGACACATCGAACCCTGGTCGGTGCTCAAGGTCACGCTGGTGTTCTACTTCTGCGTCTGGGGCCTCGTCGTCATCTCCACCCGGATGCTCTGGGGTGCCGCAGAGGATGCCGGCACGATTGCCAAGATCGAGAACTTCGTCGAGGAACTGTTCACCCTTGAGACCTTTGAGTTCGACTCCGGTCAGATACTGCGTGTGTTCACCCTCGGTGGCCTCGTCCTGGTCATCGGTGGTACGGGTGTAACCGTTGTCATGGTGGTCCTCTTCAACCTGATCAGCGATCTGGTTGGCGGAGTCCGCTTCACGATGATCGAAGAGGAGACGGCCGTTCGACAGCGACGGCTCCGGAGCGGCGACCACGAGGTCGACGAGGCGACACCGTCGACCTACGACCCCGGAAGGGGTCAGCCTGACAGACCACCCGGCGGGTAGTCAGCGGTCAGGGCCCGGCGATACCGTTTCCGGTCCACGGGGCTATAGCTCAGTCGGTTAGAGCGCACCCCTGATAAGGGTGAGGTCGCTGGTTCGATTCCAGCTAGCCCCACGTCAACCCCGTCGAGGGACACCATTGTCCTGCTCGATGGACCTGTCGGGTTGGCTTGTCGATCTGGGGAGGTAGGGCGTACATGAGGGCCATTGTGAGGGTCGTCAGGCAGGCGGCCGCTGCGGTCTCGGTGGCCGCTGCGGTGGTCACGGCCCTGCGCCTTCGGGGAAGGGTTGCCGCTCCGATGCAGTTCGGTGGGTGGCGGAGGCTTACCGGGCCGGGCCTGCGCTGATGAGGGTGGCGGTTCTGGGTGCCGGCGCCGTNGGTTCCAGGGTTGCACGACAGTTGCTTGCCGCGGACAGTGTCGACCAGGTACTTCTGCGTGACGTGTCGTCAGAGAGGCTGGCCCGGTCCGCAGGGTCGATCGGTGACCGCGTCGTGATCGAACACCACCCCTTCCCGGCAACGATAGATGCGGACGCAGTGGTGGTGGCCAGTCCCCGGGGGACACAGNTGTCGGCAGTCGAGCAGGCGATCTCAGCAGGCCTACCGGCCGTGCTCGTCTGTGACNGTCTGGCTGAGACGGTCGCGATCTTGAAGCTCGACCCGACGGCGCGCGATGCCGGCATCCCGGTTCTCGTGGGTGCCGGTTTTGCACCGGGCCTGACCTGTNTTCTCGTTGCCCACGGAATGTNATGGTTCGATGAGGTCGACGAGATCCACGTCTACAAGGTGGGTGCCGGTGGACCGGCGTGCGCTCTGGTCCATCACCGGGCTCTGAGCCGTTCCTCGCATGACTGGCGTGACGACTCCTGGACCAGGCGGCCGGGTGGATCGGGTAGGGAACTGTGTTGGTTCCCCGAACCGGTCGGTCCGCGTGACTGCTACAGGGCTGCGTTGGCTGACCCGGTGCTGCTCCACCATGCGTTTCCAGCGGTCGGCCGGATCACCTCCCGGATGGCGGCGACCCGCCGTGACAGGCTTACGGCGCCGATGCCGATGCTGACNCCGACCCATGCCGAGGGCGGTACCGGCGCGGTGAGGGTCGAGTTGAGGGGCCGGCGGGGGACCGCCCGGGAGACCCTGGTACTCGGGGCTGCAGAGCGGCCAGCTGTTGGTGCAGCGGCGGTTGCGGCCACCGCCATTGAGTGGGTCCTCGACGGCAGGGTGACCGTTGTCGGCATGGCTGGGCTGGCTGAGGCCGTTGAACCGGTCGGGTTTCTCGGTGAGTTGGCTGACAGGGGCCTGCCAGCCGAGGTATTCGAGGGTGACGGTGCGGGAGGCTGAGCGTCTATCTGCCCGGTGAGCGGCCTATTGCCGCCAGGAGTTCGCCGTGCAGGGCGGGGTTGGTGGCAATGGCGTCGCCTCCGTCGGCGGTGACGTCGCCTGCCATGTCGGTGAACACCCCACCGGCCTCGGGCAGGATGGTCAGCATTGGCGCCACATCCCATCGGTTGACGATGGGGTCGACCATGGCGTCGGCGCGGCCGGTAGCCACGAGCAGGTAGCCGTACGAGTCCCCCCAGGTTCGGATAATGGAACCGGCTGTCACCAGTGGGTCCAGACGGGTGGCCGATCCCCAGTAGTCGACCCCGCTTGTGACGATGCAGGCTCCGGCCAGGTTCGCATGGCCGCCGACCCGGGTGGGAGTGCCGTTGAGGAAACAGCCGAGCCCCCGTCCGGCCCAGACGCACTCGCCGAGCGCCGGAATGTTGATGACACCCACGGCAGGACCGTGTTCGTCCTCGAGGGCGACGAGGTTGCCGAACAGGGGTACCCCCTGGACGAATGAGACGGTTCCGTCGATGGGGTCGAGGATCCAGGTGCGACCGGAGCCGCCGACCTTGTCGAGTTCTTCTTCGCCGACTATCGAGTCGTCGGGGTGTGCCTCTGAGATTCGTTCTCGCAGCAGCCGTTCGGCACGTCGATCCGCAACCGTCACGGGGCTTCCGTCGTCCTTGCCGTCAACGTTCAGGTCGGGGTTGCCGAAGAGTCCGAGGGTCAGGTCACCGGCCTCGCGGGCAATCGACACGGCGAAGTCGACCAGGGAGGTGTCAACCTGTGGAGGTAAGCCGGTGGTCATGGTGCCTTTACTACCAGGTCACAGTGGTGGCGAGGGGTAGTTGTTGGGGTTCTTACGGCACCAGATGGCGACGGTCGCCCTACCTGTCGGTTCGGTGACTACTGGTTCATCGAGGGTGCCGACGACAGAACATGCAGAGGTGCTGCGCGGCCTCAGCGCTGGCCTGCTGGGTACGCTGGCTCAATGGAACAGCCTCTGTTGGAGCAGGCACAGAACCTCAACGGATTGTCTTCAACAGAGTTGTTGGTAACGGTGATGATAAGCCTGACCATGTTGGGTCTAGTAGCCAGGTACCTCCTTCGTGGCGTTCTGGCAGTGTTCCTCATCGCATCGGGAATGTGGATGTTCGATGTTCCAAAGGGCGTAAGAGAAGTTGTGGGCAAGTACAAGGACCTTGTGGCTGCGACAATTGAGCCGGTGATTGATCGGTTCGTCAGCGGGTGAATCCCGGGATCGCAACGATCAGCTAGTTGGCGTCGAAGTCAACGGTGGCGCAAGACCTGTCAACCGGGGCCGGCCCAAGGGGGCACAGATCGAATCCGGCATCCCCCTCCCGGCCTAAGTTCGGGAGGGGCCGTGACTGGTCTATGAAGCGTCACCCGACGCCAGCGATTGCCGATCCGTCTGAAGGCAGCCACTTAGCGCGCTTGAAGGGACTCGAGCTCCCAACCGCGGCGCGCCTGTTCTAGACGAGCGCGCGGTGGTTTTCAGATCGTTGAAAACACGGGTTTCTGCTGGGCGGGGTAGTCACCGTGCGAAACCGGGGTGCCGTCCCAGTGCGCCCAGGGTGAGTAGAGACGTGACTCCCAGGATTGCTATCTTGTCGCTGGTAGGTGCGAGGCTGGTGTTCCGGGACGAGGCGGTGTCAGCCATTGGTATCAGCCCCTTCGCCCAGAATGTTGCGCAGGTCCAGGGCCAAGTCAACGGTTTCGCCTGTGGAGACGAGTGAACGCTTGCCGTGGGGCCATTCGGCCAACTTCTCGTCGA
This sequence comes from Acidimicrobiaceae bacterium, assembly GCA_002687745.1. Lineage (GTDB taxonomy): Bacteria > Actinomycetota > Acidimicrobiia > Acidimicrobiales > MedAcidi-G1 > UBA3125. Next base: position 1,457 of record NZBE01000010.1, on the reverse strand, counting down.
GGCAGGAGATTGCTCTTGCGCGGGAGTCGTCGTCGTTGTCATGTACTTGAATATGCGTAAGGGCCGCTGTGTACCACTTGTACGGGCCCTAGCTCCAGGTACGGACTACGTCCTAGAGGTTGTCTACCAAGCCACCCTGACAGGGGTCGCTAGTGACCACATGGTCGATTACTACAACGCCTTTGACATCGAGCTCTACACCAACTGACCTGCCCAGCTGAAGGCACAATTCTTTCGAAGTTTGACCCCTTTCCCCTTGCAATTGGAATCGACATATGTAAGGTTACGTTTGTAACGTCACGTGTGTGGTGGAACATAGTGTCTATGGACTTGGGGACAGGGTGTGCAGGAATAGAAATGGTCGCTGACGGTCGGGGAGAAGCCCGTCGGGATCGNGCTGTCGGGCAACGTGCAGAGTCAAAGGCCATCCTCCTCGATGCCGCCAGGGTACTTCTGAGGAAGGGTTCCGCTCTTGAGATCCGGGCCATTGACATCGCCGAGGAATCCGGCCTGTCGCGTCAGACGGTCTTCCAGTACTACCCGGCAATCAGGCTGATCTTCTTCGAGCTGTCCGACCTGTGCCAGACCGCCCTGCAGGAAGCCGTTAGGGCAGTGGACCCCNCTGAAGCGGACTGGGAGATCAGGGNTTCAGAAGCTGCAGCAGACATTCTCCTGGAGGACTCTGCTGTGAACCGGCAGGTGCTCTTCATCTCGGCGTCGCAGGGAAGAGGAGCTGACGCNGTGATGGCCGGAACAAGGACCGTCATCAAGAACATGTTCTCCTCCGTACGGGCTGTCCACGAGGATGGCGGCAAGTACCCCAGTTTCGAAGACGACCTCGCCGANGNGACGCTGACACAGTTCCAAGGCCTCATGTACCAGTGGGCTGCCGGNCTTCTCACAGACGCTGAATTCAAAGAGAAGACCACCAGNGCCGCCGAGACAGTCGTACGACACGGCCTGAACCAACTGAATGCAGGCGGTGAGGCCGAGTAGTCGGAGACGCTCNGGCAAGACAAAGAACACTCAACAAGGGGACAAGGGGACACANGAAGGCCNCTAGNNGGCCCTAAACAGCCCAAAACCAGGGGATTTGCCCCTGTGCGCCCTAAATGCAGGGTTCGTACAGAAACTCGGAGCTGCAAACACAGGTATTTCGAATGGAACAACAGCGAACAATCCAAGCATCTGCACTACCGGAACGGACCATCACAGTCGAGACGACTTCGCTGTCCGAACTGGAAACGGCACCCACCCCTTCCGTGCGCTCTTCTTCACATGCAGGTCACCGCTGCGCCACCACCGCTAGGCGCAGTAGGGCACTTCGCGTTCTAACTGCCTTCCTGCTGTTCACCTCGCTGTTGACGTGGGTGCCTGGTTCACCTGCTGGTGCGTGGTCGGCGGCGGAAGGCGGGGCGGTGTCGATCCATTCCACGAGCCGCTACGCCGGTTCAGTC
>NZBE01000009.1 GCA_002687745.1 Acidimicrobiaceae bacterium | reverse complement strand
GCGAGGGTGAGGAACTGCTCGTTGTTGGCCTGTAGGGCGGAGGTGGCCGCATCGCCCATCTGTGCCTTGACCTCGGCACCGATCAGTTGGGCCAGCGCTGCCCCGTCGAGGGTCGGCTCAGCGGTCGGTGCGGAGTTGTCGCGGCGTACGGCCCATATGACAGCGACTGCGGCGACGAGGACGGCTGCGAGGGTCACTAGTTCCATAGCCCGGAGGGTACGCACCCCATGTGACAGGCGCAGGGCATACCCGGGCTTCCATTGGGGATGGGGCTGTCAGGCTGCCCATCTGGTCGGGTCGATCCGACAGGCGAACCCGGCAAGGTCCTCGCCCCCGGCACGTCGGTCCGCATTCTCCCCGGCAACCGCGGCGAGGCGCCCGACGGCCTCGCGCCCACCCATCGCCGCTGACTGGAACCCACCCTGTTCGTCGACCTGACGCACCCTGAAGGCCCGGGCCACCTCGGAGTCCCAGAACGACACGTTCATCTCGGTGTCGCCCTGGAAGGAGGTGAAGATGAGGTTTGCCGAACCGATGGTCGCCCAACGGTCGTCAACGACCATCGTCTTGGAGTGCACGTAGATCTCCTCGTAACCCCACGACCTGCGGGCAGCCGGTGCAGCCAGGCAGAACCCGGCATGCCCGGCGAGTGCGGCAAGTGCGTCATAGCCGGCGGCTATACCCGGAAATGCCCGATATCTGGCCAGTTCGGGCATTGGGTCGCCTGGCACCAGCGCAACGACCACGACCCCTCTCTCCAGTGCCTCCCCGAGCGCCACCAGGACCACGCGGCTGAGCAGGATCTGGTCCTCTATGTAGATGTACTCCCGAGCCGCGGCGATAGCCGCCAGGTACTGCGCACGCACGCTGTTCTCGCCATCGGGTAGTTCCGGATAGAGGCCGGGCAGGACGCTTCGCGCTATCTGGGCGGTCGTGCCGCCGGCCGATGCGGTTCGGCCGGCAGGTGCACCCAGGTCGCCTGTGCGACCCGTGGGCCACGCTCCGTGCTCCCGGTCACGTTCCGAGGCGCCGTTCCAGCGCATCACGAAGTTGTCGTGCACGTCGGTGGCTGCGGGACCCCTGACCATGCAGTGCACGTCGTGGATGTTGGCGTACCTGCCGTGGCGGTCCGGCTCATCGTGGTCCCGACCGGCCATCGACCCGGCACCAATGTTGATACCACCGACAAACGCGACCTCGTCAGGGGTGCCGGCGTCGATCAGCCAGGCCTTCTGGTGCTGGCAGCGCATGCCGACGGCATCCCAGCGGGCCTGCCAGGTCGTGCTGCGTCTGTCCAGAAGGATGGACGACTCCTCGTCGCCGGGGAGGGTGTCGTCAGCCCGGGCCGCCTCCCCTTCGGGGTGCCAGAACAGAACCCGCACGTCGACCCCGCGCCCGGCAGCGCCATCCATGAGGTCGAGGAAGGTCCCGCGCCCTCCGGGGAACGTGGCAGACGTCTCGATGAAGGCGACACAGACCCAGACCGATGACACGGCGGCCTCCACCGCCTCTGCGATCAGGTCGAAGGCAACGGCGCCGTCCACNAGTGGCCTCACCAGGTTGCCCCCACGCGGTGCAAAGGGTGCCTCGGTCGGTGGCGGGTACTCGCCCAGGTCATCGGGGCCGGTCGCCATGTNTGAACAGTAGCCAGCGGGCCCTGCTGACACGGCTCTCGGCGGTTTGACAGCGGTACAGTCCGGGGGTGCGCGCCCTTGTCATCGAACACGACGAACACGGACCGGCCGAGAGTGTCGGTGACCACCTTGAGGAGCGTGGCTTCGAACTCGAGGTCTTCCTCGTGCTCGAGGATCCCGACGATCCCGTTTCGCACAAGCCGTTTCCGGACGCCACCGAGTTCGACGCCCTGGTGGTCACCGGGTCACCGTGGTCCCTGGCCGACCCGGATCCGATCGGATCGTGGATCCACCGTGAGGTCGACATGGTGCGGGCTGCCCACGACGCCGGCACACCGATTCTGGGTATGTGCTTCGGAGGGCAGGTCCTCTCCCGGGCGCTCGACGGTTCGGTCACCCGGGTAGAGCGACCTGAGTTCGGCTGGTGCCAGATTGAACCCACCAACGGCTCCCCCCTCCTGCCCGGCCCGTGGTTCCAGTGGCACTTCGACGTGTTCACAGTTCCAGAAGGTGCCGTCGAGNTGGCCCGAAACGACTTCGGCCCCCAGGCCTTCCGTATAGGGCACAGCCTCGGCACCCAGTTCCACCCCGAGATCACCCCACGGCTGATCAGCGACTGGCTCGACCACGGAACCGAGGAGCTGGCCGCAAACGGAGTCAGCCCACAGGCGATGCTGGCCGAGACCGTTGAGAGGGCCGATGCCGCACGTGGCCGAACAGCCGACCTGGTCGACTGGTTCCTCGCCGAGGTGGCCGGGTTCTGAGCAACCAGCGAAACCGTCGGCATGTAGATTGCCGCTCACCATCCTGCGATCCAGAGACCACACGGCGAGGTGCACACATGTCTTCCCACCACCTGATGATCATCGGCGGCGAACGCGTTGACGCCGACACGATGATCGAGGTCCGGTCACCCTACGACGACCGCCTCCTCGGCACGGTCGCCGAGGCCACGCCCGACCACCTTGATTCAGCCGTGGCGGCTGCCCGGGCCACCCTGGCTGCCGGGGTGATTCCCACGCATGAGAGGGCATCAATCCTCGACCGCCTGGCCGCCAGCCTCACCGACCACCACGAGGAGATGGCCCAGACGATTTCAGCCGAGTCCGCAAAGCCCATTGCGATAGCCCGCGGCGAAGCTGCACGAGCTGTTGACACAGTGCGTTTCGCCGCAGCAGTGGCACGGACCATGACCGGCGAACTGGTCACCATGGACGCCAGCTCTGCCGGTGTCGGCAAGACCGGCTGGGTAAAGCGGGTCCCGATCGGCGTCGTAGCTGCCATCACGCCGTTCAACTTCCCGCTGAACCTGGTCTGCCACAAGGTCGCCCCGGCCATCGCGGCTGGTTGCCCGGTCGTCCTGAAGCCAGCCGACAAGACCCCTCTCAGCGCCATTCGGCTCGGCGAGTTGCTGCTGGACGAGTGTGGGCTGTCCCCGGGTTGGTTGAACGTGGTTCCCTGCTACGGACCCACAGCTGCCCACCTGGCCGAACACCCGGACGTGGCCATGATCACCTTCACCGGTTCGGCCACTGTTGGGTGGCAGATCCGGGCCAATGCCCCACGCAAGCGGGTTTCCCTCGAACTCGGCAACAACTCACCGGTGATCATCGAACCGGATTCCGATGTGGCCTCCACCGCTGCCAGGATCAAGGGTGCAGCCTTCGGCTTCACCGGCCAGGTGTGCATATCGACGCAGCGGATCTACGTGCACGAGGACATAGNGGCCGAGTTCACCGAGGCGCTGGTAGCCGAGACCAAATCNCTCGTCGTGGGGGACCCGGCAGATCCATCCACCGAGGTGTCCGCCCTCATCAACGGTGACTCAACGGAACGCGTGGCCGCCTGGGTCGACGAAGCCGTCGATGCNGGCGCCGTCGTGGAATGCGGCGGAACGGTCGGCGAAGACGGCATCCTTTCGCCAACAGTCCTGTCGGGCATCACCCCGGACATGAAGGTGAGCTGTGCCGAGGTGTTCGGACCCGTCGTCGGCATCGCCACCTACACGGACTACGAGGACGCCCTGGCCCGTGCCAACGACACAATCTACGGACTTCATGCAGCCGTGTTCACCAACGACATCGCCAAGGCGCTTCGGGCGGCCGAGGTGCTCGACTTTGCCGGCGTGCTCGTCAACGAGGTCCCAACCTGGAGGGCCGACCACATGCCGTACGGAGGCATCCGCGACTCGGGCAACACCCGTGAGGGCCCCGCCTACACCGTGCGCGAGATGACCGAGGAACGCCTCATAGTCATCCAGCCCTGAGTACGGGGACGGCGCCCTTCCACGCCGTGGGAACCGTCCGTGACATTCGGCCCTGACCGCCGTCGACCTTCGCCTCTGGCAGGAATCCCGCCCCCGGCCGGTTCGTCAGCAACCAGCTACACGGCAACCCTCACAGTCGACATCGCGACCGGTCCCTAGGGCCTGGTGCTGAGTTGATCAGGCGGGTGCGCCCGCCCTCTCGGCTTCTGCCACCAGCCCGCTGATCCCATCCAGGATCGTCGGCCAGGCGCCCGGCGGAAGTTCGTGGCCCAGCCCGTCGATCCATACCAACTCGGCTCCCACAATGGCATCGGCAGTTTCCTGACCACCCTGTGGCACGACGAGGGGATCATGGGTGCCGTGCACAACGAGGGTCGGAAGGTCAACCGAGCGCAGCTCCTCGGTGCGGTCACCATCGGCCACGATGGCGAACATCTGGCGCGCCTGTCCCTCAGGGTGCCATGACCGGTCGATGTTGGCCGCCACATACCGGCGGACGAGGTCCTCGTCGAACGGGAAGCCGCCACCCGACATCATGCGTGCGCCGTCAACTCCGGCCTGGATACGACCCTCCAGGGTTCCGGGATCGGGCCAGTTGAACACGGCCACCACCTCGGGATCAGCCGGAATGAAGCGGGGTGTCGAGAAGATCGACGTCAGCGACAGAGCACGCTCGGGATGGTTGATCACCAGCCTCTGGGCGATCATGCCACCCATCGAGGCTCCGACGATGTGGGCCGAGTTGTGGCCAAGGGCATCCAACAGCCCGACCGAGTCGGCAGCCATGTCAGCGAGCGTGTAGGCCGCGTCGACGGCCTCACCGGCCATCGCTGCACCGAGAGCGGCCATGGAGTCCGCTTCACCAAGGTGGTCCATGTGGCTGGACAGGCCGATGTCACGGTTGTCGAAGCGGATCACCTGGTGGCCCCGGCCAGCCAGCTCCCTACAGAACTCCACAGGCCAGGTGGTCATCTGGGCACCCAGGCCCATGATCAGGAGCAGCGTCGGATCGGCCTCATCGCCGAACACCTCGTACTCGAGTTCGATGCCGTTTGCCGTCACACGTCCCATGCCGCCCCCTTTGTAACCGCCTCACCTCGTCACATAGGTTGCCACCGTGAGCGACGAACTGTGGACACGGGCGGCAAATGAATTGGCGACGATGATCGCCGGGGGCGAAGCCTCCAGCCGGGAGGTGCTCGAAGCCCACCTGGAACGCATCGACGAGGTGAACGGCGACCTCAACGCCGTGGTTCGCGTCCTGGCTGACGGTGCCAGGGCCGGCGCCGACGCAGCCGATGCGGCTGTTGCTGCCGGTGACCCCCTGGGGCCGTTCCACGGTGTACCCATCACCATCAAGGAGAACCTGGACTGCACCTGCTCACCAACCACGAACGGTGTACCGGCCATGGCCGAGGCCGTGCCACCCGTCGACTCACCGGTGGTGGAGCGCATGAAGGCTGCCGGTGCCATCCCCCTGGCCCGAACAAACCTTCCCGAAATGGGCCTCCGTATCACCACCAACAACCCGCTTCACGGCCTCACCCGCAACCCCTGGGCACCTGACCTGACCGCCGGTGGGTCCAGCGGAGGAGAGGCCTCATCGATCGCGACCGGAATGTCGCCGTTCGGGCTCGGAAACGACCTTGGCGGTTCGCTCCGCAACCCGGCCTACTGCTGTGGGATCACCTCGCTCAAGACCTCGTTCGGACGCTTCCCGAGCGCGGGAACCATGCCGCCGGCCGACACGCCGACGCTGGCGTTCCAGCTGATGAGCGTCGAGGGGCCGATGGCCCGCCATGTGGCAGACCTGAAGCTGGGTGTAGAGGCCATGGCAGGCCGCCACCCGCGCGACCCGAAGTCGGTGACCGTGCCGTTCGACGGTCCACCTGTTGCGAGGAGGGCCTCAGTCCTCACCGAGGTTCCCGGTGGTCCGATCCACCCGGCTGTGGCCGACGGTGTCGACAGGGCGGCGCGAGCCCTCGAGGCGGCCGGCTGGGAGATCGTCGAAGCGGCCCCGCCCGAGATAGAGCAGTGCCAGGAGGTCTGGGCACGGATGCTGAGCTGCGACATGCCGGCAACCGTCGCAGCAGCGGCCGAGATAATGAGCGACGAGGCCCTGGGGCTGCTCAACGAGCTGATCGAACGCTACCCACCCGACGAGGTGCCGGCCATCCTGATCCACACCGAGTACCACCGCCTGGGGGCGGCATGGGCCGGGTTCTTCGCCGAGAATCCGGTACTCATTGCACCGGTGTGGACCCAGCCACCGTTCGCACACGACGCCGATGTGGCCGAGGGTGGAATGGACCTGATGCTCGACGTCATGCGCTGCGTAACCCCGGTGAACCTCCTGGGAATCCCGGCCTGTGCGGTTCCGGTCGGCGTGGCCGACGGAATCCCACAGGGGGTGCAGGTGATTGCGGACCGCTACAGGGAGGACCTCTGCCTGGACGGCGCCTCCGACATCGAGGCCGCCCTCGGTCGGATCACCCCCATAGACCCGGTCACCACCTGACAGGACCCCCGGTCAGATGGGCTTTGTCGCCCGGATCAACTTGACGGGGACACCAGCCGCAACGGTCTTCTGGCCGGTCGCGTCGAGTCCAAGATCGCCAAGGGATGCAGCGATGGCCTCGACGTGGACCGCGGTCATCTCATCCTCGTGACCGTGGTGGGTCTCGTGCATCGGATGGTCGGGATGGGTGAAGTCCTCGTCCATCAACACGAGCCTTCCGCCCGGAGCGAGCACCCTTGCCAGCTCGGCGAAGGCCAGGTCCAGGTCCACCCAGTGGTGCACCGAATTGACCGTCCAGAGGGCATCCATGGAACCGCCGGCAACGGGGAGGTTCTCAGCTGTACCGGACTCGACGGTTATGCGGCCACGGGCACGCTGGAACAGGCGCCTCACCCCGCAGATCGACCTCATCAGGCCTGATGGGTCCACCGCAACCACCGACGCACCCCGGGCCGCAGCCAGCACCGTGGCCGGGCCCATGCCGGCACCAATGTCGAGCAGGCTCTCACCCGGCTGCGGATCGACCATGTCGACAATTGCCCGGTTGGTGTCGGCCTGCCAGAACTTGTGGACCTTCAACAGCCAGTGGACGTTGGCCATGAAGCCCTTGTCGTGGTCGTGCCTGTGGTGGTCGTGGCTCACTACGGCTCCCCGGGTGCAACTCGTTCGGCTGCGGCAGCCTAGAACCCGGTACGGATCTCCCAGAGGTCGGGGAACGCCGGGTTGAACAGCGTGGACTGGAGGTACTCGACACCCAGCGACCCACCGGAACCGATCTTGGCACCGATGGTGCGCTGCACCATCTTGACGTGCCGGTAACGCCACTCCTGGAGGCCCTCGTCCAGGTCGGTCAGCGACTCACACATTTCCGTGAGGTCCGGACTGGTCCTGTAGATGTCAGACAGCACAGCCTGCACGCCAGACGACGCAACCGTGGGTGCGGTGACGTCACGCTCAAGGATGTCGGCAGGGATGGCAAACCCTGCTGTACTGAGATACACGAGAAAGGTGGACCAGATACTCGGTGAGTTGTAGCGCTCCTCAAGGCGGAGCCGCTCCCTTGAACCCTCGGCGAAGTACCCGAGGTGCTGTGGGTCCTTGATGCCGAGGGCGTACTCCAACTCCCGGAACTGCGCCGACTGGAACCCGCTGGCACTCTCGAGGAAGCTGCGGAAGGACTGGAACTCAAGCGGCGTCATCGTCTCGAGAACATCCAGTTGAGCGACAAGGGTCTTGAGGATCTTCAGGATGCGCTTGAGCTGGTGGGCTCCGCTGTCCAGCCGACCTGCCTCGATGTTGGCGACCAACATGTCGGCCTCGTGGAGAACCTCCTTGAACCAGAGCTCGTAGACCTGGTGGATGACGATGAACAGCATTTCGTCGTGTTCAGGTCCGTCGGAGCGGCACTCCTGGAGGTCCAGCAGTTCGTCGACCTTGAGGTAGCGGCCGTAGGTGAGGTCCATCGTCATGCTCCAGTGTCTGAGGCCTGGTTGAAGTCGAGTTCTGACACCATTCTCTCCGCCGCCTGCCAGTCGACCTCACCGATATCGATCAGGCCCACCGTCAACCGCTCGAGGACCTCTCCCTGCAGGGCGGCCCGTCGTTGCACCTCGGCATAGGGAATGGTGTTGAACATGACCATTGCGTACCGGGGTGTGAACTGCTCGGGCCACAGGCGGTCCAGCTCCAGGGCCACGGCACGCTTGAGCTGGTAGCGCTCGTCAACCACGCTTGAGCTCATCTCCACGTAGTTGGCGACAGCCATGTCGGCTATGGCGTCGGTGTCGGGCTTGCGGCCCTGTTCGAACTCTGCGAACGCCGTGGCCCAGTCGCCCGGGTGGTCACGCATGCAGGTGTCAAGCACGATGCATGACTCGAAGGCCGCGTTCATCCCCTGACCGTGGAAGGGCACCACCCCGTGTGAGGCGTCACCCAGGATCACCGCCCGGTCGCCATGCGCCCAACCTGTGGTTCGAACCGTTGCGAGGCGGCCATGGGGGTGGGTGGTGAACTGGTCGGCCAGGTCGGGCACAAGGGGAGCAAAGTCGGCAAAGTGCTCCTCGAAGAAGCCGAGAACATCGCCACCCGATGCCAGGTACTCGAAGCTGTCGGTGGGTCCCTCGTTGGCCAGGAACAGCGTGACCGTGAACGTTCCCTCAAGGTCGGGAAGGGCGATGAGCATGAAGTCCCGCCGGGGCCAGATGTGCAGGGCCTCCTTTTCGATCTGGAACCTGCCGTCGGAACCCGCCGGCATGGTCAGTTCCTTGTAGCCGTGCACCAGGGGTTCGATGTCAACGCTGCCGCCGTTGACCTCGAGCAGGGCGTCGCGCACCGCCGATGCCGACCCGTCGGTGCCGAAGACCGTGGTGAACGGGACACGGCTCGCCTCACCCGAGGTGGAGTCGGTGAACTGGAGGGTGTTGGCCTCAAAGTCGACCCCGCGACAGCGCATGTCGAAGTTGATCTCCACCTGCCCGGTGGCCTCTGCGGCATCCAGCAGGATGCTGGTGAGCGCTGTACGTGAGACCGAGCTGATGTACTCGTGGGGACGGCTGCCGTACGGCTGCATCGAGGTGCCGCCGTCGTCGTGGATCAGCCGCCCCATCATGGGGATCAGGATCTCCTGGACCTCGGACATCACACCGACCTCCCTGAGCGCCTCGATGCCCCGGGTGGCGAGCGCCAGGTTGATGGAGCGTCCAGCCCCGATGTCGGTGGTGCGCATGTCCGGGCGGCTCTCGTACATGGTCACCGACAGGCCCTGGCGGGCCAGCAGAATGGAGAGCATCGACCCGGCAGGCCCGGCCCCCACGATGGTCACGTGATCGGTCATGACAGGATCCCGTCGAGGACCTGGACGAACCGGTGAATGTCGGCAAAGGAGTTGTAGAGGGGAACGGGCGCAATCCTGATGACGTCGGGATGCCGCCAGTCGCAGGCGACACCTGTCGCCTCCAGGGCATCGAACACACCGCGTCCCGCGTAGCCGTCCGCAGTTACCCGCAGCGAGAACTGGCATCCCCGCTCTGTGAGGGGCCTTGGGGTTATCGACTCGACCCGACCTGCCAGGACCTCGTCCAGGAGGTGGTCGAGGTAGGCGATCTGCTTCTCGCTCTTCTCCCGCAGCGGACCCATCCCGCCGGCTCTTTCAAACACCTCAAGCGAGGCCCTGATGGGTGCCATGGAGAAGACCGGAGGGTTGGAGAGTTGCCATGCCTCGACCGTCGGAATCGGGTTGAACACCGTGTCCATCTGAAATCGGGTGGCCTTGTCGGTCCCCCACCAGCCCTCGAACCGGTTGAGGTCGGTCCGTTCGAGGTGGCGTTGGTTGACGAAACATCCGGCGGTGGCGCCCGGACCGGAGTTGAGGTACTTGTAGGTACACCAGGCGGCGAAGTCGGCTCCGCTGTCGTGAAGGCCCAGGGGTATGTTCCCGACGGCGTGGGCGAGGTCAAAGCCGACCATGGCACCGACCCGGTGTGCCGCGTCCGCCAGGTCTGCCAGCGGAAGCACCTGGCCCGTGTAGTAGTGCACCCCCGGCAACAGGACGAGGGCCAGTTCATCGCCCTGTTCGGCAATTGCCGCCATGAGGTCCTCGGCGTTGAGCAGGTCCTCGCCGGGACGGGGCGAAACGGTAACCAGGGCCTCTTCGGCCGACCTGCCGTGATGGCGTACCTGGGAAGCCGCAGCGAAGTGGTCTGACGGGAAGGCGTGCTCCTCGATGAGCACCTTGAAGCGTTCCTGCGTGGGGCGGTAGAAGGTGGTCATGAGCAGGTGGAGGTTCACGGTCAGGCCGTTCATGACCACGACCTCTTCGGGTTCTGCTCCCACGACCGCAGCCATCTGGTGGTTGAGGGACTCCTCGTAGGACTCCCACGGGAAGGTCGGCTCCCGGTCTGCCTCTGTGTGGCCCTTCACCCCCAGCCTGCCCCACTTGTCGAGCTCGGCCTCAATGTATGTACGCACTGCCCGAGGTTGCAGCCCGAGCGAGTTGCCGACCAGGTAGACCTCGGCTTCTCCGTTGGGGCCCACCGGCATGACGAACTCGTCGCGCATGTGCGCCAGCGGGTCCTCGGCATCGAGACGCTCAGCGCAGGCAGGGGTGGTGTCGTACTGCTCAGGCACTGGCGACCTCGGAAATGTCGTGCCAAGGGATGTCAGCGTCCACTAGCCGTCCCGCGACGGGTGCAGGTGTCCGCAGGATCCGCAGGTGCGCTTCTCCTCGTCTCCGTAGAACGCGGTGAACAGCGGCGGCAGGTCGGTGACGATGGACTTCAGCAGCACCTCGGCCCGGTAGACGAGCTGGTAGCAGTTGGGGCAGTACCAGTCGAAGCCGTCCGGCGCACCCGGCGGCCGTGCCGGCTCTATGACCAGGCCGATGCTTCCGGCCTCCGGGCGCTGCGGAGAATGCCGGGTGTGCGCCGGCAGGAAGAACACCTCGCCCTCCCTGATGGGGATGTCGACCGGCGGGCTACCCGGCTCCTCCATGACCCGCAGGATCATGTCGCCCTCAATCTGGTAGAAGAACTCGTCGACAGGATCGTCGTGGTAGTCGGTGCGCACGTTGGGCCCACCGACGATGAATGCCATGAGGTCACCATCGGTCCAGATGAGCTTGTTGTTGACAGGTGGCTTTAGCAGGTCGCGGTGTTCGTCGATCCAGGCCTGGAAGTTGAAGGCCTTCATGCTGTTGGCTGCGGGCATCGCCTACTCCTGGTCGGTTCCAGTTCCGAGGGCCGACCCTACCGGGGCTCCCCCAACCCCAGGTCACGGCTGATGACGAGTCGTTGGATCTCGCTGGTTCCCTCACCGATCTCGAGGATCTTGGCGTCACGGTAGAAACGGGCGACGGGGGTCTCGTCGATGAAGCCGTACCCACCGAACACCTGGGTCGCCTCACGGGCTGCTGCAACGGCTGCCTCGGTGGCGTGCAACTTGGCGATGGCTGCCTCCCTCTTGTAGGGCCTGCCCGCATCGCGGAGTCCGGCTGCGTGGTAGGTGGCAAGTCGGGACGTCTCCAGCGAGGTCGCCATGTCGGCGCACTTGAAGGCGATCGCCTGGTAGGAGCCGATGGGTCGGCCGAACGCGGTTCTATCGTTGGCATAGCGCACACACTCGTCGAGGCATCCGGCGATGAGGCCCACTGCAAGGGCTGCAATTGCCACACGCCCGTCGTCGAGGGTGGAGAGGAACTGTGCGAAGCCCCGGCCAGGTTCACCCAGCAGGTTCTCTGCCGGCACACGGCAGTCCTCCAGGACCAGGCCGTGTGTGTCCGAGGCATGCCAACCCATCTTTCTGTAGGCGGGCTCGACCGTCAGGCCCGGTGTGCCAGCGGGAATGACGATTGCCGAGACGCCCTGTTCGGTCCTGGCGGTGACGGTGACAAGGCTCGTGATGTCGGTGCCGGAGTTGGTGATGAACGCCTTGGCCCCGTCGATGACCCATTCGCCTCCGTCCATCACGGCCCGGCTGGCGGTAGCCCCGGCGTCTGAGCCGCCCCCCGGCTCGGTGAGCCCGAAGGCAGCCAGGCGGCGACCAGCCACCAGGTCGGGAAGCCACTGCGCCTTCTGCTCGTCGGTGCCGTACTCGGCGACCGGCCTGGCGCCCAGCGACACACCTGCCTCGAGGGTGATGCCCATCGACTGGTCGACCCGACCTACCTCCTCGATGGCGATGCACTGGGTGGTGAGGCCGGCATCGGCGCCACCCCACTCAGATCCGAACATCAGGCCGAAGAGGCCCAGATCGCCCATTGCCAGCACGGTTTCGGTCGGGAAGACATGGTCCCGGTCCCATACCTCGGCATGGGGCGCTATCTCGGCCTCGGCGAACTCGCGGACCACACCACGAAACGCATCCTGTTCCTGTGTGAACTCCAGCATCGGTGCCTGGATCCTCCCACAGGGCTCCTGTATTCGGTACTACCGAAGGCACATCCCTATGTCAGACTGCGCCGATGCAGACCGGCGGGACGCTGGAGGGACCGAACCTGGCTCCCTACTACCTGATCGTCTTCGGGATGTCTGCAGGCCTTGGAGGGGTCGTCGCTCTGCTGGCCGAGTTGAAGCACGAACTGGGATTCTCAGACTTCGGCATCGGTATAGCCATCGCCACGGGATTCGCCACGGCCTTTGTTGCCAGCCTCGTGATGGCGCCGCTGGCCGACAGGGGCAGGTCACCACAACTCCTGAAGTGGGCTCTGGTAATCGGTGCCGGCGCTCTGGTGGTGCTGGCACTCGGTGACCAGCTGTGGCACTACGTGATCGGCCGTGCAGCGTTCGGATTCGCCCTGGGCGCCGGCAGCCCGGCTGCACGACGGACCGTGATCGTGGCCGACCCAGACAACCTGGGACGCAACCTGGGCCGGCTGGGAGCCTTCGACGTGGGCGGGTTCGTCGCGGCCCCCCTCGCAGCCGTGGCCGTGACCGCCATCGGTGGCTTCCGCGCATGGTTCTGGGTGTCGGCTGTGTTCCTCCTGCTGCTGCTTCCCGCAGCGTTTCGGGCTCAACCGGACACCGCCACAAAGGACACCGAACGCCTCGGAATGACGGGCCTGTTGCGGGTCAGGCGCCTGATCGGAGCACTCTGCATCGGCTCCGCCTACTTCGTCCTCATCGGGGCGTTCGAGTCGGTCTGGGTGCTCGAGTTGGACCACAGGGGTGCCTCTCAGGCACTCATCGGGTTCGCGCTGACCGCTGCCGCTCTGCCACTTCCAATCTTCTCACCCGTCGGAGGTGTGCTGGCCCAGCGATTCGGAGCACGTCGCTGGGCTGTGGGAACACTCGGCATCATGACGATCATGGTCGCGTTCTACGGCATCGTCCCGGGTGCCTGGGCCCTGATAGTCCTGACCTCGGCAACCTCGGTGGCCGAGGGCTTCGGCTTTCCATCAACACCGATGCTGGCATCCGCTGCCGTGCCCGAGGAACGCCAGGCCGCAGCACAGGGTCTGATGACAGCGGTCGAGGTGGCAACCGGTGCCGTGGCATCGCTGGCATTCGCCGCCGTCTACAGCGCCACCAGCGACACGACCGTCTGGATCACCGCCGCCACTGTCATGGCCCTCCTCCTCGTGGTGGGGGCGGTGCTGACCAGGCCCGAGGACCACAAGCCGGTCAGACCCGGCGTACCATTTGGCACGATCAGGGGGCTCTTTCGATGACCAACGCACTGCTGCACCCGTTTTCACCACCTGGCAGGCCCGAGGACGACTACCTCAACATCGTGAGGGGCGAAGGCTCGCTCGTCTTCGACCCCGATGGCAGGGACTATGTGGACGGAATAGCCAACCTCTGGCTCTGCCAGGTGGGCCACGGCCGCACCGAGATCATTGACGCCGTCACCGCCCAGATGCGCCAGATCGAGGCCTACAACACCTTCGCTCCGTTCAGCAACGGGCCAGCAGCACAGGTTGCCGAGATGATCGTGGAGCGCTCACCTCACCCCGATGGGCGTGTGTTCCTCGGCTGTTCAGGCTCCGAGGCGGTCGACACCGCCCTGAAGATCGCAAGGCTGGTTCAACAGCGTCGCGGCCACGAGGGCCGTCAGGTGATCGTGAAGCGGACCAACGGCTACCACGGCACCAACTTCGGCGGTACGTCGGCCCAGGGCATCGCCCTGAACCGTGAGGGTTGGGGCGACCTCATCCCCCACTTCATCGAGGTTCCCCACGATGACCTCGAGGCGGCGGCCACGGTGTTTGCAGAACACGGAGAGCGCATCGCCGCTGTGCTGACCGAACCGGTCCAGGGCGCCGGCGGGGTGTACCCACCTGTCGACGGCTACCTCGAGGGGCTGCGTCGTCTCTGCGACGACCACGGAGCGCTCCTCATCTTCGATGAGGTGATCTGCGGATTCGGTCGCACCGGCAACTGGTTCGGCGCCCAGACCTTTGGAGTCACCCCCGACCTGATGACCTTCGCCAAGGGCGTCACCTCGGGCTACCAGCCACTCTCAGGTGTGATCGTCTCGAGGGACTTGTGCAGCGAGCTCGAGGAACCCGGCTTCCTGCTCCGCACCGGTTACACCTACTCGGGCCACCACGCATCCTGTGCCGCGGGCATTGCCAACATCGAGCTGATGGAGGCCGAGGGGCTGGTGGACCGCGTCGACCGCATCGGTGCGCGTCTGCAGGCCGGGCTGGCGGCCCTCGAGGGTGACGGCCTTGTCGAGTCGTGGCGCGGCATGGGAGCCATCTACGCAGCTGAACTGGGCCGCGATGCCGTGCCGGCCCGCGACGAGATACTCGAAGCCGGGGTCATCGTGAGGCCAATGGGCACCTGCCTGGCAATCTGTCCGCCACTCGTCATCACCGACGATGAGATCGGCCGCATCATCGATGCCATGGCCGACGCCCTGCGTTGACGCCCCGGGGTCGGTCAGCCCGTGCCCCAGGAGAAGACCAGTTTCTCCATCTTCAGAATCGAGAACACCTCGGTTGAGGCGACACCCTCAAGGGACCTGATCCGGTCGTTTACGAGCTCTAGCAGCGCGTCGTTGTCGGTGCAGATCACCTCGGCGAGGATGTCAAAACGGCCAGCGGTAATGAGCACGTACTCCGATTCGTCCAGTGCTGCCACGGCTGCTGCGGTCGCCCGCACATCCCCGGTAACGGCAATGCCGACCATTGCCTGGGTTGAGAGCCCCAGGCTGAGTGGGTCCGTCACAGCCACCACCTGCATCACGCCCCTCTCGGTGAGGCGCTTCACCCGTTGCCTCACGGCAGCCTGGGAAAGCCCCACCTTCGGTGACAGCTGCGCGAACGGGATACGACCGTCCACCTGGAGTTCGCGGATGATGGCCTTGTCGACATCATCAAGTTGGAACACCTCGCTGCGGTCAGATGGCATAGCCGGTCATACCCCCATTTCGGCCATGGCACCGGTCAGTGCCTGGCGGAGCTTGTCGTT
This sequence comes from Acidimicrobiaceae bacterium, assembly GCA_002687745.1. Lineage (GTDB taxonomy): Bacteria > Actinomycetota > Acidimicrobiia > Acidimicrobiales > MedAcidi-G1 > UBA3125. Next base: position 52,562 of record NZBE01000009.1, on the reverse strand, counting down.
GATCTCGTCGAACTGTTCAGGGCCCGCGATCAGGGGCGGTGAAAGCTGAATCACCGGCTCTCCCCTGTCGTCCGCGCGACAGATGAGGCCCAGTTCAAGCAACCGGTTCGAGAGGAAGCCCCGAAGAAGGTGTTCACGTTCCTCGGCGCTGAACGACACCCGCCCGTCGCGGTTCTTGACGAGCTCGATTCCGTAGAAGTAGCCGGCACCACGAATGTCGCCGACGATTGGCAGATCGGCGAGGTCGTCGAGTGCGGCACGGAATGCGGCCTCATTGCCCTGAACATGGCCGATGATGTCCTCGTCCTCGAAGACCTTCAGGTTGGCCAGGGCCACGGCACAGCTGACAGGGTGTCCGGCGAAGGTGATGCCGTGGAGAAACGCCTCGCCCGTCCCCACAAAGGGCTCGGCGATCTTGTCGCCCACCAGCATGGCGCCGAGTGGCGAGTAGCCGGAGGTGAGCCCCTTGGCCGTGGTGATCATGTCGGGCTGGTAGCCGTAGCGCTCACACCCGAACATGTGTCCGATCCGGCCGAAGGCACAGATCACCTCGTCTGACACCAGCAGCACCCCGTACCTGTCGCAGATCTCGCGCACCCTGGGCCAGTAGCCGGGTGGTGGAGTGAAGCAGCCGCCGGCGTTCTGGACGGGTTCCAGGAACACGGCTGCCACGCTCTCGGGGCCCTCCCTCAGGATCGCCTCTTCGATGGCGTCTGCCGCATGCAGGGTGCAGTGCGGATCGTCCTGGCAGGTCGAACACCTGTAGTGGTTCGTCTCTGGAACCTTCACTGCCCCCGGGACGAGCGGCTCGAACACCTCCTTGATCGAGTCCAGGCCCGTGATGGACAGCGCCCCCATGGTCGTGCCGTGGTAGGCGAGGTTGCGGCTGATGACCTTGATGCGGTCGGGTTGGCCATTCAGCTTGAAGTACTGGCGCGCCAGCTTCCATGCCGATTCAACCGCCTCTGACCCACCGGTTGTGAAGAACACCCGGTTCAGGTCGCCCGGTGCCAGCTCGGCCAGCTTCGCAGAGAGTTCGATTGCGGAGGGGTGCCCGTAGGTCCAGATCGGGAAGTAGCCGAGCGTGGCTGCCTGCTCACCGGCCGCCCTTGCCAACTCGGGTCGGCCGTGGCCCAGCTGGCTCACGAACAGGCCGGCCAGGCCATCCAGGTAGCGGTTGCCCTCTGCATCCCAGACGTAGCAGCCGTCGCCACGCTCGATGACACGCGTGCCGTCGATCGTGTTCTTCAGGACACTGAAGTGCCCCCAGAGGTGGCGCTCGGCCAACTCAGCAAGGCGGATGTGTTCGCTGACGGTTGCTGTCACTGCTGTGACCTCACTTCGCTACGGATGGTTGTCGGTGTACGGCCCTGAAGCGGTCCCGGGTGTCGGCCTCTCGGCCGACACCCGGGACCACCGAACGGGATGGAATCAGGAACGCGCCCTCGAGAGCGCATCCGTGAACTTGATCTCGAAGTCACCCGTGTCCTCAGGGCGTAGTTCTGGAACACGGTGTTGACGGGGCGTTTGTTGGGCGGACGGATGCCCATTTCCTCGCCGTGGATCTGCACGGACCCGGCTGTCGGGAGTTCCAGCCCGGCGATCATCCGGAGCGTTGTCGTCTTGCCACACCCTGACGGTCCGAGCAGGGAGAAGAACTCACCGTCGTGGATGTCGAGGTCAAGGTTGTCGACTGCGACGACATCCCCGAAGCGTTTGACTACGCCCTGAAGCCCGACGGCAACACTCGTGTCGCTCCCTACCAAGACCGCTCTCCCCCTGACCACTCCGACCTGACACCCGTTCGTCAACCTGTCGGGTTGTACCCTCGGTCGAAATCCGGGCTACTGATTCAGCAGACTATGCGACACAATGACAACTGATCCAGTCGATTGATGACCATATACCAACTAATTCCGTTGCCAAAGGGCGGCCGATGGAAGGAACCGACCATCAGGCACACGGCGCTGCCTCCCGGTCGCTGACAGACACACGCAGCGCCGTCTTCTGGCTGGACCGAACCGACCCTCCCCAGCCGGCCGACACGCTCAACGGCCGGACGACAGCCGACCTCGTCGTCGGTGCCGGATTCACCGGCCTGTGGACAGCGCTCATCGCCGCCGAGGCAGACCCCGGCCGCCGGATCACGGTCATCGAGGCGGAAACGGCCGCCTTCGGCGCCAGCGGCCGCAACGGCGGCTTCTGTGAAGCCTCTCTCACCCACGGCCTCGCCAACGGGCTGGCCCACTGGCCCGACGAGATCGACACCCTCCTGAGGCTCGGCGACGAGAACCTGGATGCCCTGATGGACGCCATCGACCGTCACGCAATCGACTGCGACGCCGAACGGACCGGAACCGTGGACATAGCCGTCGAACCCTGGCAGGTCGACGACATCGGGCGCGTCACCACCGCCGAGGGGATCGACTGCCACTACGCAAAAGGCGGTTCCATCTCATGGGCCCGCAACAGGGCACAGCTCTCACGGTTGAAGGCTGGTGTCAGCGCCCGTCACGCCGTCGGCCTGACCTCCGACGACATCTCGATGCTGGGACAGGACGAGGCACGAGCCGTCGGCAACGCCACCGACGCCCTGGGTGCGCGCTTCATGGCCCACGTGGCCGCGGTGCACCCCGCACGCCTGGTGCGCGGCCTCGCCGACGTCGTCGAACGCCTCGGCGTGACCATCTACGAGGGAACCGCAGCTCTGTCCACCGGCGACGGTGCGGTGCCCACCGAACACGGCACGGTCACAGCCGAGATCGTCGTAAGGGCGACCGAGGGGTACACCCGAGACCTGAAGGGGCAACGACGGGCAATCGCCCCCTTCTATTCGCTGATGGTCGCAACCGAACCTCTCTCTCAGGATGTGCTGGACGAGATCGGCCTGGCCGACCGGCCGACCTTCGCCGACGGACGAAACATGACCATCTACGGCCAGCGCACCGCCGACGGCCGCCTTGCGTTCGGCGGCCGAGGAGCGCCCTACCGGTACGGCTCCAGGATCGACCCGGCCGTCGAACAGGCCTCGCCGGTACACGACCGAATCGTCGGGACACTCCGCGACCTGTTCCCGGTCCTGGCCGGAACAGGAATCACCCACCGCTGGGGTGGCGTGCTCGGGATACCGAGAGACTGGTTCCCGACGGTCAGCCTCGACAGGAGCGCAGGCCTCGCCCATGCAGGTGGCTACGCCGGTGACGGAGTGGCCGCAGCCAAGTTGGCCGGCCACACCCTGGCCGAGTTGATCACGGGTACCGAAAGCGAACGCACCGACCTGCCGTGGGTCGGCCACGTGTCACGCCGGTGGGCACCTGAGCCCTTCCGCTGGATGGGCATCAACTCGGGGCTCTGGGCGGCACGTTCAGGAGACCGGGCAGAGGCAAGGACCGGTCGACCATCCCGCCGCGTAGAACTGCTCCACCGGCTACTCCGCTGAGACCTCCCGAATGTGGGGCCGGGTCCTATCCGTGGCGCTGCAGGGCCACCCCTCGAGAACGCCACCGGGTGGAGCGCTGGTCCCTGCGTGCCTGAAACCGGTAGCGGTCTGACTCACCACGACTTTCGTCCATCGCCGGCATCGAGCGGCCCCTCACCACCCACCTGCCCGGTCGGGCCCAACGACCGCCGGGAACCAGCCGATGCCGCTGGGTGATGCTGATCATGCGCCAGCGGACGCCAGCGCCCGCTCGGTGAGCACCCGCGCAAGGTGCTCCCGGTAGGCACCATCGGCATTGTTGTCCGAGGGCGGTTCGGTACCGTCGGCAGCTGCCGCAGCAGCATCGGATGCTCCAGCTCCACCGGCAACGGCAGCCTCCACAGCAGAGGCCCGAAGCGGGGTGGACCCCATGTTTACGAGGCTCACGCCTGCACCCCCCTCCGCAACGGCGACCCCGACGATCGCCCAGTCCTGGGCACGCCGGTTGAACTTCTGATATGACCAGCCACCGGTGGAGACCGGCAGGTGGACGGCGGTCAGCACCTCGTCAGCCGTCAGGGCTGACTCGAGGAACCCGGTGAAGAAGTCCGAAGCCTCAATCTCACGCGAGCCGCCCGGGCCCGTGACCATGAGCGTGCCGCCGAGTGCAAGCACCGCTGCCGGCAGGTCTGATGCGGGGTCGGCGTGTGCCAGAGAGCCGCCAAGGGTTCCCCTGTGCCTGACCGCCGGGTCACCGACCTGGGATGCCACGTGTGCAAGCAGCGGGCAGGCCGCCACCAGATCCGCCGAATGCTCAAGGTCGCTGTGGCTGGTCAGGGCGCCGATGCAAACGGTGTCGCCGTCGACGCTGATGCCGCGCAGGTCGTCAGCCCTACCTACGTCGACCAGCACGCCGGGCCTGGCTAGACGGAGCCTCATGAGCGGTATCAGCGACTGTCCACCTGCGAGGAGCTTTGCGTCGTCGCCGTATTCGCCAAGTGCCGCTACCGCCGCCTCGGCCGAATCGGCCCTCACGTATCCGACTGCTGCGGGGATCATGATGCACCTCCCCCGGCGGCCTCGATGGCTCGTCGCACCGTCATCGGCGATGCTGGCATCGCCACCCCGGTTACTCCCAACGGCCTCAGAGCGTCTACCACGGCGTTCATCACGGCCGGCGTCGACGCAATGGTCCCGGCCTCTCCGATCCCCTTGACGCCCATTGGGTTCGTCGGCGACGGGGTGACGGTGTGGTCCAACTTCATTTCGATGCACTCGGCTGCCGATGGCACCAGGTAGTCGGCCAGGTTGGCCGAGCGACACTGGCCGTCCTCGTCGTAGACGGCCTCCTCCCAGAGGGCCTGAGCAACTCCCTGGACAATGCCGCCGTGGATCTGCCCCTCGACGATCATCGGGTTGATCTGGTTTCCGCAGTCGTCACAGGCCGCGTAGTCGACAAGGTCCACCGCACCGGTCGCCTCATCGATTTCAACCACGGCGATGTGGGCACCGAACGGGAACGTGAAGTTGGGTGGATCCCAGGTCACCTGGGCCTGCAGGTTCGGCTCGACTCCGTCGGGAAGGTCGTGTGCTGTAAACGCCGCAAACGCCACGCCAGCCAGGGGCACCTCGGCATCAGGGCTGCCCTTGACGCTGAACACGCCACCGGTCAGCTCCAGGTCCTCAGGACTGGCCTCGAGCATGTGAGCCGCGATGGTCGCGGCCTTCTCGACCACCTTCTCGGTGGCCATCCAGATGGCGGTGCCACCGACCGAGAGCGACCGTGAGCCGTAGGTGTCCATGCCGAGAGGCGAGATCGCCGTATCGGAGTGGAGCACCTCGACATCGTCGGGGTCGACACCGAGACGATCGGCGACGATCATGGACCAGCACGTCTCGTGGCCCTGCCCGTGGGGCGTGGTGCCGGTGACCACCTGGACCTTGCAGGTCGGCAGCACTCTGACGGTTGCGGACTCCCACCCGCCGGCTCCGTAGTTGAGCGATGCCAGCACCCGGCTTGGGGCCAGGCCGCACATCTCAACATATGTCGAGATGCCGAGACCCAGGTGTGTGGTGGACCCTGCTGCCCGACGCTCGGCCTGTTCTGCCATCCGGGCATCCCAGCCAATGAGCTCCTTGGCCCTGTCCAGGGCAGGTTGGTAGTTGCCCGAGTCGAACACCAGGCCTGCCGGTGAGTCGTAGGGGAACTTCTCTGTCGGAATGAAGTTCCGCGATCGGATCTCGTCGGCTCCGACTCCGACCGCCACTGCAAGGGCATCCATTCCACGCTCGATTGCGTAGGTGGCCTCGGGCCGTCCGGCGCCCCTGTAGGCATCGGTGGGGGTGAGGTTGGTGAACACGCTCTTGCAGGTGAACGAATAGAGGGGCACGTCGTAGAGCCCGTGGTAGAGGAACGCTCCGAGCAGCGGCACGCCGGGCGCCACCAGCTGCAGGTAGGCGCCCATGTCGGCCAGCAGGGTCGCGCGTACAGCGGTCAACTTTCCGTCGGCGTCGGCCGCCAACTCGATGGTCTGACGCTGGGCCCTCCCCTGAATTGTCGAACCCGCCGCCTCGGTACGGCTCTCGGTCCAGCGCACCGGCACTCCGTGGCGCTGTGCCAGGGCCATGCAGAGGATCTCCTCGGCGTAGACGTTCAGCTTGCAGCCGAACCCGCCACCAACCGAAGGTGCGACCACGCGCAGCTTCTGCTCTGGCACGCCCAGGGTGAGTGCCGCCATGACCTTCAGCACGTGGGGTATCTGGGTCGACGAGTACAGCGTCATATCGCCGTTGTGTGGCGCCGGAACCACTGCGACACCGCGTGGCTCCATCGGGGCCGGAATCAGGCGCTGGTGGACATATGTCTCGGTGATGTGGTGTGCGGCAGCCTCGAACGCCGCATCGACACCCTCGGGGTCGGGTATGAGAGGCCACTCGTAGGACACGTTGGTCCCAAGGTCCTCATGGATGACCACCCTGTCGGACTCCGCTTCCTCGATGGAAACGACGGCATCCAGCGGCTCGTAGTCGACAACCACTCCCTCGAGCCCGTCGGCGGCCGCGAACCTGGAGGTTGCGACGACCACGGCGACGATGTCGCCCGCGTAGTTGGCCTTTCCCTGTGCAACCGGGAAGTGCGCAGGGTTCTTCATGTCGTCGGTAACCGGCCAGGCGCACGGCAACGGGGCAGCCCAGGTGTCTGCCAGGTCCCCGCCGGAGTAGGCCGCAACCACACCGTCCACGGCCAGTGCCCCGGAGGTGTCGATGCCGTTGATACGGGCGTGTGCGTGGGGGCTGCGCACACACGCCACCCAGAGTGCACCGGGCAGGTCAAGGTCGTCAATGAACTTGGCCTCGCCGGTGAGCAGGGCGGGATCCTCCTTGCGGAGACGGGCTTCGCCGACGATGCCGCCGGCGAACGGAGTTTCTGTGACGGTCACGATTCGTTCCCCCTACTCGGACGCGGCCAGGACGGCCTTGACGATGTTCTGGTAGCCGGTACAGCGGCAGAGGTTGCCTTCGAGGCCCTCTCGTACGCCGTCGGCGTCAAGGTCGGAGTACTCGTCGACCAGGGACACGGCCGCCATGACCATGCCGGGTGTGCAGTACCCGCACTGGAGGGCGTGGCACTCGTGGAAGGCCTCCTGCATCGGGTGGAGGCCATCTTCGCCGGCCAGGCCCTCGATGGTCGTGACGTCGGCCCCGTCGGCCTGAACGGCCAGCATCGTGCAGGACTTGGCCGAGCGGCCGTCGACCAGAACAGTGCACGCTCCACACGAACTCGTGTCGCAGCCGATGTTCGTTCCGGTCAGACCCAGGTCGTCGCGCAGGAAATGCGCCAGCAGGGTGCGCGGCTCCACATCGGCCGTTCGCACCTGGCCGTTGACCGTGACAGATACCTCCATCACAAACCCCCATGATGTAAGTAGGTCGGGCCACCCCTCCCCCGATGGTGGGGTTTCCGGCATTCGACCAGACAGCGATGGTCGCGCACTTTCAGCCACTCCGCCAGTAGAAGGGGCCTCAGGCAGTTACCAGCACCACATCGGCACGGTTCCCGGGCGCCTCTGCCAGCCGCCTGTCGGAGGTGACGAGGGCTGCTCCGAGCGCCTCGGCCAGCGCCACATACGAGGCGTCGGCCGAGTGACGCGTGAGCGAAAGCGCGACACGGCCGAGGACATCGATCTCGGGCAGCACGTACTGCTGGAAGGCCTGCTCAGCCGACAGAGACGCCGGTCCGGTGTTACCCACACGCTCCGTAACCCCGGTATCGACGTCGCTATTCCCATCGTCCGGGTCGGCCTCATGGGCCCCGTCGATCACAGGCCGACCCTAGGCCCCCGGGGTGCCATCAGACCATGACCACCGGTTTGTATGACTCCGACACAACCTCTAGGTTCCGGCGATGGGCAACCTCGTACAAATGGCCCGTGAGCTGGGACCGTCGATCGCTGAGAGGTCCGAACGGATCGAAGCCACCCGGACCCTCCCGGATGATGTCGTCGACGACCTGCGCTCAGTCGGCCTGTTCCGCCTCTTCGTGCCAGCAGAACTTGGTGGCCCCGAGGTGGACGTCACAACGGGCATGGCCACAATCGCCGAGATGGCCCGACACGACGGAGGAGCCGCCTGGTGCGTGATGATCGCCGGGACCACGTCCCTCCTGGCCGGCTTTCTCCCACCCGATCACGCTGCGACCATCTACGGCCCCGCCGACTCCTGCACCGGCGGCTACTCGGTACCCACCGGAACAGCACGACCGGTCGACGGTGGACTCGTGGTCTCAGGATCCTGGGAATGGGGTTCGGGAACCCGCCACTGCACCTGGATTGGAGGGGGTACCCGCATAGTCAACGACGTCGGTGCAACTGCCAGCAGAGCCGACGGACTGTTCGCCCCGTTCGTGTTCCTTGAGCCCGGAGACGTCGAGTTCGTGGACACCTGGCATGTCACCGGACTCTCAGGATCAGGTTCCACCGACTACACGACCAGGGAGGCATTCGTGCCAGAGGGTCGCTGGGTGCAGCTGACAGATGCGAAACCCCGTCTTGACGGCCCCCTCTGGCGCTTCCCCTTCTACGGCATGCTCGCTACCGGAGTGGCTGCTGTTGCCATCGGCCTGCTCGACGGCGCGATCGACAGGTTCGCCGAAATAGCCGAGGCCAAGACGCCCCAGGGCTCCGGCCGCACCCTGGCTGAGCGGGCGTCCGGACAGACTGCCATTTCCACCGCAGAAGCCACCGCCCGGTCCACCAGAGCCTTCCTCCTGGAAGCTCTCGGTACGGCATGGGATGCGGCGTCTGCCGGCGACCCGCTGAGCATCGAACACCGTCGCGTCATCCGGTTGGCTACCGCCGATGCGGCACAGAGGTGCGCCGATGCCCTCATCAACCTCCAGCGACAGGCAGGGGGCACCGCCGTCTACCTGCGAGAACCCCTCCAGAGGGCGGTACGGGACGGCCAGGTCGCCGCAACCCACGGCATGGTGGCCGAAAGGATCCACGAACTGACCGGGCGTATCCGACTGGGGTTGGACACCGACACGACACTGTTGTGAACTCGCCGACATGACCAGCGCCGACTTCGAGTACCTGCGGTTCGAATACGACGAGGACGTCCTCATCGTCACCATCGACAAAGTCGATGACCCCCTCAACAAGGTTGACGACCGGATGCACCACGAGTTGACGAATCTGTTCCCTCGCCTCCAGGCCGAACGAAGCGCCCGGGCCGTCCTCCTTACCGGTACCGAGTCGGCCTTCTCGGCCGGCGGAGACTTCGCATGGTTTCCCGAGTTTCAAGAACCCGGATTCGCAGCCAACCTGCGACTTGACGGAAAGTCGCTCATCTGGGACCTGCTGGATGTCCACCTACCAGTGGTTTGTGCCGTAACCGGACACGCAATGGGCCTGGGAGCCAGCATCGCCCTACTCTGCGACGTGGTGGTCATGTCCGAAACGGCACGGCTGGGCGACCCCCACGTCAGGGTCGGCATCGTGGCAGGCGACGGTGGCACGATCGCATGGCCGCTCGCGCTTGGCCCCGTGCTCGCCAAGCGGTTTCTCCTCACAGGGGACGCAGTCGGAGCACAAGAGGCCGCCCAGCTGGGCCTGATCACAGAATCGACACCCGACGCAGAGACCTGCCGGGCCGCAGGCCTGGCATGGGCCAGGCGCCTCGCCGCCGGTGCTCCACAGGCGGTGCAATACACAAAGCAGGCGGTTAACGCCTGGATCAAACAGACGATGGGATCCTCATTCGACCTGTCCACGGCCCTGGAGATGCTCACGTTCACCTCAGAGGACCACGCCGAAGCTCTCACGGCTCTGGCCGAAAAACGCGAACCCCGCTTTACAGGCAGGTAGGAGGGCAGCAGCATGGGTGGAGAAACCGAATCAGAACCGGGTCTCCTTGAGGGCATGATGACCCACCGGGCGATGCGCCGCTACACCGATGATCCGGTCAGCGAGGAAGACATCTGGACGTGTCTCAAGGCAGCGGTTCAGGCGCCGAGCGGGGGCAACATCCAGCCCTACCAGTTCCTCATCGTGCAGGACCCGGACACGAGGCTGGCTCTGGCCGAAATCTACAGACGTGGATGGGCGCGCTACGGCGCTGCCATAGCTCCAACCGAATTCCCAGACGATGCCACCAGAAGCAGCTGGGAACGCAACAACCGGGCCACGGTCCACCTGGCAGAGAACCTCGAGCACATACCGGTGCTGGTGCTCGTACTAATGCCGTCCATCGACATGACGGTCGAGGACGACGAGGGCCCGATGCCAGTCGGCCCCACCCACGCCTCCGTGTACCCGGCTGTCCAGAACTTCATGCTGGCAGCACGCTCACTGGGACTCGGAACGACCATGACCACGCTGCACCGAATCTACGAAGATGAGGTGCGCCAACTGTGCGACATACCCGCGCGCTACGAGGTCCTGGCCCTACTACCCCTCGGGCATCCGACCGGCAACTGGGGTGTGGCCCCGCGTCCCAGGCCAGCCGAGCGCATCACGTCATGGGATCGATTCGGACAGAAGAAGACTCCGTGACCGGTGGGCCGGTTCGGGTCGGTGTCTCGATCCCTCCAGCCGGCTTCAAGTCGCGTGAGGAGGCAGACGCGTATGTGAACGCCGCCGCCGCCGGTGGCCTCGACCACATGATCACGTCGGACCATGTGGCATTTCAGGGAGGCCAGGGTCGGGACGGCCTCATGACCATGGCCTGGCTGGCGGGACTGCACCCCACAATCGGTCTCTACATCGGCGTCTACCTGCTGGCCCTCCGTCATCCCGTGGCAGTGGCCCGTCAGGTCTCCACCCTGGCCGAAGATGCTCCGGGCCGCCTCACCCTCGGAATCGGGGTGGGCGGCGAGGACCGTCACGAAATGGAGTCGGTCGGGGTGGACCCTGCCACCCGGGGACGTCGGACCGACGAGGCCCTTGACGTCCTCCTCCCACTTCTGGACGGAACTACCGTCAACCACGACGGCGAGTTCTACCAGGTGCCCAACACCTCGATCCGGCCCGAACCCGACCCTCCGGTTGTGGTCACGGTTGGTGGCCGTTCGACGGCCGCCATTCAAAGGGCCGGAACACGCGGCCAGGGATGGCTGGCCTCATGGTGCTCGCCTGACCGGTTCGCTGCCGGGGTCGCCCTGGCCGAAGAAGCCGCCATGTCGGCTGGTCGGACAGACGTGAAATGGAGACACGGGTATCAGGTGTGGGTGGGGCTGGGAGACACACCGGAAGAGGGGGCGGGACTCCTGGGTCCCAGCATGGAATCCTTCTACGGCGCTCCCTTCTCGGCGTTTGAGAGGTATTCGCCGGTCGGCACGCCATCCGAGATCGCCGGGTGGCTGGCCCCATTCGTGGATGCCGGCGCCGTCGACCTCAACCTGGCACCAGTGGCCGGTACGGCGTCGGAGGCGATAGCCGGGATTGCCGAGGTGAAGCGCCTGCTCAAGCACTGAATAGCCGGGTTGGCGACATCATGCGCTCTGCTTGAACCGGTCCCACCGCTCCTCGAGAAGGTCAACCGACGGATGAGCGGCACGACGCCGGGGGACCTGCATCTGCTCTCCATGGAGGCCTTGGAGCGAGTAGCGAAGCGTCGGTCCGTCCTGTTCCATCAACACGTCGGACCGCAGCCGGATCTCGCGATCCGGCCTGATCCCGAGGATGTCGCTGTCGTAGGCGGCATGGTGGATCTTGCACATGGAGATGCCGTTGGTGACGACAGGCTCGCCACCGTCCGCGTCGGCCCTGATGTGGGCAGCGTCGAGAAGTTCACGGTGACGAAGGTTGCACAACGCGCACCGGTGCCCGTAGGCGTCCAGCACAACCGACCTGAACACGGGCTGATGGACCCTTACCTTCGTGGTCCTCTCCGCGTACTCGCGTCTGGTGGCAAGGTCGATCACGTTCCTGTTGTCCCAGTAGCCGGTGGACACCTCGTCGAGGGCGACCACGAACTGCCTGGCAGCCACCTCCTCACCGACGAGAGTTACCGGAAAGATCGGTTCATACAGGCCCTTCGCAATCGCCCTGAAGTAGATGAGGGGGAGACGTGCCTCCATGGCAAGGCGCATTCCCCTGTTGCGGTAGTGGTCTGGGTCGGTGCCCTCCCACTTGTACCGGAGCAGGCCATCTGGACCCTCATGGTCGTCGTAGGGTCGGTAGCCACTGCCTGAGTATCTGGTGACGAAACTGAGGGCGGCATCCAACTGCCTCGGCTTCAAGATTCCCTGCTGTGTCGGCATCAACCGGTACCTCCCGCCACGGAACTCAAAGGACCCCACGTCGGCCTGCCTGACAGGCCCACCGGTACGCAGCTGGACCGCGCGTAGGAAGGCGAATGCCCGCTCCCGAAACTCCCATTCAAGGTCCAGTCCGACCATTGCCCCAGGATGACAGCTTTCCTGGCGGATCGCCGGGGAACTCTCAGGGCCTGGCAGGAACCAGGGGGGCTGGCCGGCCGGCTGCCGGCATCACCGCCTCGGGGCCCAGAATCGTGAGCTGGTCGTCTGCCTCCAGCACCAGGTCGGCGTCGATCGGCATGGACACCCCGAACCTGGTCACCGAGGCCAACTCAACCCCGTCCAGCCATTCAATGTCACCGACACGCTCACCGATCAGGCCGACGTCGCTTCCCTCCGGAAGGAGGGCGTACTGGCGAAGTGTCAAGCCCGGCAGGAGGGCCGACTTCACCTCGGCCTCGGTTCCAGCCGCCCCGATCTGTCGCGAACCGCCGTGCAGGTAACCGGCCAACTCCCCCGCCAGGCGCAACGAGCAACCAGGATTGGCCGCGGTTCCAGCGAGGAAGAACAGGGCGTTCACCCGCTCGCCCGAGCCGCCCCATGCGGCTGGAATCCTGATGCCGCCGGCCGCCCGCACGATCACCAGCTGGTCATCGTCGATCGCGTCGAACAGAGCCACGGGCGTAGCCGTCGGGTGCTCGTCAAATGGCTGGATCCAGAGCGAACCGGTCTCGAGAAACCTGTCACTGACCAGATCGGCGGGGAGGCCGATGCGGTCCGAGAGCACGGTGGACACCCGCTCGGCAGCCTCGCCGATGTCCGTTCCAGATGACACGCTCAGCACCACGGCCCTCGCGATCAGCCCCGTGTAGTCGTCATCTGAACGCAGCCCGTGGCCCGCCATCGCTGCACTCATCTCTCGATCGAGGCCACGGTCGACACCCTCGCCCCAGCGTTCGAACACGTGGCGGATGGCACCTGCCCGGTTGGTCCGTGGCGTGGCGTACAGGTGGTGCCAGACCCAGGCGACCACGGCTACCACGCCGATGAAGACGAGCGCAACGAGGCCGAGCTGGGAGATGAGCAGGACCGAGATGGCGATTCCGACGAACTGGGTGAACGGGTAGAGGGGGGTGCGGAAGGCCGGTGCGTATGAAACGATCCGCGAAGCCCTCAGTACCAGAACGGCCAGGTTCACCATTCCAAGGGTGAGCAGCACGAACGCACTTGCCAGCTTGGCTATTGCCTCGGCGTCGAACGCCACGACCACCAGGGCGATCATCGCACCGGTGATCACGACCCCGACCGCCGGTGTTCCGTAGCGGCTCAACCCTCCCAGCCGTGCAGGCAACAACCCGTCGCGCGCCATGGCCATCGGGTACCGGGCCGCCGCAAGGATCCCCGCGTTTACCGCCGAGGCGAAGGCGGCCAGAGCCGCCACGACAACCAGCCAGGCACCTGCAGTCGGCAGGACGGACACCGCAGCGGTGTGAATCGGGGCCAGGTCCTCGTGGAGTACCTCCGGCGGTACAACCACGACAGCCACAAGCACCCCGAGGGTGTAGAGCAGCGTGGCCGCCCCCAGCGACAGCATCATCCCCAGCGGAATCCGGTGGGAAGGATCCTCCACCTCTTCAGCGGCGCTGGCAACCTTGGTGAGTCCTCCGTACGAGACGAACACCAGCCCGGTCACCGCGAGAACCCCTGACCAGCCCGAGGTGAAGAACGGGTCGAGCCGCGAGCTGTCGATGCCGTTGGCCCTGACATCCCAGAACCCCCCTACGAGGAACCAGGCCATTACGACCAGGATGAACGTGACCATGACCAGCTGGACCGAAGCGCTTGCCTTGGAACCGACGACGTTGACGAGCGTGAACAACCCGATCAGAACGAGAGCCAGGGTCCTTCCGTCGACATCGACGATCAGCACCAGATAGGCGCTCATACCGACCATGGCGAAGGCGTCCTTGAGTATGAGCGAGAGCCATGTGCCAAAGCCGGCCACGGTGCCGACGGCCGGACCGAGTGCTCGTTCCAGGAAGTAGTAGGTGCCGCCGGCCTTGGGTAGGGCGGTCGACAGTTCGGCAACGCTCAGCATCGCCGGTATCGCGAGGGTGCCGGCCAGCAGATAGGCGATGACCGCGGCAGGACCCGCCTTGGCGGCCGCCAGCCCGGGGAGGAGAAACAGGCCAGAGGACAACATCGCCCCCGTGGAGAGGGCAAAGACGTGGCGCAGCTCCAGCGACCGGGTCAATTTGCGCGCTGCACCTGCCGCCATCCGGACAACCTAGGCGGTTCCGGGCTCGAAGTGCAGCGGTCTGGTCACTGACGCGCCGAACCGGTGTCGTTCAGGGGACAGCTGCCAGGAACCCCAGGAGGACGGCGTTTACACCGGCGGCGTCTTCCTGCTGCATCCAGTGCCCCACGCCGGGGAGGATCACCGAGGCATGGAGGCCGGGAAGCGTCTGGGGGAACCTGCTGATGCTGCCGGCCCCCCAGATGGTCGGCCCGTCGTTCTCGCCACCGATGAACAGCGACGGCTGCCTGATGGGCGCTCCGTGCCAGGCCCTCAGGTCAACCCAGTCCAGGTCGACGCACCGGTACCGGTTGAGACCCCCGGAGAACCCGGACCGGGCGAACTCAGCTGCGTAGAAGGCCAGGTCCTCTGGGATCATCCAGGCCGTCGGCTGGTCCGGGTACCTGAAGGCGTCGCTCATCTTCCCGCCAGGTGCGATCAGACCCATCGGCTTCTCGTCAGGGGCAGAGGGGGGGCAGTCGCCCGAGGCGGTGAAGTAGAAGCCCTCCAGCCAGCGGACCGGATCGACGGCGATCTCGGCCTCGGCGCGGCCAGGTTCCTGGAAGTACTCGATGTAGAACTCGTCGTCGCCGCCCATCATCTTGAACACGTCTGTCGGACGCGGGTCGCCCCGCGGTTCATAGGCCACCGAGAGGAGCGCCACGGCGGTGAACACGTCGGGGCGTAGGCGGGCTGCGGCTGCTGCAATCGGTGAACCCCAGTCGTGTCCGACGATCGTCGCCGTTCCACCACCGAGGGCCTCGACAACTCCGACGCAGTCTCCGACAAGCTCCACGAGTCTGTAGGCATCAACCTCGTCCGGTATGTCCGAGGATCCGTAGCCGCGGACGTCAATGGCAACTGCCCGCATTCCGGCGGCCGCGACGACAGGCAGCTGGTGTCGCCATGAGTACCAGGACTCGGGAAAGCCGTGGACGAACAGGACCATCGGACCCTCACCGACCTCGGCAACGTGGATACCCGTTCCGAACGCATCCACCTCGTGTCGCTTCAGGCCGTCGATATCCATCATTGCGACCGGTTCTCCTCCCAGTTGACGGGGTCCTCTGCCAGCACACCCCGTAGCACGGTCCCATGCGGGAACACCTCGGTCAGCAGCCGACCGCAACCGGCTGTGGCGGCCGCCTCGACAGCCAGGGCGTCACGGATGTCCAGGTCGTGTCGTTCAGCGGTGTCGGCTGCTGCGGCGACCAGGTTGTGATCGACCTGAACCACCGCCAGGTCAGCCAGATCGGTCAGGGCCCGCCCTGCCACCACCGCCGGCAGGGGACGGGCAAACTCCCTGGTGACGATGTTGTAGAAATCGGCCATGACCCGCGTCGAGATTACGAGCGTGGTTGCCTGGATGTCGCCGAAGACAGCCCGTGCGCCGGCCTGGCGCCGTGGTTCGTCGTCGTCGAAGAGGCGCACCAGCACGGACGTGTCCACGAACACCCTGTTGGTGAGAGAGCCGGTCACGTGGGCGACCTGCCTCCTGATCCGGCCATGGAGGAGACCGACAGCGCCATCAGCCGGCGGCGTGCCGAGTCGACCCGATCGGTGGCGGCGAAACCGGTGATCAACTCCCGGACCACGGCGTTTACCGAGGTGCCCTGCTCGGCTGCCCTGACCCTCGCTCTGGCGAGGAGGTCGTCATCGACTGCAAGCGTAAGGTTGGTCACGTGTATATGTGTAGCACATAATCCGTGTTTCACATGTAGATGTGGACCCAGATGGCCCGGAAAGCCCACACTTCCGGTCCTTCCGGTTTGGGGGCGCACCCCACCGCTGACCTAGATTCCGGCACGACTCAGCCACCGTTTCCAATCCCACAACGAGGAACCCATGCCGATCGGACCCGGACTCCACATCGAAGACCCGAGCGACACCTCCATGAACCTGGCCATGTCGGAGGCGACGCGCCCGCTCCACGACGCCGTCGTGGACTTCATCGCCACCGAGGTTGAGCCGGTGACCCGTGAGTACCACGACCTGGGTGCCGCCCGCGAGGACCACTGGGGCTACCACCCCGGCCAGATCGACATCATCGAGACCCTGAAGGCAAAGGCACGCGAAAAGGGCCTCTGGAACTTCTTTCTTCCCGATGCCGAGACCGGCGAGGGCCTCTCGAACCTGGACTACGCATACATAGCGGCCGAACTGGGCAAGAACCCCATTGCCTCCGAGAGCCTCAACTGCTCGGCACCCGACACCGGGAACATGGAGGTGTTGGAGCGGGTCGGTACCCCTGAGCAGAAGAAGCAGTGGCTCGAGCCCCTCCTGAACGGTGAGATCCGGTCGGCCTACGCCATGACCGAACCCGACCTGGCCTCGTCCGACGCAAAGAACATCGCCTGCAGCGCCGTGCGCGACGGAGACGAATGGGTGATCAACGGAACCAAGTACTACATCTCCGGCGCAGGAGACCCCCGCTGCAAGATCATGGTCACCATGGTCCAGACAAACCCTGATGGACCACCCCACCACCGCCAGTCCCAGATACTCGTACCAACTGACGCCCCGGGGCTCACCATCGACCACGCCATGCACGTGTTCGGCGATGACGACGCCCCCCACGGCCACATGCACCTGACCTTCGACGACTGCCGCGTTCCCTACGACAACCTCCTGCTCGGCGAGGGTCGCGGCTTTGAGATCTCCCAGCTGCGCCTCGGGCCGGGCCGCATCCACCACTGCATGCGTTCAATCGGTGCCGCCGAGCGTGCCGTCGAACTGATGGCCCGCCGTGGCCTCTACCGGGAGGCATTCGGCAAGCCCATAGCCCGCCTCGGCAAGAACATGGAGGTCCTCTCACGGGCGCGAATCGACATCGAGTCGATGCGCCTGATGGTGCTCCGTGCCGCAAGGGCCATGGACACAATGGGCAACGCCGAGGCCCGGGTCTGGATCAGCGCTGTGAAGGCAATGGTCCCGGAGAAGGTCTGTCACATCATCGACGAGGCGATCCAGGTCCACGGCGCAACGGGTGTCTCCCAGTGGACACCCCTTGCATCCATGTACACCTCCCAACGAACGCTGCGCCTAGCTGATGGGCCAGACGAGGTGCACCACTTCGTGGTCGCACGGTTCGAACTCGGCCGCTACGGCGACGGCCCCGGCGAGGTGCCGATTCACGAGACCACCGGACCGGTCTTCACGGGACCATGACCCTCCGGCCAGGTAGAAGCCGATGACCGACGACCCTCGGACCCCGAGGCCGGCGACACAACAGACCAGGGCCGACCTTGAGGCCTTTGCGGCCTCCCTCCCCCCTGACGACGGAAGCGACGCCGCCAACGTTGCACGGGGCTTCATCGCCACAAGGGCCGAGCCGGTAATCGACAGAATCGATCCGAACCCGTGGATGCCGATCGCCTGGGACCTCTCCCGGTCCGACTTCGTGGAGGGCCCGGCACCAGACACAGTCAACCCGGCCCTGTGGCGCCAGGCCGGCTTCAACGCCCAGCACGGCCTCTACGAAATCTGTGACGGCTTCTACCAGGTTCGCGGATTTGACATCTCCTGTGTCACGTTCATCCGTGGTGACAACGGATGGGTGGTCATCGACCCCCTGACCACAACCGAAACCGCCCGCGCCGCATACGACCTGGTTACCGAACACCTGGGCGACCGGCCCGTCACGGCGGTCATATACACCCACTCCCATGTCGACCACTACGGCGGCGTGCTGGGCGTGGTCGACCTTGAACGGGTCGAATCCGGCGAGGTGCCGATTGTGGCACCCGAGGGGTTCCTGCGTGAAGCGGTGGCCGAGAACGTGGTCGCCGGACCGGCCATGAGCCGCCGGACCACCTACCAGTTCGGGCTGCTCATCCCGTGGAACGAACACGGCCATGTCGACCAGGGGCTCGGCAAGGGCCTTCCCACAGGGTCATCGGCCCTGGTGCCCCCGACCATCGAGATCACAGAGACCGGCCAGGAACTGGTGCTGGACGGGGTTCGCATCGAGTTCCAGCTCACCCCGGAGACAGAAGCCCCGGCAGAAATGCACTTCTACTTCCCGGACCACCGCATCCTCTGTATGGCCGAGAACTGCACGGCGACGATGCACAACGTGTTGACCCTGCGTGGCGCACTTGTTCGCGACACCCTCATGTGGAGCCGTTACATCGACGAGGCTCTGGACAGGTGGGGAGACCGGACCGACATCGTGTTCGCCAGCCACGGCTGGCCCCACTGGGGAACAGACGCCGTCAGGAACTACCTGACCAACCAGCGCGACCTCTACCGCTGGCTGCACGACCAGGCAATGCGGCTGGCCAACCTGGGCTTCACCCCTAACGAGATCTCCGCCCGCATCGACCTCCCTCCGGGTCTGTGGAACGACTGGCTCTGCCACGGCTACTACGGCACGGTCAGCCACAACGTGCGGGCCGTCTACCAGCGCTACCTGGGCTGGTACGACGGCCACCCGTCCAGCCTCGACCCTTATGAGCCGGTAGAGGCCGGTGCCCGGTACGTGGAGTTCATGGGCGGAATGGAGAACCTGCTCGAGCAGGCACGGGCCTCATTTGAGACCGGTGACCACCGGTGGGTTGCCGAGGTCCTCAGGCACGCCGTGTTCGCCGACCCGGGGTGTGAAGAGGCCAGGTTGCTCCAGGCCGATGCCTTCGAGCAGTTGGCCTACCGGGCGGAGTCCGGGCCGTGGCGCGACATCTACCTCACGGGTGCACAGGAGTTGAGGAACGGCTCGATCGACGTTCCGGCAATGCAACGACCCAGGCCCGAGGTGGCACGGGGAATGACCCTGCAGCAGGTGTTCGACTACCTGGCCGTGAGGGTCGACGGGCCTCTCGCAGCAGACCTGGGCCACCTGAACATCAACTGGTTGCTGCCCGACACTAACGAGGTCATCCGCCTGGAACTTTCGAACGGAACCCTCCACTCTGCCCCGGGAAGACCACATGAGTCGCCCGACGCGACCGTCACCTGTGACCGGGCAGCGCTGGACGAACTGGTGGCAACGGGGGGCCAACTTGGCGGCCTGGTCGGGTCGGGTGCAGCCACGGTCAGCGGCGACGCTGAACGCGTGCTCGCACTCTGGGAGACGTTCACCGACTTCCCGATCTTCTTCAAGATCATCGAGCCCTAGATCTCGCTGATCTCGCTGCGGATCTCAGGGCCGTGTTCGTCGTTGGCTGGCGGCGGCCTGGAAATCCCCGGCGGGGTGGCCGACATCCTGATCGGCGATCCGACCGACCTGAAAGAATCCGTGCCGTCACCCATTACCCAGACGGGATCGAGGCCCAGATCCTCGGCAGTGGCAAACGCCTCACGCACGCTGTTGATCGGGCCCGCTGGAATCCCGGCAGCACGCAGCCGGCCTGTCCACTCGGCAACGGTTCCCGGCGCCAGCACCGATTCGATCTCAGCCTCGAGGGCATCGGCGTTCTGGAGGCGCGCGGCGTTGTCGACAAAACGAGTGTCGACAGCCAGGTCGAGACGGTCCAGAACCTCACACAACCGCTGCCACAGGACCGGGCTGGCTGCAGCAATCACCACCTGACCGTCAGAGGCCCGGTACGACTGGTAGGGGACGATCGACGGGTGCCGGTTGCCGTGGCGCCCGGGGTCGGCACCGGTTGTCACGTGGGCGGATCCCACGTTCAACAGACCTGCCAGGGCCGCTCCCATCAGAGAGACCTCGACGTGTTGGCCAAGGCCCGTCTCACGCCGCTCCTCGACGGCGGCCAGAATTGCGACGGCGGCATAGAGGCCCGCCAACTGGTCAACGACAGCGGCGCCCACCTTCATCGGCTCACCGTCTGCCTCGCCGGTGATCGCCATGAGACCGCTCATCGCCTGTACGAGAAAGTCGTAACCGGCGAGGCTCGCACCGTCACCGGTACTGCCGAATCCGGTGATGGAGCAGGTGATCAGATCGGGTCGATCCTCAACGAGGGAAACCCTGTCGAGACCGAAACGCTCCATCGTCCCGACCCGAAAGTTGTCGACCACCACGTCTGCGTCCAGGCACAGCCGACGGGCCACCTCCAGGTCTGCAGGGTCACCCAGATCCAGGGCGATGCTCCTCTTGTTGCGGTTGAGGCCCAGGTAGTAGGTGCTTGTCGGTTGTCCGTCGACCTCCCACCACGGCGGCCCCCAGCTGCGGGTGTCGTCGCCCACACCGGGTTGTTCGACCTTGACCACATCGGCCCCGAGATCCCCCATGGCCATCGTTGCCAGCGGGCCGGCCAGGATGCGGCTGAAGTCGGCGATCCGCAGGTGCCCCAGTGCACCGCTCTCGGCGCGCTCGCCAGTTTCTGACATCAGGTTCCTCCCCAGACCGGATCTGATGTGATCAGGATGCCAGATCCGGGTTGTTCCAAACGATGAGGACGGCGTTGTCGCCGACGGCCGGNTCATCCAGATAGTTCGGGATGGCGCCCCGGGCCTCGAAACCGTTCTCCAACTGGAAGCTGAGGGTGGGGTCGTAGAGCTCGCCGGCCACGACCCTCTCGACGTACTCCGAGGCCGACATCTCGCTGATGTGGTCGGCGTACCCGGGTATGACACCTCCGGCGACAATCCCCTGCTTTCCGAGGCGCCTCACCGTCTCCTTGCGGAGCACATACAGCTGCTGGCCGATACCCAGCCTCCGGTAATGCGGATCGACGGCGATGGTGACGCCGTAGTACCAGTCGGCATCGTCCCTGTGGTTGCCACAGGAGTTCTCGCCGCAGAGGTCGTCGAGGGAGTGGTCGGGCTCGTCGAAGTCGAAGTCGATGAGTATCCCGACTCCCATTGCAACGGGCCTGTCGCCGTCGAGTGCCACGAAACCACCATCGGGAAACACCCCGCAGAGGATCTCGATGTCCTCGGCGGTGAGGAGGTCGACGGCTCCGACCGTCGGGAACGCCGAACGCTCGATGGCGGCCAACTCGGCCGCCCACCTGGCTTCGATCGGGGCGTAGGTGATGTCGGGCATGCGCACCCCTCAGCCGCCGAACGGAACGTGGACGTACTCATTCTGGCTGGGGATTCCCCAGACGGCCCAGAAGTCGAGGGTCCTGGGCCGCATCACGGCTCCGCCGCTGGATTCGATGTGGAACGGGTCGGTGGACACCTGACAGATCGCCTCCGGATCCCGGGTGAGCGCCATCAGGTCGTCGCTGGTGATGCCGTTGCGGTCGAGCAGTTCGGTGGCCCTCGCCAGACGGCGGATCGAGTTGGCCANGAGGCCTTGCGGCTTGGGGCCTTCCACTGCCGACGCATCCGGGTGAACCGTGTGGTTCGTGTGGACGAGGGCATGGTCACCAAGCGACTCGAAGGGTCTGGCTGTCGGCATTGCCTCGACGACATGGCCCACACCGTCGGTGTCCATAATCAAGAAGCTGTGGCCGCCAGCCAGGTCTGCTTCGAGTAGCGCCTCAAGTGCCTCGTCTGCGCTCGACCTGAGCAGCAGGTCCCTTACCACCGAGGGCCACATCACACCATGGCATCCATCGGCGGCAACCAGGTTGTTGATGCCCACGCACACGCCAGCCTCGTTCATTCCGATCTGGCCGAGACAACCGGTCGTGGTGAACACAAGCGCCGCGGGACCGTCAGTGGGCCTGACCCGCAGCAGGACGACGTGCTCGGTAGCCGAGTCGTGCATGTCCCAGGTCTGGGCGAGGAACCCGGATCCGTCGGCGAGGCTGTCTGGAACAATCGCGGCGGTGCAGTCATCCTCGATCACCTGGTCCGGGTGGGTACCGCCGACCTCTGACCTCACCGTGTCGACGAAGTCGGTGAACCCGCCGACCACCACGGCCTCCTCACGAGTTATGCCTGCCCCGTCAGCGAGGGCGCACATCTCCTCGTAGAGATCAGGCGAGTGCGCCTCGTGGGCCGGCAGGCACTCGCGGGCGATCTCCAGCACGGCGCCACGGT
This sequence comes from Acidimicrobiaceae bacterium, assembly GCA_002687745.1. Classification (GTDB taxonomy): domain Bacteria; phylum Actinomycetota; class Acidimicrobiia; order Acidimicrobiales; family MedAcidi-G1; genus UBA3125. The sequence goes on along the minus strand of NZBE01000009.1, from coordinate 30,194 downwards.
CCAGTTCGCCACCCGCCCAGAAACTGGTGCCGGCCAGCCTTACCCGCTCCTCGGCGTAGCTCCGGATCTCATCGGCGTGGGCCTCGCCATGGATATGCCCCATTGACCCAGGGCTGCCGGAGAGGTCCAGGATCCGCATCGGGGGTCGCTTCATCTGGCTGATTCTCGCGAACCATGTTCAGGTATGCAAGTGATCCAGTCGTTGTCTTGACTATTTACAACTGATTCCGTTGCAATACTCCTCCCATTGCAACTGATCCGGTGGTCGAAAGCCTCAGGAGGGAACACCGACAAGGTTCCCGAAGCGGTGGAGCGTCCGGCTGATGGCCTGCTCACGGAGGTACCACCTCAATTCCAGACGCCCACTGGCGGTGACGGGCGCATCGACGAGGTCCNCCTCGGCAGAAATGGCCGCCCGCCTAACAACGTCGCTGACCCCACCGTCACCGACGTACCTGATTCGGCCGAACCTGTGCCCGGAAAGCGAAGAAGCGAACGTCTCATCGGCCACATCTTCCTCACGGCTCACNTCTGGTTGAACGCCACACAACCGTGCCGCCGCGAGCACCCGTTCCACCTCGAACTGACCGGCACCGCTTCCCACCCGTACGATCACGTCGGGTTGTGGGAGGTACCGCAGGACGTTTGCCTCACAGAACAACCCGGTCGGGTCATGCTCAACCCCGTAGTGGCGCTTCCACCACCCGACATCGCTCTCAACGGCAGCAGCCAGGGCGACAGCGGACCGGACCGGAACAACCGGCCTCCATGATCCCAACTGCAGGAGGTAGTCGGGGCCGCCGGCTTTGGCACCGGGCCCCACGACGGAACGCTTCCAACCGCCGAATGGTTGGCGCTGCACGATCGCTCCGGTGATCTGGCGGTTCACGTAGGCATTGCCCACCTGCACCTCATCCAGCCAGCGGTCCACCTCTGTCGGGTCCAGCGAGTGGATCCCACCGGTCAACCCGTAGTCCACCGCGTTCTGAAACGAAATGGCCTCGTCAAGGTCAGCTGCCGCCATCAGCCCGAGCACCGGCCCGAAGCACTCCGTCTGGTGGAACGACGAACCGGGCGTGACGCCGATCTTTATTCCCGGCGTCCAGGCTGTACCGACCTCATCGAGACAGCGAGGCTCCAGCAGCCACCTCTCCCCGGCCTCAAGGGTGGTGAGGGCGTCGGCCAACTTTCCGGTGGCCGGGCCGATCAGCGGACCAAAGGTTGTCGCCGGGTCCGTCGTCGCTCCGACCACCAGGGACGCCGCAGCGTCCACGACCTGTCGCAGGAACCGCTCGTCCCGGTACGCCTCGCCCACGAGGATGCCGAGGCTGGCCGCCGAGCACTTCTGGCCCTGGTGCCCGAACGCGGACCTGACGAGGTCGTTGGCAGCCAGGTCCATGTCGGCCTGCGATGTGACGACGAGGGCGTTCTTCCCGCTCGTCTCAGCAAACAGCACCATGTCGGGCTTCCATGACCTGAACATGGCTGCTGTCTCAGCGGCACCCGTCAGGATCACCCCGTCCACGGTGGTCACGAGGTGGCGGCCGACCTGGTCGTCGGGAGTGCGGACGAACCTCAAGAGGTCGGTTGGCACACCCGCAGCCCAGCAGGCTTCGGCGATGACCTCGGCGCAACGCGGGGTTTCAGGTGCCGGCTTGAAGATGACGGCATTACCGGCAGCCAGGGAGGCCATGACGCCACCAGTGGGGATCGCCACCGGGAAGTTCCATGGTGGGATGACCGCAATCACCCCGAGCGGTGTGAACTCGGCGGCGTCGGGACCGTTTCGGGACAGCTCGTTCAGTTCCAGCGACCGGTCTGCGTACCAGCGGGCGAAGTCGACCGCCTCGTTGATCTCCAGATCGGCCTCTGCCCATGTCTTGGACGCCTCCTGTGTCATCGACACGAAGAGGTCGTCGCGTCGGGCAACCAACTCGTCGGCAACCCGGTGGAGAACCTTCCACCTCTCATCCGGAGACGTGGCTACCCACCTGTTCTGGGCTTCCCTGGCATCAGCAACCTCCCGGTCAACCTCAGCCAACGATGTGGTGACCGGGGTCTCCACCTTGGCCATTGCGCGCCCCACCAGCCCACGCAGCCAGACCTGTGTGTCGGGAAGCGCCGGATCCGTGTCCGGCTGGTTCGCAAAGGTGCCGGCCACCTGCTCTGCCCCTGACGGCCCCCTGCGGGAACCCACGTACACCGTCGCGCGGTCAAGCACAGACTTTCGGAACTTCGCGGCCTCATCCTCGAAATCCGAGGTCCCGGGTCGGAGGCTGAACAGGTGTCGAAGGAAGTTGTCGGGGGAGGCGTTCTCCTCGAGGCGCCTAAACAGGTAGCTGATCGCCACGTCGAAGTCGTCACGGGCCACGACCGGCGTGTAGAGAAGCATTCCGCCGGTGTCAGAGCGAACCGTCCTCGCCTGCGACGGTGCCATGCCCTGGAGCATCTCGAACTCGATCCGATCCGAGACCCCGCGGGCGTCGGCAAGAAGATGCGCCCAGGCCACGTCAAACAGGTTGTGGCTGGCCAGGCCGATCCGGACGGCTGCAGTGTGTTCAGGCCGTAGAACCCAGTCGAGGCAGCGCTTGTAACTGGCGTCAGCCTCACCCTTGCTCGCATACGGGGCCTGGTCCCAGCCGTGCATGGCGGCATCCACCTGCTCCATCGCCAGGTTGGCGCCCTTGACCAGGCGGACCTTTATCTGTCCGCCACCAGCCCGATGACGCGCATCGGCCCATGCCGTCAGCCGCTGGAGTGCTCCAAAGGCATCAGGGAGGTAGGCCTGCAGGACAATCCCCGCATCGATGTCCCTGAGGGCCGGCTCGTCCAACAACTCGGTGAAGGCACGAATCGTCAGCTCGAGGTCCCGGTACTCCTCCATGTCGAGGTTGACAAACGTCGGGTCCCCACCGCCCGACCCTGGATCCGAGGCCCTCTGGTAGAGGAGACGCAGGCGCTCCTTGATCCTCCCGAGGGTGTCGTCGAATGCCCAGAGGTTCAGCTGGCTGGCGATCGACGAGACCTTGACAGACACGTAGGGAACCTCAGGGTCGTCAATCAGATCCAGAGTGCGCTGGAACCGGCGNCCGGCTTCGGCCTCGCCGAGGACGGCCTCCCCCAGCAGGTTCACGTTCATGTCATAACCGTCATCTCGCCGGCCGGCCAGGTGTGTGTGCATGGCGTCGGGTTCGGCGTCAACCACCAGGTGGCCGACGAGGCCCCTCATGCGCCATCGGGCGATCGGCATCACGAGTGCTGGGAACAGTGGTGCCAGACGCGCTCCGACTGCCAGCATCAACTTGTCGATCGGCCCGAGGAAGGACGGAAGCACCTGACCGCTGACCAGCCTCGACAGTTGCCGCGCCGCCAGCCTGTTGTGGCGGCTCCTGGCAACCCTGTCCACAAATCGCATGGTGAAGGCGACACCGTGCCCGTCCTCGACGAGTCCGAGCAGTCGATCGGCCAGATCACGCTCATCAGCCGTCTCGACGACACTGGCCGCGTCCAGCCACCTGCCGACCAGCCGAACCGCGTCCTCGACAAGTGCGCCAGAAACCGGATCGGGAGGAGAGTTGCCGGAATCGGATCGTGCCTCCGTTTCGATCATGGGTACATGATCTAGGACCGGCCCCGGGGGGTCTTGTACGATCAGCGCCCTGATGGCGNCCGAATTCGACAAGAGCCCTGCCAGCCAGCCGGTATTCGGCTGTCGACAGGAGATCCTGGACCTGTTTGACGCACTTCCCAACGTCATGTTCTGCATGAAGGGGACAGACGACCGCTACGTGGCGGTCAACCAGGCATTCGTCCGACGCTCAGGTCGCCAGTCGAGGCGAGACGTGGTTGGCACCCGCGCGTCTGACCTGTTCCCCGAGGCCCTGGCAGAGCACTACGAGGGCCAGGACGCCCAGGTATTCGCCACCGGCGAACCGCTGAGAAACGAGTTGGAGTTGATCCGGCGACCCGACCTGTCAACCGGCTGGTACCTCACGACGAAACTGCCGGTGGTCGAGAGCGGTGAGGTTGTGGGACTCGTCAGCGTGAGCCGCGACCTGGAGACCCCGAGCGAGGAGGGAATCGCCATGGAGTCCCTGACCCGGGTCGTGGACCTCGTCCAGGAACGGTTGGCCGACCCGATCCGGGTGGCGGACATGGCCGCGGCTGCCGAGTGCTCCGAGGACCAGTTGGAACGGCGGATGAAGAAGGTATTCGGCATCACGCCCAACCAGTACGTGCTGAGAGCGAGGGTCGACAGGGCTGCAGCCCGCCTGACCGACTCGGACGACCCGATCGCTGTCGTGGCGACCGAATGCGGGTTCTACGACCAGGCCACCCTCACCAGGCAGTTCGGGCGCCTCACTGGGGAGACACCAGCACGCTTTCGTACGACCCACAACGTCTGAGAGGGTCGCAAACCGGCGAGACTGACTGCAATGGACGACTATTCAGGATCCAATCAACCGATCCGGCTCGGCGACGAGGTGGCCGAGGCGCTGAATGCAGGTACACCGGTCGTGGCATTGGAGTCGACCATCATCGCCCACGGCCTTCCACATCCCCAGAACCTGGAAGCTGCACACGCCATCGAGGGCACGATCCGCTCCGGCGGCGCCGTTCCCGCGACGGTGGCCGTTCTCGAGGGAGCGATTCGAGTCGGCCTCTGTGCAACCGACCTCGAACGCATTGCCGCCTCCGATGGTGTGGCAAAGGTGAGCCTGCGTGACATCGGCTGGGNTCTGGCCGCCGGTCGTCCGGGAGCAACGACGGTCGCCGCCACCATGCTCGTAGCCCACAGGGCCGGAATCAGGGTGTTCGCCACAGGTGGAATCGGCGGGGTTCACCGTGGCGAACAGCATGACGTATCGGCCGACCTGACGGCCCTGGGGACGATCCCCGTAGCCGTGGTCTGTGCCGGCGCCAAGGCGATCCTTGACATCCCCCGGACGCTCGAACACCTGGAGACACTCGGCGTGCCCGTCATTGGGCAGGGAACTGACGTATTCCCCGAATTCTGGACCCGTGGAACCAACCTGCCGACAACCACCCGTTCAGACGACGCTGCCAAAACCGCTTCGATCCTGGAGGCTCACTGGTCCACGGGCCTCACCAGCGGTGTCGTGGTCGCCGTACCTGTACCAGCCGAACACGAGGCCGACCACCGGGTGATTCACAAAGCCATCAAGCTCGGCTTGCAAGAGGCAGCAATCGGTGAAGTGAGCGGGAACGCGATCACGCCGTTCCTCCTAGCCCATATCGCTGAATCCACAACCGGTGCGAGCATCGACACCAACGTGGCCCTGGTGCTCAACAACGCCTCTACGGCCGCCCGGATCGCCGTCGAACTACAGGCAACCCGAAGGCGGCACTGAGCGCACCTGACATGACCCACGAAAGAGNCACGGGTCGCAGGTGGCCCTAGTCGACTTTCAGGTGGTGCCCTCGAGTTCAGCGAGAGCCTCTAGTAATGGGGGAATTCCAAACTCGGTCAGGTCGAACTCGAGGCATTCGATGGCCTTTGGACTGCCCCGACAGATCTCTTCGGCCAGTAGCACGTGGTNTTTCNCGAAGGTATCAACGGTGTGGACGCGACCAATGAAAGACAACATGAACTGGAGGTCGTCCNGATAGCGGTCGTAAGTGTCAAGGAGACGGATGTTCCCTCCTGTAGCGACGATGGACCTGTGGAAGTCGTTGTGGACCTCGATGACGGTGTGCCAGGGCGTGGTTTCGTCAAAGGATCCCAACAGCTTGGCGTGGGCCTTGAGCTCGGACAAATCAGCCCCTGTGCCAAGGAAGAGTTGCAGGGATCCCACTTCAATTACCTTCCGGGCCTCGAAGAGACGCTCGACTCTGTCAGGTGAAATCGGAGATACAAAGGCACCGCGATTACGTTCGTGGACCAGNAGGCCGACACTGACCAACNGTTCGATGGCAGATCGGACTGTGTANCGCCCGACCTCGAAGCGTTCCGCTATCTGCTCTTCGCGCAGCCAAGTTCCAGGCGCGATCTTGCCATCAAGCAACTCGTCTCGGATCTGGACCATGACCTTTTGGGCTGCACTNTCTTTTCGCAGAGTGCCCCCCAGTCCCAGTAGCGGCAACGGCAGAACAGGTATTGTGTCACAAACTATACCGTGTCACAATAGCGGATATGTTGAAATCGCTTCGGGCTGTAGTCCGGTTCAAGAAGTTCGAATCTGATCCCATCAAGCGGCGCCTCTCCAAGGTGGCCAACATCGAGGATCTGAGAAATCTGGCCCGCCGGCGCCTCCCCTCAGGTGTGTTCGACTACATAGACGGAGCGGCTGAAGACGAACGGACCTACGACCGCAACGAGGCTGGATTTGCGAAGATCGGTTTTGCTCCCCGGGTACTACGGGGCAATGCTGAGATCGACACTTCTACCACCCTTATGGGTAAGCACCTGCCTGTACCCCTTGTGCTGGCTCCCACCGGTTTTACACGGATCGCTCACTCTCAGGGCGAGCTTGCCGTGGCCCGCTCGGCAGCCCGCGCCGGGCTGCCCTATGCACTTTCAACTTTGGGGACACGCTCAATCGAAGAGGTCGCTGAGGCCGGAGATGGTGACAAGTGGTTCCAGGTCTATGTGTGGAAGGACCGTGGACTGGTCGATGAGATGCTCGACCGAGCCGCCACGGCGGGATACTCCACGGCAGTGGTCACCGTTGACACAGCGACATTCGGCAGGCGGGAGCGAGATGTCCGAAGAGGCTTCACCCTGCCTCCCCGAATCGGGCCTGGAACAATAATTGACGGGATACGCCACCCAGGTTGGTCCTTGGACTTCATAAAGGCTGAACCGATCATGTTCGCCAACGTGACTGGAGGATCGGTCGGCGACGGTTCTGACCCAGTCTCGCTGGCCGAATACGTTGCCGACCAGATGGACCCCGGGTTGTCTTGGGAGGACATNGACCANTTCAGGGAACAGTGGCCGGGGAAGATGACCATCAAGGGCATCCAGACGGTGGCTGANGCCAAGATCGCTGTCGACCACGGGNTAGANGCCGTCATNCTCTCCAACCACGGAGGCCGNCAACTCGACGATGCNCCGGCACCCATCGACCTGTTGCCTTCAGTAGCCGACGCCCTGGGAGGTCACACGGACATCATCCTCGATGGTGGAATACGGCGGGGCTCCGATGTGGTCAAGGCNGTCTCCCTGGGCGCNAAGGCCTGCATGTTCGGACGGGCCTACCTCTACGGTCTGGGAGCAGCCGGAGAACAGGGGGTCGACTTTGTCCTTGANCATCTGGTCGAAGGGGTGGAGCGCACCTTGTCGTTGATCGGATGCCGATCACTAGACGCTCTGGGGCCCGAATATCTTGCGGACTTTCGATGAACGTCAACTTGTGATACAACTTGAACGACCATTGATGGTGGGTCCGATAGCGTGCTGAATCTAGAGGCTGTCTATATTCCAGAGACTAAGAGTTGGAAGGGGGGGCGGTAATGGCAGATGACAATCTCAGTGATCCCGCCGCCGAACAGACTGGAGAGGCCCCTGATGCGGCTGCCGTAGCCACCACAATCCCTTCCATGGAGAGTGTGGAACCCCATCAGGACGATCAGGCTCAGTCACTCTGGTATCGAATCCACCCACTGGGTTGTGTCGCCGGTGGTCTACTGGTGGCTTCGGTCATTGCCACAGCGGTCGGAACTGACTACCTGATCGGCCGTCTGGCCTGGTGGCACTGGTTGGGTCTTCTGGCCCTTTTGGCACTCTGTACGCAACTACAGGCTCTGCACGTATTTCGTGTGCAACTTGAGAAGATCACCACAGTCACTGGCGGGTTGGCCAAGTACCTGGGATGGCTGGTCTTCCTGGTGTCACTGTTCAACGTGATCACCCGCTACACCGGGCGCTACATCGAANCGGACATCATCATCGGCGAGATGATGAGTTTTGCCTGGATGACCTTCGCCTTCATGTTCCTCATCGGTTTGAACTACGGGGTGCGTGAAGAGATCAACCCTCGCATCGACTTCTGGTGGCACGCGTGGTCCAACCGGCGCAAGGCATGGCTGGACTTCGTCATGCACGTGTTCTTCTTCATGCCCTTCTTGATTGTTGCCACACGGCTCCTCTGGGACTACGGCCGCAAGGGCCTCGGCATGAGACACGACGGTGTCTGGCCTGATGGCTGGCGCGTATGGAACTCATGGGAGACGGCTTGGGATGCCGGGTCACTGCCGATAGGTCCTATCAAGTTTTTGACCTTCGTCGGTTTTGTGCTCTTTNCGCTCCAGGTCCTGGCCGAGATCATCAAGACCGGGTTCGTGTTGATCAACCGTGAGGAATTGGCCGACATCCACGAACACGACGAATTCCAGCGGATTGAGTAGGGAGCCCGGCTGATGGAGCTGAGTGTCATCCTTTCGTTGGTGATGTTCACCGTTTTCATGGTGCTCATTCTCACCGGCTACAACGTCGCGTTCTCGTTCGTTTCGACCGCCCTCGCCTTTTCTTTCATCGGTGATCTCACCGGTACCTTTGACCCGAACACGCTGAATGTGCTGCCCGGCCGATGGCAGGCCGCTCTTGAGGACCAGACCCTGCTCGCTGTGCCGCTGTTCGTCCTCATGGGCGCCATCCTTGAGCGGTCGGGTCTAGCTGAACGACTGCTCAATGCCATCGGCATGCTCATGGGCCCACTCCGGGGCGGGGTTGCCGCAGCAGTAGTGGTGGTGGGAACCCTGTTGGCCGCAGCAACTGGTGTAGTGGCCGCCACAGTAATCGTGATGGGCCTGCTCTCGCTCCCCTCCATGGTCAAGTTGGGCTACGACAACAAGTTGTCCACCGGGGTGATCATCGCCTCGGGGACCCTTGCCCAGATGCTGCCACCCAGCCTGGTGTTGATCCTGTTGGCCCAGCAGTTGGGGGTGGGCATCCTCGGACTCTTCGCCGGGGCCCTGATACCGGGACTGATCATGAGTGGCCTCTACATCGCCTATGCGTTGGGCATCTCCTATTTGCGACCCCACCTCGGACCGGCCATGCCGAAAGAACAGCGCACCCTGCATGGCAAGGTCAGCGTGTTGACAGCGGCGAAGATCGCCCTGCCGATGTCTCTGATGATCGGCCTGGTCATGCTGATGATGAGTCCCCAGGTGGCGCTCGTANCCGTCCCGATTNTCTTTGTTGTGCTGTTCGCACTCATGGCCATCCGCGGCATGTTGGCCACCGAGGTGCTGGTGTCAATCGTGCCGATACTGGTGTTGATCATCGGTGTGCTGTTCTCGATCTTCCAGGGCATCGCCACCCCGTCGGAGTCAGGTTCCGTTGGTGTCCTGGGGGCGCTGATGCTGGCCTGTCTCAACTGGTACGTCGACAAGCTCTTGGCCAAGGAGGGGGCTGCCCATGCCACTCTTGAGTGGCGGCTGACCCCAAAGGCGCTCAAGGAAGCCGGGACCTCGACGTTGAACATCGTGGTATTGGTGATGACCCTGTTGGTCTCGTCGACCTTCTTCAGCCAGATGTTCTTCCAGCTCGGCGGCTCGGACCAGACCTCCGAGTGGCTGACGGCAGTCGGGGGCGGCAAGTACGGGTTCGTGGCCGTGGCGATGGTCGCCGTGTTCCTCCTGGGCATCAACCTCGAATTCCTCGAGATCACCTTCATCGTAGTGCCAATCTTTGTTCCGGCCATGGAGGCCATGGGGTTCTCGTCGGTGGAGAAGGTCTGGTTTGCCGTACTCATGGCGGTGAACCTGAACATGGCTTTCATCTCTCCACCGGTCGGTTTCTCACTCTTCTACCTACAAAGCGTCAAACCTCCCGAGGTCAGCACGGCCGACATCCACAAGGGGGCGTTCCCCTTCATGGCCCTCCAGGGAATCGCCATCGTGATCTTCGCGGTGTTCCCCGGTATCACCGAGTTCTCCTACACGTTCTTTAGCGGCGCCTCCTGATCCTCTAGGTGGCACCCGATAGGACGCCCTTGACATTTCCAGAAATTGTGTGTCACAATATCTGTGTCACAATTCGTGGCCGTGCGTATCCGGCCTTCCGNGGGCGAGCGCTGGACCAGATAACGAACCGAATGACTCAAGAGGGGGAATTCACAAATGACTGACGAGCAGCACGTCGACGAAGTCGAGAATCCATTCGACCGTCGAAAGTTTCTGACCACGGCCGGCATAGCAGTCGGTGGATTCGCCGCCGGCAGCGCCATCATGGCGGCCTGTGGCAGCGATGACGGTGCAGGACCGGCCACAACGGCCGCTCCTGCTACCACTGCGGCGGCTACGACCACTGCGGCGGCTACGACCACTGCGGCGGCTACTACCACCGAAGCGGTTGAACTCAGTTCTGACCTGCCCGAACTCGAATGGGAGATGGGTTGCAGTTGGCCAACATCTTTGGTCACCCTCTTTGGTTCAGCTCAGATCTTCTCCGACGCGGTTTCGCGTCTCACCGGAGGCAAGTTCAAGATCAACCCCCGCCCGGCCGGAGAGATCGTTGCCGGTAACCAGGTGTTGCCCACGGTGCGAGACAAGGGTATGGAGNNGGGCCACACGGCCTCCTACTACTACGTGGGGATCAGCNNGGTGCAGCAGTTCGGTACCGCAGTGCCCTTCGGCTTGAACCAGCGCCAGCAAAACGCCTGGCTCTACCAGGGCGGTGGCCTTGAGATGCTCCAGGAATTCTACGCCGAACAGTACAACTGCATCTTCTTCCCTGCAGGAGCCACCGGCTGTCAGATGGGTGGTTGGTTCTCCAAGGAGATCAACACGGTTGCTGACCTCCAGGGCCTGACGATGCGCATTCCCGGCATCGGCGGCGCTGTACTCAACAACCTGGGTGGCGAACAGATCTCGATTGCCGGTGGGGAGATCCTCACCGCGATCGAGACAGGCGCAATCGATGCCGCTGAGTTCGTCGGCCCGACTGACGACCTCATCTTGGGCCTCGACCAACTCGGTACCGAGTTGTTCTACTACCACCCAGGGTGGTGGGAGCCGGGCACGGCGCTGGAAGTCGAAATCCATCTCGACAACTGGAACTCGTTGCCTGAGGAGTACCAGGCGGCTGTCGAGACCGCTGCTGCATACGCCAACATGCACTGTCTGGCGACCTATGACACGCTGAACCAGCGGGACCTCCAGAAGATCAAGGAGTTCGCGTCGATTCGCGAGTTCTCGCCGGAACTCATGGCTGCTTTCAAGCAGGGAACCGAGGACGANCTTGATCGCATTGCTGGTGAAGACGCGCAGTTCAAGGCGATCCTCGATCCGTGGCGCGAGTACCGGGACGGAATCGTCGAATGGCACGGTCTGGCTGAGAGGTCCTACCTCTTGCAGCAGACCGAGCTCTAATCAAAGTCCCCTCTGGCTGGGATTCACCTCTGCCAGTCCGCCGCCCGACGGGTCCAACCGTCGGGCGGCGGTGGGCTTTTTGAACAACTCCACCGGGTTCTCAACCCACTTGCTGGCCAAGGGTTCACCGTTGGGCAGCAGCCTCCATTGCCTGGCCGAAGTTTCGGGGCACCGTGTAGCGGCGATCTCCAATCATCCATTCGGAGCTCACGAGCGTGGTACCCACCCTGGTGATCGTCACATCGGCGGATAGACGTTCAATGATTCCAGTGGCCACCTGGCGCACGCGCCCGGCCCTGCACAGGACCAAGGCACCTGTCGTGTGGGCTAGTACCCGGTATTCAGTCGTCGACATGGCAGCCACGGTCGCCCCCGCCACTCCCAGACCCAGGCGCACAGACCATTCAGCTATTCCTGACGCTGCCGCCACGACCACCAGACCAACGAACGCAACACCAGCAAAGGGCATCATCCACCGGTGCCGGCTCCACATGAAGACGACATCGACCAGGGCTTCGTCGGAACGGAGCAGTTTTTGTACCGATCGGATGAGGAACCCACGACGCATCACCGACCACGGTAACAGTGGTCCCACGGGTGCTGACGACGTGACTGCCCACACAAGGAAGGTTGTTAGGTGATAACAGACCTAGTCGCCTGTCTGGCTGGAATGGCGGTCCTGGTAGTCGCTGCCGACCACTTCGTGCTCGGCTCGGCCCGGTTGGCTCGTGCACTATCAATGTCCCCGATAGTAATAGGTGCGGTGGTACTGGGGTTCGGCACCTCCGCGCCCGAAATGCTGGTGTCAGCCATTGCAGCAAACCGGGGGAACCTCGCCCTTGGGGTCGGCAACGTCGTTGGCTCCAACGTGGCCAACCTCAGCTTGGTGGCAGCTGTAGCGGCACTCCTGACCAGGATGCCCATCGCCCCATCGGTCTTCCGCCGGGAGGCCCTACTCTCGGTGATAGCCGCTGTGGCCTTCGCTCTAGTGGTGACCGGGGGATATGTCTCGCGCCTTGAGGGGCTGTTCCTCGCTTTGGGAATCATCGCCTCCATCGTGGCACTGGTGGTCACTGGTCGTCAGGAGGACCACGACGACGAGCCGATAGACGAAGGGCACTCCACAGGGTTTGAGACNCTGCGCGTGACAGTTGGGCTCACAGGAACGGTGTTGGCCGCCCATTTTGTGGTCACCGGNGCAAGCGGGCTGGCCGACCACTGGGGACTTACCGGTGGTTTCATCGGCTTTTCCCTAGTAGCCCTGGGGACTTCGCTTCCCGAGTTGGTGACCACGGTGGCCTGTGCTCGCCGTGGAGAGACCGACCTGATCGTGGGCAACCTCCTCGGCTCCAACGTCTTTAACTCCCTGGCCGTCGGTGGAGCCATCGGCCTGGTAGGCCCAGGTGAGATAGGTGACTCCCACCTTGAGGGAAAGGGCATCGCCCTCATGCTCGTGGTGGGTGTCGGCGCCGTGGCTCTGGCCCGGTGGGGCCATTACCTGGGGCGGGTAGACGGCGTGATCCTCCTGGGGCTCTACGTGTCAGCCATGGTCATACTGGGGGCAGGTGGCCGACAAGACGAGAGTGCCTCTCCGAACGAGCGCAGTGTGTCGATCCGGACCACTGGTTGCGGGCACGTATCCAAGACAAGGGGTTCGGGGGTGGCCGTAGGTGGCGACCTGGTGGTAACCGTCGCCCACGTCGTAGTCGGGGCCTCAACCGTTCATGCCACCACTCCAGACGACGTAGAGCGCCCGGGTTCCATAGTGGCCTTGGACGCCCGTAGGGACCTGGCGCTTATCTCAGTTCCCGGCTTGGACGCCCCCCCGGTGGTCATGGCCGACGATTCAACAGCAGGCTCTGGCCTAATCGTTGGCGGTGCCCGCTCAGGGACCGTAGTAGCTGACATCCGGCGCCGCGTACCAGTTGTCATAGAAGAGATCGGAAGCGCGGACAGGTACCAGCGGGACGGTTACGAGGTTGGAGCAGTTACCGGCAGGGGCGACAGCGGCGCCGGGCTCTATAACGACGAAGGCTCTCTCTTAGGCGTGGTGTTTGCTACGGCTTCTGACGATGATCTGACCACCTGGGTAACCGCCAGCACCGAGATAGAAGAGGTTCTAACTGTTGGCAGGGGGCCCGACTACCGCTGCGACGAGATGGCGTCGAGAGTTGTCAGGACCGACTGAACGATTCTCACGAACACCCGGGGATCCAACTACAGCGTCACCCCACGAGGGAGGGGGTCCCGGTCAAGAGGAACTGTTTGAATCCTCTTCAGACTCGGAATCTCTATCTGACTCGGAGGTGGGATCCGGGGCCTTGTCTTCGGACTCAGACTTCTTGGTCTCAACTTCGGCACTTGCCTCTGCGATGCCCGCCTGTAGTTCCTTCTGGGCGCGACCCAGGTTGCGGGCCAGTTTGGGCAACTGGGCGCCCCCGAAGAGCACGATGCCCACGAGGGCCACGATCAACAACTCGTTGGTACTCAGAAATGCTAGTGATCCCACAAGCGCAGCCTAGTAGTAGAAGGAACCACTTAGGTCACTTCAGGCACCGAAGTGGCCACACTCCTGGCAACCAAGCACTCAGGCGCCTGGGTGTGTGACCCGGACGAGCCAGGGGGGATGCCGTCCGACAGTGTGCCCTACGGTTAGTTTCACCAACCGACATCTGGGAGGAACCATGGATCTGGGAATCACCGGTCGAACGGCGCTGGTAACCGGCGCGTCCAGCGGTCTGGGGTTGGCCTCAGCCCAGGCCCTTGCCGCCAACGGCGTACGCGTTGTCATGGTTGCCCGCTCAGCGGAACGGTTGGAAGCAGCGGCGGCAACGGTCGATGGCGATCCGGTCACGATCCCGGCCGATCTAAGCCAGCCGGGAGACATAGACGACATGCTCACGGCTTCACGAGAGGCGCTAGGTGACATCGACATCCTCGTTGCGAACGCCGGCGGTCCACCACCGGGCAACTTCGCCTCAACAGACCTGGGCGCCTATCCCGATGCCCTGCAGTTGAACCTGCTGTCCACGGTTGCCATGTGCAAGGACCTGATTCCGTCGATGCAGGAGCGTGGCTGGGGGCGCGTGGTTGCGATCACGTCGATCTCCGTCCGGCAGCCCATCGACCAGCTCATCTTGTCCAACACGGCGCGGGCCGGCCTGACGGCGTTCCTGAAGACCACCGCCACCGAGGTAGCTCCCGACGGGGTGACGGTGAACACGGTCCAGCCCGGGTTGCACGCCACCGACAGGCTCACACAGCTCTACGACGACCTGGAAGTGGTGGCCTCACGGCTACCGACCAGAGTGCTCGGCGACCCCGGAGACTTTGGAAGGGTGGTTGCGTTCGTCTGCTCAGAGTCAGCAAGGTCCATTACCGGCGCTTCGATCCCGGTCGACGGGGGGGCCGCCCAGGGCCTGCAGTAAGTAGGGCCGAGGAGGCGGCTCAGCCGAAGAGGTCAGGCTGACCTGCAAGAAACCCCGCCTTGGCGGCTGCCGAGGCAGGTGACGAGGCGACCTCTGTCGCCAGGGCAAGGGTCTCCTCCATCAGGTCGTCACCCTCGGCCAGACGGTTGACCAGTCCGATGCTGAGTGCCTCGGTGGCGCCGATGATGCGGCCGGTCAGGCAGATCTCCCTGGCCACCGGCTCTGCCACGACGCTGGCAACCAGGTCGAACGCAGCTGGAATGCCGGCCTTCACCTGGGGTTGGCCGAAGGTTGCCCCGGCGCCGGCAATGCGCATGTCACACATGAGGGCCAGGTCCATTCCCCCGGCGACCGCCGGGCCCTGGATCGCCGCGATGATCGGCTTTGGGAACGTGTGGACGGCATGGTGGTAGGCGTCGGCCTCGGCGAACAGGATTTCGAGGGATGTCGCCGCTCGAATCTCGTCGAGGTCGAAACCTGCACAGAAGGTGGGCCCTCTGCCGGCCAGCACGACCACCCTGCAGGAACCGTCAGTAGCCAGTCGGGTAAGCGTGTCGGCCAGCAGGCCACGTAGTTCGGCATTGAGTGCGTTGCGGCGGTCGGGCCGGTCGAGGGTGAGCAGTACTATGCCGTCGCCCTGAACCTCTGTTCGCAGCGGTCCTTCGGTCATAAGAGTCCTCCGGGTGTCAGTGCCTGGGGATCAGGCCCAGGCCCACGATGCTGTTGAAGGCCTCCAACAGGGTCTCGAGTTCGGCTGGATCGTCGCTCGCAAGGCCCGTCCTGACCAGTGCCCAGCCGGAGTCATGGAGCACTGATGCCGCTGCCTCGACATCTATGTCGTGCCTGACCGATCCCTCGGCCTTTCCACGTGTGAGCACGCCACGCAGCAGCGAGCGGATCCGTTCGCGCTGCAGGTCGGAGGCCAACTGGGCCACCTCGCCGGCGACCAGGTCGGTGTCGCCGAACAACGAGGAGCGGAGAAGTTCGTCGTGGCTGTAGTGGTCGATCGTCACCTCGACGAGGGAGCGAAGCAGGTCAGGCGAGGCTCCCTCGACTGACAGGGCAGCCTCGGCAGTGGCGAGGAAGTGCTCGAGGGAGCGCTCCACGACGGCCAGGTAGACGTCCTGCTTCGACTCGAAGTGGAGGTAGACGCTGCCCTTGCCGGTGCCGGCCTCGGTGGCCACGTCCTCGACGGTTGTGCGCTTGTAGCCGAACCTCCTGAACCTGGCCTCGGCGGCGTCGAGGAGGCGGTCGGCGGGATCGAGGGTGGTTGTCTCCATGGCTGCCATGGGCTCGACACTACACAAGTTGACGCCAACTGACCAGATTACTATTCTGGTCACCAGTCATTCGACAGGAGCACAGTTGCCTCAGACCAGCTACCCCCGCCAGCCTTCGAGTTTCCTCACAGAGGATCACGAGGCCTTTCGCCAGACCGTCTCCTCGTTCGTTGAGCGTGAGATCCGGCCCAACGCCGACGCATGGGAACACGACGGCCAGTGCGATCGGGATCTGTACCGGAAGGCCGGAGCGGCGGGCCTGCTCGGACTGCGCTACGACGAGGCATACGGCGGGAGCGGCCAGGACTTCATGGCCACCTGCGTGCTGGCCGAGGAGCTCGCCAAGGGGGACTCCATCGGCACGGCCGTGGCGCTCATGGCCCAGTCCGAGTTCGCCCTGGCGATCCTGGCCGACGAGGCAACTGACGCCCAGAAGGAAGCATGGATGGCTCCGGCGATCGCCGGAGAACTGATAGGAGCAATCGGCGTGTCAGAGCCGGGTGCTGGTTCCGACGTGGCCGCCATCTCGACCCGGGCACGCCGCGACGGCGGCGACTACGTCATCTCGGGTCAGAAGACCTACATCTCAAACGGCACCAGGGCTGACTTCATCACCCTTGCGGTGCGCACTGGTGAGGCCGGCCCCAAGGGCATTTCACTGGTCATCTTCCCAACCGACACCCCCGGCTTCGAGGTCGGGCGACGCCTCGACAAGCTGGGTGCGAGGGCTTCGGATACCGGCGAGTTGTTCTTCGATGATTGCCGGATACCAGCCACGAACCTGGTTGGCGAGGAGGGCCACGGCCTGCGGTACATCCTCTCCCACTTCGGTGGCGAGCGCCTCGTGATCGCCGCCTTCGCCGTCGGAATCATGGAGCGCCTCATCGAGCTTGGACTCTCCTACTCAGCCGCACGCGAGGCCTTCGGTGGTCCAATCCTGGGATTCCAGACGTGGCGCCACCGCTTCGCCGAGATGGCCACCCGGCTCGAAGCCACAAGGTTACTGGCCCACCAGGCGGCCCGTCTCCTGAGCGACCACGACCCGGCCGGCGACATCGCCGTGTCGATGGCCAAGCTGCACGCCGCAGACGCAGTGCAGTTGGTGGCAGCCGAGATCCTGCAACTCCACGGTGGCTTCGGCCAGATGGAGGAGTCCCCCATCCCCCGCTACTACCGAGATGTGGCCGGATTCTCCATTGGAGCCGGCACCTCCGAGATCATGCGCGAGCTCATAGCCCGCGCCCTCATCTGACCCCCTGAAAGGACCTGACAGATGGCCAATACCGAACCGACCCCACGAGTGGGCGCAATCGACGCCTGGATGACCATCCCCCCACCGGGGTCGGCCGACCGGTGGCCGTCGTCGTTCTGGCACATCTTCCGCAAGTACGGGGTCGAGGACCGCTTCCAGAGGGGCTTCACCGTCGACGAGGTACTGGCCGAAATGGACGACGCCGGTGTTGACATCGGCGTGGCCTCCTCTTTCAAGTTCCTCGACTCGTGGGTCGTCAGCAACGACGAGAACGCCGCCTACGTCCGCGAGGCACCGGACCGGTTCATCGGGGCCTTCACCGTGGACATCCGGGACCCGATGCCCGGCATGCGTGAGTTCCGGCGCTGCGTCGAGGAACTCGGCTACAAGGCATTTCGCCTCGAGCCCTTCCAGTGTGGTGACGGCCGCACAACAGCCCCACCGCCCACCGACCGTATCTACTGGCCGTTCTACGTGGCCTGCTGTGAGTACGACATCCCCCTGTGCATCCAGGTGGGACACACCGGACCACTGCTGCCCTCCGAATGCGGCAGGCCCATCTACCTCGACGAGGTGGCCCTCACCTTTCCGGAACTCAAGATCCTGGGAACCCACGTCGGAGACCCCTGGCAGGACGAGATGCTCATCCTGGCCTGGAAGCACCCGAACGTGTACGTGGAGGCCTCGGCCCGCCCGGCCCGGCACTGGACCGAGAGCGTCCGCAAGTTCTCAGGTGGCTACGGCCAGGACAAGATGATCTGGGCCACCGACTACCCGCTACTCCCCTTCAAGCGCACGGTCGACGACGTATACGACTGCGGCTTCTCCCCTGAGGCGACACGCAAGATCCTGCGGGACAACGCCGCGAAAGCCTTCAAGATCGATGTCTGACCTGCTCTCGCATGAGCGGGATGACCGGGGCGTCCACACCCTCACCTTTCGACGCCCCGAGGTACGCAACGCGCTGAACCCGCGGGCCTTCACCGACCTGATCGAGGCATGCGGTGGCGTCGCCACCGACCCCGACGCCCGGGCCATGGTGCTCACAGGCGAAGGTGTCGCATTCTCAGCAGGCGGCGACTTCGAGGCCCTCCAGGACCTGTTGGACGGCGACCGCGACAACGCAGTTGCCGAACTGCGCCACGCCAACGAGGGCATCAAGGCGATAGCAGGACTACCCGTGCCCACGGTCGCCGCAGTCAACGGTGATGCCTTCGGTGGCGGTGCAGCAGTCGCCCTGTCAACCGACTTCCGGATAATGAGTGACGCAGCCCGCCTGGGGTTCGTGTTCTCGCGCCTCGGCCTGTCGGGAGCCGACACTGGTGCCACCTGGTGGCTGAACCGCCTGGTCGGACCGGCCAGGGCCATGGAGATCGTCACCCTCGGCGCCGTCTACTCAGCCGACGAGGCACTTGCCGCAGGGCTCGTGACCGAAGTGGCCCCGACTGGGTCCTTCGACACGGCCGTCAACGCCTTCGCCGAGCGCCTGGCCTCACTTGCACCCCTCGCCACACGCGGGAACAAGGCGGCGCTCGACAGGATCGAACAGCGATCCCTTGCAGAGCACCTCGACCTCGAGGCGGAGATCCAGGCCGAGGCCATCTGCTCAGAGGACTTCCGCGAGGGCCTGGAGGCCACAAGATCCAAGCGAACACCGTCGTTCAGGGGGAACTGATGGACGTCTACCTGTCACCAGAGCAACTGGCCATGCGAGCCGAGGTCCGTGCCTTCCTCGACGAGGAGTACCCGCTGGACCGGATCACACAGATGGAGCGTGACGAGGAGTACCCCTACGAGTTCTACCGGTCATGCGCCGAGCGCGGCTGGACCGGGATACCGGTACCCACCGAGCATGGTGGATCAGACGGCTCGGTCATGGACCTGTGCGTCTTCGTCGAGGAGGTCGGAAAGACCTCGATCTCGCTGGCCACCCTCTACATAACCGGAACCATCTTCGGCTCACACGCCCTGCACATCTGTGGCTCTGCCGAGCAGGCAGCCCGGTACCTGCCGGCCATCGTGACCGGAGACAGACGGTTCGCCCTGTCCATGTCTGAACCCGGCGCAGGATCTGACTTTGCCGGAATGGAGACCACAGCCGAGAAGGTGGGCGGCGGCTGGAGGATAAGCGGCGTGAAGGGACCGATCTCAGGTGCCGAGCGTGCCGAGGTCATCATCACCGCGGCCCGAACCAACACCTTTCCGGAGCAACCCCGCCAGAAGGGGATCACCCTCTTCCTTGTCGACAACCAGGCTGACAACCCGACACCGGGTCTCAGCTTCGAGCGTCGCCAGCACCTTGCGATGAAGGCTCTCATGGTCAACGACGTCACCTACGACAACGTGTTCGTACCCGACGACGCCGTGCTGGGCGAGGTGGACGACGGCTGGCTGAACCTGGCAAAGTTGATGGACCCCGAGCGCCTGGCGAACGCTGCCCAGTCCATAGGCGTGGCTCAGGCGGCCCTCGACGACGCCGTCACCTACGCCAACAACCGGGAGCAGTACGGCGGTCCCATAGCCCGGTTCCAGGCGGTTACCCACCCTCTCGCCGAGGCACAGGCCGAGGTGGCAGCCGCCCGCCTACTGGTCTACGCCGCAGCCCACAAGCGCGACGTGGAGGGGCCCTGCCCGATGGAGGCATCAATGGCCAAGATGCTTGCCAACAACGTGTCCGGTCGGGCGACGACCGCAGCAATGCAGGTTGCAGGAGCACGCGGCTGGGAGGCCGAATCCCACTTCCTGCGACGCAACCTGGAGGTCCGCGGCTGCGAATTGGGCGGCGGCACCAGCCAGATCCAGCGCAACATCATCGCCCACCACATGGGCCTGCGGACAAAGGGCTGACCGTGAAGGCCCTGATCCTGGGTGAGCCCGGCGAGATTCACCTGGATGAGGTCGCTGAGCCCGTTCCCGCTGATGGTGAGGTCCTCATCGCCGTCGACGCCGCCGGTGTCTGCGGCACCGACCGCCACATAGTCGCAGGCGACCTGGGGGTACCACCCGGAACCGTTCCGGGCCACGAGATCGCGGGCACGATCCTTGAAACAACCCACGGTGTCGAGGGCTGGCACCCCGGCGACCGGGTGGCT
The DNA here is from genome assembly GCA_002687745.1 of Acidimicrobiaceae bacterium. Classification (GTDB taxonomy): domain Bacteria; phylum Actinomycetota; class Acidimicrobiia; order Acidimicrobiales; family MedAcidi-G1; genus UBA3125. The sequence continues at coordinate 9,802 of NZBE01000009.1, read as the reverse complement.
GCGTTCGGACAGGTCACCTGTGGTGTCTGCCCGGCGTGTACTTCAGGCAGGTCGAACCGCTGTCGTCGGCCCCAGATCGTCGGCATGGCCAGACAGGGTGGCTTCGCCGAACGAATCGCCCTGCCGACCTCAAGCCTCATTTCGCTCCCTGACGAGGTTCCAGACGGGATCGGTGCCATTGCCTCGGACGCCATTGCCACACCATTCCACGCACTCACCGCGGTGGGCAGGCTGGAGGTGGGCGAAACCGTTGTCATCATCGGCGCAGGAGGCCTCGGAGTGCACGCGGTGCAGTTGGCCCGTCTCTGTGGTGCCACACGTGTGGTCGCCGTCGACCCTTCAGAGGCGGCCCGTGATGCCGCGATGGTCGCCGGTGCCGACGAGACCTTCGACCCAGGGTCGACGAATGAACCGGCGAGGGACCTGCGAAGGCTGGCACGTGGCGCCACGCTGGCCCTCGAATGCGTGGGTCGCTCTGAGACAGTCGAGATGGGCATGTCCGTCCTGTCCCCGGGAGGACGCCTGGTGGTCGTCGGCGTCGGACATACACAACCGAAGTTGCCCCCGCTCGGCATGTTCATCGGTGCCGAACTGAGCGTCCACGGCTCATTCGGATCCACGCCCTCGGAGATATCGACGGTTCTGGGCCTGATCAGCAGCGGCAGGCTCGACGTGTCCCGCTCGGTGCAGCGTGAAGTGCCACTGGCCAGAGCAGCAGAGATCTTTTCGCAACCGTTTGGACCCGCCAGGACGGTAGTCATCCCCGAGGAGCGAGCATCATGAGCGACCAGATCATCGTTGACATTGAGGACCGGGTTGCCACGGTGACCCTCAACCGGCCAGAGCGCCTGAACACGCTCGACCACGACACCCTGGAACTCCTCATCGAAGCCCTCGACGAGGTGGCCCGATCCGACGAGGCCGGTGTCGTCGTGTTGGCCGGTACGGGCAGGGTTTTCTGCGCCGGTGCCGACCAGGCCGAGATGGTCGAGCGGAAGCCGCAGGAGTGGGAGCCGATCGTGCGTCGCTACCTGGACCCGGTTCGCACCATCGTCGGCATGGACAAGCCCGTCATAGCCGCCCTCCATGGCGACACGGTCGGCGGCGGCCTCGGCCTGGCGTTGGCATCCGACTTTCGCATCGCTGCCGAGGGCATCCGCCTCGGTGCCCCCTTCACGCCCATAGGCCTGGCGGGCTGTGACATGTCGGCCGGTTGGTTCCTTCCCCGGTTGGTCGGCCTTGGGGCGGCGACCGAGATGATGTTCACCGGTCGCCTCGTGGGTGCCGATGAGGCACTTGACATCGGGCTCGTACACAGGGTCGTGGCTCCCGACGAGTTCACGGACCATGTCGCCGAGTTCGCCGCCAGGTTGGCCGCTGGACCTCCGATAGCCCACGCCTGGACGAAGCGTGCCATTCACCGCTCCCTGGGTGTCGACATGGACGCCGAGTTCGAGTTCGAGATCTTCGCCCAGGTGCAGTGCATCCAGACCGAGGACCACCACGAAGGCGTCGCTGCCTTCCAGGAAAGGCGACGACCGGAGTTCCGCGGTGTCTGAGCTCGCAGCCAGCAGGGAGTCGTTTCGGGCCGAGGTAGCCAGGTTCACCGCGGTAGAGATCACCCCCAACGCCACCGCATGGGACCAGACCGACCCTGACGGTTCCTACCCGATGCAACTGTTTACGCGGTTGGGCGAGCTGGGCTGGCTGGGCGTCGGATTCAACGAATCGCTCGGAGGCTCCGGTGGTGGCCCGGTCGACCGGTGCATCCTCTTTGAGGAGCTGGCCTACGGATCGGCTGGAGCTGCACTTGGCCTCTACGTGCACACGGCGCTGGCTGCCGGTGCTCTTGCCAACATTGCCGACAGGGGACTAGGTGAGCGCTTCGTGCCCGGCATGCTCGCAGGCACAACCACGGGCGCATGGGCATACGCAGAGCCCGACTCGGGAGCAGATGTCACCCAGGTGCGGCTCGCAGCGCGGAGAGACGGCGACAGTTTCGTGCTGAATGGCTCGAAGATGTACATCACCAACGCCACCTTCGCCGATGTGATCCTTGTCGTGGTTCGTACCTCGGGCGAACCGGGAAAGCTCGGCGGCCTCTCGGTGCTGGCTGTCGACGGAAACTCCGAGGGTCTCACCCGGAGTTCGATGCACAAGCTGGGCATGCGCCCGTCTGAGCTCGCTGAACTGCACTTTGAGAACTGCGTGGTTCCGGCAGACCGACTGGTTGGAGAACTGGACAAGGGTTTCCGTCAGTGCCTGGCGGTGCTCTCCCAGGGTCGTGTCTTTGCCGGCGCCCTGGCACTGGGCCTGGGTAGGGCGGCACTCGACACAACCATCGCCCACGTGGGCACCCGGGAGCAGTTCGGTGGCCCGCTGGCGGCCAAGCAGGTCGTGCGTGCCACGATTGCCGACATGACGACCCGGCTGCGCACAGTGAGACACCTCGTCTACTCGGCGGCCGAGAAGTTGGAGACTGGAGAGGACTACGACACCGATGCCTCCATTGCCAAGTTGGTCGCCTCCGAGACAGCCACCTGGGTGAGCGAACGCTGCCTGCACCTGCACGGTGCGCAGGGGTTCATGCTTGAGAGCCCCGCACAGCGCTTCTACCGGGACTGCAAGATCAACGAGTGGGGCGAAGGTGCAAACGAACTGCAACGGGAGATGATCTTCGAGGCTGTCTCACGGGGATACAGGCCATGACCCCGACAGAAACCGTGAACGCGTTCATCGCCGCCATCGAGCGCAAGGATGTTGAGGCGGCAGTCGCACTCGTGTCCGACGACGTCTCCTACGAGAACATGCCGATGCAGCCGATAGTCGGGCCCGAGGCCATGGCAGCGACCCTTGAGATGTTCCTGGCCCCGGCATCCGAGGTGGAATGGCCAGTCCTGCGCCAGTTCGAGGTGGGCAACGTGGTCGTCAACGAACGCCTGGACCGCTTCAAGATCGGCGATGGCTGGCTGGAGCTTCCGATAGCAGGCGTGTTCGAGGTGGTGGACGGCAGGATCAGCCTCTGGCGCGACTACTTCGACATGGCCACCTACACCGGCCAGATGGCGGAACTGGCGGGCGCCTGATGGGTTCTCCCGATCCGTCCATCCGCTGCGACACCTCTCCCCTGGCTGAGTTCCTCAACGTCGACCAGGACGGCGAGGGCACCTGCAGGGTGTCGATCGATCCGGTCCACCTGAGCCCGAACGGCACCATGCACGGAGGCGCCCTGTTCACAATGTTCGACACCGCCATGGGTTCCGCGGCAGCGAGGCACCTGGCAGAGGGCCAGATGTTCGTGACCATGGATATCCAGATCCGCTACCTGAAGCCGATCTTTGGGGGCGTTGTCGAGGTCCGCGGCACCGTGCTCAACCCCGGCCGACGCATCATCCAGACCGAGGCACGTGCAACCAACGGCGGCCGGACAGTGGCCTCGGCCACCGGATCGTTCGTGATTCTCGACAGGGAGAGGCCAACACCGGGCTAGGTGCCATAGCTCGACCGGGCACTAACGTGGACTGCTCCCGCCAGAGATGGGTTTTCACCAAGAGGAGAATCCCGTGAGCACAGACAGTTCCGACACCAGCCAGGCAGCCGGGTTCCACCACGTCGCCTACGCNTGTCGNGACATCCACGAGAACCACCGCTTCTACGAGGACCTGATCGGNCTGGNNCTGGTGAAGACCGAGGTAACCCCCTACGGCGCAGGCTTCTTTCGCCATACCTTCTACGACACCGGCGACGGATCCTGCATGGCATTCTTCGACCTTCACGGGGTCGGCGAGGAGGACAAGGACCGGACCGACATCTCGACCGGCCTCGGTATGCCCCTGTGGGTGAACCACATCGCCCTCAAGCGCAACGCGAACCAGACCGCGGCAATCGTGGAGAGCCTTCACGAGGCCGGCCACGGCACATACACCCTTGAGCACGGGTGGTGCCGCTCAACCTACGTGACCGACCCGAACGGAATCTCCCTTGAATTCTGCGTTGACACCCCGGGCTTCGAACCTGACCGCCAGCGGGCCCTCGAACTGCTCGACGCCATCCCGGAGAGCACTGTCAAGATCGTCTGAGACAGACCTAGTGACATGCCACCCGTAGAGCGCCGCTTCGTCTCACTTGACTCCCCCACGGGTGCACAGAACGGTGCGGGCTTCATGCCCACTCAGGGCCTCTACCACCACACCTCCGGCAGTTCACCGAGGACCGCTTTCATCGCATCGCACTACAACGTGGACTTCTCGGAGCACTATCTGGCGACCCGACTGGCTGCACTCGGCTACGGCTTCCTGGGCTGGAACACGCGGTTCCGTGGGGTGGAACAGTTCTTCACGCTTGACGACGCCCTCGTCGACATCGGGGTGGGGGTCAGGTGGCTGCGCGAGGAGGCCGGCGTGGACACGGTCGTGCTCATGGCCAACTGTGGCGGTGGCTCGCTGATGGGTGCCTACCAGGCCCAGGCCGCTGCCGGGATTCTGCGACCGCTGCTGGACCGACCGGTTCCCGATGCCGCCCTGGACCTGTCGCCCGCTGACCTGTACGTGTCCCTGAACGCCCACCCCGGCCGGCCCGAGGTTCTCACCAACTGGTTCGACCCGTCGCTCACAGACGAGAACGATCCGAGTTCGGTCGACCCGTCCCTTGACATGTACGACCCGGCCAACGGCCCTCCCTACCCGCCGGAATTCGTGGAGAGGTACCGCTCTGCCCAGGTTGCAAGGAACAACCGGATCACAGCATGGGCGCTTGCCGAACTGGAGCGCATCCGGGAGCGCGGCAACTACGACCGCCTGTTCTCCCTGTCAAGGACGTGGGCGGACCTGCGGTTCATGGACGGCAGCATCGACCCTTCGGAGCGTGAGGTCGGTACCTGCTATGCGGGTGACCCCAGGTTCGCCAACTACAGCCCGTTCGGCATCGGCTCCTCGAACACCATCAGAACCTGGCTTTCCATGTGGAGCCTCGAGTACTCCCAGTGCCGCGGGGCCCCGAACCTGGCGCACGTGACCGTTCCCTCGCTGGTAATCCAGAGCCTCGCTGACACCGGCGTGTTCACCTCAGACGCCCAGATGATCTTCGACGGGCTGGCCGCCGCCGACAAGCAGCTCGAATGGGTAACAGGCGACCACTACCTGCAGGACCCCACCGATGCCAGGGACGACGTGGCGGGAATGGTCCACGACTGGGTAACCGCCCGCCTGGGCTGACCAGACAACCTGGGTACTCAGACGTAGTCGGCGTACTTCTCCAGGTGGCGAACCGGCGTTGACAGGGCGTCCTTGCGGAACGGGTCGCCCAGTTCCTTGGTGCACATGATCTCGATGACAGTCGTCCTGCGGTCGTTCATCTGTGCGTCGATTGCGGCAGCCAGAGCAGGGCCGACCTCTTCAAGCTGGTCGACGCGGATCGCTTCAGCTCCCATGGCGGTGGCGATGTCGGCATAGCTCTCGCCTCCTTCCAGCTCACCGGCCACGAACCTCTGGCCGTAGAAGTCGACCTGGTTCTTCTTCTCGGCACCCCACTGGCGGTTGTGGAACACAACAGCGGTGACGGGAATGTCGTGGCGGACCGCGGTCATGACCTCGACCATGCTCATGGCCCAGGCTCCGTCACCTGCATAGGAGATGGCCGGCCTGTCGGGTGCTGCCGCCTTGGCACCGATGATGGTCGGTAGGGCGTATCCACAGTTACCCCAGCTCATGGCTGCAAAGAACGACCGTGGCTCCTCAAAGCGCAAGTAGCTGTTGGAGACCGAGTTGATGTTACCTATGTCGGTAGCCACCATCACACGCTCGGGCATCGCCCTTTCCAACTCGCGAAGCACCTGGCGGGGGTGCAGCCAGTTGCCCTCCTCGTCGATGGACTCCTTGATCACGTCGATGCTGAAGTCGTCGATCTCGTGGGTCCACTCGTCGAGTTCGGCCTCCCAGGTGGCCTTCTCCCCGGCGATTGCGCCGGCCCGCTCGTTGGCGGTTGCATCACAGGCGAGGACACGGTCCGCCAGGCGCGATGTGAGCGCCCTGGCCGCAGCGCCGGCGTCGCCGCAGATGCCCACGGAGATCTTCTTGACGAGGCCGAGCATCTTGGCGTCGGCATCCACCTGGATNATCTTGGCGTCGGCGGGCCAGTAGTCCATGTCGTGCTGTGGGAGGGTGCCGAACGGCCCCAGCCGGGTGCCGAGGGCCAGCACCACGTCGGCGCGGGCGATCAGCTTCATGGCGGCCTTTGAGCCCTGGTAGCCGAGTGGTCCGCACCACTGCGGGTGGCTGGCGGGGAACGAGTCGTTGTGCAGGTACGAGTTGACGACCGGACAGCCCAACCGCTCCGCCAGCTCGGCGGCCTCGGCAACGGCGTCACCCATGACCACACCGCCGCCGGAGATCATGACCGGGAACTCTGCTGATGCCAGCAGGTCGGCCGCCTCGTCGAGGCTCTGCTCGCCGCCTGGGCCGCGCTCGATTCGAATCGGCTCGGCGATCTCAACATCGATGTCTCCGTAGAAGCGGTCGCGGGGAATGTTCAACTGGGTGGGGCCCATTTCGAGGATTGCCCGGTCGAAGCATCGGGCCGTGATCTCGGCCATGCGGTTCTCGTTGTTGATGTGTCCCTGGTACTTGGTGAACTCCTCGAACATGGGGAGTTGGTTGGCCTCCTGGAAGCCGCCTAGGCCGATGCCCATGGTGCCGGTCTCTGGGGTGACGATGACCACGGGGCTATGCGCCCAGAAGGCGGCTGCAATGGCGGTGACGCAGTTGGAGATGCCGGGGCCGTTCTGGCCGATCACGACACCGTGGCGGCCGCTGACCCTGGCGTAGCCGTCGGCCATGTGGGCGGCTCCCTGTTCGTGGACGACCGGTACGAGCCGGATTCCGCCGGGAGCGAATATGTCCATGGCGTCCATGAAGGCGGAGCCCATGATGCCGAAGGCGGTGTCGACACCGTTGGCGACCAGTGTCTCGACGAACGCCTCGCTGGGGGTCATGCGGGTCATTGGGTTCTCCTGAAGATGGTCCCTGGCTCACGGCAACAGGCCACCGTGCAGGTGAGGTGAGAGACTATAACTATTCCGTGAGTATGTCTACTCCGGGGATACCGGCACCGTGGTGATTTGACCAGACAGGTCGCTCAGCCTGTTGGCCGTCGCCGGGCCCAGGCATCAATGCCAACGGCAGCCAGGATCACCGCGCCCTGGATGACCCTCTGCCAGATCGGATCAACCTGATGCAGGTTGAAGCCGTTGATCATGAACGCAATGAAGAACGCTCCAAAGACAGTGCGCCATACCCCACCCTCACCGCCGGCTATGGACGTCCCCCCTACAACGATGGCCGAGATGACTCCGAACAGGAAGCTGAAGTCATCGGACGGCATTGCACTGACAGATCGCGATGCCGAAACAACACCGGCAAGTCCAGCAGCGGCCCCGCTGAAAGCGAACACGGCGATTGTCACCCCAGTGACACGAACCCCGGCAAGCCGCGCAGCCTCAGGGTTGCCACCGGTGGCGTAGACATGGCGACCGAACCGCGTCCTTGACAGAACAAGCCAGGTGACGACCACAACCGCCAGGGCGATCCAGGTTGCGGTTGTGAGCGAGAACCACCTCGTGCGTGCAATCTTCCTGAAGGTGTCGGTCTCGGGCCGCAGGATGCTCCGGTCGCTGATCAGGTAGCCGGCACCAAAGATCATGAAGGACGTAGCGAGTGTTCCAATGAACGAGTTCACCTTCAGCACTGCGACCACGAGACCGTTGCCGACACCGATCAGCAGGCCCGCCAGGACACCTACCAGGACCGCNAGGGGCACGGATTCGGTCGCGTTTTCCACCTGAAGGGCCANGAGCGGCACAGCCACGTACACGGCTGAAACCGAGATGTCGAAACCACCGGCGATCATCGCGACCGTGGCCAGCGATGCGGCGATCAGAAGCGTGGCCTGCTGGTCCAGGATATTCCGGAGGTTGGCCTCAGTCAGGAATGGGTCCGTGGTGATGGTCAGCAGGATGAACAGGGCGATGGTGACCCAGACGATCCCGTACCCCTTGAGTCGCCCACCCAACCGCGCAACAGCACCTTCACCTGGCACAGGGACTGCCTCCACCTCAGACACCAACCGACTCCTCGATTCCGGCGCCGAAGGCAACTTCCAACACATCTGCCTCTGTCGCATCCGTTCCATCCAACTCGCCAACGAGCCGACCACCGCGCATTACGAGAATCCGGTGGGCCAACCCGAGCACCTCCTCTATCTCCGAGGACACGAGCAGTACCGCCATCCCGTCTGCGGCCAGGCCAGCCAACAGTTCGTATATCGCCCTCTTGGCTCCGACGTCAACGCCCCTGGTCGGCTCATCTGCGATCAGAAGCCTGGGCCGGTCGATCATCCATCTGGAAAAGAGGGCCTTCTGCTGATTGCCCCCGGAGAGGCTCTCCACGAGCATCTCCAGCGAGGCCGCCCTCAGGTCCACCTCTCCAGTGGCCGACTCGACCTTGTGGCCCTCAGATCGTCTGTTCACAAACCCGAGCCTTGTGAACAGGCCCAGCCNTGGGAGAGAGGCATTCTCACGAACCGGCCGCCTGAGCATCAGGCCCTGGTCACTTCGCGATTCGGGGATCATCCCCATCCCACTGGCAATCGCCGATCGGGGCGTGCGCAGTTCGACCGGACTGCCGTCCATTGAAACCTCGCCGGTGTCAATCGGGTCAGCTCCGAACACGGCCCTCATCACCTCGGTCCGGCCAGATCCGACCAGACCCGCAAGGGCCACCACCTCACCTGCTCTGACCTTGAGGCCTACCTCATGGAACACACCCGACCGGCTGATACCGGAGACCTCCAGGACCGTGTCGGCACTGGCCGAGGGCGCGACCTTGGGAGGGAAGTTGGCCTCGAGGGAGCGCCCGATCATTGCCTCCACCAGAGACCCCGCTGTCTCGCTCTCGGCCTCTGAAGTCCTGACAATGCGACCGTCACGCATGGTTGTGATTCGGTCCGCGATCTCCAGGACCTGCTCAAGGAAGTGCGACACAAAGATGACGGTCCGGCCGGACTCGCTCAGGTCCCTCATGATCTCGAGAAGCGTGGACGCCTCCTCAGCCGTCAGACGGGCCGTCGGCTCGTCCATGACGATAAGTTCCGCGTCGCGGGCCAGGGCCCTGAGGATCTCCACCTTCTGTTGATCAGCTACCGAAAGTGAGTCGACCCGTCTGTTGGCATCCACGACAATTCCGAAACCTGCTACCAACTGCCTAAACCGCTCCCGCAGGTCGGCGTTGTCAACCATTGGCCCCCTTGACGACTCAATGCCCAGAAACACGTTCTCTATGACGCTGAGGGCGGGAACCAGGGAGAGTTCCTGGGCGACCATGGTGACCCTCCTCTCCAGCGCTTGGCGTGGTGAGCGGAGGCGAACCTGTTCCCCGGAGATGTGGAGCGACCCCGCATCAGGCTCGTGGACACCGGCGATGACCTTGCCCAGCGTCGACTTGCCTGCACCGTTCTCTCCTATGAGGGCATGTACCTCCCCGCGCTTGACGGCGAGGTCTACCGAATCGACCGCCCTCGTCGACCCGAACTGCTTTGTAATTCCTTCAAGCAGTACGTGGTCGTCGAGGGCGATCGTCGGCAACTAGATCAGCCTTCCCACTGAGCCTCGAATTGGCTCACGTTGGCAGCGGTGACAAGGCCCTCGTCGGGCAGGGCCTCAGCCGGGTCAACGCCACCGGTCACGATGCCGTCCCTGAGTGCCGCGACCATTGCCTCCATGGCGTAGCGACCCTCGTCACCAGGGGCGCCA
>NZBE01000008.1 GCA_002687745.1 Acidimicrobiaceae bacterium | reverse complement strand
AACAGGCGCCTCCTCGGCCACAGGCTCCTCAACAGGCGCCTCCTCGGCCACAGGCTCCTCAACAGGTGCCTCCTCGGCCACGGGCTCTTCAGCCGGAGTCGCCGGGGCGGGAACAACGGCCTCGGAGGCCACTCCTGTGAAGGACTCCCACGCACCTGTGATCTTCAACAACTTCTCGACACGCTCGGTCGGCTGTGCACCGTTCTGGAGCCAACCGACCGCCTTGTCGTTGTCGATCTCGATCACGGACGGGTCACGTCGCGGATCGTAGAAACCGAGCACCTCGATGAACCGGCCGTTGCGCGCCTTGCGCGAGTCGGCCGCCACCACCCGGTACGTCGGCTGCTTCTTCTTGCCCATCCTCATAAGGCGGAGCTTTACTGCCACTTCAACACCACTCTCTTGTTGTCTGTTCTGGTCCCGGTCCCACACCGGTCTGGCGGAACCGGTCCGGGTGCGATGATGGTGCACCCGATCGGTCGGAACAGTCTGCCGTGACCAGATCGGTTTTCCAGCCTCGCTGGAAAGTCAATGGCCACAGCCCGGGCAGGCCCGGAGGCTTCAGTTCACCTGCCAGGGCCCCGTAAGATCCATTCCTCAGCCTCGGCAGGATCGCCGAGTCCCGGCAGCGCGAGGCCCTTCGTGGCCGGCCTGTCTGACCCGGTGGGCTCTGCCCCCGCCGCTCGCCCGCCCTTCCGGCGCTTGCCGCGGCGCTTTGACGAGCGGCCACCGCTCCCGCTGCCACCCATCTTCTTCATCATCTTCCGCATTTCCCGGAACTGCCTCAGGAGTTGGGTGATCTCTGACGGCTGGGCCCCGCTGCCTGCCGCAATTCGCGACCTGCGGGAGCCGTCGATCAGACCGGGGTCGATTCGCTCAGCGGGCGTCATGGAGTTGATGATGCCCTCGATGCGGTCGATTCGGCCCTCATCCAGGGCCTCGTCGACACCGGCCATCTGCTGAGACATTCCCGGGACCATCTTCATGACAGAGCTCAGCGGCCCCATCCTGCGGAGTTGGTTGACCTGTTCGAGGAAGTCGTCGAGGGTGAAGCGCCCCTCGAGCATCCGGGCGGCGGCATCCTCAGCCTGTTCCCTGTCGTAGGTTGTCTCGACCTGCTCGATGAGCGTTTCGACATCGCCCATGCCGAGGATGCGGCTTGCCATCCGGTTCGGGTGGAATGCATCCAGATCCGAGAGGCCCTCGCCGGTCGATGCAAAGGCGATCGGGCATCCGACCACCTCCCGGACCGACAGTGCAGCACCGCCCCGGGCATCACCGTCGAGCTTGGTAAGGACCACGGCATCAAGGCTCAGACGGTCGTGGAACGCCGTGGCCACGTTCACGGCGTCCTGACCCATCATCGAATCAATCACGAGGAGCGTGTGGTCAGGTTGCACCGCCTCTGAGATTCCCCTGACCTCCTCCATCAGCTCGTCGTCGACTGCGAGCCGTCCAGCCGTGTCGAAGATCACGACGTCGCGTCCCAGACGGGCGGCCTCGGCCCGGCCCGCCACGGCAACTGCAACCGGGTCGGTGGGCTGGCTGAAGACCGGTATGCCGATCCGTTCACCGAGCGTTTCCAACTGGGCGACGGCCGCCGGTCGCTGAAGGTCGGCTCCGACCAGCATCGGGTTACGTCCGCTGGACTTGAACCAGCGTGCCAACTTGGCTGCGGTGGTGGTCTTTCCGGACCCCTGGAGACCAGCCAGGAGCACCACCGTCGGAGGCTTCGGGGCGTAGGTGAACTTCATCGTCTCGCCGCCGAGGATGAGGGTGAGCTCCTCGAGGACGACCTTGACGACCTGTTGCCCGGGGTTCAACACCCCGCTCAGCTCGGCTCCGAGAGCCCTCTCCCTGATCCTCTCCAGGAAGACACCGACCACGTCGAGGTGGACGTCAGCCTCGAGCAACGCCAGCCTGATCTCGCGTAGGAGGTCATCGACCTCTTCAGGGCCGAGCCGGCCGCGGCTCCTGGCACGCCGGAGGATCCCCTCGAATCGGCTGGTCAGTCCCTCAAACACCTCAGGCCTCCACGTCGTCATCGAGTTCGAAGAGGGCGTCGACGAACTCAACTGGATCGAACGCCAGGAGGTCGTCGGGGCCCTCGCCGACACCGACCATCTTGACCGGTATTCCCAACTCCTCCTGGACTGCAACAACTATCCCGCCGCGGGCGGATCCATCCAACTTGGTGAGCACCACCCCGGTCACATCGGCTGCCTCGGTGAAGCGACGGGCCTGGACAAGGCCGTTCTGCCCGGTTGTGGAGTCAATCACCAGCAGGGTCTCGGTGACCGTGCCGGACCCCTTCTCGGCCACCCTCCTGACCTTGCTCAGTTCATCCATCAGGTTTCCCCGGGTGTGGACCCGTCCGGCCGTGTCGGCCAGTACAAGGTCGGCGCCTACGGCGGCAGCGTGCTCGACTGCATCGAAGATCACGGAACTGGGATCGGCACCCTCGGCGCCGCTGACTACCGCTGCTCCCACCTCGTCACCCCACAGGGCCAACTGGTCTGCTGCGGCAGCACGGAAGGTGTCTCCGGCGGCGAGCACGACGCCTGTTCCTGCCTGAACCTCCATGCGACCCAGCTTGCCGACCGTGGTCGTCTTGCCGACCCCGTTTACACCGACGAACAGCCAGACGGACGGGTCTCCTCCGCGGGCCAGGCTCCGATCATGTGAACCCAGTCGCTCGACGACCTCGGCCCGCAAGAGGTCGAGTACCACGTCGGGTTCGTCACCCGCCTCGGCATCGGCCCGCCGACGTACAGCGGCGATGACATCGGCAGTTGTTGAGACACCGAGGTCGGCGAGGATGAGGGCCTCCTCCAAGGCATCCCAGGTGGCGGCATCGACCGTGGACACGGACCTGACGCCCCGGACCTGTGCGGAAAAGGCGTTACGGGCGCGACCCAGTCTGGAGCGGAGGCTCATGGCCGGCGCAGCCTACCTTTGCAGCGGTTTCCGTCGGACCTACCCGGGGTCCTCTTCCCCGGTGTCCACGCCGTTGCCGAGGAAGTCGTCGAGGGCTCCAAGTTCCACGACGGTGGACAGCAACTCTCCGTCGCGCATGAACTCGAGCACTACCTCCAGGCCCGGCAGGCGCAGTTGGATGTCGGCCCGCAGGGCGTCCATGGCGTCGATGGGTTGTCCGTCGGAGCCCACGATGAGATCACCTGCCATGAGGCCGGCGATGCTGGCAGGCGAACCCTCGGTTACCTCCACGATTGAGGCACCGGCCCGGCCATCGGTCAGTGACTCGCCACGGATTCCCAGCCATGCGGTGCCCACAGGATCGCCGGCAAGCAACCTCTCGGCCACCAGCAGGACGGTGTCGCTGGGAAGCGCAAAGCCGACGCCGATGTTGGCGGTCAGGAAGCCATCCGTTCGAATTGACGTGTTCATACCGATCACGCGCCCCTGCCGGTCGGCGAGGGGCCCGCCGGAGTTGCCCGGGTTGATCGGAGCGTCGGTCTGGATCATCGCAACTCCTGCACAGAGGGCGCTGTCGTCACCTCCGATCTGACAGCCGTACGACGGGACCACCCGACCGAGGGCGCTGACGATGCCGGCTGTGACAGTTCGGTTCAGGTCGAAGGGGCTTCCGACGGCGACCGCTGTCTGGCCGACCCTGAGATCGGCGCTGGAGCCGAACACTGCGGGCCTGAAGCTGTCATCGGTCTCTGAGAGCAGCACGACTGCAACGTCACGGCGGATGTCGGCTCCGAGCACGGTCGCATCGACGCTCCGTCCGCTGGGGAGGGTCACGATGACATCGGTCGCCTCACCTACCACATGGGCGTTGGTGACCACGTGCCCGAGGTCGTCGAGCGCAATGCCCGACCCCTCACCCACACCGGGTTCTGTTACGAGGACCACCGACGGGGTCAGTGCCTCGGCAACAGCCACGACCGGCTCCGGGCCACCGTCTCTGACGCGCGCTTCGGTGAACAGGCGACCGACAAGGGTCTCGACGTCGGCGGCCGACATGCCGGCGGACTCGGCGATGAGGGCCTCAACGAGCACCTGGACCTCGTCGGCGGAAAGGCCCGCGAACTGGCTGGCTGACCGGGACACCATGGCATCGACGAGAGCGGTGACCTCGGCCTCGCCCATGGCTCCGGACTGTTCGATCAGGCGCTCAACCAGGTCCCGTATCTCGCCGGGGGTAAGGGCCTGTGATCTCGCCACGAGTTCGTCGACAAGGGCCGCCACGACCGTCCCGGTCCCCGAGCCGTCTGCACCGTCGGCGACCTGAACGTCAATCCCGCCGGCACCGGGGCCACGGATGATCCAGCCCGTGAGGATTCCGCCGACAAACAGGGCGGCCACGAGTGCCACGACCCCAAGCGTCAAGCCGAGGGGCGACGACCTCCGCGATTCGGACCCGGGGTTGCCGGCTGCATCCACCTCGTCAACCGGGTCAACGTCATCAACAGGGTCAGATTCGGGCTCCACCGGGTCATCTGCGCCTGTCCCGCTCTCATCTTCCACACCCAGAACCTAGGCCGGTGGTCGGCGAACCACTACGCAGGCCGACCACCTCAGCGCCCGTCCACCGAGGGTGGGTCAGGAGTCCACGAACCTCGGCAACCAGACCGTGAACGTCGAACCAACTCCCACCGTGGAGCGCAGCGTCACCTGGCCGCCATGTGCCTCGGCGATCTGTCTCACGATCGCCAGGCCCAGCCCCGAACGCCCGGCCTCCCTGGCCGAGGCCCTGTGGCCGCGCCAGAACCGCTGGAACACCCGCTCCTGATCCTCGGGGTTGAGCCCGGGACCGTCGTCGAGCACCGACATCCAGACCATCTCGGAATCCTGGCCGGCGGTGACACGCACCCTTCCACCCGGATCTGACACGCGAATTGCGTTGCTGAGGAGGTTGGCGAGCGCCCGCCGGAGCGCAACAGGGTCGCCGACCACCAGGAGTTCGTCTGCGACCTCGTGCTGGAGCACGACACCATTAGCCGAGGCGGTGGCGCCGAAGTCCTCGACCGTCTCGACCACGACGGTCGAAGCGTCGATGGGTTCGCGTCTGGAGTCGGTCCGTTCGTGGTGGGCGTAGAGGAGCAGGTCGTCGACGAGGGCCGACATCCGTGCAGCAGCCCTTCCGGCCACCTCGCCTGCCGCCCGGAAGTCATCGGTATCGGCATCGGGGTCGGCCATAACGACGTCGAGGTTTGCTCGCAGGACCGCCAACGGATTGCGGAGTTCATGGGATGCCTCCTGGACAAAGCGCCGCTGACTCTCGAAGGCGACATCCAGTCGGCCGAGCATGTCGTCGAACGTGTCGGCCATGTCGCGCAGTTCGTCATCTGGGCCACCGAGCTCAATCCGGCGAGAGAGGTCGGTTGCCGAGATCTCCCTGGCCACCGATGAGATCCTCCCGATCGGCCTCAGCACCAACCCGGCCACGTACCAGCCAACCGCGAGGCTGCCGAGGAAGAGAGCGGCAACTGCGGTCACCGAATAGGTGCGGAGTTGATCGAGGGCCCGCCGGTTGACCTCCTGTTCGAATGCCGCCAACCTGCCTTCGGCATGGGTCGGCTCCGCCTCGACGATCATGTCGCTGTACCTGGCGTCTCTGGACACCGGTTCGTCGGAGAGGGCCCGTGAGAGGCTCAGGTAGATGCCTCCGACCACGATCGCCGCCAGGCCAAAAAGCAGGATCGAGTAGAGCAGGGCCAGGCGGGTACGGATGCTGCCAAGCCGATTCGACTTGCGGGTGTTGAGACCGGAACCACCTTCCGGTTTCACGAGCCTGCTCCGCCGTCGGTCAGGCGGTAGCCGCTTCCGACGATCGTCTCGATCAGGCTGGTTTCGCCCTCGACCGAGAGCTTCCGTCGGAGCGTCCCCACGGTCACCCTGACAGTGTTGGTGAAGGGGTCAGCGTGCTCATCCCAGACATGGTCGAGGAGGTCCTCCTGGGAGACGACCTCGCCGGGGCGTGACATGAAGTAGCGGAGCAGGGCGAACTCCTTCGCGGTCAGGTCCATGTTGCGGTCGGCACGTGTCACCCCGTGGGTGGCCGTATCGAGGCGGAGGGTGCCGACCTCGAGGACTGCTCCCGTCCGGCCCGGATCGCGGCGCAGGAGGGAGCGGACCCTCGCCGCCAGCTCATCGAAGGCGAACGGCTTCACGAGGTAGTCGTCGGCGCCCACGTCGAGGCCGCGGATGCGCTCTTCGACGGTGTCGCGGGCCGTCAACATCAAGATCCTGGGTGCCACGCCCTCTGGCGGGTTCTGGCGGAGTGAGCGACAGACCTCGAAGCCGTCGAGACCGGGCATGGTGATGTCAAGGCAGATCAGGTCGTAGGGGGTCCAGGTGGCCTTGGCCAGGGCCTCGTCGCCGTCCAGGGCCGTGTCGACGGCGTATCCGTTCCGGCGCAGGCCACGGGCAATGGCGTCGACCAGATCGGCCTCGTCGTCGACGAGCAGGATGCGCACGACATGACGGTACCCCGGCGGGCGCAGCGAGCCCGGTCAGGCAGGGTTGTCGTCAGCCGGCGACGGCAGCGCCGGTGCGGTTCAGCACGCGGCTGGCAGCGATGCGCTCGCTCACTACCTTTGATGACCCGCCCGGGGCCATCGACACCCCGTAGAGACAGTCGGCCGCCTCCATGGTGCGCTTCTGGTGGCTGACAACGAGCAGTTGGGCGTCGTCGCGGAAGCAGTCGACAAGCCCCAGGAAGCGGTGCAGGTTCACGTCGTCGAGGGCGGCCTCCACCTCGTCCATCACGTAGAACGGAGACGGTCGGCTGCGGAACACGGCGAAGAGAAATGCCAGAGCGGTGAGTGACCTCTCTCCACCTGAGAGCAGCGAGAGCTTCTTGATGTTCTTGCCAGATGGGCGTGCCTCTATCTCGAGGCCGGTTTCGAGGAGGTTGTCGGGGTTGATCAGCCTCAGGCGGCCCTGGCCGCCGGGGAAGAGTCGATCGAACAGTTCGGTGAAGTGGGTCGAGACCTCGGCAAAGGCCGCCCCGAAAACGCTGACGATCTCCTCGTCGACGGACCGGATCACCTTGCGGAGTTCCTTGCGGGTGGCCCTGATGTCGTCGAACTGCTCCTGGAGGAAGCATCGGCGCCCCTCGAGAGCGTCGAACTCCTCGAGGGCGAGGGGGTTGATGGGCCCCATCAGCTTGAGCTCGCGTTCCAACTCGACGACCCTTGCTCCGGCACCTACGCCGTCGGGAAGTTCGGGGCAGGGTGAATCCAGGATGGAGTCGGGTTCCATGTCGAACTCGGACCTGATGGCAGCGGTCAGGTTCTCGAGACGGAGGCGCGTCTCTGCTCTCTCGATCTCGAGCCTCGAGAAATGCTCGCGGGCGGCTCGCAGGGCTGTCTCGGCTGCAGAACGATCCTGTCGAAGTCCATCCAGGCGGGCAGCGATGCTCTGAACCCGCTCAGACTGCAGGCGGCGGTGTTCACGCAGCGACTCGAGGCGTTCGTCGGCAACGGCCATGCGTGTGTCGACGGCTCGGATGAGCCGGTTGGTGGCGACCTCGCGACGGTCCAGGTCCTGGCGGCGGTCGGCCACCTCGACCCGTTCGTCTGCAAGGCATTCGAGCCGAGAGCCGAGTTCGGCAACCCTTGAGCGGAGCATGGCCGACCGGCCGGTCACGTCGGCGGTCCGGACCTCGTGTTGGGTTCGCCTGGCACCGACGTCGGCAGCGCGTTCCTCGAGACTGGTACGCAGGGAGGCCATCTGCAGGCCAGCGGCGACGGAAGCTTCCTCGGCCGCCTCCAGGTCAGGTAGGCGGGCCTCGAGGTCGGCCACACGGGCGGTCTCGTCGGCGAGCCTCTGGTCGAGTTCGCTGATTCGGCTACGCAGGGCCCCGGTCTCGGCACCCAGGTTTCGCTGCTCGGCCCGTATGCGCAGCAGGGACTCGGTGGCGGCGGCGAACCTGTCGTCGTGTTCGTCGAGTTCGCGTGAGCGACGTGCCACCTCGTCGTCGATTCCGGCCGCCACCTGCTCGGCACTGTCGAAGGCGACCGTTGCCTGGGAGTGCGCCCGTTCAGCAGAGACGAGTCGTGACTCCGCCTCGACCAGGGCTGCTCCGGTGGCACCCCCGCCGCTGGTCCCGACACGCCACCCGGTGAGACTGAAGCGATCGCCGCCTGTTGTGACCACGACGGCCTCAGGATGGTCCAGCGCAGCGTCGATGGCGGCTCCCGTTCCGCCGGAAACGATGACGGCATGACCGAGGAGGCTGTCGAGGAGGCTGTCGACACCGGACTCGCGGGCATGGACGTGGGGGCGTACGGGCTCTCCGAAGCCGGGGGCGCTGCGCCCCTGGGATCGGGTGTTGAGAGAGAGGACGGCTGCAGAGAACCGCCCCGCCCTGAGGGCATCGAGGGCCTCGCGCGCCCGATCTACCCCGTCGACGACCACGGCATCGAGGGCCTCGCCTGCGGCGGCCTCGAATGCGTCCTCGTAGCCCTCGTCCACCTGGACGAGGTCGAGGAGGGTTCCGAGAACGCCGTCGATGTCGGAAAGGTGGGCGGCACCGGCTCGACACCTGGCCTCGTCGAGGGCCAGGGCGAGGGCCTCGACCCGGGCCCTTGTTGTTCGAAGGTCGGCTTCGGTGGTCACTACCCGCTCCCAGGCGGCGTTTCGATCACGGGCCGCTTCGCCGGACCGCCGTTCAAGCTCGGCCATTGCATCGACGAGCGGCTCCTCTGTGGTCGTGCCTGCCGTGAGGTCGGTACGCAACCTCTCGGACTCGGCATTCAGGCTCTCCTCGGATTCGACAGCGGCTCTGAGCCGGATCTCGAACCGCTCGCGCTCGGCGACGGTGTGGTCGAGTGCGGCCCGCAGGACCCCCAGCTCTCCCCTCACCTCGGCGGCGTGGCCACCAAGTGCGGGGATGCCGTCGGCCCAGTCGATCTCGAAGGCAACCCGGTCGGCTTCAAGCTCTGTCTCGGCGACTGCAAGTTGCTCCGCCACCGGTACCAGTGCCTCGGATTCGAGGTCGAGGGCCTCCAGTTCGGTCTGGGCGCGGGCCAACTCGACCTCGAGGCCCACCACGACCTGTTGTGATGCAATCAGTCCACGATCCCGTTCGATGCCGCGCAGCCTCTCGGCCAGGAGGGCCCGTATGCCGCGCCCGCGCTCACGAAGCGCCTCGAAGCGGGCCAGGCGGTCACCCAGATCGTCGCCACCCCGGGATGCCAGCTCGGTCTCGGCGACGATGACCTCGGCGTCGAGACGGCTCAGGGAGGCGGTGTGCCGGGCCTCGTCGGCTGCCAGACCGGACCTGCGATCGGCCTCGCCACGTGCCTTGCCTCGGAGACCGGCAAGTTCCTGTCCGGAACGATGGAGCCGTAGTGCCGTGAGCTCACCGAGCAGGTCGCCGTGGCGTCGTGCGGCATCGGCCTGTCTCTCGAGAGGACGAAGTTGGCGCCGAACCTCGCGCATCAGGTCACCGAGGCGGTCGACGTTGGCTTCGGTTGAGCGGAGCCGACGCTCGGCCTTCTCCTTGCGCTTGCGGTACTTGAGGATGCCGGCGGCATCCTCGATGATGGCCCGGCGGTCCTCGGGGCGTGCGTTCAGGACGGCATCGATCTGGCCCTGCGAGATGATGACGTGCTGCTGGCGCCCGACACCGACGTCGGAGAGCATCTCCTGGATGTCGAGCAGTCGACAGGGAGCGCCGTTTATCGCATAGTCGCTGTCGCCACTACGAAACAGGGTTCGGCTGATGGTGACCTCGGAGAACTCGACCGGCAGCAGGCCCGAGCCGTTGTCGATTGTCAGCGACACCTCGGCGCGCCCCAGGGCCGCTCTGGTGGAGGTTCCTGCGAAGATGACATCGTCCATCTTCTGGGATCTGACGGCGCTGGGGGCCTGGGCGCCCAGCACCCACGCAATTGCGTCGACGACGTTGGACTTTCCGCTTCCGTTGGGACCCACAACGACCGTTACGCCCGGCTCCATGTCGAGCGTGGCCGAGTCGGCGAATGACTTGAAACCCTTGATGGTGAGGCTCTTCAGGAACACTGTCGAGACCCTACAGCGCCTGAATCACACCGGTGTCATTACTCATCCGACCACACTAGGCGCGCCCGAGGGCGCTGGAGGCGCGCTCCCGCTCCGGGGAGGTCAGACCTGTGTGTCGCAGTAGTAGGCCCAGCTGCCCTTCAACTTGATGCGCTGTATCGGTGCCCGGCTCCGGGGGCTCAACTCTCCCGCCCGTCCGTAGACAGCCAGGTGGATCCCGAAGTCGCCGGGTTCGCCGTACGCGTCGACGAAGGGCCTGGATTCGATGCTCGTACCGCGGTACTTGATTGCGTCGTGGACCGTCTCGATGAGGGCCCGGTAGAGCCGGCGGACCTCCTGGGTCGACAGCGTGGCACTCCCCCGGTTGTAGGCCAGACCAGCGTGGAACAGCACCTCGTCGCTGTAGATGTCGCCCAGACCGACAATCACAGAGTCGTCGGTCAAGAAGTCCTTGAGTTCCATCTCGCGTCCCAGGACCTGGCCGGCGAACACGTTCAGCGGGATCGGCTCGCCGACGGGGTCGATACCCAGTGCCACCAGGCCCGGCACCTCGGTCATCAGTTCGTCGGCACCAACCAGGAAGGCCTCCGAGTCGCCTTCGGGATCGACGAGTCGCAGCTGGCCTCCCTGGGTGAACGTGATGGTCAGCTCGGTACCGGGCTCTACGGCATCTCGGGCGGGGTGACGTCTGAGCGAGGATCCGGGTCCCATCCGGATCACGAGCAGGTCCTCACCGTCGAGGCCAACGAGGAGGTGCAGGCCGAGGCGCCTCACCGAGTCCAGCTTTCGACCGACCAGCCCGGAGGTGAACGACTTGCGGTTGCGGTAACGGTCGAGGACCGCCATCGAGGCGGCTTCGGCCGACTTGACCTTGCGGCCGCTGATATCGCGGTCCAGGTCACGCCTGATGGTCTCTATCTCGGGCAACTCGTACGCGACTGTCACGGCCTGTCTCCGGTTGTCTCGGTGTTGTCGAACATTGGTGTGTGCCCGTCGGTGAGGGTCGTGCACGCGATTTCTGCCGCCGCCTGTTCGGCCCTCTTCTTGGATGTTCCGTGGCCGGGGCCGTAGGACTGGTCGCCCACCTCTACGACCGCCCTGAACCTGGTCTCGTGCTCGGGGCCATCAGAGGTGACGAGGTAACGGGGGACCTCGTTGGAGCCCTGCGCCACCATCTCCTGGAGGCGGGTCTTGTGGTCGTTGTCGCCCGGGTGGAGCGAGGCGGCCCTGATTGGTTCGGCCAGCATGCCGTGGACAACCTCGGTTGCGCGGGCGTGGCCGGCGTCGAGGAACACGGCTCCGACAACCGCCTCCATGGCGTCACACAGGATCGACGACTTGTCGCGGCCTCCGGATGCCGCCTCTCCGCGGCCCAGCAGCAGCACCTCGCCCAACCCGATGGAGCGCGCCGCATCTGCCAGAGCATCCTCGCTGACGACAGCCGACCTGATCTTGGCAAGGTCTCCCTCATCGTGGTCGGGCCGGGAGCGAAACACACGGTCGGCAACTGCGAGACCGAGCACGGCATCGCCAAGGAACTCGAGGCGTTCGTTGGACCTGCCGCCGTGCTCAGCACACCAGGAGCGGTGGGTCAGGGCCGATGTCAGGAGTTGGGGATCGGCGAACCGGTGCCCGAGGGCGGCACCGAAGGCATCGAGCGCCGAGGCGACGGCGCCCTCATCGGGCTGCTCGCTGGTCGGGTGGTCGATGACCGGATTCTCAGCCGAGGTGGGAGACGACATAGTCGACGGCGTCGCGTACGGACCTGAGGTCGTCGAGGTCGTCGTCGTCGAACCTGAATCCCACCGAACGCTCGCCCAACTCCTCCTCGAGGGCCTCGACAAGCTCAATGAGCGCCAGAGAGTCGGCGTTCAGGTCGTCGGCGAAGGATGCTCCCTCACCGATTGCGGACGGTTCGATTTCGAGGATGTCGGCAAGCCGCTCCCGGATTATTCCGAGCACCTCGTCGCGCCCCATGGGGGTGCCTTCGACATGGGTTTCTGCTGGCACCTGGGGCTCCTTGTCGCCATCTGCTGCGTAAACGACCACCCGAATCCTACCGGAGCGATGTACCTGATGAGCATTGGTCCACATAGCGTGATATTGCGTCACACTACCTGGAGTGCCGTGCAGGCCTCAGCCCGTTCCGCCCACGGCCGCCTCCAGGTGGTCGACCACACCGGCCTCGACCATCTCGGTAGCCATTCCAATGGCATTCCTCATCGCCGTGGCCCCGGTGGAACCATGGCTGATGATGCAGACGCCCCTCACACCGAGGAGCATCGCCCCGCCGTATGTGTCGGGGTGGAACTGCCTGTACAGGGCGTCGAACTCGGGCGCCAGGACATCGGCGGCCTCAATCGCCTCGGGCCGGGCCGACATGCTCGTGAGCAGGGCGGTAATGAGGGTCTTCATGCTTCCCTCCAGTGCCTTGAGAGCCACGTTGCCGGTGAACCCGTCGGTGACCACCACATCGGCAGCGTCGGTGAGCAGGTCCCTGCCCTCGACATTTCCGACGAATGCCCCCTGCCTGAACTCGGCCTCGACAAGAGCCTCGTAGGCCTCCTTGACGAGCGGGCTGCCCTTGCCGGCCTCCTCGCCGATGGAGAGCAGCGCAACACGCGGTTCCGCGATACCGAGACGGTCCGTTGCGAACACGGCTCCCATCTGCCCGAACTGAACCAGCCACTCGGGGCTGCACTCGGAGTTTGCGCCGGCATCGAGGAGCACCGTGGGTGTCGTGCCGGGTGCGGGCAGGAGGGTGGCGATGGCAGGCCGCGAAACCCCGCGTATCCGACCCATCCGGAGCAGTGCACTCGCCATGGTCGCACCGGTGTTTCCGGCACTGACCATGGCCGAGGCGGCGCCGTCGCGAACAGCCTCGGCGGCACGGACGAGCGAGGAGTCCTTCATGCGACGCACGCTGGAACCGGGCTCGGCGTCCATGGCTATGACCTCTGATGCCTCGAGGACCGGCAGGCCACCGGTGTCACCCATCTCATCGGAACGGCCCACCAGCAGGACAGGGATGCCCTCGTCCGCGGCGAGGCGCGCTCCGGCAACTATCTCGGATGGGGCGTTGTCGCCTCCCATGGCGTCTACGGCGATGGGGAGCATCAGGACCCTGTTGTCAGGAGGTGGGACACAGGGGAATGACCGTGCGCCGGTCAGTCGACCTCGACTGCCTGGCGTCCTGCGTACCAACCGCAGTTGCCACACACGTGGTGGGGTCGCTTGGTGGCACCACACCGGTCGCACGCACTGCGCGATGCGGTACCGAGGGTCCAGGCGGCCGCCTTGCGGCTGCGGCCCTTGGCCTTTGACGTCTTCTTCTTGGGAACGGCCATCGTCGGTTCCTCGGTGATGATCGGCGGTGTGAGCTGGGTGTCAGGGCAGACACGATGCTGCCCTGACGACCCGGCAAGGCTAGCGGGGAGACCACCCAACCCGCACCGGGGCCTCACCCGGTTTCACCACCTGGCCTGCCGCCAGGATGCAGCTCAGTGGGGGTCGTCGTCTTCGACAACACCCTCCCGGAGGACATCGAGCACCGCCCATCTGGGATCCATGGGTTTCGCTCCAGCGGGCTCGCCGTCGGACGGGACCCCTGTAGGGAATCGTGCGGCGTCGGGTCCCTCACACTCGTCGCTGCACAGTGGCGAAAGGGGAAGCGCCAGGAGCACTGCGTCGCGCACAACCGGTTCAAGGTCGAGGCTCTCTCCGGTCAGCAGGTAGACGTCGCCGGTGTCGGGGAGGTTTCCCTCGCTGTCAGGGCGGTCGGGCACGTATACCTCGCCCACCTCAAGGTCGAGGTGACCCGACACGGAGTCGAGGCAGCGTCGACACTCTCCGGTCCAGTCGGCCCCCAGCCTTCCGGTGACCGCAACCTCGCTTCCACGGACCTCCACAGCCAGTGAGAGGGCGACCCGACCGTCGGTCACGTCGACTCCACCTACGGCCAGGTCGTCGAGGTTGACCTCAAGGTCGACCTCTCTGACCACGTCACTACGCCGCCGAAGGGCATCGAGGGGAAGCAGGAGGTCCCGGGTCATGACAGCAACGTCACCGGTCGGTCGGGGTCAATCCGGCGTCAGCCGGGCTCGTCGGTTTCCCGGTCCTGATCGAAGAAGATCGAGGTGGACCTGGACCGGGCGGCCTCGGCCTCGGCTGCCTCTTCGGCCTCGGCCTCACGGTTCTCGCGATCCCGGTCGAGCACGGTCTCCTGAAGGCGCCGACGACCGTTGGCGATGGCATCCCTGGTGCTCGTGAGCAGCGTCTCGAAGCTCCCCAACTTCTGGTCGCAGTAGTCCTCGGTTTCGCGCCGCATCCGGCGGGCCTCTTCGCGGGCACTCTCGAGCAGTTGCCGTGCACGCTGCTCCGCGGTCCTGACGACCTCGGTGCGCTGGACGAGACGCTCCGCCCTCGACCTGGCCAGTTCGAGGATGTCGTCGCCTTCGCCGCGGACCTTCGCCAGGAACTCCTCGCGCTCCTTGAGTAGCCAGCGTGCGGCTCGAAGTTCATCGGGAAGGCGTGCGAGCGCCTCGTCGAGCATGTTCACCAGCTCGTCCTTGTTGATCATCGACGAGGTGGACAGCGGCATCGGACGGGCCGACGCCACGACCTCCCGGGCCTGCCTGAGGATGGCCTCGACCTGGGGCGGACGGTACGGATCAGGGGCCACCTGCGATGGCGCCTGGAAGGTCTCAGAGGTGGGAGGCACCGGTGTCGGCTGATCGGTCATGACGTGAACCGATCCGCCATACGCCTCGAGACGGAATCTGGCACCATCGTGGAGACGTCGCCGCCCAGGCGCGCCACCTCCCGGATGAGCCTCGATGCCAGGAACGAGCGTCGGGAAGCCGTGGGAATGAACAGTGTCTCGACCCCGGAGATCGCCGAGTTCATCTGGGCCATCTGGAGTTCGCTCTCAAAGTCGGAGACCGCCCGCAGTCCCTTGATGATGAAGTCGGCTCCGACCTCTCGGGCCAGATCTACAACGAGGCCACCGAAAGAGGTGGTCGAGACGTTGGGCAGGTGATCGAAGCAGTCGTCGAGCAGACCCATTCGCTCGTCGAGGTCGAAGAGGCCGTCACCCTTGGACGGGTTGATCAGGGCGGCCACGACAACCTCGTCGAACAGGCGTGCCGAGGTCTCGACCATCTCGACATGGCCGTTGTGGACAGGGTCGAAGGATCCGGGGTATAGGACTCGGGTCACTTGTGGTGGCTCCCAGTCGGGTCGGTTGGTTGGTTGGCTTCGGGGGCTTGCCTCATCAGCATCACCACGGTACTCCCGTGGCGACGGGTGGACTCGACATTCCACCGCGGGCCGGGATCAAGTTCGTGGTTCGACTCGACGACCACCACCGACCCCGGAACGCCACCCGCTACCGAGTCGAGGAGATCAGGCCAGGAGTCGAAGCCGTACGGGGGATCAAGGAGCACGAGGTCCCACTCATTGCGGTTGGCCCGGACCCATGATGTGCCGTCGGCAACGATGACCTCGGCCCGGTCGCCCATGCCGCAGGTCGCCACGTTCTGTCGGACAAGGTCGGCACCGGACCTTGAGTTCTCGACGAACACCGCCCGCTCGGCTCCGCGCGACAGCGCCTCGATTCCGAGGGCACCGGTTCCGGCGAACAGGTCGAGCACCACGGCTCCCTCGATTGCACCGAGGCTGTAGAGGGCGTTGAACATTGACTCCCTGACCCTGTCGCTGGTCGGTCGCAGCCCCGGCCCGGTGGGACCGGCCAGGCGGCGACCTCCGGCGGTTCCCGCTACAACCCTCATCGGCTACGCACCCCCATCGGCCCAGTATGGTGCCCGCTTCGTCGTGGGCGGTAGCGGCGGGGCCGCTACGGTCCGACCCGTGAGAGCACCTGCCACCATTGTCTGTGTCGACTGCGGTGGAACATGCCATCTGCTCGGCCATCCCGACCACGACCTGGAGCCGGGTGACCCCGTCGCCTACAGGTGCGAACTCTGCATGGACCGCTGGGACATGGTCATGGCCGACGACGAGCCCGACCGGTAGCGACCGCAGGCCCACGGGGCTCAGGACTTGAGGAGAAAGTCCGACTCGGCCTCTCCGAGAAACAACGCCACCTCGTCTGCCAGGTCGGGATGGAGGGCCATGCCGTCTCCATCGCCCACGAGTCCTACCGCCACCTCACGGGCGACCTCAACCCACTCCCGGTCGCGCCGCAACGAGGCCAACCTCAGATCGTTGCGGCCCCTCTGCCTCTCACCCATGATCGTTCCCTCCCCACGCAGGTCAAGGTCGACCTCTGCCAGTTCAAAGCCGTCGGTGCTGTGGACCAGCGCCCTCAGCCGCTCCTCGGAATCAGGTGTCGGCGCCTCGCCCACGAGGATGCACCTGCTGGCGGCTGCTCCCCTGCCAACACGGCCCCGAAGCTGGTGCAGCTGTGCAATTCCGAAGCGGGCTGCATCGAGCACCACCATTATGGTGGCGTTCGGCACGTCAACGCCGACCTCAATGACCGTGGTTGCGACCATCACGTCGATGTCGCCGGCACGGAACCGGCTCATCGCCTCCTCACGGTCGGCCTGGCCGACACGCCCGTGGAGCAGCCCCAACCGCAGGTCGGCCAGCGGCCCGTCGGAGAGCTCTGCGAGGGTCTCCTCGGCCGATCGGACCTCGAGGTTCTCGGACTCCTCGATCAGGGGACACACCACGTAGGCCTGTCGCCCGGCAGCGACCTCGGACCTGACGGCCTGCCAGACCTCCTCGTCGGAATCCTCGACCCATGAGGTGACGATCGGTGTCCGCCCGGGTGGCATCTCGTCGAGCACCGACACGTCGAGGTCGCCGTAGACGGTCATGGCCGCAGTCCTGGGAATGGGTGTGGCGGTCATGACGAGGACGTCGGGCACGGTTGCATCTGTGTTCTTCTCGCGTAGCGCCGCACGTTGTTCGACGCCGAACCTGTGCTGTTCGTCGATCACGACTACGCCGAGGGAGTTGAACTCGACGCCCTCCTGGATGAGCGCATGCGTGCCAATGAGGATGTCAACGCTGCCTGCAGCCAGTTCCGCTCTGATGCGCCGGCGCTCGGGGGCCGTTGTTCGACCGGTGAGAAGGTCCACCCTCAGGGGTCGGTGCCCCAGAAGGGTCGACGGGTCAGGGACAGTGAGATCTCCGAGCAGTTCTGCCACACCCATGTGGTGCTGCTCGGCCAACACCCCGGTTGGGGCCATCAGCGCCCCCTGGTGGCCGCCCTGTACCGCAGCCAGCATTGCGGTCACGGCAACGACGGTCTTGCCTGAGCCGACGTCTCCCTGCAGGAGCCTGTGCATGGGGTGTGGCTCGGCCAGGTCCGCACCGATCTCGTCGATTGTCCGGACCTGGGCACCGGTCAGGGAGAATCCGAGGGCACCGTGAAACGCTCCGACCAGATCGCCTTCGATGCTGTGGGCGATCCCCCTCGTTGTCCGCTCCAGCTCGACCTTCCGTTGGACCAGCTCAAGTTGGATGCGGAGCAGTTCATCAAACACCAGGCGCCGTCGGGCCTCGGACACCTCGTTCATGGAGCCCGGCCTGTGGATGCCGCTGAAGGCGTCTGAGCGGCCGACAAGGCGGTAGGTGTCACGAATCTCGGCCGGAATCGGATCGGCGAACCCACGACCCCCGGTCACCCTCCGGAGGGCCTCGGCTGCCATGGCGTCGAACTGCCAGGTGTGGAGGCCCGCCGCCTCGGACTGCGGGTAGACGGCGACGATCCTGCCCGTCTGGTCACCCACCAGGTCGACCAGCGGGTTCGTCATCTGGTTGCGACCCCGGTACTGGTCGACCCTGCCGAACACCACCGCCTCGGTCCCGACCGGCAACTGTCGC
Source organism: Acidimicrobiaceae bacterium (assembly GCA_002687745.1). GTDB lineage: Bacteria > Actinomycetota > Acidimicrobiia > Acidimicrobiales > MedAcidi-G1 > UBA3125. Next base: position 41,833 of record NZBE01000008.1, on the reverse strand, counting down.
TCCCTCCACGGCTGGTTGAAGAAGGTCAGGCCCAGCGAACCCGTCTCGTCCTCGACCCTGACCTCGACGAGCGTCCGGCGACTCCTGGTACGGCGCACCGCCACAGAGGTGACCCGAACGAGGACCATCCCCTCGTCGCCCACCGTGAGGGCCGAGATGGTGGCCTCGCGGCTCCTGTCCAGGTACCGGCGCGGGTAGTAGCAGAGCATGTCCAGCACGGTGCGGACGTCGACCTTCGCCAGGGCCAGAGCCCTCTTGTCGCCCACACCGTTCAGGTCCGTGACGGGCCGGGCATCCAGTTCTCTGAGGGTTACGCCGTTGCCGGCCACGCCCAACTGCCCCCTACTCGATTCCCAGGTAGTAGGGGTAGAGGGGTTGCCCGCCGACATGGGTCTCGACCTCGAGGTCGGGGTGTTCGGCTTCAAGCCAGGAGACGATGGCGGCCGTCGTTGCCTCGTCGGCGTCGGCACCCGCGATGAGGGTGACCAACTCATGCTCGTCGGTCACCACGGTGCCAAAGAGCCCGGTCGTGGCGGCGAACAGAGAGTCTGCGATGACCCTGACCCTTCCGCCGGAGAGGCCCAGGTGGTCTCCCTCGCTGATGGCCCCCGCTTCGCTGTCCGCATCGCGTACAGCCACGGTGACCTCACCGGCCAGCACCGCTGATGCCGCTGCCACCATTGCGGCGGCATTGCCGTCTGCTGTTCCACACGGGTCGTATTCGAGCAACGACGCAAAACCCTCCGTGACCCCCCGGGTCGGCACGACCCTCACGGTCTTGGTGGTCTGGCCGTCGACCTGTTCGGCTACGGGAATGATGTTGCCGTTGTTGGGAAGTATCACGACCTCGTCGGCCGGTACGGCCTCCACGGCCTCGAGCAGGTCGGTGGTGGACGGGTTCATGGACTGGCCTCCGAGAACCACCCTGCGCACCCCGAGGGACCTGAAGATCTGACGGAGACCATCGCCGTTTGCCACAGCGACCACTGCACAGTCGACGGGATCGGTCGGGCCGTCTTCCTCGATCTGCTCGCGGACCCATGTCTGCTCCTCGACCTCCTCGTAGAGGTCGGTGACCCTTATCCGGTGGGGCCTCCCAACTGCGATGCCGGCCTCTATGGCGGCACCGATGTCGTCGGTGTGCACGTGGCAGTTCCAGATTCCGTCACCACCCACCACCACGATCGAGTCACCGAGGGTGTCCCATGCCTCCTTGAAGCCCGGGACGTCGTCGTCGGGGGCGTCGAGGAAGTACATGACCTCGTACCGGGTCCCGTCCCGTCCGGACTGGTGTGCATCGTCCGCCGGCCCGGCCACCGGGCCTGAAACCTCAGGCGGCTCGGGGAGTGCCCGGCCGTCGACCGCTGTCAGCAGCGCATCAAGCAGTAGGAGGAAGCCGCTGCCACCCGCATCGACCACACCGGCCTCGGCCAGCACCGGAAGGAGTTCGGGGGTCCGCTCGAGGGCATCACAACCCGCGGTGCGTGCCGCCTCGGCAACGGCGAGGAGGTCACCGCCCTCGTCGGCCGTGCTGAGCGCCGCAGTGGACGACTCACGTACCACGGTGAGAATGGTGCCCTCGACGGGCCGCATCACCGCCGTGTAGGCGGCGGCAGACGCACCTGCCAGGCCATCGGCCAGGGCCCGTCCGTCAACTATCCCGGTACCGGACATGACCTCCATCAGGCCACGCAGGATCTGGGAGAGGATGACTCCGGAGTTTCCACGGGCACCCATTAGGGATCCGTGTGAGATGGCGCCGGCGACAGCAGCCATGTCCGAACCGTCTTCGAGCGCATCCAGCCCCGAGACCACCGACTCGACGGTCATGTACATGTTGGTTCCCGTGTCGCCGTCGGGAACCGGATACACGTTCAAGAGGTTGAGGACCTCGCGGTGGCCAGACAGTGCCTCGGCAAAGCCGTTCATCGCCGAGCGCAGGGCAGCGGCGTCAAGTGATGTGAGCGTCACGGTCCGCGAGCGTAACCACCGGCGCGGTCGAGGTAGTCCAACCCTGAGGCCCACCCCTGCCGAGGGTTGGTGACACGGGGTGCCCGGCCGTACGCTTTCACGGTTCGACAACCGGTCCAGCCGGCCAGCAACAGAGCCGACTGTCCAAACAACAGAGACCAAGGTGTGTGATGGCGTCCGTCTGTGAGATCTGCGGCAAGAAGCCCTGGTTCGGCAAGTCCCTGAGCCACTCCCATCGGCGGACCAACCGCCGCTGGAACCCCAACATCCAGCGTGTGCGTGCCGTGATCGGCAAGACCACCAGGCGCATCGACGTCTGTACCGGCTGCATCAAGGCCGGGAAGGTCACCAAGGCCGTGCACAAGTCGGCCGACCGGGCCTGATCCCCCGGCTCCAGGCAGAGAACAGGAAGCCCCGTGCAGGGTGTTGTCAAGTCCTACGACCCGGGCACCGGCGACGGCATCCTTGTCCGCGAGTCGGACCTGGCGGAGTTCGACCTGGCGGACGACGCCATCGAGGGTTCGATCTTCCGGATGCTCCGCCAGGGCCAGCGGGTCGTGTTCAACCTCGACGGTGACGGCCGCGCCACCGGCCTGTCCCTCGGCTCCGAGGCGGACATGGGAACCCCCGACCTGTCCTGAGCCACCCGGAGCCCGACCCGGGAGTCGACCCCACACCGTTGACAGGAGTCACACCTGATCGTGTGGCTTTTTCACCTGCCCCGCCATAACAATGGGGGCGCATGGCACCAACCGGTAACCAGCAGTTGATCGACTGGGTCTCCCACTGGCAGGAGATCCTCACTCCCGACCAGATCCACTGGTGCGACGGCTCCGAGGCCGAGTACGACAGGTTGGCCGGCGAGCTCGTCGAGGCGGGCACCTTCTCACGCCTCAACGACGACCTCAGGCCGAACAGCTACCTGGCCCTGTCCGACCCGGCCGACGTGGCGAGGGTCGAGGACCGGACCTACATCTCCACCACCAACCCCGGAGACGCCGGCCCAACCAACAACTGGCGCGACCCCGACGAGCTGAAGGCCGAGATGCTCGGGCTGTTCCGCGGAGCGATGACGGGCCGCACCATGTACGTGGTCCCGTTCAGCATGGGGCGGCTGGGTTCGCCCATCGCCCACATTGGCGTGCAGTTGACCGACTCGCCCTACGTGGTCGTGAACATGCGGATCATGACCCGCATGGGCCAGGCGGTCCTCGACATTCTCGACGACGGCCCGTTTGTGCCATGCGTCCACTCGGTCGGCCACCCACTGGTCGACGGAGCCCGGGATGTTCCCTGGCCCTGTGATGCCGACAACAAGTACATCTCCCACTTCCCCGAGACCAGGGAGATCTGGTCCTACGGCTCGGGATACGGCGGCAACGCCCTCCTCGGGAAGAAGTGCTTCGCCCTGCGGATCGCCTCCACAATGGCCCGCGACAACGGCTGGCTGGCCGAACACATGCTCATTCTCGGAATCACGCCCCCCGGCGGTGAGAAGCGCTACATAGCCGCCGCCTTCCCGTCGGCCTGTGGCAAGACCAACATGGCCATGCTCGTACCGACCCTCCCGGGCTGGACCATCGAGACCGTCGGCGACGACATCGCATGGATGAAGTTCGGAGGCGACGGCCGCCTCTACGCCATCAACCCGGAGGCAGGGTTCTTCGGCGTTGCGCCCGGCACCTCGCTTGAGACCAACGCCAACGCCATGAAGACCCTGTGGGGAAACAGCATCTACACAAACGTGGCCGCCACGCCTGACGGTGACGTCTGGTGGGAGCGCATGACCGATGAACCTCCGGCTGAGTTGACCGACTGGCAGGGTCGGCGCTGGACCCCCGACAGTGGCACCCCGGCGGCCCATCCCAACGCCAGGTTCACCGCACCCGCATCACAGTGCCCGTCGATAGCCCCCGAGTGGGAGGATCCCGCAGGGGTTCCGATATCGGCGATCCTGTTCGGTGGCCGCAGAGCCACCAACGTGCCGCTCGTAACTGAGGCACACAGCTGGGAACACGGCGTCTTCCTGGGTTCGATAATGAGTTCAGAGAAGACCGCTGCCGCCGCCGGAACCGTTGGCGAGGTTCGCTTCGACCCTTTCGCCATGCTCCCCTTCATCGGCTACAACGTCGGCGACTACTTCGCCCACTGGCTCGAGGTGGGGGCCGGTGCCGACCCTGAGAAGCTGCCCCGCATGTACTGGGTGAACTGGTTCCGCAAGGACCACGACGGAGACTTCATGTGGCCAGGCTTCGGCGAGAACTGCAGGATCCTGAAGTGGGTGGTGGAAAGGCTCGACGGAACCTCGGAAGCCGAACCGAACGCCATCGGCCTGGTACCCCGTCTCGACTCCATTGACCGCGACGGCCTGAACCTGACCGACGACGACATGGCAGCACTGTTGGCCATCGACGAGAACGCATGGCAGCACGAGGCCGACCTGATCGAGCAGCACTACACCCGCGTCGGCGAGAGGCTCCCCGGGGAGTTGCAGAACCAGTTGGCCGAACTGCGAAGCCGGCTCTCGACCTGAGGGGCGCTCAGCCTGCCCCTACGAGCATGGCCCTGATTCCCAACCCCATGAGGAACAGGCTGGCGAAGCCGTAGAGCAGGTAGCGGTGGGCCCGCATGCTCTGGCGGTAGCTGTACACGATTCCCACGGTGATGAACGCCACGAACCCGTAGAACAGGTGGAACTGCGGCGGGTCGATTCCCTGGCCGGCCACCAGCCCGACGCCCACCGTGACCTGAGCCACGATCGACAACTGCACCAGGGCCACAAACCACCACAGCGCCCTTCCGCGCAGGACCACCACACGGTGGGCTGCGAGCGCCCAGGCGCCGGCCATGCCGTTGCCGATCACCATCATCCAAGCCAGTCCCTCGTGGATGTCGCGCAGGCTGGCGAGGGTCAACACGACCGGATAGGACATCAGGCCACCGCACCTGAAGACCGCAGGGTGGCGATCTCGCCGGTGTCGTAGCCGGCCATGGACAAGACCTCGTCGGTGTGCTGGCCCGGATGTGCCGGCGGCCCCTGCACCTCGCCGGGGGTACGGCTCAGCCTCGGTGCCGGACCGGGCTGAACCAGCCCCGCCACCTCGACAAACGTGCCGCGCTCGACGTTGTGCCGGTGCTCGGTGGCCTCGTGGGCGCTGAGAACCGGCGCGTAGCAGACATCGCTCCCCTCGAGGATCTCGTCCCACTCGCTGCGGGTCCGGGTCGCCACTACCTCGGCCACCCGGCGCTTCAGGTGGGGCCAGCGTGACCGGTCGTGCTGGCCGGCGAACTCCTCAGCGTCGAGGCCCAACTTCTCGATCAACTCGGCGTAGAACTGCGGCTCGATGGAACCGATCGAGATCCAGCCCCCGTCGGAGCACTCGTATACGTCGTAGAAGTGGGCACCCGTGTCGAGCATGTTGGCGCCGCGGGCGGGATCCCAGAAGCCTGTTGCCATCATCCCGTGGAACATACCCATGAGGCTGGCGGCCCCATCGACCATTGCAGCGTCGACCACCTGCCCCTCGCCGGAGGACCGGGCCTCCAGCAGGGCACAGACCATGCCGAACGCCAGGTACATGCCACCTCCGCCGAAGTCGCCCACCAGGTTCAGCGGCGGTACAGGCCCCGAGTCGTCCCTGCCCATGTGGGCCAGCGCACCGGCGAGAGCTATGTAGTTGATGTCATGGCCCGCTGCGTGTGAGTAGGGACCCTCCTGGCCCCATCCGGTCATTCGCCCGTACACGACAGCCGGGTTGCGGGCCATGCAGTCATCGGGTCCGACTCCCAGCCGCTCGGCCACCCCGGGGCGAAAGCCCTCGAAGACCATTTCGGCACCCTCGACGAGGCGCATGACGACCTCGAGCCCCTCGGGAGACTTCAGGTCTACGCCTACGCTGCGGCGTCCCCGGTCGTTGACCATCATCGGCGGTTCGGCCGGATCACCACCACGAACGGAACCGGCACGGTCGATGCGGATGACGTCGGCCCCCATGTCCGAGAGCATCATCCCGCAGAACGGCCCCGGCCCTATTCCGGCGAGTTCCACCACCCGGACTCCATCAAGAGCACCCATCGGCGCCTCCCATTCCCGTGCCACCGGGCGCTACGGCCCCGACCGCCAGACAGTGGTTCGATATTGCCCTGATCAGGTGTGGCCATGCACCCGGTGGCAGGTCATGGCCCCAGCCCTCAATCAACACGAGGTCGGCACCCGGCACGATCGCTGCGGTCCTCTCGCCACCGCTCATGGGGAGCAGCGTGTCGGCGGTTCCGTGGACCACAAGTGTCGGCACGTCCAGGACGCTGAGGGCCTCCTCACGGCTGCCTGCACCGGCTGCGAACTGGCGGTCGAAGGCGTCAGGTGGCTGGACGGAACGGGCGGCGTACCGGGCGAACGTTGCCAGGGCGTGGTCGTCGTCGTGCCATTCGGGGCTCGCCCAGAGGCGACGGTCGGCGAGATCCTTGGCGGCACGCTCCTCGGGCATGTCGGGAGCGGGTGCCACCAGGGCGACCAGCACCTCACCGGAGGGTCTTCCGAAATCGGGGTTTCCCGTGTTGGACCCCATCGAGACGAGACTGTGGGTCCGGTCCGGGTGCTCTATGGCGAAGGTCTGGGCGATCATCCCCCCGAGGGAGAACCCGACGATGTGAGCACGCTCGACGCCCAGGTGATCGAGCAGCCCGACGGCATCGTCAGCCATGTCGGAAAGCGTGTACGACGCCCCGTCATAGAGCATCGTGGACAGGCCGCTGTCACGGTGGTCGTAGCGCACAACCCTGAAACCCGTGGCCGCCAGACCCTCGCAGAAGCCCTCCTCCCACAACAACAGCTGGCTGCCCAGGCCGTGCATCAACAGGATCGTGGGGGCGTCGACATCGCCGAACGACTCGAAGCAGATCTCTATTCCGGTGGGCAGTTCGGCGGTGCTCATAGGGCCATCATCGGATGCCAGTGACCGTCGGGCAAGCCGGGCGGGCCTTCGGCGCACACAGGGCAGGTACCGTCACGAGTGTGACGACCATCCACGACCACCGGTTCACCGAACTGGACACGTCGACCCTCTACTCGATCATGCAGCTGCGGGCGGTCGTGTTCGTGGTCGAACAGGACATCGTGTACGCCGATGCCGACGGGCGTGACTCCGAGGACGGCACCCGTCACGTCTTCATCGATGGACCCGCCGGAGGCATCGCCGCCTACCTGCGGCTACTCACCGAGGCCGACGGCAGCCACCGCATCGGCAGGGTCGTCACCGATCAGGCGCACCGCGGCAGGGGGCTCGCCGGGAAGCTCATCGAACACGTGCACATGTCCACTCCGGGGCGCATCACCCTCCACGCCCAGGTCCACCTCGAGGCCTGGTACCGGTCGCTGGGCTACGAGCGGACCGGGCCGGACTTCGACGACGAGGGGCTACCCCACGTACCGATGGAGCGGCTACCCGGCTGACCGCGGCAACCGGACGCGGGACCTCAGGCCCAGCCCAACTCCTCGAGGCGGTGGTCGTCTATCCCAAAGTGGTGGGCCACCTCGTGCACGACGGTCACGCCAATCTGGTGACGGAGTTCGGTCAGGTCCCGACAGATCCCACACAAGGTGAGGCGGTAGAGGGTTATCCGATCCGGCAGAACCGCACCTCCTCCCCCGTAGCCCTCCCTGCCGGTGAGGGGAACACCCTCATAGAGGCCGATCAGGTTGGTCGGATCACCCCTGTCCTCGACCAGGACCGCCACGTTGTCCATGAGGGCACCCAACTCCGGGGGGAGTGAGTCCAGCGCCTCGACTACGAGGGCCTCGAAGGTCTCCACGTCGACGGGCTGCATTCCCGGAATCGTAGGGGTGTCGATCCGTCCAGAAGACCAGACACCCCCGGGGAAGGCCGTCACCTGCCGTGGGTAGGGTGCGACCATGTCCTCACCCGTATCGGAACCCGGCATGCTCAGCGACGAGCCCGGAACACCAGCGGCCGCCGACGCCCTGCTCCACGGCCTCAACGAGGCACAGGCCGACGCTGTCACCAGTGACGCCGTTCCCCTCGCCATCCACGCCGGAGCAGGCTCGGGCAAGACGCGGGTGCTCCCCCGCCGCATCGCCTGGCGCTCCCTCACCGGCCGCAGCGACCCCCGGCGCGTTCTGGCCCTCACCTTCACCCGCAAGGCCGCCGCCGAACTGAGATCCCGGCTACGCATCCTGGGCCTCCGAGACCAGGTCGCGGCCGGAACCTTCCACTCGGTCGCCTACGCGCAGCTGCGGATCTGGTGGAGCGACAACGACATTGCCGAGCCGCAACTGCTCGACCGCAAGTTCGGCATGGTCACCTCGCTCCTGCCCCGCGACAAGCGCGCCACCGACACCCGCGACGTGGTCGGAGAGATCGAATGGGCCAAGGCCCGACGGGTGACTCCCGAGAGATACACCGCTGCAGCCGAGGAGGCCGGCCGGAACCCACCGTTGCCGCCCACGGTCCTGGCCGGAATCTTCAAGGACTACGAGGACCTCAAGTCCCAGAGGGGAATGGTCGACTTCGACGACCTGCTCGATGGCTGCAGGCGTGCCCTCACCGGCGACGGCCGGAGGTCCAAGCTGTTCGCCGATGCCCAGAGGTGGCGCTTCCGGCACCTCTACGTCGACGAGTTCCAGGACGTCAACCCTCTCCAGTTCTCCCTGCTGGATGCCTGGCTGGGTGGCCGAAACGACCTCTGCGTGGTGGGTGACCCCGACCAGGCCATCTACGGCTGGAACGGTGCCGACGCCGACCACCTGCGCCGCTTCAGCACCCACTTCCGCGACGGCACGGTTCTGGAGTTGCGTCAGAACTACCGCAGCACTCCACAGGTCCTGCGTACCGCCGCCGCCCTGTCGAACCGTGACCCCATGGAGGCAAACAAGCCGAGTGGTCCCAACCCCACAATCACCACCCACCCCGACGCCAGGCAGGAGGCCGAGGCAATCGCCCGCAGGGTCAGGGACTCGCGTGGAGCCGACCGGCCCTGGTCACAACAGGCTGTGCTCGTGCGCACCAACGCCCAGGCCGAGGTGGTTGCCACGGCCCTCGGGAACGTCGACATTCCCGTCCGGACACGTTCCGGAAGCGCCCTCCTCGACCAGGCCGACGTGAAGGCCGCCCTGGGTTCCCTGACGAGAAGGAACGGATCCCTCGCCGAGCAGTTGGGCGACCTCCGTTCCGACGCCGGTTCAGACTCCCCAGACCAGTCAGACAACCCCCGCGATGCCGAGCGGGAGGCCGCCTTCGCCGAACTCCGACGCCTTATCGACGAGTTCCTGGCCCTCAACCCACGCGGAACCCCCGATGACTTCAACACCTGGGCCCGCACCAACGCCGGTGCCGGAGTCGATGCCTCCTCCGACGCCGTCGAGGTCTCCACCTTCCACGGGGCCAAGGGCCTCGAGTGGCCCATCGTGCACATCGCCGGCCTCGAGAAGGGGCTTGTGCCCATCGCCCACGCGCGTGACCCCGAATCCCTGGCCGAGGAGCGGCGCCTTCTCTACGTGGCGCTGAGCCGTGCCGAGGAGGCCCTGCACCTCACCTGGGCGGCCGAACGCACCGTCGGCACCCGTACATCCAAGAGGTCGCCGTCGCCCTGGCTCGAGGACCTCCGAGCCGCCATTGACGGCCTCGACAGGCCCCTGAACAGCCGCGAACAGAGCCGTCAGGCGAGGGCTGCACGCTCACGCACCCGTCGCCCGGCCCTGCCCGACAACCCCGACGTGACCGCTGTCAAGGCCTGGCGTCTGGCAACCGCCCGGGCGGCCAACGTGCCGGCCTTCGTCGTGTTCACCGACGCCACGCTCGAGGCCCTCCTGGAGCTGCGACCGACAACCCCGGCCGAACTGCTCGCCGTTCCCGGGATCGGCCCCGTCAAGGTCGACCGCTACGGTGACGCGCTGCTCGAGGTCCTGGCTGGCCTGGACTGAACCGGCCTACCAGTCCAGTTCCGCAATGAGCCTCTTTGGAGCGGTCAGCCTCCAGGCCTCCTCGACGACACCGGCTACCTCGTCCCAGTCGAGGTCAACATCGAGGCGCAGCCCGACCCAGCCACGCGGGCCCAGGTAGGGCGGGACGAAGAAGCGGTCGGGCTCCTGTTCCACAAGCTCGTCCTGGACCCCTGGCGCAGCCTTGAACCAGATCGTGGGCCTGCCGTCGGCCTGATGCTCGTGCAGGTTTGCGAAGGCCCGCCGGCCGACTATTCCAAACGTCGGCATCCCGTGGTTGACGCGTTCCTCGACCCCCGGCAGCGCCAGGCACACCCCGCGCAGGCCTTCCAGGAGTAGGTCGTCCGAGGGGGCCCGCGATGGATGCGCCACGGTCGGGGAGGCTCAGCCCAGGTGGAAGTCGGCGACTACCGGGGCGTGGTCGCTGGGCTTCTCGCCCTTGCGCTCGTTGCGGTCGATCAGGACGAAGTCGAGGGCCTCGGCGGCGGGTGGCGAGGCCAGGACCAGGTCGATGCGCATCCCCTGCCTCTTGTAGAAGGCGCCAGCCCGGTAGTCCCACCACGAGTACAGGCCGGCGTCGTCGAAGCGCTCCCGGAACACGTCGACCAGTCCGAGGCCGGTAAGGCGGTCGATGGCCTCACGCTCAGGTCCGGTNACGTGGGTTGAGCCCTCGAACGCCGCCGGGCTCCAGACGTCGCGGTCGTCGGGGGCCACGTTGAAGTCGCCCACCACGACTACCCGGTCGGCTACCGGGTCGGTGTTGGCGACAAGGTCGTCGTGGAGGCGACCCAGCCAGTCCAGCTTGTAGNGGTAGTGGTCGTGGTCGACCTCGCGGCCGTTGGGCACGTAACAGCATGCNACCCGCACTCCCCCACAGGTGGCCCAGAGGATGCGGGCGTCAGGATCGGGGTCGTCCCTNCCGTCGGCGAACCCGGCACGGACGTCATCGAGGCCGACCCGCGAGATGATGGCCACGCCGTTCCAGCGTCCCTCGCCGTGGTGCGCCGACTCGTAGCCGAGCGCCGCGAAGGCAGCGTGCGGGAACGCCTCGTCGGTCATCTTGGTCTCCTGGATGCACAGCACGTCGGGCTGAACGGCCCTGATCCATGCCTCAACCCTTCCGAGCCGGGCCTTCAGGGAGTTGACGTTCCAGGTGNCGATTCTCATCAGGACCGACGGTACCGCCTCTCCGGGCCGGCTCAGGACAGCGCCAGCCCGACGGCAGCGGACAGTTCGGCGATCGCCGCTGCCGGATCGCCAACCTTGATCGTCGTCATACCCATCGCACGGGCCGGCTTCAGGTTCACACCAAGGTCGTCGAGAAACACGCATTCCGGAGCCTCGACCCCGAGGCGTCCACAGGCGATCTCGTAGAAGCGCTGCTCGGGCTTGCGGCAACCGACCACGCTCGATTCCACGACCACNTCGAACATNTCGACCACCTCNGCGAAGTCCGGAGCCATGTCACCGTCGGCCATGGGCTCGACGTTGTTGGTGAGCAGCGCCGTGGGGAACTCTGCCGAGCAGCGGCGCAGGGCCTCGACCATGGTGGGCCTCAGGTCGCCGCGCAGGCCGGTGAGGACCCGCCCGGCATCGACCGTCAGGCCCAGTGCCGCCGCCTCAGCCTCGAAGAGGCGACAGAACTCCTCTGTCCCGACCTCTCTTCTCTCGAAGGCCGCCCATGCATTGGTGTCGGGGTTCGTGGAGTTGAGGCGCCTGATCGTGTCCGGGGGCAGGCCGGCCTCGGCCTCATAGGAGGCGAACGCCTCGAAGGGGCTGGTGGTCAACACACCGCCGAAGTCGAAGAGGACCGCCTTGATCACGGCGGCGATCGTAGGGCCGATGGCGGCGTGGGACGACCACGGGCGCCGGGCAGCCGCGCCGATAGCCTCAGCCGCCATGAGCGCCCAGTTCATCTTCACCATGCGCAGGGTCGGCCGGTTCCACCCNCCGGACCGCGANGTCCTCAANGACATCACCCTGGCCTTCTACCCGGGAGCCAAGATCGGCGTGCTNGGCTCCAACGGNGCCGGAAAGTCCACCCTTCTCCGAATCATGGCGGGACTGGACGACGGCTTCACCGGAGAGGCCCGCCTNACNGACGGGTTCACCGTCGGCCTNCTCGAACAGGAACCGNCTCTCGACGAGTCCATGGACGTCCAGGGAAACGTGATGGAGGCCGTNGGCGAGGTGGCCGGCCTGCTGGCCCGCTACGAGGAGGTCCTGGCCGGCTGGGGAGAACCCGACGCCGACTTCGAGAAGTTGGGAGAGGACCAGGCCGCCCTGGAAAAGCGCATCGAGGCCGCCGGCGCATGGGACCTGCAGCGCAACATCGAGATCGCAATGGACGCCCTGCGCCTGCCACCCGGCGACGCTGACGTGACGACCCTCTCGGGTGGCGAGCGCCGACGCGTGGCGCTGTGCCGCCTGCTGCTCTCACGGCCCGACCTGTTGTTGCTCGACGAGCCCACCAACCACCTCGACGCCGAGTCCGTGGCATGGCTGGAGCGCACGCTGCGCGACTACGCCGGCACCGTCGTCGCCATCACACACGACCGGTACTTCCTCGACAACGTGGCCGGCTGGATCCTGGAGCTGGACCACGGCCGGGGTATCCCCTACGAGGGCAACTACTCCGGTTGGCTGGAACAGAAACGGGCCCGTCTGGATGCCGAAGCGAAGACCGACTCGGCACGTCGGCGCACGCTGGACCGCGAGTTGGAATGGGTTCGCATGGCACCCAGGGCCCGCCAGGCCAAGGGCAAGGCCAGGCTGGCCGCCTACGACCGCCTCGTGGCAGAAGCATCTGAGGCCGACCGACGGGACCGCGAACTGCAGATCGAGATCCCGGCCAACCAGAGGCTGGGCGAACAGGTGGTAGAGGTGGACCACCTCTCCAAGGGCTTCGGCGACCACCTGCTCATCGACGACCTGTCGTTCTCGTTGCCTCCCGCTGGCATCGTGGGAGTCATCGGTGGAAACGGAGCCGGCAAGACCACGCTGTTCCGGATGCTGGTGGCCGCAGCCGAGGGCAACGCCGACGGACCGACCGCCGCCGGCTCCGGCGAGGTCCGCATCGGTTCGACGGTCGAGATCGGCTACGTGGACCAGTCACGTGCCTCCCTGGTCCCCGAACGCACCGTTTACCAGGAGATCACCGACGACAGGGAGTTCCTGCAGGTCGGAAAGCGCGAGGTGAACGGCAGGGCCTACGTGGCGTCGTTCAACTTCAAGGGCTCAGACCAGCAGAAGCTGGTGGGTGACCTCTCCGGCGGAGAACGCAACCGCGTCCACCTGGCCAAGGTGCTCAAGNGCGGGGCCAACCTGCTGCTCCTCGATGAGCCCACCAACGACCTCGACGTCGACACCCTGCGGGCACTCGAGGCCGGCCTCGACGCCTTCGCCGGCTGTGCCGTCATCATCAGCCACGACCGCTGGTTCCTCGACCGCGTGGCCACCCACGTGCTTGCCTTCGAGGGCGACTCCCAGGTGCGCTGGTTCGAGGGCAACTTCAGTGAGTACGAGGCGGTCCGGAAGAAGGAGCTGGGTGCCGATGCCCAGCCGCACCGGGTGCGCTACAAGCCGTTGGTCAGGAGCTGAGGGTCACGTGAGCGCCGCCGATGCCCAGACCCGGATCGCCGCCCCGTCCGTTGTGAGGGCCGTCGGGCTGGTGTTCTGCGTGGCCGGGATCGCCGGCATGATCATCACGTCCATCGCCAACAGCATCGACGCTGCCATCGCCTTCGGGTTCGTGGGTGCCACCGGAGCCCTCGCCCTGCTGCTGGTCGGTGTCCTGGTTCCGGCCGTCGAGCGTGCGGCGTCACTCGACGAGGAACAGGCCTCTCGGCTGGAGGAGCGGGTTGCACTGCTGGTTGCCGCCGGCGCTAACGAGGACGAGGTGCGTGCCGCAGTAGATGCGGCGACCGAACTGGGAAGGCGTTCAAGGGGCGGCTGAGGCACCACCCCGGTCAGGGCACCTACTCCAGCAGGTCGAGGACCCTTGTTGCCGCGGCAACGGCGGGGCCGTCAGCGGGGGTGAGCACCAGATCGGGGGCCTCTGGCCGCTCGAAGGGGCCGTCCACGCCGGTGAAGCCGGGCATCTGGCCCGCACGCGCCAGGGCGTAGAAGCCCTTGACGTCGCGTTCCTCGCAGACCTCGAGCGGGGTGTCGACGAACACCTCGAGGAACTCCAGGCCCACGTCCTCGTGGATGGCGCGGGCGCTCTGCCTGCCGGCCCGGTAGGGGCTGATGAGAGCCACCAGGGCGACCGTTCCCGAATCGGCGAACAGGCGGGCCACCTCGGCGACGCGGCGCATGTTCTCGCCCCGGTCCTCGTCGCTGAACCCCAGGTCGCCGGAGAGGCCGTGGCGGATGTTGTCGCCGTCGAGCATGTAGGCGGGCCTGCCGTCGGCTATGAGCAGGCGCTCGACCGCAGCGGCGACCGTTGACTTGCCTGAGCCCGACAGGCCCGTGAACCAGACCGTGGCCCCCCGCTGACCCGTTGCCTCCCAGCGCTCGGCCCGCTCGATCAGGCCAGGCTGCCAGACCACGTCGGGGCTGGCGCCTCCCGGATCACCCCCCATGTCAGCCGCCTCCGCCCAGGATCATCCCTGCGGCGACGGTGGCGTTGGTGGCCTCGTCGATCAGCACGAAACTGCCGGTCGAACGGTTGCGGCGGTACTCGTCGAAGAAGAGCGGCTGGGTGCACCGCAGCGATACACGGCCGATCTCGTTGAGTCCCAGCGAGGTCGCCGCCTCGTCGCGGTGAAGCGTGTTGACATCCAGCCGGTANGCCAGGTCGGTGACCATTGCGCGAGCCGACCGTGTCGTGTGCTTGATNGCCAACTTCATCCGGGGTGCCAGCGAGGAGGCCTCAGACATCCAGCAGACCATCGCGTCGATGTCCTGTCCGGCCGATGGCTGGTTGTTGGGCCGGCAGATCATGTCNCCACGCGAAACATCGAGGTCGTCGGTGAGGCGGATCGTTGCCGACATGGGTGCGAACGCCTCGTCGACGGGGCCAACGCCCCCGGCAGAACCGGCTTCCACCGATGCAATGGTGGAAGTGAATCCGCTGGGAAGCACCATCACCTCGTCGCCGGGCTTGAACACGCCGCCGGCCACGGTGCCCGCATAGCCGCGGTAGTCGTGGTGCTCGTCGGTCTGGGGGCGGATCACGTACTGGACCGGGAACCGGGCGTCGATGAGGTTCCGGTCGCTGGCGATGTGCACCTCCTCGAGGTGGTGCAGCAGAGAGGTTCCCTCGTACCACGGGGTGTTCATCGANCGCTCCACGATGTTGTCACCGTGAAGGGCCGAAACCGGGATGAACGTGAGGTCGCTGACATCCAGTTTCATGGCGAAGTCCCGGAACTCGGCCTTGACCTCCTCGTAGGCGTCCTGGTCGAAGTCGACCAGGTCCATCTTGTTGNCGCAGACGACCAGGTGGGGGATGCGCAGCAGCGATGCCAGGAAGGCGTGTCGGCGTGACTGCTCGACGACGCCCTTGCGGACGTCGACAAGCACAAGGGCAAGGTCGGCGGTGGATGCACCGGTGACCATGTTGCGCGTGTACTGGATGTGTCCCGGGGTGTCGGCGATTATGAACTTCCGTCGGGGCGTGGTGAAGTAGCGGTAGGCAACGTCGATGGTTATGCCCTGTTCGCGCTCTGCACGCAGGCCGTCGGTGAGCAGGGCAAGGTTCGTGTACTCGTTGCCCATCTGCTGCGAGGTGCGCTCGACGGACTCCAGCTGATCCTGGAAGATGGCCTTTGTGTCGTAGAGGAGGCGCCCGATGAGCGTTGACTTGCCGTCGTCGACGCTGCCGGCAGTGGCGAACCTGAGGAGTTCCATCAGAAGTACCCCTCCTTCTTGCGGTCCTCCATAGCGGCCTCGGAGACACGGTCGTCGGCACGGGTGGCGCCCCGCTCGGTGATACGGGTGGCCGACACCTCATCGATGACCTCGTCGATGGTGGTCGCCGCCGACTCGACTGCACCGGTGCAGCTCATGTCCCCGACCGTGCGGTAGCGCACCATTCGGGTGGCAACGTCCTCGCCGGGGAGACGCTCCACGAAGCGACTCTCCGCCAGGAGCATTCCGTCCCGTTCGAACACCGGCCTCTCGTGGGCGTAGTAGACGGAGGGAATCTCCAGGCCCTCCCGCTGGATGTACTGCCAGATGTCCAACTCGGTCCAGTTGGAGATGGGGAACACCCTGATGTGCTCACCGCGTCGGATGCGGCCGTTGTAGAGNCTCCACACCTCGGGTCTCTGGTTCTTGGGGTCCCACTGTCCGAACTCGTCGCGGAACGAATACACCCGTTCCTTTGCCCGGGCCTTCTCCTCGTCGCGGCGGGCCCCGCCAAAGAGGGAGTCGAAGCCGTGCTCGGTGACTGCATCCAGCAGTGTCGTTGTCTGCAGGCGGTTGCGGCTTGCCCGGGGTCCGGTCTCCTCGGCGACCCTCCCCTCGTCGATGGACTGCTGGACCGAGGCCACGACGAGGCGGGCGCCGGCCTCAGCCAGACACCGGTCACGGAACTCGATCACCTCNGGGAAGTTGTGGCCGGTGTCGACGTGCATCACCGGAAACGGCAGGCGGGCCGGTGCGAACGCCTTGACCGCCAGGCGCAGCATGACGATTGAGTCCTTGCCGCCGGAGAAGAGCAGGCAGGGGCGTTCAAACTCTGCAGCCACCTCGCGGAGAACGTGGATCGACTCGGCCTCGAGAAACCCGAGGTGGCTGAGCTCGTAGGAGGGTCTGGAGAAGGTGGCTGTCATGGAAACCCCGGAAGACGGGCGATACTCGTACCCAGATCGTATTGCCACCGCCGGCGGCACCAACAACACCGNACCGGGCACTGGAGAGACGGGCACATGGCTACACCCGAGGACCACGTACTGGCGGAGGACCTCGCCACGCGCGCCGGGAACCTGCTGTGCGAGGTTCGTGCCAACCTGACCGACGAGGGGGCTATCCGGCAGGAACTACGTGAGGCAGGCGACCGGCNGGCCCACGACCTCCTCATGGCGGTGCTGGCCACCGAGAGGCCATGTGACGCGGTGCTCTCGGAGGAGGGGGCGGCCCACGGAGTCCACCCGGACCGCTCCGGTGCGCAGAGGGTCTGGATCATCGACCCCCTGGACGGAACCCGCGAGTTCAGCGAGCCTCCGCGAACCGACTGGGCGGTACACGTGGCCCTCGCCGAGGGTGGCCTCCCGACGGTAGGGGCCGTTGCACTACCCGCTCTGGGAGTGACGCTTTCCACAGACGCGGCGGCGGAAGCGACCGAATTCTCACCGGTTCCCGACCAGCCACGGGTGGTCGTGAGCCGAACCCGACCCCCGGCCGAGGCGCTCGCCGTGGCCGAGGCACTGGGTGGCGTCCTCGTTGAGATGGGCTCTGCCGGAGCCAAGGCAATGGCCTTGGTCCGCGGAGAGGCCGACGTGTACGTCCACTCNGGCGGCCAGTACGAGTGGGACAACTGCGCCCCGGTGGCAGTGGCCACTCAGGTCGGCCTCCACACCTCACGCCTTGACGGGTCGCCCCTCACCTACAACCACGCAGACCCCTACCTGCCCGACCTGGTGATCTGTCGGGCCGAGCTGGCCGAGGCCGTGCTCAGCACCCTGTCCGGACTGCTCTGACTGAAACCCCGTGCGCCTCGTCATCGCCCNCTGCACCGTCGACTACGACGGACGCCTCACCGCCCACCTTCCAGAGGCCACCCGACTGCTAATGGTCAAGGCCGACGGGTGCGTGGCGATCCACGCCGACGGCGGTGCCTACAAGCCGCTCAACTGGATGACCGCGCCGAACACGCTCATCGAGGAGGAGGGCCTCTGGACCGTCCGCAACCCNAAGGGCGAGACCCTCACGATCACCCTCCATGAGGTGATCAGCGACACGGAATACCCGCTCGGCGACGATCCGGGCCTCCAGAAGGACGGCGTGGAGGCCCACCTCCAGGAACTGCTGGCTGCCGACCCCACCTTCATGGCCGACGACCTTCGCCTCATCCGCCGCGAATACCCGACCGCTGTCGGCCCCGTGGACCTGCTGTGTCGAGACGCCGACGGAGCAGCTGTCGCCATCGAGGTCAAGCGCCGGGGAGAGATAGACGGGGTGGAGCAGCTCACCCGCTACCTGGACTTCCTCAACAGGGACCCGATGCTCAGACCGGTGCGCGGCATGTTCGTAGCCCAGGAGGTCAGGCCACAGGCGAGGGTGCTTGCCGACGACCGTGACATCGAGTGGCTGGAGGTCGACTACGACGACCTGCGTGGAATCGAGTCGAACGAGCTGAAGCTGTTCTGATGCAGGTCGACGTCGCTGTGGTCGGCGGTGGGCCCGCGGGGTCGGCTGCAGCCACCGTTCTGGCAGCTGCGGGGCGTTCGGTCCTGCTCATCGACAAGGCGACCTTTCCCAGGGACAAGTGCTGTGGTGACGGCCTTACCGCCCTGGCGCTGAGGCTCTGTGAGCGACTCGGCCTGGATCCCGGGAGCATCCCCNNNTGGCAGCCGGTCAGCGGGGCGGTCCTGCATTCGCCATCCGGTCGACCGATCAGCTTCCCGCTCCCTGCCGACTCGGGGCAGTTCGCCGCCGTCGCACCCCGGACGGAACTGGACGCGGCGCTGTTGGATCTGGCGCGCAGGGCCGGCACGGACGTACGCGAGGGCTGCGCGCTGAAGGACATGCGGGCCCGGGAGGCATCCGCGACCCTGGTTGTGGACGGCATCGGCGAGGTGGCGACGGGCGCTGTCGTGGCTGCAGACGGAATGTGGTCGCCCACCCGCAGGGCGCTGGGCCTCGCCGAAGATGGATACCGGGGCGAGTGGCACGCCTTTCGCCAGTACGTGGCCAACGTTGGTCCAGCCGCCGCCGACCTGCATGTCTGGTTCCAGCCCGACCTGCTGCCCGGGTACGCGTGGAGTTTCCCGCTGCCGGGCCAACGGGCGAATGTGGGCTTCGGGGTGCTCAGGGGCGGGCGCATCCCAATCGGCGAAACCGGCGCCATCTGGTCGGCCCTGCTCGAGCGGCCGGCGATCCGGGAGGTTCTGGGAGATGGCGCCATTCCCGAGGGTCGACACATGGCGTGGCCGATACCGGCGCGGATCGCATCGGCGGTACTCGACCACGGACCTGTCCTGTTCGCCGGGGACGCCGCCGGTGCGACCGACTCGCTCACCGGCGAGGGAATCGGACAGGCGCTGCTCACCGGAATGCTGGCAGCCGAATCGATCCTGGCCGGTGGTCCCCCGGGCTCGATCGGCATCCGCTACCGGCGCGCTGTGCGACGGGATCTGGTAGCCGATGACCGAATGTCGACCGCCCTGCAGCCACTCATGTCACGACCGGCGGCCGCCGAAGGGGTCGTACGGCTGGCTGGCGCAACCGGATGGACCAGGCGCAACTTCGCCCGATGGCTGTTCGAGGACTACCCGAGGGCGCTCATTGCCACCCCCCGGCGGTGGCAGCGGGGAGTTCTGGGCCGGGAGGGCGCCTACCGCCATCAGCCTCGTCACCCGTAGGCTTGTGCCCCATGGTTTCCGCCCCAGAGCCCGATAGGAGTCTCCGACTGGTCGACCCGGCCGAGTCGACGGTCGATCCACTCGCAGACCCGGCGCTCGACGACGCTCCCACCCCCCATCCGCTCGGACCCGTCGGAAGGGCGCTCGACGACGCCGTCGACAGGGTCTGGGAGCCGCTCCGAGGTCACCCACTCGTTGACAGGGTCTTCTACACAGCAAGCGAACTGGGTGACTTCAGCCTCATCTGGCACATCGCCGGTACGGCCCGCGGCCTGACCACCCGGCGTGGACACCGTGAGGCCGCACGCCTGGCCCTTGCCCTGGGTATGGAGTCGGCGCTTGTGAACGGTGCCGTCAAGTCGCTGTTCCGACGCGACAGGCCTCTTCACGAAGAAGAGAGGCCACACAACCTGAGGCAACCGCTCACAAGCAGNTTCCCGTCGGGGCACGCNTCNGCTGCGTTCATGGCCGCAACCCTGTTGTCGGAGCGCTCAAGGGTGAAGCCGCTGTGGTACGGGCTGGCAGGTGTGGTGGCCGCATCGAGGATCCATGTACGCATCCACCATGCCAGCGATGTCTTAGTGGGTGCCGGGGTCGGCCTGCTCATCGGCCGGGTGGTCCGGAAGGCCTTCTCGCTGAGATAGCGGGTTGACCGGCTGTCCGTCCGGTCGTGAAACTCAGTTTGCCGAGGCGGCCTCTATCGCAGCGTCGCTCGTTGCCAGCAGCAGGCGAAGGTCGAGCAGCAGGTCGGCCACCTCGGAGGACGCAATGAGCTCACGNCTCTTGGTGGTGCCGAGCCCCCGGTCGATGATGGCCTTGATCTCGTCGATTGTCGCTGTGTCGAGCGTCTCGGTCACTGGCATCTCCCTTCGGTCCGGTTCGGCGACAGGTCAACCTGCCTGTGTGGAAACCACACTAGACGTTCCCCAGTGCATTCCGCGCCCAGGTCCGGCTGTCACACCCCGTGTTCATACTTGGACCATGAACGAACAGCTCAGCCTCACGAGACCGACGAAGAGGCAGGCGGAATGGCCCCGTCACCGCCCGTTGGATGCACGCACACGCCGGATCGGCCTGGCAGGAGTTGCCGAGGCCCGGGCGCTGCTGGCCAGCCATCCACGGTCGCGCTTCGACGGGTCGACCGAGCCGACCGAACCCGAGGCGTCCGTCGGCGGGGATGACGGAGATGAGATCGCAGATGCCGCCTGACCTGTCACCGGGCGGCNCNGGCCTGTGCCAACANGCCAGGGCCCATCCGGTCGAGCAGGTTGCAACGGTGTTTGTCGGCGTGCTGACGGGCCTGGTGATTCTCGGAATGAGCCTCGCCACCTGCTCCCAGGACCAGCCACCGGCCGCTGGGCTCGGCACCGTGGTCGGCGTCATAGACGGGGACACCGTCGTCATAGACCTCGCCGGCAGAGACGAGATCGTCCGATTGCTGGGAATCGACACACCCGAGACCGTTCACCCCGACCGCCCGGTCGAATGCTTCGGCACCGAGGCATCCGCGCGCATGGCGCTCCTGCTCCCACCCGGGACCGCAGTGCTCGTGCAGAGGGACGTAGAGGCACGTGACCGCTACGGCCGGCTCCTCGCCTACGTCGAGCGGCTGTCAGACGGCCTGGCGGTCAACGCATCCATGGTCGAGCGGGGCTATGCCGCATCCCTCCACATCTCCCCCAACGACGGGCTGAGCCGTGAACTGGCCGCAGCGGAGAGCCGCGCCAGGGCAGCCGGGCTGGGGCTCTGGTCGGCCTGCGGCGGAGCCCACGAGCCACTTTCCTGAACGACCACCCCACCAACGCACCTGGGGTACCGTTCCACCCGTGACAACCCTCGCAGAAGTCCTGGGCCACACAGCCGACGACAGGCTCCTGGTGCTCACCTCCGACCAACTCGGAATGTGCCACGCCTCGAACGTCGGCGTCTACGAGAGCCTCCGGTCCGGCCTTGCCACCGGGGCCTCACTCATGGTTCCCGGCCCGTGGGCGCGCGAAGCCGCCTACCACTACCGGGGAGAACCGGTGGGCGTACACCTGACGCTCAACGCAGAGCTCGACTGCTACAGGTGGCGGCCCATTACCCACGCCCCGTCGCTCCTCGACGGCGACGGCGGCTTCCCGCGTACGGTCGAGGACCTCTGGGACCACGCCGACCTCGACGAGGCCCGGCGGGAATGCAGGGCTCAGCTGGAGAGGGCGATCCTGTGGGGCTTCGACGTCACCCACGTCAGCTCACACATGGGGGCCCTCCAGAACCGACCCGAATTCTTCGANGTGTACCTCGAGCTGGCCGTCGACTTCGACCTGCCGATGAGGCTCGAGGGTGCACCCGCAGAGACCACAGCAGGCTTTCCCTTCCGATCCCTCGCCGCCGACGAGGGCGTGCTCACAATCGACCACCACAGGCTCGAGAGGCTGGCTGAACCCGTCGCCCTCGAGCGCTCGGCCATGGACCTGGCTCCCGGTGTCACCGAGTTGATACTGGAGCCGGCCGACGACACACCCGAGCTGCGAGCCCTCTGCCGGGGCTGGGGCAGGCGTGTCGAGCACCGTGACCTGATGTGTGGCAACTCCGAGATGTGGGCCGATGTCAACCGGGGTGGGGTGATCCTCGTCAGCTGGCGGGAAATCAGAGACGCCCAGCGGGCCGCAACCTGAACCCGGGGGTTCTAGTGCCCGAACTCGGTTGTCCCTGCCAGTCCGGCCAGCAACTGGGCCCAGGGCTCGCCTCCGAACACGGGATGTAGCCCGTACACGTAGGCCTCGTAGTCACCCTCCACCTTGCAGCGGCCGGTCATGAAGGCCACGTCAGGGTCCAGTTCACCGCTAAACCATGCGACCGCATCCGGATACTTCCACGTGACCGTGGCGTCAGCCTCGCCCGGCTTGCCGGGAACCACGTCGACCACCCTGCCATCGGTGACGACCGTACGGAACTCAACGCGACCCAGCGGGGTGCTGGTGACCACGAACCTGATGGTGCCGTCCACCCCGGCCTTCCCGGGGAGCGCCGAGGAGGCGAGGGCCAGCCCGGCAAGCCATTCCTCTGAGAGGAACTGCGTCATCTGGTCTTGTCCATCAGGGCCTCGCCNTCGGGTGGCCTCCCACCGACACCCCGGTGTGCCAACGCCTCGAGCTCATCGGCCGACATGCCGCGGATTCCCTCGAACAGGTCGTCCTCGATCCGGCCGTCAACAGGTCCGCCTACAAGCGACTGTGCCAGCACATAGTCGTCGAAGGGGTGGACGGTCCTGGCCACCTCGTCGGGCAGGCCGAACCAGAACGGCGACTCAGGGTCGACCTGGGTGGCGTGTGCGAGCAGGGAATCGTGACGTACATCCCAGAAGTCGCCGACGGGAACCTGCGTNGTGATCAGGTGGTCCTGGGAGGGGCGCTTGAACCACCACTCGCTGTAGGGAGACTCGATTCCCAACTCCAGGTGCCTGCGGTGGAGGCCTTCGATGCGGGCACGGGACCAGGTGGTGAAGTAGAGCTTCAACGGATGCCATGGCTCACCCGCCTCGGGGCAGCAGTCGGGGTCGCCGGCAACCTCGAAGGCGGGCACGGAAATATCGTGGACCTGGAGGTGGTCAGGATGGTTGTAGCCCCGCCGGTCATCGGGGTAGGTCACGATCACGTGCGGCCTGACCCTGCGGATTACCTTCACCAGGCGGGCAATGGCCTCGTCGGGGTCGGCGTTGGCGAAGGCGTCGGGATGCGAATTCTCTTCGGTGTCCGGCATGCCGGAGTCGCGGTAGCCGAGCATCACCAACTCGTCGTAGCCGATGATCTCCACCGACCTTCCCAGCTCAGCAGCCCTGACATCGACCAGGTTCTCCCTGACCTCGGGAGTGTCCATCACCGGGTTGAGGATGTCCCCCACCTCACCACCCGTACAGCACACCAGCACACAGTGCACTCCACCGGCATGGCATGAGGCAACCGTCGCCGCTCCCTTGGAGGCCTCGTCGTCCGGGTGCGCGTGGATGGTCATGAGCCTCAGTTCGGGCTCGGCCAGGTTCCCCATGGGCCGCCACGGTAGCGCCGGCGACCACCTGCGCTGCACGATCTCGAGGGTCCCGTAGTACGTTGCTGACTGGACACTGACTGAGGATGGTCCACCCACTCGGGTGGACCGGAANGGCTGAGAGAGGAGCCATCAGGTGGAACCCGAGGTCTGGCGCTGGATATGGCTGATTGCATCGGCCACCTTCGTTGTCGGCGAGATCGCAATGGCCGGAACCTTCTTCCTTCTCCCTTTCGGTGTGGGTGCGGCGACTGCAACCGNCGTGGCATTCGCCGGTGCCACCGCCTCCTGGCAGTGGCTGACCTTCGTGCTCGTATCGGCGGCAGCGTTTGCCGCAGTGCGGCCACTTGCCAGACGGCTCGAACGCGGAGGCAACCCGATCGGAGTCGGGTCGAGCAGACTCATCGGCGAGACCGGCGTCGTCATCGCCGACCTGTCGCCCGACCCTGAGCAGATGGGAATCGTCCGGATAGGTCGCGAGGAGTGGCACGCCGAGACGGCCGACGACGGGCACCTGCCGTCCGGTACACGAATCGAGGTCGTCCAGATCGAGGGAACCAGGGCAGTCGTTAAGGCTGTCAGCGAGCCCGACTGAACCGGCCCACCGGATCAACAAGGCCAACCAACAAGGAAAGCATCAACATGGCAGCAGTAATCGTCCTAGTGGTCATTGCCTTCGTCCTGTTCGTGTTCGCCGCCTCGGCGATCAAGATCGTCAGGCCCTTCCAGCGCGGCATCATCGAACAACTCGGAAAGTACAAGACGACAACCGACCCGGGGCTGAAGATCATCATTCCGGTGGTCCAGTCGCTCATCAGGGTCGACATGCGCGAGCAGGTCGTAGACGTACCGCCCCAGGAGGTCATTACCAAGGACAACGTGACAGTCACCGTGGACGCGGTCATCTACTACGAGCCGACCGACGCCCAGAGGCTCGTCTACAACGTGGCCAACTTCCTCATGGCCATCACCAAGTTGGCACAGACCAACCTGCGAAACGTGATCGGTGAAATGAGCCTCGACCAGGCCCTCACGTCACGCGACAACGTCAACGTGGCGCTGCGCCAGGTACTCGACGATGCGACCGACAAGTGGGGCGTGCGGGTGGTCAGGGTGGAGATCCAGCGCATCGATCCGCCGGGCGACGTGATGGAGGCCATGCACGAGCAGATGAAGGCCGAGCGCACAAGGCGGGCCGTGGTGCTCGAGGCCGATGGTGCCCGTGAGGCGGCGATCACCCGCGCCGAGGGTGAGAAGCAGGCTGTCATCCTGGCCTCAGAGGCTGTCAAGCAGCAGGCAATCCTCGAGGCTGAGGGCGAGGCCCAGGCCATCCAGGCTGTGGCAGACGCTGAGCGCTACCGGCAACTCACCGTGGCCGAGGGTGAGGCCGAGGCGGTACGAAAGGTCTACAGCGCCATCCACGAGGGTGATCCCACGCCGGACCTGATCGCCATCAAGTACCTCGAGGCCCTGGGCGAGATCGCCGACGGCCAGGCCACCAAGATCTTCCTGCCGGCGGAGTTGAGCTCCACCATGGGCTCCCTCGGAGCGATAGCCGAACTCTTCAGGGGAGATACTGCAGACGACGGTGTGGCTGACGCACAGGCAGACGAAGGGTCCCAGCCGGCTACCGACTAGCGGGGACCAGTTCGTCCTCGCCCTCCTCCTCCTCGACCAGGTCCCAGCCACAGAGGCGGGCCAGCAGCGCACGGCCCTCGTCGGGGCCGCTGGCGATGATCTCGTTACCGGCCTCCAGGCGTACCTGCCCGCGTGGCCGGTACACGTAACCACCTCCGCGGCGAACTGCCAGGACAGTGAAGCCGGGCTCGATGTTGAGCTGCAGGTCCGACAGGGTGGCACCGTCCACGGCTGAACCGGCGGCAACGGGATAGCGAACCACGACCTCGTCGGCCTCGCCAAGGGCGATGCCGAGGATTGGGTGGACCTCCTCGTCCTCTTCGATCAGCCAGACCATGGCCTGGGCCTGGTCGCCGATGTCCTCGGCGGCCTCGGCCAACTGGAGTACACCCCGCAGTTCCGAGGGGTCGAGGCCGCTACCGGCCGACCTGAGCACCCAGAGTTCCAGGTGGTTCTTCATCTCGTCGAGGCGATCCTCGAGGTGGCGCNCCTCGGCCGCCAGTCCACGGTCTGCCAGAACCAGGGCGCTGTAGGCGAGGCCGACGGCGGCCTCGGAGAGGTTCTTCATCTCGACAAGCACGTCGACGGCCCGATCCAGGTCGGTGAGGGCCCCTCCCTCGACGGCGTGGGGCGGCTCCCAGACCGGCGCTGCGGCCAGCTCGCGGAGGCGGGTGATTCCCTCGGGTGACCCACGAAGGAACAGGACGTCGTCGGGCACCAGGACCGTGTCACCGTCGACATCGGTGATCCACTGACGGCCCCGACGGACCGCCATGACCCGCATTCCGGCCTGAACGGTCAACTCCAGGGCCTCGAGCGGCCGGTGTGCCATGTGGGAGCCCTCNCGCACGAGAACCCGGTGCGACACCTCCTCGGCGTCGGACAGGTCGGCCACAAGCTGCTGCGGTATCCCGAGGCGGCGCGTGACGATTCGCGAGATGTCCACGGCGTCGTTGGCGATGCGCTCAATGGCGGAAACCACCTGCAACACCGACGACATGCCCTCTGCCTCACGCGGGCTGCGGGCGGCCAGGACGCACACGGCGCGCATGTCGTGCACCATCTCNCTCATCTGGGCCTCGAGCTCGTCGACCTCCTCGGCCATGTCGGGGTCGTTGAAGTAGACCGATGCGTAGGCGAGGTCGACCATCAGTTCGGATGTGTCCTTGGCCTCGGCAAGCATGGCCCGCAGGTTGCGGGGTCTGTCGTCCATCAGTTCCTCGTTGGATGTATGGGGTGAATGGTACGCCCACCGGGTCGGTGGGTATTCGGGAATACGTGTCTGCGGGGAGATCCGTGGGGAAGGAAGAGAGCGATCATCACGCCACCCCCACGGCGACCATCGCCAGGATCAGGGTGAAGGCACCGGCCAGGTCCAGTGTCGAGGTGACGGCGGGGATGCCGTAGGTGTCGGGGTCCAGGCCGAAGCGGACCGCAGCCATGGTCGTGTAGTAGGCGACCACGATCACGAAGAGGGTCGCTGCCAGNCCAGCCAGCAGGGTAAGGGCCACCAGGTCAGCGAACCCCGGGGTCGTCTGGCCTGTTGTCGCTGCTGCCACGTGGGCTACAACCGCGGCCAGCATGAACACGGGGATGGCAAGGGTCACGAGTGCCCGCATGTCACGCAGGCTGGCCCTGCTCGGTAGCGGGGTCGCATCGTCGAGTCCCAGGTGGAACTGGGTGGAGAGGCGGCTGGAGAGGATGCCGCCCAGGGCTCCGGCCGCTCCCAGGAATGCGGGAAGCAGGATGAGAACAGCCTCGGCGGNAAGCAGGTCGTCGAGACGCTGCTCGACGGTCACGCCGGCGATCAGGTCCAGAATGGCCGCTGCAGCCAGCACCGGTACCGACTGGCGCACGATGGTGCGAACCTGCTCCCGNCGGCTGCGCCATGCGGCCACNAGGGAGACAGCTGCCACGATTACGGCGACCATTCCGACCAGTCCCGTTACGCCGGTGCGACCTGCCACGGTTGCCGCCAGCACAAGTGCGGGCACCGTGGCCAGGTCACCGAGCGTGCTGACGAGNGGAGCCGTCACGTTGTCGAGGTCCCAGCCGAAGCGGACCGAACCGGCGGCCAGGCCCATCGTGGCCAACCCCACCCCGACCGACGCGAGGAGGCCACCCAGCACGGATACGACCACGAAGTCGGCAAGGGTCATCGTGGGGCTGATGCCGAACACGACTGCGNTCCCCTTCGCCATGATGGCCAGCACCACGCTGAGGACCAGGGTNAGTGCTGCGGCAGCCGTCAGGTTCTGGACGACGACCCCCTCGGAGTGCAGGCCCAGCCTGAACGTTCCGGCGTGGACGGCGGTTCCCAGCCGGCTGCCCATGGCACCGAACACGTTGCCCCGCAGGGCGATTGCCCCGGGCACCAGGAGCAGCAGGCCCGGCAGGTCGCGCAGGGTTCCGTCGGCCGCGGCCAGCACCAGACCTCCTGCCGATGCGGCCAGCACCCCGATCAGGAGCGCGACGAGCCGTTGCCTGGTGTCAGCCGAGGGGGCTGCTACGGGGGCGCGGCAGACAGAACGCATGGCACCAGTGTGGTCGCCAGCCCGCCCCCCGGCGGCGCATTACGCCGGATCACCGGTAGGCAGGGTCAGAGCCTGCGCATTACGACGGGCTGCCCAAGGGCCAGATCACCGGCTGCTTATCACCCTGTCGGCTCTGCCACGACGACCAGGTCGTCTCGGGTGAGGATCAGCCGACCATCCTCACCGATGTCGACATCAACGTGTGATCCGATCCTGGCGAACGAGTTGAAGTGGCTGATGGGTCCTGGGACAGCGAGAGCGGCAGTGCTCGTTCCGCCGCCGTCGATTAGGAACCCCGTACTGTCCCACTTGATCCCGGAACTCGAGAAGTTCACGCCGTCGTTGTAGCGAAACCGATCAAAGGTGAAGTCGAATGCCCCATCGACGACGTTGTCGTCGGGAAAGCCAGCCATGGATACGACCACCCACTCCGTTCCCGCCAACTTGCGCTTGAGTGGACCCCCGCTCCCGAAGATTCCACTTCCGCTAGCGGCCACGAGGAGCACCAACAATGCCGCCATCAGAAAGCCGACAAGTGTCCACTTCACCAGTCGCTCCTCCGTCTCCCACCCATCAACCAGCACTAGCCGGTGGCGAAGGTGAGGCCCAGTGAACCGAGGACATCATCCATTGCCGTGAAGATCGCATACGCTGTGCCTGAAGCAGTACAATCGCTGATACCGCCCGAGTCGGTGCCGCTGTTCACACCGTAGGCAGTGCGGTTGCTATACCACGGACCACCGCTGTCGCCAGCGCACGCCTCAAGGTTTGATCCCACGACCTTGACCCAGCGATTATCGCACCCGAGCCACCACCCACAAACTCCATAACCTGGATCGANATTAGTACTCACCACCCATCCACAACTGTCTCCTGACNAGATTCCGAAGTGGCAGACATAGTCACCCTGCATGTTGGAGCGCACCTCATATCCCGTTGCGTCGCGTGTGCTGGTGGTCGTTACATAGAAGTCGTCCGACTCCCACTGGCTGGTCGTGTACCACTGCGAATCTCCGTCATCGCCCCACACAATGGCCTGAGTCGAAGCTGAGTAGGAGTTCCCGGTCTGGGAACCGGTTCGCGACCGCCAGTGCGTTGATGCACTCCCACAATGACCAGCCGTGAGCATTCCTCTCGTACTGCCGCTCGCTACTGCGAACGCACTGGTGCACAGGTCACTCCCTGCCTGAATCAACTCTCCACCGTGAACTGCGGTAGTCGTTGCTGCGGAATCAACAATTAGGGTGAATGGAAGTTGAGTATCAGCCTCAAGAATCGACTCAATGACCTCGGCTGCCTGCCGAAGTGGAAGGTACTCAACGGCTACCCGCTCGATAGGCCGATCTGGGAACCGTGGCTCAAGGGGTGGCACACCCTTGTCGATTGCCACCAAGAGGCTGTTTGCTTCGAGGTCAATGTCACGGTAGGCGATGCGACCACGCATCGACTCAGGCAGCGACCTGTAGTTCGATGGGTCAGACATCGCTGCTTCCAACTCGACAAGTGTGTATTCCGCACCCAGGTCGACAAAGATGTCGTCATTCACCCGTTGGACACTGGCAGTAGGTGCTGTCGGCTCATCATCGCCAACAAGGTAGACCCATCCGCCAAACTTTGGTTCATGAACTATGCCCCAAGCCGCAACCCTGCCGTCTTCAGCGCGGATGATCTCTAGGAGAAGTTCCTTGAGTTGAACAACCCTCTCTAGGCGATTCTCGGCTTCTGTGATGCTGACACCAAAGTCCATAGAGTAGTGCTCAACCTCTGGTCCTTTCCTTCGACCTATCTGCACCGCACTACTCGCATCGTCGAGCGGTGGGACATCCGGAGTTGACGTTGACTGGACCGCCTCTCCGCCACCGGCACTCGCAAGGTCCGGAGTCCCAAGTGCGATCACAACGAGAGTCATAACGGTGGCTACCAGACGGCGTCGACCTGATTTGGTCCGTGTCTTGAACACGTCTGGACAGTACTCCTCTTCCAGCCTGCGGCTATCCGGCGTTGCGCAGGCTCTACGTGATCAGCGGAAGTCCCTGGCCCTGCCGGGGCTGGCCAGGCTGAGGGGCTCAAGGCGCTCGGCAACCACGTTGACGACCCTCCCGGCATCNTCTGCCACCTCGGCCCTGCCCCTCACCAGGAGGGCCACCGCCCCCGCCGCCACCTCGCGGTGGTGGGCCCAGCAGCCCTTCGAGACGACCACGTTGACGAGGCCCGTCTCGTCCTCCAGGTTCACGAAGGTGACCCCTCCGGCGGTGGGTGGCCGCTGGCGATGCGTCACCACGCCGGCCACCACCACCCGCTGGCGGTCCTCCACCGACGCCAGGTCGGCTGCGGTGAGCACCCCCTCGGCAACCAGGCGCTCGCGCACGAACCGGGTCGGATGGCCGTCGGGCGACACCCCTGTGGCCCAGAGGTCGGCCCTGGCGATATCGGGTTCTGAGAGCCCCGGCAGCACTGGTGGCTCCACCCCGGTCACGACACCNGGCAGGCGGTCGGCACCCGAGGNNGCCANGGCACCCGCCGACCAGAGGGCCGAGCGGCGGTCAACGTCGAAGCACCCGAAGGCCCCGGCGGTGGCGAGTGCCTCCATGACGTCGCTGCCGGGCCCGATCCGGCGCTGCAGGTCCTCGATGGACCTGTACGGCTGACCAGCGGCGATCCGCTCGGCCAGGTCGTCGCCCACCCCCCTCACCGACCCCAGGCCCAGCCTCACTGCAGGGCCGGGGGCCTCCAGGGTCGCTCCTGCACCGGACAGGTTCAGGTCGGGGGTCCGGACCTCCACCCCGTGGCGGCGGGCATCCTGGACCAGGGTGTGGGGGGCGTAGAAACCCATGGGTTGGGCGTTCAGGAGGGCCGCGCAGAACGCCGCCGGATGGTGGAGCTTGATCCAGCAGCTGGAGTACACCAGGTGGGCGAAGGACACCGAGTGGCTCTCGGGGAAGCCGTAGTCGGAGAAGGCGGCCAGCTTCTCCCAGACCTCCTCCACCACCTTCGGCGGCACACCCCGTTCGGTGGCACCGGCCGTGAAGCGCTCGTGCAGCGCTGCCATGCGTTCCCGGCTGCGCTTGGAGCCCATGGCCTGGCGCAGACGGTCGGCCTCGGAGGCGCTGAACCCGGCCACGTCCATGGACAACTGCATNAGCTGCTCCTGGAACAACGGCACCCCGAGGGTCCTGGCAAGGGCCTTCTCGCAGAGGGGATGCGGGTAGGTGACCGGCTCACGGCCGTTGCGGCGCCTGATGTAGGGGTGTACCGACCCGCCCTGGATGGGTCCCGGACGGATCAGGGCTATCTCGACCACCAGGTCGTAGAAGCAGCGGGGCCGCAGCCGGGGCAGGGTGGCCATCTGGGCACGGCTCTCGATCTGGAACACCCCGATGGTGTCGGCTGCACAGACCATGTCGTAGACGCCGTCCTCCTGGGGCAGGCGGGCCAGGTCCACCTGCACCCCCTCGTGGACGGCGATCAGGTCCACGGCCCCGTGGAGGGCGCTCAGCATGCCGAGGCCCAACAGGTCGAACTTGACGAGGCCCACGGCGGCGCAGTCCTCCTTGTCCCACTGCAGGACGCTGCGGTCGGCCATGGTGGCCCACTCGATGGGGCACACCTCGGCCAGGGGGCGGTCGCAGATGACCATGCCGCCCGAGTGGACACCCAGGTGCCTGGGGGCGTCACACAACTCGTCGGCCATCAGGGCCACCTGTGCCGGGATGCTCCCGGTGTCTCCCACCCGGGACCTGCGCNCCAGCCCCTTTGCAAACGCGTCCTGTTGTCCCTGGGCGTAGCCGAGCGCACCCGCCACGTCGCGTACCGCGGAACGGGCCCGGTAGGTGATGACGTTGGCCACCTGGGCGGTGTGGCGCCTCCCGTAACGGCCGTAGACGTACTGGATGACCTCTTCTCGTCGGCCGCTCTCGATGTCTATGTCGATGTCAGGTGGCCCGTCACGCTCCGGTGACAGGAAGCGCTCGAACANGAGGCCCAGGCCCACCGCGTCGGCGTTGGTTATTCCCATGGCGTAACAGACCGCCGAGTTGGCGGCCGACCCGCGGCCCTGGCAGTAGATGTCGGAGCGGCGGCAGAACTGGACCAGGTCCCAGACCACGAGGAAGTAGCCGGCAAACCCCAGTTTCCCTATGACGGCCAGTTCGTGGTCGACCTGTCTCCACGCCCCGGCGACCCGCTCGGACCCCCGTGGCCCGTAGCGGTCNGCGGCACCTTCCTCGGCCAGGCGACGCAGGTAGCCGATCTCGTCCAGCCCGTCGGGNCACGGGTAGGGAGGCAGGTCGGGGGCTATCAGGTCAAGGTCGAAGGCGCAGCGNTCCCCCAGTTCNGCTGCNNCCTCGACCACGCCGGGGAAGCGGGCGAAGCGGCGGGCCTGCTCGGCCCCGGAACGCAGGTGGGCGCTGCCGGCCGCCGGCAGCCAGCCGTCCAGTTCCTCGAGGGAGCGACGGGCCCGCACGGCGGCCATGACGGTCGCCAGGCGGCGACGGGAGAGGTCGTGGTGGTGGACGTTGTTGGTGGCCACCGCCGTGACCCCGGCCGACACGGCCAACCGGGCCAGAGCCTCGTTCCTGCCTGCATCGATGGGGTTGCCGTGGTCCCAGAGCTCTACGGCCACCCGGTCTCGGCCGAACCGGGCCACCAGGTCGTCGAGGACACGACGGGCAGCCGACGGACCATCGCTGACGAGGGCGGCGGGTACAGCCCCCTTGCGACAGCCTGTGAGCACCATCCAGGGAGCGTGTCCCTCCCCAGCCGCTCCCTCGTACAACCCGGTCAGCATGTCGAGGGAGAGCCGCGGATGGCCCTTGCTGCCGGCCAACTGCGCCTCGGTGATGGCAGTACCCAGNCGGGCNTACCCGTCCGGCCCCTCGGCCAACACCACCAGATGGTTGCCGGGAGGATCAGGGGAACCGGTGCGGGGTGAGGGGGCGTCGATCGTGAGCTCGGCGCCGAACACCGTGGGCAGGCCGTGTCGGCGGGCCGCCTCGGCAAACCGGACCACCCCGTAGAAGCCGTCGTGGTCGGTGACGGCCAGGGCTGTCAACCCCAGCCGGGATGCCTCAGCCACCAGTTCAGAAGGCTCGGAGGCACCGTCCAGGAAACTGAAGTGCGAGTGGCAGTGCAACTCGGCGTAGGGGACGGGGC
Source organism: Acidimicrobiaceae bacterium (assembly GCA_002687745.1). Taxonomy (GTDB): domain Bacteria; phylum Actinomycetota; class Acidimicrobiia; order Acidimicrobiales; family MedAcidi-G1; genus UBA3125. The sequence goes on along the minus strand of NZBE01000008.1, from coordinate 9,023 downwards.
TGGGCANGGCCCCCGACCGTATCGAACNTATGTTCGATACTCAAGATGNCCGGCAAGGAGCCTTCGGGTCTGTTCCTCAGCCCACCAGGCCGCTGATGAGAGCGTCGATCTCGGGCGGGCAGTCACCCAGGTCACCGTCGGCGATGCACGGCTGGCCCAGGAGCTGCGCAACCAGTTCGGCACCCATGCCACCGAACGTGGAGGGAACTGTCACCGACGGGGCGGTCGAGGCCGGGGCATCGCCTGCCGGTGGTGCGGTCGTGGGTGGTGCGGTCGTGGTGGTGGGCACCGGTGGAACCCCGCCGGCACCTAAGCCCCGGGCTGCGTTCTCGGCCAGGTGGGCGGNCCTCGTGGCAGGTCCGTACCAGCCGTCGACGGTCACGCCGAGGACTGTCTGGAGGGTTCTGGCAGCGGTGCTCTTGCCCCACACGTAGTGGGCGGTGAGGACGGCTTCTTCGTCGATGGGAATCGTGGTGGTGGTAGCGGGTGGAGGAGCCGTGGTGGTCGCGGGTGCGCCAGGCACGGTTGTAGAGACGGGAACCACATCAGCGGCCGTCGTTGAGGGCGGAACCACCACCGTGGTGGTCGGCGGCACCGTGGTTGTGGTGGTCGGTGGAGCGACCGTGGTTGGTGGAGCCGGGTAGAGAACGGGCCGCACCGAGGGTTCGGCGGCGCGTGAAGCCAACACACCGCCCGCGGCGATCACGCTCAAGGTCACAACGACCTGAATTGCCCTACGAAACATGGCCCCATAGCCTCGCACCATCGGGCCTGAAATCCGCGGCATACCGGCTGATCTGCGGGTTCTGTGCCAAATGACCGCTTACACACTTTGTCAACACGCGCCTGTCGTCGACGGTAACCTGAGCCTCCAATCAGGACGATCAACCACGGCAACCCGTCAGGAGACAGATAACCAGTGAGCGTTCCAGAGAACTTCGACCACAGCAGGTTCGGCCTGCTCGCCGACCTCATCGACGACNCCGGCTACCACCGCAGTGTCGACCGCTTCAGGTCGTGTGGAATCGTTCTTCCCACCTTCGCCCAGCTGGCCGACCCGTCACGCATCCCCGAAGGGATACGGGATCGCCTCACCGACGTCGACCGTGATGCCGCCGACCCGCTCAACCTGTTCCGGGTCCACTGGTACAACGACCTCAACGGAGGCATCGTCGACGTTCCCGAACATGTGGTCCTCCCAACCGAGTTGACTGGCGTGGAGGCCCCGATCATCGTGGCATTCGGCAACCGCTTCCCCATGATCGGAGCACACAAGGTCCTCGCCGCCTACGCCTGCCTGGCTCCCCGGATCGTGACCGGCCAGTTCGACCCGACCGTGCACCGTGCGATCTGGCCGTCGACCGGCAATTTCGCACGCGGTGGCGTGGCCATCTCGACCCTCATGGAGTCGCGTGGGGTCGCCGTGCTGCCCGAGAACATGAGCCGCGAGCGTTTCGAATGGCTCGACCGCTGGATCGCCGACCCCGACGACGTGATCCGCACCACCGGTTCTGAGAGCAACGTCAAGGAGATCTACGACGCCTGTGACGAGCTCAGCCTCGACCCCGGCAACTTCATCTTCAACCAGTTCACCGAGTTCGCCAACCACGTCGGCCACCACGAGGTGACCGGCCGCGCCCTGGAACACATCTACGAACACAACCGCGACCAGAGTCCCGGTCTGAAGCTTGCCGCCTTCGTTGCCGCATCCGGNTCCTCGGGCACCCTTGCTGCCGGTGAACGCCTCAAGTCCGACCACGGCGCCAGGATCGTGGCCGTCGAGGCCCTCGAGTGCCCCACGATGCTCAACAACGGCTTTGGCGAACACAACATCCAGGGAATCGGTGACAAGCACATCCCCCTCATCCACAACGTCACCAACACCGACGTCGTCGTTGCGATCAGCGACCGATCGTGCGACGAACTGGGTGTCGTGTTCAACACCGACGCAGGCAGGGANGTGCTTGCCGAGACACACGGTGTCGACCCCGGCATCATCGGCCAACTCGGCCACCTGGGCCTCTCCAGCATCTGCAACGTCCTTGCGTCGATCAAGACCGCCCGCACCCTCGACCTGGGCCCCGAGGACGCCATCATCACCGTCGCCACAGACGGAGCCGAGATGTACGGGAGTGAGCGTGAGTCGATGGCTGCAGGCAGGTACGCCAACGGCTTTGGTCCAGGCGAGGCGACAGAGGCCATCGCCGAACACCTGGCANGGGCCGACACCCACAACGTCGAGGTGCTCGACGACTCCGGCAGGGACCGAATCTTCAACCTGGGGTACTTCACCTGGGTTGAGCAGCAGGGCGTCGTGTTCGAGGACTTCGAGGCGCGCCGCCAGCAGTCCTTCTGGAAGCAGGTTCAGGGTCTCGCCCCGGCCTGGGATTCAATGATCGACGAGTTCAATGCCCAGACGGGCGTATCGACCGGCTGAACGCCGGGTGACCTCCCCGCAACAGCCTGTTGGTTGGCTCAGCACCCCCCCGGGTGCCCGCTGGCCGGGCGGCTCAGACGAACTGGACGACGACCCCAACCCGTTCGTCCGCTACAGGACCATGCTCTGGTCCCACCATCGGGCCATCGAGGCAGGGATCAACGACGCCGCCTTCGTTGACATCGTGCGCCGGCTCGATGACGCCGTGGCCGAGATCGACGGCACCGGGTTCAGGCATACGCCCCTTGTCGACCTGAGCACGGTCGGTTCTGCCATCGGCCACACAGGCCGGATAGTGGGAAAGGACGAGACCGGCAACGTCTCTGGGACCCACAAGGCAAGGCACCTGTTCGGACTTGCCCTCCACCTCGAGGTGGACNACACACCCACCGACACCCCGCTAGTCATCGCATCCTGTGGCAACGCCGCCCTGGCCGCCGCGGTCATCGCACAGGCTGCCCGCAGGCCTCTCACCGTCCACGTTCCAACATGGGCAGATGCCACCGTGCTGGCGAGGCTCGACGACCTGGGTGCCCGCGTGACGGTCTGCGAGCGCCGACTGGACGAGATCGGCGATCCGTGTGTTCTGCGCTCCCGGGAACTGGTTGCCGGCGGTGCGGTCCCGTTCACATGCCAGGGAACCGAGAACCTGATGACCATCGACGGTGGGCGGACCCTCGGGTTCGAGTTGGCCTCAGACCTGGCAGGCCCAGCCGACCCCGGGGCCGGAACCTGTCTGCTGTTCATCCAGGTCGGCGGTGGTGCCCTGGCCAGTTCTACCGTCCAGGCCCTTTCCGAGGCGGCTGACCCGGGGGTGCTGGCTGACCGGCCGACGTTGTACGCCGTCCAGTCCGAGGGCTGTGCACCCCTCGACCGCACCTTCAGGCTTGTGCGGAAACTCGACGACCCCCGTACCGCCGTCACCAACACCGGTGACCCCGACCTCATGCAGCCCTGGGACGACCCGGACTCGCTTGCCACGGGCATCCTCGACGACATCGTCTACGACTGGCAGCCGATCGTGGCCGCAATGCTCGAAGACGGCGGTTCTCCCGTGGTAGCGACCGAGGCGGAGGTGGCCGAGGCCCACCGTCTCATCCGCGACCACACCGAGGTGCCTGCCGACCCGACCGGAACTGCCGGCCTGGCAGGCCTCCTGGCAGCCCGACGCCAGGGCATGGTCGGCCACGACGACACGGTGATGGTTCTGCTCACCGGCGTCGAACGCTGACCGTCCGTCAGCGTTCCTCGCGCCGATAGGCGATGCCAAGCGAGGCGGGAGCAGGCGATGGACGGTTCCTCGCCCTGATTGAGATCACGACCAGAACGCCGATGGTGAGCAGGTAGGGCAACATCGACAGCAGGATCGGTGAGAAGTCCACGCCGAAGGTCTGAAGCCTGGTCTTGAGCGCCAGCGTGCCGCCGAACAGCAGCGCTCCCAGAGCTACCCGACCCGGCTTCCACGCACCGAAGATCACCAGCGCAACGGCTATCCAACCACGGCCTGCCGTGATCCCCTCGGCCCACTGCGGGATCACCGAGAGTGTCAGGTACGCGCCGGAGGCGCCGGCCAGGCCTCCACCGACTGCCACTGCTGTGAGACGGAGGCCCACAACGGAGTGGCCGGCCGCGTCGGCTGTCGACGCCGACTCCCCTGCCGCCCTCAGGGCCAGACCGGTCCGTGTCCGACTCAGCACGAACCACACGACGACACCGGCAAGGACCGACAGGTAGACCATCGGCGACTGCTGGAAGAGAACCGGTCCCAGCCAGCGGATGTCCGACAGGACCGGCCATTCGACCGGTGCCAGAACAGCACCGGGTGGCCGGCCGACGGCGTTCTTGCCGAGATAGGCCGCCAGGCCCAGCCCCAGAATCGTGAGCGACAGGCCCGACACGACCTGTTCGGCTCCCAGCACAACCGTGAACCAGCCGTGAAGCAGCGCTGTCAGAGCTCCAACCGCCACCGCCACCGCAAGGGCCAGCCACGGGTTGCCGAACTCAAGGGCGGTCATGAAGCCGGTTACAGCCCCCATGGCCATCATCCCCTCGACGCCCAGGTTCAAGATCCCGGCCTTCTCAGACACCATCTCACCCAGAGCTGCCAGGTAGAGGAGGGCACCGAAGGACACCGTTGCAGCGCACAGGCCGACGAGGGACGCCTCGTTCATGCGGACGCTCCCACCTGAATACCATCGCCACCGGGATCGCCGGGAACCATACGAACCCGATAGCGGCTCAACACACCTGCGCCTATGGCCCCGAAGAGGATGAGTGCCTGGAGGATGGTGGAGACCGATGACGACACGCCCATCGTCTGAATGCTCTGGCCACCTATCTGAACAGCACCGAAGAGCACCGCCACGGCAGCAACGCCCGATGGCCGCATCAGGGCCAGGGCCGCCACGATGATTCCCGCATAGCCGAAGCCGTTGGACACCCCCTCGGTCAACCTGTCCGCCGTCCCGGCCAACTCGATTCCGCCAGCCAGGCCCGCTACGCCACCGGCCATGACGAGAACCGTTGCGGTCTTGCGCTCCAGTGAAATACCGGCGTAGCGGGCGGTCGCCCCCGATGAGCCGGCCACCCGCAGTTCGAACCCCCATGCAGTCCGGTTCACTGCAACGGCGAAGAGGACGATTACGACCAGCGCGACGATCACCCCCACATGGGCACGCCCGAACAGGGTCGGCAGGCGACCATGGTCGGGGATCATGGGGGCCAGCGGAAAGTTGAACGAGTCAGGGTCCTTCCAGGGGCCGTGGATGAGCCACTGGACGAGCCGCAGCGCCACCTCGTTGAGCATCAGGGTCGTGAGAATCTCGTTGACCCCGATCTGCGACCGGGCCACCGCCGGGCCAAGTGCCCACAGGCTCCCGCCGACCACACCCCCGACCAGTATTGCGGTCACCAGAACCGGACCCGGCCAACCCTCGCCAATCCTCGCCACGCCCGCTGCCATCATCGCCCCGGCCAGGATCTGACCCTCGGCTCCGATGTTCCAGAGCCCCATTGATCCGGCAATTGCCACCGCCAGGCCGGCCAGCCCCAGGGGCACTGCCCGATTCAGGGTCACCGACCACGAGTCGGGGTCGCCGAGCGCAGCGACGAACATCCGCTCGTAGATGGCAACCGGGTCGTGCCCTGCGCCCAGCAACAGCACGATTCCGATGGTGAGCGCCACCACGAGGCCTATTGCGAACGACAGCGGCTGACCGCCCCGGAGGACCTCTTCACGCCTGACGAGAACCGGCCTGCTCACGAACCGACTCCCGCGCCGTGACCGATCATGGCCTCACCGATCTCGGACCGGGCAGCTGTGGTGGGATCNAACTCACCGACGATCTCGCCGTCATGCATGACAACCAGACGGTCAGCGAGGGTCAACAACTCGTCAAGGTCCTCTGAGACCAGCAGCACAGCGGCGCCCTCCCCTCTCACTTCGACGAGGAGGTCCTGGATGGCCTTGNCCCCCTGAACGTCAAGCCCACGGGTCGGCTGGGCCGCCACCACCACGCGTGGTCGCCCGCTCAGCTCGCGTCCCACCAGAAGGCGCTGCAGGTTCCCACCGGAAAGCCCGGCAATGGGCTCGTCAAGGGGACCGGTGCGCACACCGAACCGGTCAACCAGGTCGGCACAGTGGGCCTCCGCCCTCTCGGCGACNATGAACGGGCCCCGACGGTGCGCCTCGTAGGTACGCAGGATCGAATTGTCGACCACCGACAGTCGCGGAGCCAGACCAACGCCGAGCCGGTCCTCGGGGATGTAGCCGAGCCCCGCCTGAAAGAGCCTCCGGGGTGACGCCCCGGTCAGGTCGTCACCGGCAAGGTGGATGCTTCCGGCCGTCGCCGGCCGCAGGCCCACCACAACCTGGCACAGTTCCCGCTGGCCATTGCCGGCGACCCCGGCGATGCCGACGATCTCACCTGATCTGACGGTCAGGTCGACCGACCGGAGTGCCGGCAGGCCACGGTCACCGAGCGCCGACAGTTCAGAGACCTCCAGGAGGGGCGGGCCCGCTGGACGGGCCGGAGGCCGCTCGCTCGCCATAGGCGAGGATCCGACCATGAGCGATGCCAACTCGCCGGCATCGGTGTCAGCAACTCTCATCGAGGCTGCGACCGTCCGGCCTCCCCGCAGCACGGTTGCCTCGTCGCAGAAACCTGTCACCTCGTGGAGCTTGTGGCTGATGAAGATGACAGACCTGCCGGCGTCGGCCATGGCCCTGAGCACGACCCCCAGCTCGTCGGCCTCAGCCGGTGTGAGAACGGCGGTCGGTTCATCCAGAATCAGGATGTGTGCATCACGCCACAGGGCCTTGAGAATCTCGACCCTCTGTCGCTCACCCATCGACAACTGCCACACCGGACGGTCGGGTCGGGTGGCCAGGCCGAACTGCTCGGCCAATTCGGCCACCTCGTCCTCGATGGCCCGGTTTCGCAGAATCCCGGCAGCTGCTCCCAGGACCACGTTCTCGGCGACAGTGAACGAGGGCACCAGACGGAACTCCTGGTGCACCATGCCGATCCCTGCAGCCAGGGCATCGGCGGGGGTGTGGAACCTGTGTGCCACCCCCTCAACGCGGACCTCCCCCTCATCTGGTCGGTAGACACCGGCCAGCACGTTCATGAGCGTCGACTTGCCGGCTCCGTTCTCGCCGAGCACGGCGTGGATGCTGCCCCGGGAAACACACAGGCTGGCCCCGGCGTTGGCCACCACACCGGGGAACCTCTTCCAGATNCCCGACAACTCCACGGCAGTCATGGACGGTGGCATCTTGGATTGGCTCATGGTCGGGTCTGCCTCATCGGAGGNTGCCTTCAGGACCGGACGCGCCGGCGGCGCCGGGGAGATTCCCTGCGGCGCCGCCGTGCACGTGTGGCTGGTTCGGGAACTGCCGACTCAGCCCGTGGAGCCGATCACTCCCTCAACGAAGAAGTCCATTCCGAGCATCGAACCGTCGTCCATGGTCTCGCCCGCAGCCACCACAAGGTGACCGTCCTGATCGTTGATCGGGCCGCTGAAGACGTGGAAGTTGCCCGCAATGATCGCCGCCTTCTTGTCGGCGACGGCTGCCTTCACGCCTGCGTCAACGTCGGCTGCAATGTCAGCGATGTCAACCACCCCGTCTGCCATTGATCCCCAGTAGGCACCGGGCTTGTAGGTACCGGCCTTGGCAGCCTCGATGATCTCGGCGTAGCGCGGGCCCCAGTCCCAGACCGGAGCCGTGAGGAATGCATTGGGTGCGAACGCGCTCATGTCGGAGTTGTAGGAGACCCACCGGGCACCGGCCGCCTCGGCCTTCTCACCTGCGGCGGTTGAGTCCTGGTGCATGGCGATCACGTCAGCACCCTTGTCGAGCAGGGCCTGGGCAGAATCGCCCTCGACCGCTGGATCGAACCACGTGCTGGTCCAGATCACCTCAACCTGGGCATCCGGGTTGACTGCCCGCACACCGAGCGTAAATGCGTTGATTCCCCGGATCACCTCGGGGATCGGGAATGCCGCCACGTAGCCGAGCAGGTTCGACTCGGTTGCAGAACCGGCGACCATTCCGGTCAGGTAGCGGGGCTCGTACATACGACCGAAGGTGTTGCCGAAGTTGGTGTCGTTCTGCTTGAAGCCGGAAACGTGCTCGAAGATGACGTCGGGNTACTCGTCGGCAAGGGCCAGCATGTCGTCCATGTAGCCGAACGACGTACCGATGATGACGTTGTATCCCTGGTCGATGAAGTCTCGGGCGTGGTTGCCGAAGTCAGCGGTTCCCTCGGGAACGGACTCGACGTACGCCGTCGCAACACCGGTTTCGGCGGCAGCGGCGACCCTTCCCTGATCGTGGGCGTAGGTCCAACCGGCGTCNCCGACAGGTCCAACGTAGATGAACGCCGCCTTGGTGTCCGCACCGTCGTCGGANCCGCAGGCCGAGGCCACCATTCCGAGCGTCAGGACCACTGCCAGAAGGCCCAGCAGGCGTCTGTGNATCGTCATTCGATGTTCCCCTTTCGCCAGACGCGACCAGGGTCGCTTCATCAACCCCTGTTCATCTCGCACCTGAACGTACAACACTCTGTCAGGTTTTCTGGAGACGTGCCACCGGTCTGTCAGGGCGAGGTCGGCCCGTTACCCGGTATTCACCTGGAGGGAAATCCGGGTGGCTCCGTTGCCAACCGCTGCCCTGAGGATTCCGTCGACCGTGGACAGAACCACCTCGGGGTCACCGCCGACCGAGGTGCCGAACGGCCCGATCTCAACAGCCAGCCCGGCCGACTCCGCAACCTCGATTGCAGCAAGGACATGAGGTCCGGGATCGCCATCGACAAAGGGTTCGATCGTGAACTCGGCGGTCATCTGCACCAGATCATCATGCCCCAGAGTCGACCCACCGCGCTGACCGTCGTGTCAACCGGTGAGATCGAACCCGGCTATCTCGCGCATCTGGTCGGCAAGGCCCGCTACGGCCGCATCCTGTTGTTCCACAACTACCTGAAGGTCGACTGGAGCAACTGGATCAGGCGTCCTCCCAGAGTCGGCTCGACCGCCGGGCCAGTTCGGTGTGGGCAGCTGCCAGATCGATCCCGACCAACTC
>NZBE01000007.1 GCA_002687745.1 Acidimicrobiaceae bacterium | reverse complement strand
CCAGACCGAGGTGTCGCTCCTGGCTGCCGTTCCCCCGACCACGGCCACACCAACCGTTACCACGACCACCCGCGCTTCGTCCTCCACCCCGGTAGCGACGACCACTTCACGGGCTGCAGGCACACCGGCCACATCGCCGCCGGCCCCGACCACAACCGTCGACGTGAGCACGCTCGACGAAGAAGAGGTCCTGACGGCCACCTACGTATGGGGTCCCAGCGACGAGACGGTGGCCCTCCAGCAGGTTCTGGGCGTAGTGGCCGACGGCTGGTATGGCAACAACACCCGTGCAGCCCACGTGGCTGCCCTGCAAGATCTGGCCCTGTCAACAGACGGTGTACCGAGTGCACCCGATGCGACCACCACGACAGAGGCTCCGGCCGAGGGCGAGACCACCACTACTGTGGTCGGCGAGACCACGACCACCGTTGCGGGTGAGACAACCACAACGGCAGTCGGCGAGACAACCACCACGACCGCAGCGGCCGAGACCACCACAACGGCTGCCACCACGACCACGGCGGCCACGACAACAACCACAACTGCCGCCCCCTAGAGGCCGCTCTGGCCATCTCCGATCGGAGGCGGCCGGTCAGTTCGGAGCCACTCAGGCTCCGATGATGTTGTGCTCCGGGCCGTATGGAAACCCTGTGATGTTCTCAGCGCCATCCTCTGTGACGATGAGGATGTCGTGTTCCCGGTAGCCGCCGGCACCGGGCTGTCCGTCGGGAATGGCGATCATCGGTTCCATGGAGACGACCATTCCGGGCTCGAGCACCGTCTTGACGTCTTCGCGTAGTTCCACCCCGGCCTCGCGTCCGTAGTAGTGGCTGAGCACGCCGAAGCTGTGCCCGTACCCAAAGGAGCGGTACTTCAAGAGGTCGTGTGAGCGGTAGACGTCGTTCAGTTCCGTTGCGATGTCACAGCACCGGACCCCGGGTCGGATCAGGTCCAGCCCACGCTCGTGGACCTCGACGTTGACCTCCCAGAGGCGCAGGTGTTCGTCGGAGGTCACGTGATCACAGAAGAGGGTGCGCTCGAGGGCTGTGTAGTAGCCGAAGATCATCGGGAAGGTGTTGAGGCTGAGGATGTCACCCGACTCGATGGCCTTGTTGGTTACCGGGTTGTGGGCACCGTCGGTGTTGATGCCCGACTGGAACCAGGTCCATGTGTCCATCAACTCCACGAAGGGGAAGTCGGCGGCGATCTGGCGAACCATTGCGGTGGTCGTGGCCAGGGCGACCTCCTGTTCGGGAACTCCGGCGGCCACCGCTTCCACACAGGCCGCACCGCCAAGGTCGCAGATGCGGGCACCGTGTCGGATCAGGTCGTACTCCTCTGGTGACTTGATGGTCCGCATCCACATGGTTGCAGCGCCGATGTCGACCAGCTCGACACCCGGCAGGGCCGACTCCAGTTCCCTGAAGCGCTCCATTGTGAGGTGGTCGAACTCGACCCCGAGCCTCGTGACGCCAGCCGTCAGACCCCGTACAGCCTCGTAGTAGTTGTCCCGCCGCCAGTCGGAGTAGACGACGTTGTCCCCGTGGGTTCTACGCCAGGGCTGACCTCCGTCGATCCCGGCCGAGATGGTCGTTGCGCCGGCTGAGTCCACGACCATTCCGTAGCGACGTCCGAAGTAGCAGTACAACCATCCCGAGTAGTAGCAGATGTTGTGGAACGAGGTCAGCAGGCAGGCGTCCAGCTGCTCAGCTTCCAAGTGGGCCCTCAGGTCTCCCTGACGGCGGTCCATCTCGGCTGCCGAGAACGGTGACCACTCCTTGTCACCCCAGTGCCAACGGGTCACGTGGACCATGTCGTCTGTGGTCATGTTGCCCCCCTTGGGCCCTGTGGCCTTGTTAGTCCCTCAGGCCGGTGATGATCCGGTCAGTGATCTCGTCGAGCAACTCCGCCGATGTGCCGAACGTGATGCGAACGTGCTCTTCTCCACCCGGTCCGAAGTTGGGTCCGTTGCCGCCGGCAACTCCCGTCATGTGTCGGAACCACCTTGCGGGGTGGTCGCCCGTGTCGAAGGCCGACAGGTCCAGCCACGCCACGAAGGTCGATTCGGGTAGGAACATCGTGACCTCCGGCAACTCGGTGCTGATCCGGTCGAACAGGTGTCGCCTGTTGCGGTCAAACAGGACCAGCAACTGATCGGTCCAGTCGGACCCGGTCTCCCATGCGGTAATCGACGCCTCACAACCCATTCGGTTCGGAGCTCCGAGCAGTTCAGCGGGAATGGAGCGGACGGCTGACCGGAGTCGGTCATCGCCACAGACTGCCACGGCGCATCTCATGCCACCGAGGGCGAACGTCTTGACTCCCGAGGTGACCGCAACCGTCCGCGAGGCGGCGCCGGGAACCGTGAGCATCGGAACGTGGGTCGAACCGTTGTACACCAGGTCGCTGTGGATCTCGTCGGACACGATGGTCAGGTTGTGCTCGTGGGCCAACTCGACTATTCGGACAAGTTCCCCGGCGGTCAGGACTCGACCAGTCGGATTATGGGGGTGGCAGAGCAGGAGCAGGCTGACCCCGGGATCGGCCTCGAGTAGACCCGGGAGGGCGTCGAGGTCGTAGCGCCAACCCGTTCCGGTGAGCACCATCGGCCAGTGGACGGCACGCCTGTCGGTAGTAGGTGGCACGTCATGGAAGGGCGGGTACACGGGTGGCGTGTACATGATCCCGTCGCCGGGGGCGGTGAGCGCCTCAACACATGCCCAGATGCCCTGGAGCACATTCGCCGTCGGGATGATCAGGTCGGGGTCTGGAGTCCAGCCGTGTCGTAGCGTGGCCCAACGCGAAAAGGCAGGCCCCACGTCGTCGCCCGCAGAGTGATAGCCGAAGGCGCGCAGGTCCACCAGGTCATGCAGGCGTTCCACGACGGCGGGGGGAGGTCCCAGGTCGTGTTCCGCCACCCACGCCGGAACCACCCTGTCGGGGTAGTGGGTCCACTTGATGACGCCGGAACCACGGCGCTCCTGCGGGTCTACGAAACCGAGGTCGGCTGTGGACTGGGATGCTTCGGACACGCCGTGATGCTAGGGGTGCGGAGCCTGGATGACTGTGTCGCGAGCGGCGGTGGTGATTGGGCACNGGTGGCTTCAGCCAGCGCTATCGCCCATCTTCCTCGACGGTCACGATGCCGTAGACGTGGAGGTCCGGGAGGGTCACAGAGACCTCCGTCGGGCCGGCAGTACCAGCGGTGAGCGCGGTTCCACGGGGGTCGTCAGGAGTGTGGTAGCGCACGACNGGGTCGGCGAAGTCGGCGGTTGTCCGGATCGTGAGGGCGATGCTGCCAGTCGAAATGACGGAGTCAGAGTCAAGGTTGTAGTCGAAGTTGACGAGATGCAGAATCTCCCTCCCGCTGGATGGGTCTGCGAAGCGGTGGATGTGGACGAGGGGTCCTGCATCGGTGGTCACGCTGCTGGTGAAGGCCTCACCGGCGGCAGNGGAGAAGGTGTCCAGATCAGCCGGATCGAGTGACCCGTCGTAGCGGTTGGCCAGGCCCGACCACTCGTCGCCAGGGAACACGATCACGGTTCCTGAACCGTGACGGGAGGTTCCAGCAGTGGTGGTCAGGGTGTTCCATGCTGCGTCATCCCGCTGGACGGGGGAGGGGTACGAGAAGTCGTAGGTGCCTGCTGCCCCAAACACGACCAGCACGCCGCCTGCCTCGACCCACGCCGACAGGTTCGCCACCTCTGCGTCGGTCATGTGGATCGTGTTCGGCAACACCACCATCCCGTAACCAGCCAGATCTGTCGGGCTGATCTGCTGGTCTACCCACCGGACGGTTCCCGAGCCCATGTCTGGATCGCCCTGGTAGAGCACGTCGTACGAATAGTGTGAGTCTTCCAGAAGGCGTGCAGCGCCGTAGTAGGCCCATACACCGATTCCGGGTCGCCCCACGTCCCCCATGTGATTGCCGAGGGAGTAGTACAGGCCGACTCGATTGTCGGTTTCTGAGAAGAAGCCCTCGTCCGACTGGATCAACTCAAAGAGGTCCTGCACGGCGTCGTCGGTGCGACTGTCGGGGTATTGGGACACACCGCCAGCGGCGTAGAGGTCGGCGACGAACATGAGTGTTGCCTCTGTGTCGTTGTCATCAGATGGCGTCAACACCTGGCCTGGATAGAACATCGGGGCGAAGCGCTTGCCGATCGCGGCCATGTTCTTGATGAACGACGTGAAGTTGCGGNCCGGCCAGCGGGCGTCGCGGGTCGACAGTTCCCCGATTGGAATGTCGAGTACGGGAGCGGCAATGGCTGCGTTGTCCCAGCCCAGGCCATTGTAGATGTTGGCGGCGAGGTACCAGGGCTGGCCGAGGGACTCGGCGTAGGGTCGGATCTCGTCGCCGATGCGCTGATAGACCTCGCGTTGGCGGAGCCGGTTGAAGTACTCGAAGTCGGAGGACTCGCCGTAGAGGACCCTCCACACGGGCTGGGCTGAGGGGATGGGGTAGCGAAGCATTTGCTCGATGGTTTCCCGCGTGTAGGTCTCGCCGGGAGCTAGGGAGCGGCCGAGTAGCTGCTGCCACCATCCGGGTGTGTGGTACTGCCCCGGGTCCGCCTGATGGTCCACGTGCACCTCGGTTGACAGCACAGTGGACAACCAGTTGAAGGTGGCGACGTCGTCGATGCCCTTGGCCGACAGCTCCGCTGTCGAATAGCGGACCGCCAGGTACTCGCGGAAGTTGCTCATCGCCTCGACGTTGAAGTCGACCGATGGTCCCGGCCCGAGGCTTCCCCACCCCTCATCGAAGGCGATACCCGTAACGCCTGCATCNACCTGCGTTCTGATGACCCCGATCATGAAGTCCAGCCAGGCGTCTGAGGCGTTGCTGAACCGTGGCGGTGTGATCCATCCATTCTCAGTCGGAGTTTCATCCAGGCCGGTCTCACCCCACATGTCGACGGGAAGGCCGGCCGAGCGTAGGTCCGGGTAGTCCTCGACTATGCCCTGCCAACCGGCCACCCCGGCCTCCACCCAGCCCAGAGGATGGTAGGNCTGGTAGACGATGCCTGCATCGGTGTGCTTCTGGATGCAGGCGAGCATGTATGGCGTCACGTCCTCGTCGGTGATGAGGCGGGGGCAGGCGTCCCAGGCGGCGCTCATCCGAACCGGGGTGGCGGTTGTGCGCTCATTTCCGATGGCATGGGTTCTGGACGGGTATCCGACCGGGAGTGGAGCGTCGGGTCCGAGCGCCTCGGTACCCCGACATGTCATGTCCTCCAGGCGGACCTCTTCGGGAGGAGCACCCGACGGCCACGGGTAGTCCCCGTCGCCACAGCGGGTTTCCCCGCTCAGAAAGGCGCCGTCCAGGTTCGCCCCTGTGACNTCGGAGCCGAAGAGTGAGAACTCCAGGTTGGTGTTTGACAGGTCCGTGCCCCGCAGGTGGGCGCGCTGGAGGCCCGTGCTTCGAAGGCCCAGACCTGCCTCGGCGAGTGAGGCACCTGACAGGTCGGCACCGGTTAGGTCTGTCTCCCAGAACAGTGAATGGGTGAGATTGCTGCCACGCAGGTCGGCGCCACGCAGGTTGGTGTAGCTGAAATCTGAACAGGAGAGGTCCAGGTCCGAGAGATCCTGGCCGGAGAGGTCCATGGTTGAAAAGTCACGCACACGGTCGGCTGCGCAGTTGTCGGGAATCACCTGGTCGATGCCGTTGAAACCGACGTTGTTGCACGCCATAGGTTGTGACGAATCCAGATAGGAGCCGAGGAGGAACCACTCTTCCTGTTGGCACATGGTGTGTGAGAACTCTCGGCTCTCCGATGANTCAGGTGGAATGTGTGAGACGAGGACATACCCAAGTAGANGGGTTGTCTCGTCGACNACTGCCCGTTCCATGTCGGCGTACTCGANGTCTGCCCTCTCGAATGTGGCACCCCGCAGGTCAGCTCCTGAGAAGTCGGCACAGCGGAGGGACTCGGAGCTGAGATCGCGACCCCTGAGGTCCATTCCGGAGAAGTCCTGACCGACCCCAGGAGGGCAGTTCGCCGTGATCGCTGCACGCATGATTCTGTGTGTGGGCCAGCGAACGGGGTCATACGGCTCGGGCCATGCCGGTGGACCGGGCGGCAGCGTCGTGCTGGTTGTGGCGGTCGTCGTGGGTACGGCTGTCGTCGGAGGCGCTGTGGTACCGGGTACCCCGATCGCCGGCACGGCTGCTGGAGTTCCGGCCACTGCTGTCGTCGGGGCTCCCGTTTCGGTTGCCGCCGTTGCAACGCCGGCGGAGGTGCCGGTGTTCTCCTCGGCGGTCGTCGTCGGCGCTGCTGCCCCGAGCATTGTTGTCGTTCCAACCGTTGAGGTCCCTTCGTTCCCGGTTGCACACCCGCCGAGGATGAGCAACAGGAGAGCGGCTGTGAAGGTTGAACGGAACTCCACAGGTTCAATTATCCCCCTCCTGGGTAGGTAGGCACAACTCCTCAGCCAGCGTGCAGCGGGCGACCGGCCAGACCCAGGGCGGCCTCGGCGATCGCCTCTCCGAGGGTCGGGTGGGCGTGGATGGTTCCTGCCAGGTCCTCGACGGTCGCAGCCGTCTCGACAGCGAGAGCGGCCTCACCGGCCAACTCTGCGACGTGGGCACCCACAGCCTGTACGCCGATGACCGTGCCGTCTCCGTCGGCCACGACCGTGACAAAGCCGTCACCGGAACCGAGGGTGGCGGCCCGACCCGATGCGGCCAGCGGGAAGCGTGAGGAGGCTGCGGCCATGCCGGCAGATGACGCGTCACCTTCGGTCAGGCCGACGACCAGGACCTGCGGGTCGCTGAAGACGATCAGTGGAATGCACGTAGGGTCAAAGGCGTTGGGCCGACCACAGGCGACATCGGCGGCAACCTCGGCCTCTGCGGTGGCCTTGTGGGCCAGGGCCGGGCCGGCGGTCAGGTCTCCGATTGCGAACACCGTGTCGGTTGCCCTCCTCGCGGCATCGACCACGACAAGGCCGCGGTCGTCGACAGCGGCACCCGCTTCAGCGAGCCCGACCAGATCGCTGTTCGGGCGGCGGCCGACCACAACCGCCACCCTGTCGGCAGGCAGGGTGGCACTGCCGCCGGGACCCGACACGACGAGGCCGGCGTCCTCGATGCCGACAGCGGTCGTATCGCAGCAGATTCCAACACCCAGGTTCGCCAACCCCCGGGTCACGGCCTTCGTAATACGATCGTCGAACCCGGGAAGGATCGAGGCCTCCGCCTCCACGATCGTCACCCGACTCCCCANCTTNGCAAAGGCGCACCCCAACTCCACGCCGACGTAGCCGCCACCAACNAGTACCAGTTCCTCCGGGAGGGTGTNCGTGGACAGGAGTTCTGCTGAGCCGACAACACGTGTGCCGTCAAGGGGAACGTCAGGCAACTCAACTGGGCGCGAACCCGTGGCGACGATGGCGTGCCTGAAGTCAAGGTGCTCAACGGTCGCACCGTGTTCGACAACGACNCGGTGCGGCTTNACNAANCATGCCTCNCCGGTCAGCACGCCAACCCCGGCACGGNCCAGCAGGTGCCGGACACCCCCTGTGAGCTTCTCCACCACGGCTCCCAGATGAGCCTGCACCGCCGACATGTCGAGGCTTGCCGTGGCCTCAATCCCCCATGAGGCCACCCTGTCGGGTGCTGCCATGGCATCGGCCACCTCGATCAGTGCCTTGGACGGTATGCAGCCGACGTTGAGACACGTGCCGCCCAACTCTCCTCGTTCCACAAGGGTCACCCGGCGGCCGAGGCGGGCGGCGTGCAGGGCCGAGGCGTAGCCGCCCGGNCCCCCGCCGATCACCAGCAGGTCAACCGCCTCGGCAACCTCACCTACAACCACCGGCCGGCCTCAGCCCTCGACCAGGAGGTTCAACGGCTCCATGAGGTCGGCTGTGATGGAGCCCTTGAAGGCAGAGGCCAGATCACCATCGATCAGACGGTGGTCGGAGCCGAGGACGACCGGAAGGGTCGGCCTGGCAAGCACCTGCCCGTCGACCACAACGGGCCGATCTGCGACGGCACCAAGGCCGAGGATCGCCGCCTGGCCGGGTGGGATGAGCGGCGTGGCCCAGCGGCCACCCATAGACCCGTAGTTGGTGATGGTGAAGGTTGCCCCCGTGAGGTCGGCTGCGGTCAGCATTCCGTCACGGCCGCGGGCAGCAACGTCGGCGATGGCAGCCGCCAGGGCGAAGAGGTCGAGACGGTCGGCATCGCGGACAACAGGAACCACGAGCCCGGAGTCGGTCGCCACGGCGATCCCCAGGTTGACCGAGTCATGCACCACGATCGACTCGCCCGGGCTGCCCTCGATGCTCGCATTGACCATCGGGTAGCGGCGCAGGGCCCTGGCAGCGGCTGCAGAGGCAACCGTGAGTGCCGTCACAGCCGAGGCTCCGGGTCTGTCCATGCCCCTCAGGCGCTGGCGGAAGTCGACAAGCAGGGATGCGTCGATCTCGTCCATTGAGTGGATGTGGGGGATCTCCGCCCAGGACCTCTCCATGTTGCGTGCGACCACCCCGCGGACTCCACGCAGGGGATGGTGCCCGAAGGGCATCTGGCCGAGGCCCCCCTGAGGAGCGTGGGCCGGAGGAGAGGANCAGGTCGGTGGCGTAGGGGCCGGATGGGTTCCTACGGCCCGCAGGTCGTCGGATGTGATCCTCCCACCGGGGCCTGTTCCCGTCACGGTGCCCAGATCAATGCCCGCCTCGAGGGCCAGCCTCCGGGTGGCAGGGGAGGCCTTTGGTCGGGACGCAGGACCTGAAGGTGTTGGCGCCGGGTCAGCCGACTGAGGGCTCGCTACGGGAGCGACGGGCTCGGTGTCGTCGACGACCCGGGATGATCCGTCGTCCAACTCGATCAGGACCTCACCCACGTTGAGCCGCTCTCCCTCGGATGCACCGAGGCGGAGCACCGTGCCGGCGACTGGTGACGGAAGCTCAGAACTGGCCTTGTCGGTGAGCACCTCGACCAGCGGCTGGTCCCTCACGACCACATCGCCGGGTGAGACGAGCCACTCGACGATCTCTGCCTCTTCGAGGCCCTCACCGATGTCGGGTAGGCGGAACTCGAACGCCATGGCGGTCAGCCCGACTCGAGGGTGCGACGCACGGCGGCGATGATCCGNGCCTCGTCGGGAACGTAGAGGTCCTCGAGCATCCCCACCGGGTAGGGAACGTCGTAGCCCGACACCCTTGTCACCGGAGCCTCAAGGGACCAGAAGCAGGCGTCGTTGATGGTTGCAATCACCTCGGAGGCAAATCCACCCGTCTCACATGACTCCTGTACGACAACGGCCCTGCCGCAGTGGCTGACCGCCTCGGTGATCGCCTCGATGTCGAGCGGCACAATGCTCCGCAGGTCGAGCACCCGAACCGACAGCCCTTCGGAGCGAAGGCTGTCCGCAGCCCGGCAGGCCAACTCCACCTGGTAGCTCCAGGTGATGATCACGACGTCGTCGCCCTCGCGGGCGGTCCGTGCGACCCCCAGAGGGACGAGATGGTCATCGTCGGGTACGTCCCCACGGATTCCCCGGTAACCCCGGAGCGGCTCGAGGAAGAGAACCGGGTCGGGGTCCCTGATGGATGAGGCGAGGAGACCCTTGGCATCTGGTGCCGTTGCGGGCATGACCACCTTGAGGCCCGCAACGTTGGCGAACTGGGCTTCGAGCGAGTCGGAGTGCAGTTCGGGGGTGCGAACACCACCCCCGAACGGGGACCTGATGGTGATGCTGGGGTCGTAGCGCCCCTGCGAGCGGTAGCGCAGCCTCGCCACCTGGCCGGCGAGCTGGTGCATCGCCTGGTAGGAGAAACCCAGGAACTGGATCTCGGCGACAGGAACAAGCCCGGCGACAGCCAGGCCGACGGTCGCCCCCGCTATCACCGCCTCGGAGATGGGGGTGTCGACGACCCTGTGCTCCCCGAACTTCTCAAAGAGGCCCTCAGTTGCGCGGAAGACCCCGCCGTTTCGGGCGACGTCCTCGCCCAGCACGACGACGCGCTCATCCCTCGCCATCTCGGCGTGGAGGGTCTCGTTGATGGCCTGGAGCATTGTCAGGTCGCTGACGCCTCCACCTCCGAGATGATCCGACATGGCTACTGCGGCTCCGTTGGCCGGGCAGCGAGCAGGTGGGATCGCTGCTGGGCAAGACGCTGGGAGTCCGCGGCAAAGCANTGGTCAAGGAGGGCGTCAGCTGCCAGGGGTGTTGACCTCGCGGCCTCTACGGCCCGATCGAGCAGCTCCAGTGCCACTGCCTCGGTCTCCTGCTGGGCACCGTCGTCCCACATTCCCAGTTCCCTGAGGTGGGTGCCCAGCCTGAGTACCGGGTCNTCCCTNCGGGCAGCCTCGAGATCCTCGGGGGGTACGTAGCGGGTCGGATCGTCGGCGGTGGTGTGGGCCCCCAGACGGTAGATGGTGGCCTCGATGAGGGTCGGCCCCCCTCCGGCCAGCGCACGCTTCCTGGCCTCGTCTACAGCGTCGTACACAGCCGCAGCATCGTTGCCGTCGACCTTCACCCCCGGGATTCCGAAACCGGCAGCCTTGTCGGCAAAGGACTCGGCTGCGGTCTGCAGGTGGACCGGCGTTGAGATGGCCCACTGGTTGTTCACACAGACCATCACCACGGGTGCGTTCAGGACGCCGGCCAGGTTCCCGGCCTCGTAGAAGTCGCCCTCCGAACTGGATCCGTCGCCGAAGAACACCAGAGCGACACCGGGTTCNCTGCGCAGCACCATTCCCCATGCGATGCCGACCGCATGGGGTATCTGGGTGCCGAGGGAGATCTGGTTGGGGAGGACCCGGATCGGGTCGGGGATGTGGCCGCCGGCAGGGTGACCGAGGCTGTAGAGCATGAACCTCTCCAGAATCTCGGGACCGTACCGTCGCAGTGCCAGCGGCTCCCGGTACTGGGGGACCACCCAGTCGTGATCGGTGTCGAGGGCGTGGGTTGCGGCGACGATTGTGGCCTCATGGCCATCGATCGGAGCAACCGTTCCGACCTGTCCCTGACGTTGCATGTTCCACAGTCGCCCCGACTGTGTTCGGGCCGTCACCATGTCGACGAGGATCTCCCTCAGCTGGGCGTCGGACGGAATGCTCACCGGTCCTCCTCGGCGGCTGTGTCGGACACGTGTGTGGCTGCCCGAACGTAGGGGTGTGGATGGTGTCGAGACTAGCCGTGGGGTGGTGCTGCGACACCGGTCACAGGTGTCGCATGTCACCGGGAAATCGACCCTGCCGAGGCCCGGGAACTGTCGGGCCTCACTATTGTGGACACCACAGCAGGCACCGGTTCCCCCCACCGGAAGCCTGCGATGATTGACCGGGATCACCCCCCCGATCCCGGTCGAGAGAAATACCGCATGTCCTGCCTCCCCCGGGTGGGACATGCGACGTTTTGGAGTGCAGTGCGATTCCCGGCATGCGCATCGTCAGGGCCGCGGGGTCTCATCTAGGCTCCCTGCCCACCCGAGACATGTCAGGGATGCAGAGCCATGGCGCCGAATCGACGAGACCTCATCCGAATGACGGAGGACGAGGTCACGGCATTCGTTGAAGAGCAGAAGAACCTCCAGGTCGCCTGCCTCGACCGAGACGGCTCCCCCCATCTCTCAACGCTCTGGTTCGCCGTCATGGATGGAAAACTGGTGTTTGAGACCTACACCAGATCCCAGAAGATCGTGAACCTGCGACGCGATCCGCGGATCACCGTCCTCCTGGAGGACGGCCTCGAGTACAGCCTCCTGCGTGGGGTGATGATCAAGGGAACCGCGACCCTCGTTGACGATGATGATGGCCTTCACCGGATCGCCCGGGCGGTCATGGCACGAAACCAACCTGATCTGCCAGCAGATCTCCTTGACGCTGCGGCGGCTCAATTCGCCCTCAAGCGGACCGGGGTGGTCGTCGAACCTGAGAAGGTCATCTCCTGGGACCACACCCGGCTCGGATGAACTCCCTGAGAACGGGAAGGAGCGGTAGGGGAGCCGACGTAGCATGAGCGCGATGGACGCCCTCTTCACGGTTCAGGACGAGGACACGATTGTCCGTCAACTCACTCATCGCCACGCCAACCTCCCCGAACGCCTGGCACTCGCAGAAGCCGAGCAGACCAGAGCCGCAACGGCAGCCCAGATCGAGGAGCACAAGGTCGAGCACCTCGATCTGTTCCGACGCCAGCGCCGCTATGAGGGTGAGGTGGCAGCCGTCGAGGATCGCCTCACAGAACTCGACTCGCTGCTCTATGGCGGCACCGTCACCTCTCCCAAGGAGGCGGTGGCGATCCAGACCGAGATAGGACACCTGCGACAACGCCTCGACAGCCTCGAAGGCACGGTCCTTGA
Source organism: Acidimicrobiaceae bacterium (assembly GCA_002687745.1). Classification (GTDB taxonomy): domain Bacteria; phylum Actinomycetota; class Acidimicrobiia; order Acidimicrobiales; family MedAcidi-G1; genus UBA3125. The sequence continues at coordinate 36,121 of NZBE01000007.1, read as the reverse complement.
GGTGATGGAGGAGCTGGAACCTGTCGAGCGCCTGATCTCCGAACTGGATGCCCGCGGTGTGCGTGAAGCAGCGGTTGTCGACAAGCGCCGCCGGGAACTTCAGGCCAGCGAAGAGGTAGTCGATGCTGAGATCAACGAGGCCAGGGAACGGCGCTGTGTCGCTGCGGGTGAGGTCGCCCCGGACGTGCTGGCCCGCTACGACCGGATAGCCGGCGGCCTCGGAGCCAGTTCAGTGGTTCGCTTCGCCGGCTCCGACTGCACCGGCTGCCCCTACTCGATGCCTGCCGTCGAGGCTGACCGCGTGCGGGCTCTTCCGGAGGGAACCCTCGCCGAGTGCACCGAGTGTGGGCGACTGGTAGCGCGCTGACCGATGTTCGTCTGGTTCATCGCCGGTTCTCTGGTGGCGGTCCCGATGGTCTTCGGGAGCCCGGACCTTGACGTGAGGATCGTCACGCTTGCTGCACTGCTGCCACTCATCGAGGGGCTTGCCGGTGGCCCCTGGCTGCTCCACACGCTGGCTGGCGCCGTGCTGGTCCTGCTTGTGGTTATGGTCGCCACGGCAGGCCGGAGGGCCCAACGCAGGCGCTGGCTCGGAGTTCCGATCGGCCTGTTCACCCATCTGGTCATGGACGGCACCTGGGGTTACACGGAACTCTTCTGGTGGCCGGCACGTGGCTTTGACCAACTGGGTGGATCCGCGCTTCCCGAGTTCGACCGCTACCCGGGAACCCTGGGGCTCGAGGTGCTGGGCCTGCTGGCGTGTCTCTGGGGATGGAGGCATTTTGGGCTCTCACAACCCGACAGGCGGCGGAAACTCTGGTCGGAGGGAAGGGTCGAAGCTAGTCGTGGTCGCTGACTCCGCCAGCGGGTGGGGGAGTGAAGCCGTCAGGCCAGATGGTGCTTCCATCGTGGCGAGCTCCGGTCAGGTCAACTCCTTCCAGTTGCGCCTCGGAAATGTCGGCGTCAACCAGGTCGGCCAGGCTGAGGTCGGCTGATATCAGGGTCGCCCCCTTGAGGACAGAGCCGGTCAGGTTGGCAGCGCGCAGGACTGCTCCGTTGAGAACTGCGCCGCGCAGGTCACAGGCGCTGGCGAATGCCCCGGTCAGGTCGGCCTCGCGCATGCAGGTCCTGGTGAGGGACGCACCAGCGAGGGTGGCTGCTCCCAGCCGGGCTCCGGTGAGGTCTGCGGCTGTCAGCCAGGCGCCGCTCAGATCGGCGCCTCTCAGGTCAGCGCCGGTCAGGCGGGCGCTTCCCAGCCAGACACGGCTGAGCAGGGCGCCACGCATCTGAGCCTCGCGCAGGTCCACGTGCCAGAGGTTCGAATGGTGGAGGTCCGCGTCGATGAAGACGGCCTGCCTGCATATTGCGTGCCTCAGGTCTGCACCGACCAACTTGGCTCCACTAAGGTCGGATCCGCTCAGCACAGCGCCCCCCAGCCACGCCCCGGTCAGGTCCACGTTTCTGAGGTCGCTGTCGGTGAGGTCTGCTCCAGCCAGGTCGGCCCCCGCCGCAATCTCGTTCCCGTTGACCTTCATCGTCCGGAGACTAGGTGTTACGGGCGGTGGTTTCGCTGACACGGCCAGGTCGTGGTGACGGTGAGCCGGCCTGTAGGCGGGGTTCTGTCCACCGGGCCCTTGCGGGACTCCGGCTGTGTGGCCATCCATCTGTGCGGCCCACCTGGGAGTGTCAGCGGGCGGACCGCCCTCTCCCTGTTCGGCCTTGCTCCGGATGGGGTTTGCCAAGCCGCCCGGGTCGCCCCGGCCGCTGGTGCGCTCTTACCGCACCGTTTCACCCTCACCTGTGCCCGGCAGCCCGCCCCGCGGGGAGGCGAACCGGGCCATCGGCGGTCTGTTCTCTGTGGCACTTTCCTGCGGGTCGCCCCGACTGGCCGCTAGCCAGCATCCTGTCCTCTGGAGCCCCGACCTTCCTCAGCGTGGCGGACCACGCCGCGGCCACCCGGCCGGCTCACCGTCTTCACCAGTGTGGCGCGGCGGAGCCCCAATATCCAACGAGATCCCGATGCTGAACCGACAGGGGTTGGAGGCCCACTGGCCTGTGGTATTCGGGCTTGTGGGTATCCGGCTTGCGTGGCTGCGTGCGGCGCGGTAACAAGTGCCGGGGACATGGGAGCAACTGCCGACACCGGGACCGTTGTGGTCATTTGGCACCAGAGGGGTGCATGCCGAGGCCTCGACGCGTCGATCTTCTTCCCCGATCCCGACGACGATTTCGGTGCCGACCGGGCTAAGGCCGTGTGCGAGTGCTGCGAGGTCCGGGAGTCCTGCCTGGAACACGCACTGTCACGCCGTGAGCCAACCGGTGTCTGGGGTGGTGCAACCGAGTCGGAGCGGCGCCGGATGACCAGACGTCGCCGGCGCAGTGCCTGAGGTGGCGAACTGTGCCCCTTGAGGACCTCGGTGGTTGGCCCGGCCTCTTGACGCGCCTGTGCGACGGTGACGATCTGAGTGCCTCGGAGGCAGAATCAGTGCTTGCCGAGATCCTGGCGGGGGAGGCGGATCCCGCTCAGATTGCCGCCTTTCTGGTGGCGCTCAAGATCAAGGGTGAGACGGCCGAGGAGACGACAGGTCTCGTCAGGGCGATGGTGGCTGCTGCCGAACCCCTGACCCTCCCTGAGGGAACGATCGACATTGTCGGAACCGGCGGATCTCCGGCAAGACGACATGGCGCGCTGAACGTCTCGACCATGGCCTGTTTCGTCGCCGCCGGGGCCGGTGCGACCGTGTGCAAGCATGGGAACAGGAGGGCTTCATCATCCTCAGGTGCCTTTGACCTGTTGGATGTCCTGGGCGTGGACATCGACCTCACCCCGTCCGAACTGGAGCACCTGGTGGCTGGACGGGGCATCGGTTTCGCCTATGCACGTACCTTCCATCCGGCAATGAGGTTCGCAGGACCTGTGCGGGCTGGTATTGGTGTTCCGACCGTCTTCAACGTCCTCGGCCCGCTGTCCAACCCCGGTGGGGTGAGGCGCCAGGTGATCGGCGCCGCAGAGGCGGAACTCGCCGACCGGATGGTGGAGGTACTCAGGGCCCAGGGGTCGGTTCACTCGTTGGTGGTGACCGGTCACGGCCATCTGGATGAGATTGCGACGACCGGGCCGACGAGGGTGGTCGAACTCCGCGATGGGAACATCAGCCGCTGGGACCTTGATCCGACCGACCTGGGGATTCGACTCGCGGATCCGGCCGATCTGGTTGGAGGGGGCCCGGAGCAGAATGCTGCCATTCTCAGGGGGATTCTGTCGGGCGAGGATCATGGTGCAAGACGGGACATCGTGGTGTTGAACGCTGCCGCAGGGCTTGTTGTGGCAGGTGTGTCAGAGGATCTGGCATCGGGGCTGGAGGCTGCAGGCGAGTCCATCGACTCGGGAGCCGCTACCCGTGTACTCCAGTCGATTTCTGGCTGATACTGCAGGTCAGGCGCGGTTTCGACAGACCTCTGAGGGGAGTGTCACACCCTGTCTCCATGATGTGTGCATGGCATACCTCTTCGAAGATTCACTTCCCACCCACACCGATCCGCCACTGCTGATCGACTGCGACGAGTGCAGCCTCGCCAGCACCGATGCGTGCACCGACTGCATGGTCACCTACCTGTGCAGCCGCCAGCCCGGTGAAGCCGTTGTGGTTGAACTGGCGGAACACCGGGCGATCACCCTGTTGGCCGGCGCTGGCCTTGTTCCACCTCTCAGACATGTGGAGAGGGGCTGAGCCGACGCTCACGGCCCGCTGCGTGCCAGCATGACGGGGTGTCACAGCAGATTCGATCAGCGCCGGTGCTCGGAAACGTTGGCATCGCTCCGCCCGAGGTAGCCGAACTCAGGTCGATCGGCCTGTCAGCAGGCCTGGATGTCATTGGAGTGACGACGGCTGAGCCGTTCGAGGCAACGCTCGCAGAGATACTCAGGAGGCGTGAGGCAGGCCTGCATGCCGACATGCAGTTCACGTTCCGCAACCCGGAGCGCTCCACGGATCCGGGCCGCATCCTGGAAGGAGCAAGGTCCATGATCGTCGGAGCGATGCGTGTTTCAGCGCCCCGCCTACCTGATGCAGGTCCCGGCTGGGCACGGATCGCCGCCTATGCGCGAAACGATCACTACGGGGACCTGAGAACGGCACTCGAGGCGGTTGCCGGCCGCCTCAACGCCGCCTCCTTCACAGCCAGGGTTGTGGCCGACGACAATGCCCTCGTCGACCGTGCCGCAGCCGTGCGAGCCGGTATCGGTTGGTTCGGTCGCAACGGAAACGTCCTCGTTCCCGGACACGGCAGCTGGTTCGTCCTCGGCTCCGTAGTCACCGATGCGGCGCTCCCGGTCGACCAGAAGGTGGTTGCCGACGGTTGTGGAACCTGTCGTTCCTGCATCGACGGATGCCCTACAGGTGCGATCGTCGAACCCGGCGTCATCGACGCCCGACGGTGCCTTGCGTGGCTCGTCCAGGCTCCCGGCGACATTCCCCTGGAGTTCCGCAGGGCGATGGGCGGGCGAATCTACGGCTGCGACGACTGCCAGGAGGTCTGTCCGGTCGGCCGCGCAGACCGGTCAGCGGAGGGGAGCACCGACACGTCTGCCGACGTCGAGGCGGTCAAGGTCCTGGCTGCCGCCGACGATGACCTCCTTGCGCGGTTCGGGCGCTGGTACATCGCCGAACGGGACCCCCGTTACCTGCGTCGCAACGCACTTGTTGTTCTCGGGAACACGGCCGATGCCAACGACCCCTCGGTTGGCCGGGCGCTCACGGAGAACCTCAATGCCTCTGATCCGATGCTGCGCCGCCATGCCGAGTGGGCGGCAGCCGAGTTGGATCGTGCGGACCTGCTCGACGGAAGCACCCAATGAGACGTCACATCCTCGTCACCAACGACTTTCCGCCAAAGTTGGGCGGGATCCAGTCGTACCTCTGGGAACTCTGGCGTCGGTTACCCCCCGGGGACTTCTCGGTTCACACCACCCCCTACAGAGGCGACGATGAGTTCGACGCTGCCCAGGACTTCGATGTGACCCGTTCCCGGGAGCCGGTCCTGCTGCCCTACCCGTGGTTGCCCGGCAGGGTCGACAGGCTCTCGGAGGAGACCTGTGCCGAACTTGTCATCTGGGACCCGGCACTACCTGTCGGGCTTTCGGCACCGTCGACCGGTAGGCCCTACGCAGTCGTCCTGCACGGCGCCGAGGTGACAATCCCCGGTCGCCTCCCGTTCACCCGAGCCCTGCTTGGAAAGGTGCTGCGTGGCGCATCCCTGGTCATCTGTGCCGGGCTCTATGCGGCGGCCGAGGCGGAGAGGGCCGCCCGGTCCTCCCTCCCCACCCTGATCGTGCCCCCGGGAGTCGACACCGAGCGCTTCTCACCCCTCGACAGGGCTGAGAGGGACTCCGTCAGAACAGAGTTGGGCTTGCCGACCGATGCCCCTGTCGTGGTGGGGGTGAGCCGTCTCGTGCCCCGAAAGGGAATGGACGTCCTCATCAGGGCGGCAGGCCTGCTGCGCTCGCGTTTTCCCGACCTGGTCGTCGCCATTGCCGGAACAGGCCGTGACCACAGACGTCTCGCCGGCCTCATCGAACACACCGCAGCACCGGTCCGCCTGCTGGGTCGGGTGCCGGACCGCCTGCTGTCCGGTGTGTACGGAACTGGAGACGTGTTCGCCATGCCATGCCGGTCCCGGTGGCGCGGCCTCGAACAGGAGGGCTTCGGAATCGTGTTCGTGGAGGCAGCTGCCTGCGGAGTACCCCAGGTTGCCGGAGACAGCGGTGGTGCCGCCGAGGCCGTCGAACACGGTGTGACCGGGCTTGTCGTTGAACAGCCCGACTCCCACAGGGAGGTTGCCGAGGCAATCGGCCGGATACTCGATGACGGGCAGGTTCGAGACCAGATGTCCCGTGAGTCACGTGAGCGGGCAGTACGCGAGTTCTCATACGACGTCCTGGCCGACAACCTCCGTCGCGGAATCGACAGCGCAGAGCTTCGGACCTGACCCTCGGCCTCGTAGGGGTGATCGGTGAAATGCCTCCCCCCGTACCGCGGGTTGCTCCGGTAGGGTCCAGACCGAGGAGAAACACGATGACAGAACACGCCAGCCGGCACGTCACGATTCAGGCACCCCCACAGCGCTGCTACGAGACGGTCCTCGACGTCGAACGATTCTCCGAGTGGGCGCCCGACATAAAAGAGGCCAGGGTGCTTGCCCGCGACGAGGACGGACGCCCAGGCGACGTGGCCTTCCGGGCGGCGGCAATGGGTCGCAGCAGTTCCTACACGCTCCGCTACACCTACGGGTCCAACCCCCTGCGCATCTCTTGGCGCCTGATCGAGGGTGACGTCATCTCGCGCATGACCGGCGACTACGAGTTCATGCCCGTCGACGGCGACCCCGACTCGACGCTGCTCGCCTACGACCTCGATGTCGACCTGCTTGTCAGGCTTCCCGGCTTCGTAAAGAGGCGCCTCGAGGCCAAGATCGTCCACACGGCGATCGACGACCTGAAGTTCAGAGTTGAGGCTGGTACCCGCTCTGCGTGAAATGCGCGCCGGCATTTCCCTCAGGTGCACAACCGGTCCTTCTGGCCTGAAGTAGAGATCAGTACGCTCCCGCCATGGAGTTCCGGCGCATCACCTCCCTGCCCCCGTACGTATTCACCATCATCGACAACCTCAAGATCGAGGCACGCCGGGCGGGCGAGGACGTGATCGACCTCGGGTTCGGCAACCCCGACCTCCCGTCACCCGCCCCGGCTGTCGAGAAGCTCATCGAAGCGGCACGCAACCCACGGAACCACCGCTACTCCTCCAGCCGAGGTCTACCCAAGCTGCGTGAGGCGGTCTCTGCCCTGTACAAGCGCCGTTTCGACGTGGACCTCGATCCTGAGACGCAGGTCCTCAACACCATCGGAGCCAAGGAGGGGTTCGCCCACCTGATGTGGGTACTCCTGCAACCTGGAGATGCTGCACTGGTCCCGTCGCCCTCATATCCGATCCACCGCTACTCGCCGCTGTTTGCCGGCGCCGAGGTGCGCGAGATGCCTTTCACCCTCGACGGCGACTTCATCGGAATGCTGAGAGAGGGATGGGAGTATTCGTGGCCGAGGCCACGGGTGATAGTCCTCTCGTTTCCCCACAACCCGACCACTGCATGCGTGGACCTGCAGTTCATGCAAGAGGTTGTTGCATTCGCCAGGGAGCGCGATGTCATCCTGGTTCACGACTTCGCATATGCGGACCTCGGTTTCGACGGCTACGAGCCACCATCGATAATGCAGGTTCCCGGAGCCGATGAGGTGGCCGTCGAGCTCTACTCCATGACCAAGAGCTTCTCCATGGCCGGCTGGAGGGTTGCCTTCATGGTCGGCAATGCCGAGGTGATTGCGGCGCTGACGAAGCTCAAGTCCTACCTCGACTACGGGAGCTTCCAGCCGATACAGATCGCAGCGACCGTCACGTTGAACGAGGCTGCCGACCATCCCACCGAGGTGCGCGAGACCTACCAGCTCCGCAGGGACGCCCTCTGCAACGGGCTCAACCGCATCGGCTGGCCGCTCAAGCCTCCGCAGGGAACGATGTTCGCCTGGGCACCCATACCCGAGCCCTACCGCTCCATGGGTTCGATTGAGTTCGCCAGCATGCTGGTGCGTGAGGCAAACGTGGCAGTCTCGCCGGGAATCGGGTTCGGTCCGGGCGGCGAGGACCATGTCCGCTTTGCACTCATCGAGAACGAGCAGAGGATCGCCCAGGCGGTCCGGCACATGCGCAACGTTCTTGTCGACCTTGAGGTCTGAGTGCCGGTTTCAGTCCGTCTGTTCCCATGCCAGGCTGCGTTCGACTGCCGCCAGCCAGCGACCGTAGGACTCCTCTGCCGCCTGCCGGTCGTGAGTCGGTCGGAAGGTCCTGTCAGCCTTCCAGAGGTCGGCCAACTCACCGGTAGACGACCAGAATCCCTCCCCGAGGCCGGCCAGCCATGCTGCCCCGAGGGCTGTGGTCTCCTGAACCGCCGACCTGGTAACCGGCTTGCCCAACAGGTCGGCCTGAAGTTCAAGAAGCAGGTCCATCACAGAGGCGCCACCGTCAACACGCAGGTGTGTGATGGTCGGGCCACCGCCCTGTTCGACTGCATCGATCACGTCTCGTGTCTGGAAGGCCATGGCCTCAACTGCAGCACGGGCAAGGTGGGCGCGGCCTGAACCGCGGGTGAGGCCGATGATTGTGCCCCGGGCCCGCGGGTCCCACCAGGGGCTTCCCATCCCGGCGAATGCGGGAACCAGGTAGACGCCGCCGGTGTCGGCGACAGAGGCAGCAAGGGGGCCTACCTCTGCTGCGGAATCTATGATTCCCAGGCCGTCCCGGAGCCACTGGATGGTGGCACCCGTCGCAAAGACGGAGCCCTCGAGGGCGTATGTGGGCGCCTCGCCCTCGGCAAGGGTCCATGCCACGGTCGTCAGGAGTCCATCGACGGGGTCAGGGAGCGTGGGTCCCATGTTGGCGAGCACAAAGGACCCGGTGCCGTAGGTGTTCTTGGCCTCACCGGCATCGAAGCAGGCCTGACCGAAGAGGGCAGCCTGCTGGTCGCCGGCGATACCGCTGACCGGTGTACCCGGTGGTAGTGGGCCGTCGTCACAGGTGACGCCGAAGCGGCCCGATGAGGGGCGGATCTCAGGCAGCGAGGCCATCGGCACGCCGAACAGCGAGCACATCTCCCCGGACCATGCTCCGGTCGCCAGGTCGAAGAGCATTGTGCGGCTGGCATTGGAGGGCTCGGTGGCATGGACCCGCCCTCCAGTCAGGTTCCACAGGAGCCAGGAGTCGATTGTGCCCAACCTGAGCGAGGTGTCGGCCCCGACCCCACCGTCGCCGAGGAGCCATTCGATCTTGCTTGCCGAGAAGTACGGGTCCAGAACCAGCCCGGTCGTCTCGCGTACCAGGTCGAGGTGGCCCAGGTTCAGGAGGGCTTCGCACCGCGAGGTCGTGCGACGGTCCTGCCACACGATCGCCCTGTGGAGTGGAAGCCCCGTGTCGGCATTCCAGGCGACGATCGTCTCTCTCTGGTTGGTGATCCCCACAGCGGCGATTGGGGTACCGGCCTCCTCCATGCGGCTCCGGATCGCAGCAAGGGTGCCCGCCACCGCCTCCCAGATCTCGACTGCATCATGTTCGACGAGACCCGGTCTTGGGAAGTGCTGCGTGAAATCCTGTTGGGCGGTATCGACCACCACCCCGCCCTCGTCGACTGCAACGGTCCGGACGCTGGTGGTTCCAGCGTCGATTGCCAGCACAACTGCCATCCGAAGAGGTTACGTTCACTGCAGGGGAGCAACGGCACTAGCGAGGTGTAGGGATGCGAATAGGTGTGCTCACCGGTGGTGGAGACTGCCCCGGGCTGAACGCGGTCATACGTGCGGTGGTCAGGCGTGCAGAGCGCGGGTTCGGCGACCAGGTGGTCGGGTTCCTTGACGGTTGGCGCGGTGTCGTCGAGGACGACACGGCTGCCCTCGACGTCGATGCCTGCAGGGGACTCCTCCCGAGGGGAGGAACCGTTCTGGGCACCTCACGCCTCCAGCCCTTCGCGATGGAGGATGGTGTGGAGCGGGCCCGTGCCACCATCGACCGCCACGGGCTCGACGGTCTGGTCGTCGTCGGTGGTGAGGGAACCCTCTCCTGTGCCACAGGACTCCATGAACTGGGCTTCCCCGTGGTCGGGGTTCCCAAGACGATCGACAACGACATCAGCGCAACCGAGATGACCTTCGGCTTCGAGACGGCGGTCGAGATTGCGACCGAGGCCATAGACCGCCTACACACCACCGCGGAGTCGCATGACCGGGTAATGGTGGTCGAGGTCATGGGCCGGCACGTCGGCCACATCGCGGCATGGGTCGGGATGGCAGGTGGTGCAACGGTGACCCTCGTGCCAGAGGAACCGTTCGACATCCGCGAGGTCTGTGTGGCCGTTCGAAGGAGGCATGACCGTGGGCGTTTCGCCTCGATACTCGTCGTAGCCGAGGGTGCCCGGCCGGTAGAGGGCACGATGGAGATGCCCGAGGACGAGGTCGATGCCTATGGCCATGTTCGCCTGGGAGGCATCGCCCACCTGGTGGCCGACGAGATAGGTCGACGAACAGGTTTCGAGACACGCGTCACGATCCTCGGCCACGTCCAGCGGGGCGGCACACCGACCGCCTTCGACAGGGTCCTGGCGTCACGTTTCGGGGTGGCGGCGGTCGATGCCATACACGAGGGAGGTCTGGGGATGATGACCTCCCTGACCGCAGGCGAGATAGTGCTGGTGCCCCTCGCCGAGGCCGTTGCCGAGGTGAAGAAACTGGATTCAGATCTCTGGGAGACAGCGAAGGTCTTCTTCGCCTGAGCCCTACCTGTCTTCGGTGATGAAGCTCTCGTAACCCGAGCAGTTCACGGGCTCGCCGGCTGTCGGAGGGTCACCGTCGCTGACAGGGATGCTGATGGGGTTGAGCGAACCGTCGCTCTGAACCAGAATCCTGACCTCCTCGATGTCGGCTCCCACGATCAACTCTGTCGCCGTGCAGACGAGCATGGCGTAGGCGAGGCGGTTGCCGATCGAGTCGTCCTGGGGAAAGCCGTCGAGGCTGTCGAGGTGAACCTCAAGGAGGGTCCCGGTGAGGATCGTGCCGACAACCGAACTTCCCTCAGCGAAGGGCGACACCAGGTCGGCCTCCTGCTCGGCGGCCGTGGGGCCTGCGAACACCCGGTCCAGGATCACGTTGACAGAGCCGTCAGATGCGATCTCGCGCCCTACGGCCTCGAGCATCATCGGACCGTCAGCGACTGCTCTGGCGAGGAAGATCTCGACCGACTCGGTCGGAGCCGGTGCCTCGGTCGTGGTCGAGCCAGCGGGCAGGAGGGCATCGGGCAACTCGGCCGAGAGTTCGCGTGGTGCCTCGTCGAGGGGAATGCTGCACGCGGCGGCCAGCATCACGGCGATACCCAGAACGGGAACAGCCAGGTGTCGCCGGGTCCTCCCGCTGCTCACTGCCCATCCTCCGTGTCGACTGGTAGTTCGATCACAAAACGCGCGCCCGCCAGACCGTCCGGGCGCTCCTCAACCCAGACCCTTCCGTTGTGGAGCCTGGCATCTTCGATAACCAGGCTGAGGCCCAACCCGGTACCGCTGTCTCCGCCACGACGGCCACCGGCAGATCCACGGGAGAAGCGTTCGAATATTGCAGCCCGTTCCGCTTCTGGGATGCCTGGTCCGCCGTCTTCGATGGCGATCCTGAGGTTTGTTCCGTCGTTCTCGACGACGACTGACGTGGCACCTCCGCCGTACCGGTCGGCGTTGTTCAAGATGTTGGAGATCAGCCTTGCCAGACGCCGCTTGTCGGCCCGGATCATCAGGTTCTCCGAGCCGGGCGGCATGTGCAGTGGGATGGGTCCGGCCCCGCTGGTGGTTGCGCTGAGGAACTGGAACACCTGCACCTCTGAGAGGTCGAGAGCCGCTGCGCCGGCGTCGTACCCCGAGATCTCCAACAGGTCGACGACCAGCCGGGTGAACCTCTCAAGGTCGTCAGACAGCAGGGTCAGAGCTGTCTGGGAGCGGTCCGACAGTTCCTCGCGACGTGCCTCGAGCACGCCCACGCTGGCCCTGAGCGTGGTCAGCGGACTACGCAACTCGTGGCTCACATCAGAGGCAAAGCGGGCATCACGGAGGATCCGTTCCTCGAGCGCCCTCGCCATTTCGTTGAACGAGTCTGCGAGGCGGTCGAGGTCGGGGTCGGACTGGGGTTCGAGCCTCGTGTCCAGGCGGCCACCGGCGATTGCCTCGGCGGCATTTCGGACCCTCCTCAGGGGACGGAGGGTCCTCTGGCTGACCCAGGCACCGAAGACGGCGGCGATGAGGGTTGCGAAGATGCTGGCCCCGAACAGGACGATCTGGAGGTTCCCCAGGGTGTCCTCGACGTCGGCGAGGTCTACCACCGCAAAGTAGTCGGCGTCGAATGCGGTCAGGGGTATGCCCACCACCAGGTGCGTCTGACCCGAGAGGGAGGAGCGCTGTTGGCCTGCCTCTCGCTGCGCCAACTGGTCGAGGAGCAGCGGAGGCAGGTCCTCACTGTCCAGTTCAGGTGTAGGTAGCCATGAATCGCCGAGCCGGATCAGGCGCTGGATCCCCTCGATCTTGGTGAGCGAATCTGCAATGGCAGGAAGGTCCTCGATGGTGGCATCATGGGTCAGCTGGTTGCTGAGACGTGTGGCGTTGCTCACCGCCACAGCTGCCGCAGCGTTCTCCCTGCTGTCGATGAGCTGTCTGCGGGTGAGAACCAGGGTCGCCCCAGCCAGCACGACCGACACCAGAAGGCCTCCGACGGCGAAGGAAAGCGAGATTCTGGCCCGGAGACCGAGGGGTGCCGGGCGGGGATCCTCATGGTCGGGAACGGGAACCGAGATCTCCGAGGTCTGGTCGCCTGTCCCGGCTTCCCCGGCCATCAGGTCTGCAGCTTGTAACCCATGCCCCGCACCGTGATCACGTAGCGAGGGTTGGCGGGGTCCGGCTCGATCTTGGTGCGAAGCCGTCTTACATGGACGTCGACCAGGCGGCCGTCTCCCAGGTATCCGTAGTCCCAGACAGCTTCGAGGAGCTCTTCTCTGCTGAAGACCCTGTTCGGGTTGGATGCCAACTCGACCAGAAGGCGAAACTCGGTGTGTGTCAGGTGCACCTGGTGTCCAGATACCCGCACCGTGCCCTCGTCGGCGAGCAGTTCCAGCTGATCGATGACCAGGTGGGGGTGCGCTGTCTCGGATAGGCGGGACCTGCGCAGCAGTGCCCTGATTCGGGCCGACAGAACCTTGGGGTCGAACGGCTTGCTCAGGTAGTCGTCGGCTCCCGCCTCCAGCCCGGCGACGACGTCATGGCTGTCGTCACGTGCTGTGACCATGATGATCGGCACTTCGCTCAGCCGCCGGATCCGGCGACAGACCTCAAAGCCGTCTATTCCGGGGAGCATTATGTCGATCAGGACCACGTCGCTCGGCGACGGTGTAAACACCTCAAGGGCGGCCTCGCCGCTCTCGGTCTCGACGACGGCGTATCCCTCCTCCTCGAGGACCAGTCGGACAGCCGTGCGGATTCGTTCGTCGTCTTCGACGATGAGGATGTTCTTGCCCATAAGTTGCGAATAACGCTCCGGGTCCGCTGTTGCTCTACCTGATCCTAGGAGTCGTCGCGCCTCTACGCCCGTAGTGGGTGGATTCAGGTCCGGTCCGCACCGCTGCTCCGCAGCAGGGAAAGCAACTCGGCCAGGATTCCCTCTGGGGCGGCGACCACGAGGTCTCCGGTGGGACTTCCCTCTGAAAGGTCGCATACACGGCCTCCGGCCTCGCTCACGATCACGACTCCGGCAGCGATGTCCCACGGCGCCAGGCCCCTCTCGAAGAAGGCGTCGACCCGCCCGCAGGCAACTGAGGCAAGGTCGAGCGCCGCCCCACCCATCCTTCGGATGTCACGTACCCGGGGGAGGATGTCGACAAGCCCCTCCGCCTGGCGACGGCGTCGGTCGGGTTGGTAGCCAAAGCCGGTTGCGATGAGTGCCTCTGAGAGAACGGTGGTGCGGCTCACCGTGATGGGCGTTCCGTTGCGTGTCGCACCGTGTCCCAGTGCTGCGGCGAACTCGTCACCCAGGAGTGGGTCGACAATGACACCTACCGCGGGTTCGCCATCCAACTCGGCACCGATTGACACCGAGAAGCCCGGGTGGCCGTACACGAAATTGGTCGTGCCGTCGATTGGGTCCACCACCCACCTGACCCCGGTGGTTCCCGTGACGGCGGTTCCCTCCTCGCACTGGATGGCATCGTCTGGACGGGCGTCGTGGAGCAACTCGGCAATTCGGTTCTCAGACCAGAGGTCGGCATCGGTGACCAGGTCGGTTGTTGAACTCTTCGTCTTCGTGTTGAGCGACCCGCCGGCCCGCCTGGCGAGTTCAGGAGCGACCGAGCGTGCGGTCCGGAGAGCCAGAGCCCGAAGTGACAGGAGGTCGGGCACGGTTTCTCAGTTGACCGGGTGGTGGTCACGGGCGGCCTGTTGGACCTGTCCAGCGTTCCACTCGGCCATCGCCCGCAGCGTCAGCGCCACCACGATCCCGACCCCGACTGCCGCAAGGGCGGCACCGAGTACTGCCATTGATCCAGCCAGGTTGGTGCAGCCGGATTCACACTGGAGGTCGGTGACCGCATACCCGACGAGGCCTCCTGATGCGCCACCTGTCAGCACGGCGGTGAACGCCAGGAGTCGGGCCACCAGCGACGGGGCGGCTGACTGCAGGCCGGGGGCGTCCGCAACCGGGTCGGTGTCTGTCACGAGGGGTGAGGCTACCGCCCTCTGCGATCAGCGGTGAGGGTGGCAGAATGTGTCAATGGCCGGTCTGGAGGAACACGGGTGGCGTGAGTGGCGGGTAGCCGGCGCTCTCATCGAACAGGGTGGTCTGCTCCTGCTGGTTGCCAATCGCAGGCGGGGTGGAGAGTTGGAGTGGACTCCGCCGGGAGGTGTTGTCGACCCTGGCGAGACGAGCACCGAGGCGCTGGCCCGCGAAGTTCGCGAGGAGACCGGCCTCATTGTCGAGTCATGGACCTCCAGTGTCTATGAGGTGTCCGTCGAGTTTCCAGACCGCTGCACGCGGCTCGGAGTGGAGGTCTTCATGGCGCAGTCGTGGCACGGGTCGATGCTCTTCGAGGACCCGGACGGCATCGTCGAGGAGGGCCGCTTCGCTGATCCTGACGAGAGTAGCGCCCTTCTGGTCTCAGCCCCTGTGTGGGTGAGGGAGCCTGTCGGGGCCTGGCTCGGAGGGGCGGTCGAACCCGGGACCCGGTTCGAGTACCTGGCTACCGGAGCCAGGCCGGGGGAAATGACAGTCGAGCGGAGATGAGACCGGCCACCCCGATACTGCACGTTGACATGGATGCCTTCTTCGCATCCGTGGAGGTGGTGCGAAACCCTGACCTGCGCGGCAAACCTGTCGTCGTCGGTGGAAGTGGTGAGAGGGGGGTGGTTGCTGCCGCCTCGTATGAGGCACGGGTGTTCGGAATCCGTTCGGCGATGCCGTCTCTGAGGGCTCGGAGCCTCTGCCCGGATCTCGTGTTCCTCCCCGGTGACCACGCCCACTACCGCGAGGTGAGCCGGCGGGTGATGGCGATCTTCGATCGGTTCACACCGCTTGTGGAGCCCCTGTCGCTGGACGAGGCCTTCCTGGATGTCGGGGGGGCGGAACGGAGTGTCGGAGACCCGGGTGAGATTGCCTCGGAGATCCGTCGCCTGGTGTCCGTGGAGGAGGGCCTTGCCTGTTCAGTGGGGGTGGCGCCAAACAAGTTCCTGGCCAAGCTGGCAAGCGGACAGGCCAAGCCGCGGGTGTCGGAATCGGGTTCCAGTGAGGGATCAGGTGTCTGCGTGGTTCCACCATCTGCGGTCGAGGCCTTCCTGGCGCCGCTACCAGCCGAGGCCGTGTGGGGGGTTGGACCACGAACCATGGAGCGCCTGCGGCGGCTGGGGGTAACAACTGTCGGAGACCTTGCCGTCGTGCCCGAGGCAACCCTTGTCTCACTCCTGGGTGACGCCGTCGGAAGGCAACTCTGGCGCCTCGCCAGAGGAATGGACGACCGGTCGGTAGAACCCGGTCAGCCAGTCAAGTCCATCGGCCACGAGGAGACCTTCCCGGTGGACCTGCTGGATCCTGAATCCCTCATTCATGAGCTGGCCGGCATGGCGGACTCCGTCGCAGGAAGAGCGCGTGCAGCCGGGGTGACGGCCAGAACGGTGAGTATCAAGGTCCGGTTTGGCGACTTCACAACGGTCACCCGTGCGTCGACCCTCGCCGACGCGACCGACAGCAGTGCCGAGATTGCCGAGGTGGCAGGCGTCATGTTGGAGAAGATCGATCCGAGCCCCGGGGTGAGGCTCCTCGGGGTGTCGTTGAGTGGCCTGCGCGAGGGATCGGTGCGTCAACTCCGCCTCGATGAGATGCCTGGCTCCGGTTGCGTGGGGGAGGAACGCGGGGATCGCCTGTCGAGGTGGCGTGAGGCTGAAGGAGTGGTCGACCGGATCAGGCAGCGGTTCGGCCACAGGGCAATCGGCAGCCAGGCAGCTGGTTCAGGCCGGAGACCGCAGGATCCGACGGAGCGACCTCGCTGGGGTCCGGATTCGTGAGAGGTCGCCGTAAATGCCCGTGTGCGTTGTTGCGTGGCTGTGGCTGTGCGATGCTTGAGGGCTGAAGAACCGGTCCGGCGACGGGCCGCAGAACTGGTGAGGAGAGGTGAGAATCCGGTGCCGTTGTCCGACGAAGAGGAGCGGATCCTCAACGAGATCGAGGAACAGCTCTACGAGACCGACCCCAGCCTGGTGCGTGAGGTCTCACAGACAACGGTGTACACGCAGTCGATCCGGCACCTCAAGTGGTCGATCCTGGGTTTTCTGCTCGGGGTGACCATCATGGTCGCGGGCCTCTCGACGTCCTTCCTCTTGTCGTTTCTCGGCTTTCTGGTGATGCTGGCGTCAGCCCTGGCGCTTGAGCGCAACGCACGCCATCTGGGCAGGACCGGAATGCAGCAGGCGGCGCAGTCTGGTCGCGGGGCAGCCCTGAGGGCAGTGGTTGGAGACAGCCGCCAGCGCATGCGGGAACGCTTTCGCCGCGGAGAAGAACGCCGTTCCGGCGGATTCTGACAGACCTGCGTAGGCGGTAGTCCGTGGCCGTTG
The DNA here is from genome assembly GCA_002687745.1 of Acidimicrobiaceae bacterium. Lineage (GTDB taxonomy): Bacteria > Actinomycetota > Acidimicrobiia > Acidimicrobiales > MedAcidi-G1 > UBA3125. The sequence goes on along the minus strand of NZBE01000007.1, from coordinate 19,405 downwards.
CCCTCGCCATCGACATCGGTGGCACAAAGTTGGAGACCGCACGGGTTGACTCGACCGGTGCGGTCCTGAGTCGCCGACGGGCACCTACAGAAGGGGCTGACGCTGAAGCCCTGTTCGACCATCTGAGCGAACTTGTCCTCCCGTTCGCTGGCGAAGGTGGACTGGCAGTCTGTGGTGTCGGGTGCGGTGGACCCATGTCAGCCGGCGGTGAGACCGTTTCGCCGCTGAACATTCCGCAGTGGCGCAACTTTCCCCTCCGGGAACGTCTGGCTGACCTTCTGGGGATTCCGGTGGCGATAGACAACGATGCAAAGGCCCTGGCCCTGGGTGAGGGGTGGCGGGGTGCAGCGGTTGGGTACCGCAACTTCCTGGCCATGGTTGTCTCTACCGGCGTCGGCGGGGGGCTGGTCGTGGATGGGGGTCTCCTCGACGGCGATGACGGCAATGCCGGTCACATCGGCCATGTTATCGTCGACCCGGAGGGTCCTGTGTGTGCATGCGGAAGCCGTGGTTGCCTTGAGGCAATGGCATCAGGTCCAGCCATTGCCCGCCAGATCGGCTATCCCGTCGAGGATGCCCCGGCGGAGGTGCGCGGCAGAACCGGTCAACTGGTGGGAAGGGCCGTGGCGTCGGTCGTGAACCTCCTTGACCTTCCTCTGGCGGTGGTGGCGGGGTCGGTGGCACTCGGATTCGGCGACGAGTTCTTCGATGCTGCCCAGGAGGAATTGAGTGTGCACTGCGGCCTGGGCTTCACCCGTGGAGCCAGGATCGTTCCAGCGGGGCTCGGCGTAGATGGCCCGCTCGTGGGTGCAGCGGCGGTGGGCTGGATGTCGTTGGGTGAGGCTGTGCTTTCCTCGTGAGCGTCGGCAAGGTGGCAGCGCTCATCCTCGCTCTCGTGCGTCGGCCGGGCCTGTGGCCTGTCGTCGCCCGACAGGCTCATCGGCTGGCCGCCCGAGGCTGGTGGCGTCGAGCCCCGTTTCTGCCGCTTCCTGATGCTGCGTACATGGGGTTCCGTGCCTTGACCCAGCACGGCGACGCCGATCGTGAACCCGATGTCGCAGATGTGCTGGTGTGGCTGGTGTGGTGCAGGGAGATGGAGCGGGGTGCCTGATGCCAGCGGGCTGGGTGGTTGAGCGCCCGCCCGGGAGCATCGCCGAGAGGCATGGTGCGGAGCCTTCGTTCGATGCTCGGCGTGTGCTGATTCATGAGGTCGATGATGTCGCCGTGGTGGTTGGCAGTGCCCAGAGGGTGATGCCGGCGGTTGAGGGAATGGCGATGGTGCGGCGCAGGTCCGGCGGAGGAGCCGTTCTGGTGGGCCCCGGTGAGGTCCTGTGGGTTGATGTCCTGTTGCCGCGTGGAGATCCGCTCTGGTGCGATGACATCTCCCGGTCGGTGGGTTGGCTTGGAGGTGCATGGTGTGCGGCGCTTGTCGAGATGAATGTCGAGGCGACGGTTCACCACGGTCCGATGGTCGCAACCAGATGGTCTGAGGTGGTCTGCTTTGCCGGGATTGGCCCCGGCGAGGTTCTGGTCGGAGGCCGGAAGGTCGTTGGGATCAGCCAGAGGCGCAACAGGGGTGGGGCCCGCTTCCAGTGCGCTGCCCTTCTTCGGTGGCGGCCTGGTGAGATGGTCCGGTTGTTCGGACTCCAGCCCGAGGAGGTCGCGTCTGCCGATCTGCAGGGAGCAGCTGTCGGCCTCGGAGTCGATGCGGGGGAGCTCGCCGGGGCCCTTCTGGGTCGGCTTCCCTGAGGTTCCTTCATCCCGGCCGGGCTCGACTTCTCTACCTCCTGTTTTCGCTGGTCTGCCCCTTGTAGGCCCTCCGCGCCCGTCGCTCCCGCCAGATTCCCCTCAGTTGGCGCCCCCGGTTGGGGAAAAGTGGGCTTCATGGCTTGCCATGTGGGTTAAATCCCCATAAAGTGGAGCGTTATGGAGGGAAGGGGAGATCTGGCCACGCCATTCGTCGGCACGCACGATCACACCCTTGACGACAAGGGCCGTCTTGTCATGCCAGCCAAGTTCCGCACCCACTTCGACGGACCGGCCTACCTCTCACCATGGGCCGGCTGCGTCGCCCTCTGGACGGCGGACCGCTTCGAATCCATGGTGCGTCGCCTCGAAGAGGAGGTCCGCTCAGGTGACACGCAACCCGCCGTCCTACGAGGCCTCGCAGCCCGCTCCGAGGAGGTCAGGCTGGATCCCCAGGGGCGCATAATCGTCCCCCCGAGGCTCAGGGAGTTCGCTGCACTCGAACGTGACGTGGTCGTGTGCGGCGCCATCGACTGGATCGAGATCTGGAACGCACCCGACTGGGAGGGAATGGCCGACGAACTGGACCGATCCGTCGCCGAGGCCTTCCGCCGGGGGAGCGGGATTTGAGCCCACGACTGGAGACAGCATGAGGCTGACGACCGTTCTCAGCCGGCGCAGGAGCCACCGCTGCGATGCGGACGTGATCGCGGAAGCAGATGAGCAGATGGACACAGACAGAACAGACACGACAGAGAGCTTCCAGCATCAACCCGTGATGCTCGAAGAGGTGATCGAAGCCCTGTCGGATGTGCCGGCGGGGCTGATCCTCGATGCGACACTCGGAGGAGCCGGCCATGCGGCAGCGCTGCTCGAGGCCCTCCCTGACTGCACCCTCATCGGTCTTGACAGGGACACCGACGCCATCGCAGCCGCAGGCAGGCGGCTCTCGGAGTTCGGCGATCGGGCCGTCCTGTACCACTCGGACTTCGGAGACCTCAGCCTCTCCCTCGACAGAACCGGCACCCGGCAGATCTCGGCCTTTCTGTTCGACCTTGGTGTCTCCTCCCCACAGCTGGACCGCCTCGACCGCGGGTTCAGCTACCGCAGCTCAGGACCTCTCGACATGCGCATGGACCAGACCCGGAGCCGGACGGCATCAGAGGTTGTGAACGGCTACAGCGAGAGCGCTCTAGCCGATCTGCTCTACCGGAATTCCGACGAACGCTACGCCCGCCGGATCGCTGAGGCGATCGTGGCAGCCAGGCCGGTCACCGACACGGAACAGCTGGCGGATCTGGTCCGCTCGGCAATACCCGCGCCAGCACGTCGTACGGGCGGGCATCCGGCAAAGCGGACCTTTCAGGCCATACGCATAGAGGTGAACTCGGAACTGGAACAGTTGGCCGTCGGCCTCGATGCGGCAATACGACACCTCAGGCCCGGCGGACGGGGAGTGGTCATCTCCTACCACTCGGGCGAGGATCGCCTGGTCAAGGTCAGGTTCGACAGCGCTGTGACCGGCGGCTGCAAGTGCCCTCCCCAACTGCCCTGCGGGTGTGGTGCCCGGCCTGAGGCGGTTGCACTCAGGAGGAGAGCGGTGAGACCGGGCAACGCTGAGGTTGAGCGCAACCCCCGCGCCGCCAGCGCCCGCCTGCGGATCCTGGAGCGGGCATGACAGCAGTAGTCAGACCGGTTGCAGGTAGCGAGGCACTACGCGACCGGACTACCCGCAGCACAACCGGAAGCAGAGATGCAACCAGTGGCAGGCCGGCACTCGGGGCCATGGGAGCACTGAGCACCTTCGGGTTCTTCGTCGCCCTGTTGGCGATGGCATCGCTGCACAGCGTGCTCGTCAACGGGCAGTTTGAGTTCGACAGCCTGCAGGACCGCCTGGAGTACGGCCAACAGCGCTCACAGGTCCTCAGAGAGGAGGTGGCCCGACTCGAGAGCCCATCCCGGATCCTGAGCGCCGCCACCGGTCGCCTGGGGATGACACCGCCACCCAACCGCCTCTACCTGCCGGCCGTAGTGCCCGGTGACCCCCTTCACCCACTTCCGGCACCGTCAGAGAACCCCTTTTCGCTCCAGGTCCGTTGAGCAGCGCACCTGAGGCGACAACTGCCGCCGGCAGGGGCTCCAGGCGCGACCTCCTTCGGCTTGGCGCCCAGAAGCGCCTGAAGAGGCGGATCGTGGTCGTCGGCTTCATCTTCCTGGTTCTGTCCGGCCTGCTCGGATGGAGGCTCGTGGAGCTCCAGATAATGGAACCCGACCGTTACCTGGAGAGAGGCCTGGCCCAACGGATCCGCACCGTAACCCTCCCGGCCGCCAGGGGAGCGATCGTTGATCGCAACGGGGTCGATCTGGCCCTCTCGGTGCCACGCCTGTCAGTGGTCGCCAATCCGGGGATGGTCGACGATCCTGCAGGAGCGGCGATCGCGTTGGCCGGGGTCCTGGGTACAGACATCGGGGTGCTCGAGGAGCGCCTCTCCCGCCAACGCTCCTTTGTCTACCTGGACCGACAGGTTGACAGCGAGGTGGCTGACAACGCCATGGCGCTTGACCTCTCAGGTGTCTACACCCGGCCCGAGAACGCACGCCTGCGACCCGGTGACGGGTCAGGACTGGCGCTCCTGGGCAGGACAGACATCGACAGCAACGGAATCAGTGGTCTCGAACTCGTCTACGACAACCTCCTCTCTGGAACCAACGGAGAGATGATCGTCGAGGCGGGTCTGGGTGGATCCACCATTCCCGGTGGTGAGTACCGGGTAGAACCGGCGGAGCAGGGCCTCTCCCTCGTCCTGACAATTGACCGTGCACTCCAGTTTGAGGCCGAGCGTCTCCTTGCAGACGGGGTCGAGGCCGCAGGGGGCAAGGGTGGTGTCCTGGTGGCGATGAGCCCGACCACCGGCGAGGTGCTCGCCTCGGCGACGGTGGAGCGAGGCGATGACGGGGTGGTGCGCCCATCGACCGAACACAAGGTTGCCACCTGGACGTTCGAACCCGGATCCATCATGAAGCCGCTCACCATGTCGGCCGTCCTCGAGACAGGTACAGCTGCACCTGACACCGTCAGAGAGGTGCCGGGCAATGTGTTCGTGCACGACGCCGACTTCAAGGACTCGTTCCCGCATGGGACAGAGGAGTGGTCCGTGGCAGACATACTCCGCCAGTCCTCAAACGTCGGAACGATCCTGTGGGCCCAGGATCTCGGCGAGGAGGCCCTGTACCGACAACTCCTCGACTACGGGCTCGGAGCGGTCACCGACCTGCGCTTTCCCGGAGAGGCCCGAGGCATCCTGACCCCCGTCGGCAGGTGGTCCGGGACCTCCCTTCCCACGATCGCCATAGGGCAGGGAGTCTCAGCCACGCCGATACAGATGCTCACAGCATTCGCGACACTCGCAAACGACGGTCGGCGACCCGCGCCCACACTGGTACGCGGTTCGTTGGATGATGGCGGGGTGTTTACACCGATCCAGGCTGCCGAGCAGATCGAGGTGGTTCCGTCGGGTATCGCACGCAGCGTCGTCTCGATGATGGAGGCTGTCGTCTCAGATGGAACAGGGAAGCGAGGCCAGGTGCCGGGCTACCGGGTTGCCGGCAAGACCGGCACTGCATGGAAGCCGCTTGCCGAGGGTGGATATGGCGAGGACAAGGGCGAGATTCGCTACGTCGCCAGCTTCGCCGGTTTCCTTCCCGCGGAGGCACCCGAGTTGGTGATTCTCGTCGTTGTCGACGAACCGGCCCGCAGGGCCTATTCAGGTGGAAGGGCAGCCGCACCGATCTTCTCCGACTACGCACAGTTCGCCGTGAGGCAGTTACGGATGCCGTCAGAGTTTGAAAGGACCGGCCTCGACCAGTTCGGAAGGGTCATGGCCACTACGCCCGCAAGGGCCTCTGAGCTACAGGCCGCCGAGGAGGCTGCCCTGTCGGGCACCGGTTGAGATGCTGCTCTCAGCGCTGTTGGCGGCTACCGAACAACCCTTCTCGACACTGCCGGGGACTGGTGGCGACCCCGACATCGGGCGGATCGTCCACGACTCCCGCATTGTCGCGTCAGGCGACCTCTTCTGCTGCATCAGCGGACAGACAAGCGACGGCCACGCATACGCCCGGGAGGCCGTAGAGGCAGGGGCCGCGGCCGTGATGGCTGAACTTCCCCTCGACCTCGACGTCCCGGTGCTCGTCGTTCCCTCCGTCCGCCGCCTCATGCCCCTGTTCGCCTCACAGATTGCAGGTGTGCCTTCGCTGCAGGTTGACGTCATTGGTGTGACGGGAACCAACGGAAAGACCAGCGTCGTGCATCTTCTGGCAGGGGTCCTCGAGCACGCAGGCCGTTGGCCGGCGACAATCGGAACCCTCACGGGAGCCCTCACAACGCCCGAGGCACCCGACCTTCAGGCACAGCTCGCCTCCTGGGCAGGTGAGGGGCGCAGCGAGGTGATCATGGAGGTTTCATCCCACGCACTGGACCAGCACCGTGTCGACGGAACCCGCTTCTCCGCCGTGGCATTCACCAACCTGTCGCGTGACCACCTCGACCACCACCACACGATGGAGTCCTACGCGGCGGCAAAGGAGCGTCTCTTCACAGGAGCCTTCACCGACAGGGCCGTGGTCGTCGTGGACAGCGAGGCCGGCAGGAGGGTGGCCGACCGGGCACTTGAGGCGGGCCTGGAGGTCGTTGAGGTGTCCGTGGCCGAGATCGGCCGGGTGGTCCATCTCGATCGGGTCGCGTTCTCCTGGAGGGGCCTTGACGTACAGGTGCCGGTCGGGGGCGACTTCACGGTCGCCAACTCCGTCGTCGCAGCCGAGCTGGCGCTGCTGTCCGGTGTTGAACCGGCCGTCATAGTTGACGGCCTTGCCGGCATCGCTCCGATTCCGGGAAGGTTCGAACCTGTCGAGGTGGAGGGCGGGGCGACCGTGATAGTCGACTATGCACATTCGCCTGATTCCCTCACCCGGCTGCTCGCATCGGCGCGTGGGGTGTCTGACGGTGGCCGGGTCATCTCGGTGTTCGGTTGTGGGGGAGAACGTGACCCCGGCAAGCGTCCTGAGATGGGGCGAGCAGCCCACGAGGGTGCAGATCTCGTGGTGGTTACCTCGGACAACCCGAGGGGTGAACCACCCGAGGTGGTGATAGCGGACATCCTTACGGGTATGGCTGAGCCACCAGCGCACACAATCCTCGACAGACGCAGGGCAATCGGGAAGGCCCTGGCGCTGGCGCGCCCCGGCGACGTGGTCGTGGTCTCCGGAAAGGGCCACGAGGCAGTCCAGGTGTCTGACGGTGAAAGCCGTCCGTTCGACGACCGAACCGTCGTCCGCGAAGAGGCTTCCCGACTTGCACACGCCAGGGACGCCACGGTGAGGACCGACTCGTGATCAGGGTTCTCATAGCGGCAGCAGTGGCGATGGCCGTGTCCCTGATCGGAACGCATTTCCTGATCAGGTCCCTGACCCACTACCGCATCGGCCAGCCCATCCGTGACGACGGCCCCGAGGGGCACAACACAAAGGCCGGAACGCCCACAATGGGAGGACTGGCCATCGTTTCAGGAGCCGTGCTGGGCTACATCGTCAGCGACTTCTACAACGGCATCTACACGATGTCAGGCATTTTCGTGATGCTGGCAATAGTCGGAGGCGGAGCCGTTGGTCTGCTCGACGACTGGATCAAGGTCGTGAGGGAACGCAATCTGGGGCTGAACAAGCGGGCCAAGATGGTTGGGCTCCTTACCGTCGGCCTCACGTTTGCGGTCCTCATGGCCGAGCACACGCCGACGCATTCGGTCATCTCGTTCGCCCGTTTCAGCCAGCCGGGCATCCGTATCGGAAGCGTCCTCTGGGTGATCTGGGCCGTATTCCTGATAGTCGGATCATCGAATGCCGTGAACCTCACCGACGGTCTTGACGGCCTTGCGGCCGGTGCGGGTGTGTTCACCTTCGGGGCGTTCACGGTTATCGCGTTCTGGCAGTTCCGCCTACCCGGGATCTACGAGGTCCGGCATGCGCTTGACCTCGCCGTGGTCGCAGCCGCGATGGCCGGTGGATGCCTCGGCTTCCTGTGGTGGAATGCAGCTCCAGCCCGGATCTTCATGGGTGACACCGGTTCTCTGGCGATTGGCAGCGGTCTGGCGGCACTGGCCCTGGCAACCAGCACGACGCTGCTGTTGCCGATCATCGCCGGCCTGTTCGTATTTGAGACCGTCTCGGTGATGATCCAGGTGGTCGGCTTTCGGATCTTCGGTGGCAGACGCGTGTTTCGCATGGCCCCGATCCACCACCACTTCGAGCTGAAGGGCTGGCCTGAGACAACCGTCATCGTTCGCTTCTGGATCCTTTCGGGCATGTGCACCGCAGCAGGGATCGGACTGTTCTACGCCGACTCGATCAATGCGGGCCTGGTTGACGTGCTCGGTGCTCCCGGGCCGTGAACTCCACCGTCCTCGTCATGGGCCTGGGTGTGACAGGTCGGGCAGTCGTGAGAGCCCTGCGGGCACGTGGGCACAACGTGGTTGCCGTCGATGACAACCCCGTGGCCCCAACGCGGGAGTACGCGGACCGCCTTGGGGTGGAGTTGGTCTCGGCGCCCGGACCAGCTGACTGGAGTCACCTGCTTGCCGGATGCAGCGAGGCTGTGGTCAGTCCCGGGATCCCGGACGGCCACCCCATCTTCGCCGCCGCCGGTGCCGCAGGCCTGCCGCTCCTCGACGAGTACGACCTGGCGGTCCGTTGGGATGATCGGCGGCGCTGTGCGGTCACGGGCACCAACGGAAAGACGACGGTTGTAGCCCTGATCGTCGCAATGTTGGAACAGGCCGGTGTCCACGCTGCAGCGGTGGCCAACACCGAGACCCCGATGGTCGCCGCAATCGATGACGCTGAGACCCAGGTCTTTGTCGTGGAGGCTTCGTCTTTCAGGCTGGCCCATGTTCAACGCTTCTCAGCGTCACCGTCTGCCTGGCTCAACTTCAGCCCCGACCACCTTGATATCCACGCTGATCTGGAGTCATACGAGGCCGCCAAGGCGCGGATCTGGGAAGGCATCGACAGCGCTGCCGATGCGGTTGCAAACCTGGCAGATCCGGTTGTGGCTGCCCACGCCCCTGTGGGGGCGACAGGCTTTGGTATGCCCGACTCCTTTTGCCGGATCCACGATGGGCGGCTGCTGCATGGCGACAGTGAGGTAACCGACGTTGCCTCGATGCCGAGAAGCCTTCCCCACGACCTTCTCAACGCCCAGGCGGCGACAGCGGTAGCGGTTCGCTCCGGAGCCGACCTTGCCTCGTGTGCGTCGGTGCTCGACGACTTCAGGGGTCTTCCCCACCGAATGAACCTGATCGCCGAGCACAAGGGGGTCCGTTACGTAGACGACAGCAAGGCGACCACTCCCCACGCAACCCTTGCCGCGCTTGCAGGTCTACCGGGATCGGTCCTGATTGCCGGTGGCCGCAACAAGGGGCTCGACCTGTCGATCCTCGGTGAGGCAAGCCCACGCGGCGTGGTTGCCATCGGCGAGGCGGCCGGTGAGATCGAGGAGGCATTCGGAGGTCGCGTTCCGCTGCAGGTGGCCGACTCCATGGAGACAGCTGTGGAGATGGCAGGGGAGTGTGCAGCCGGTGGTGGAACCGTGCTCCTCTCGCCCGGCTGCACCTCGTTCGACTGGTATTCCTCCTATTCGGAACGGGGCCACGACTTTGCGAGGGCCGTAGCCGCCATGGAGGCAATTCGGTGAGCGAAGCCCGGATACCCGGCAAAGAGGGAACACGCTCCAGACATCCAGCAGGGGAGCCCCGACAGCGCACCCGTCGGCCACCGGGTCGACGCTCGGCACGGTTCGTGGTGCTCGGAGCGATGGCGATGCTGCTCGGCCTCCTGGGTGTCGTGATGGTCCTCTCATCCTCGTCGGTGAACGATCTGCGCACCTATGGCGACGCCTGGTACCACCTGAAGAGGCAGATCATCTGGTTCGCGATGGGTCTGTTCGCTCTTGCCATGATGATGCGCATCGACTACAGGCGCCTCCGCGTGCTTTCCCAGCCGGCGATCATCGTTGCCGTCGGCCTGCTGGTAATGGTCCTCATACCGGGTATCGGAATCAGCGCGAACGGTTCTGCCCGCTGGCTAGCCGTTGGCCCCATCACCTTCCAACCTTCTGAGGTCGCCAAGCTGGGTGTTCTCTTCTACTGCGCGGACCTGCTCTCACGGCCCGGTCGTCCAAGTGATCAACTGAGGCTCACCCTTCGACCTGTGCTGATGGTGACCGTCACGATCGGTGTTCTCCTGATGCTCGAACCCGACCTGGGCACCGTGGTCATCGTCCTGGCCATAGTGAGTTCCCTGTTGTTCTTTTCGGGAACCCGTCTGGACGTCCTCGCAGGGCTGGGCGTACTCGGTCTGGTCGGCATTGCAGGACTGAGCCTCAGCGCCCCCTATCGCAGGCAGCGGCTGCTCGGGATGCTCGATCCGTGGAACGATCCGCTGAACACCGGATGGCAGACAATCCAGGCTGGTGTCGCGGTGTCGAGCGGTGGAATCAGTGGGATCGGCCTCGGAGCAAGCCGTGCAAAGTGGGGCTTTCTCCCATATGCACACACCGACTTCATCTTTGCAATTGTTGCAGAGGAGTGGGGCCTGGTTGGGGCCGCAACGGTGATCCTGGCGTTCCTCGTGATTGGCCTCGTGGGGCTCTCGACGGCGCTGAGGGCTCCCGATGCGTTCGGTCAGTTGTTGGCGGCCGGGGTGACCTGCTGGATCCTGGTCCAGGCGTTCGTGAACATCGGAGCTGTGCTGGGTGTGGTGCCCATCACCGGGTTGCCGCTTCCATTTGTCTCCTTCGGGGGGAGTGCCCTTGTGGTGACGATGGCCGCATACGGCATTCTCCTGAACATCGCACGACAGGCCTCGTGACAACCGGGCGGCGAGCTTCCGACGGCTTGGCAGGTGCTCCCAGAAGGGGTGGTGTCGTGATTGCCGGGGGGGGAACAGCAGGTCATGTCCTTCCCGGCCTGGCGGTCGCACATGCGCTTGTCGAGCGGTCGGTTGTGCCTGGTCCGGAGTTCGTTCATGTGGTGGGTAGTCGCAGGGGTATCGAGACGAGCCTGGTTCCCGAGGCGGGCTTCGGCCTGACCGTGCTGCCCGGGCGCGGAATCCAGCGCCGTCTCACCCCGGCCAACCTTCTGGCGGTGTCCGGGCTCGTGGCGGCCCTCCTGAGAGCCCTCTATCTGCTCGTAAGGCACCGACCGTCGGTGGTCCTTGCGACGGGTGGTTATGCGAGCATCCCGTGTGGCCTTGCAGCAGCGCTGCTCAGAGTTCCATTGCTGGTGGCCGAACAGAACGCTGTCGCCGGCGAGGCCAACAGGCTTCTGGGCCGCTTTGCCGTGGCGGCAGTCGTGGCCTTTCCGGGCACCGGTCTCAGGCGAGAGGTGCTCACTGGCAACCCCGTGCGCCAGACGGTCAGGGATCTCTCAGCTGCGGATTCGCGCCAGACCCTGCGTGAGCGGATGGGGCTCGGCCCGACACCGCTGCTCCTTGCATTTGGAGGCTCCCTGGGGGCAAGGCGTATCAACGGGGCTGTAGTCGAAATGGTCGAAGGTTGGGCAGGCGGGGACATAGCGGTCCACCACGTGATCGGCCGCCGGGACTGGCACGCTCATGTCGCCAACCTTCCAGCACCCGCACGTCAGGTCGACTACCGGCCTGTCGAGTATGAGAAGGACCTTCCTGAGCTGCTGGCTGCCGCCGACCTGGTCATCTGCCGGGCCGGGGCAACCACGGTGGCAGAACTGACCGTGATCGGCCGACCTGCTGTTCTTGTCCCGCTGCCCGGTGCACCCAGGGACCACCAGAGGCTCAATGCGGAGAGCCTCGTAGCGGCCGGCGCTGCGGTTCTGGTGACCGACGCCGACCTGGTCGGCACCAGGCTGGCTGTTGAGGTGCAGAGCCTGCTCGAGGACCCGGACACCCTCGAGGAGATGGGTGAGAGGTCGCGCACCGCGGGTCGCGCCGATGCGGCCGATCTGGTCGCCGATCTGGTCGGAAGGGTCGCGGCGGGTGAGCCTGTCTCGCCGGAGCACGGTCGTGTCTGAGGTAGTGCCGGTGATCTCGGATCCATGTCGGATCCACGTGATCGGTGTCGGCGGGGCTGGAATGAGTGCCATAGCCGAGGTCCTGGCCTCTATGGGTCACACCGTCACCGGGTCCGACCTGAAGGCATCGGCCGGCCTCGATCGCCTGTCCGCCCTGGGTGTGGACGTCACCGTCGGTCACGATGCACGCAATGTTGCAGGCGCCGACCTGGTGACACGTTCGACCGCCGTGCCTGACCGAAATCCGGAGTACATGGCTGCCGCCGAGTCAGGTGTCCCGGTTGTGAGCAGGGCCGGGATACTGGCTGCAATCTGTGCTGAGCGTGATGCCATCGCCGTAGCTGGCACCCACGGCAAGACGACGACGACTTCGATGCTGGCCCTGGTTCTACGGGAGGCCGGGCTGAAGCCGTCATTCATCATCGGGGGCGACGTGAACGAGATCGGCACCGGGGCCGCATGGGACACGGGTCGTCTGTTTGTCGTCGAGGCCGACGAGAGCGACGGCTCGTTTCTGCTGCTTCCCCGGAGGTACGGCGTGGTTACGAACCTTGAGCCCGACCATCTGGAACACCACGGCGGCTTTGGCGAGTTGAGGAACGCATTCCTGCGGTTCGTGTCGGAAACCGACGGTCCGGTACTTGTCGGGGTGGACGACGAGGGTGGAAGAGCCCTGGCCGCCGAAGCCGACACCCTCAGCATCGGGGCCGATCCCTGTTCCGATTGGCAGATCCAGAACCTGGAGGAGTCCTGGGAGGGCGTTCGCTTCTCTCTCAGGGGCCCCGACGGGGGGACCCTGCCGGTCGAGTTGCCCCAACCCGGCGCACACAACGCAAGGAATGCGGCGGTTGCCGCCGCTGTGGGGGTAATGGCCGGTGCCGACCCGGAGGCGGTGTCACAGGCACTCGCAAGGTTCGGTGGTGTTGCGCGACGTTTCGAACAACGGGGACGGACCGCTGGTGTTGTATTTGTCGACGACTACGCACATCTGCCCACCGAGGTGGCTGCCACCATCCGGGCAGCCGGGAGCGGCACATGGAACCGTCTTGTGGCGGTGTTCCAGCCCCATCGATACAGCCGTACCCAGAAGCTCTGGAGGGGATTCTCCGGAGCGTTCGACGGAGCCGACATCCTCTACGTAACCGACGTCTACCCTGCCGGAGAGCGCCCCCGGACAGGGGTCTCTGGCCGCCTCATCGTGGACGCAGTCAGAGATGCACATCCCGACCAGGACATTCGATATGTCGTTCGGCGGGAGGAACTGGTCGTGCAGCTCGCCGATGAGTTGGAGGCCGGCGACCTCTGTCTCACAATGGGCGCCGGGGACCTCACCTCCGTTCCCGATGAGGTTCGTGCGCTACTGGAGGCAGGAGATCGTGGCTGAAACGCATGCCGTAGATCTCCTCAGGCAGCGGCTCGAGGATGCCTCTCTGGCACAGGGGGTGAGGACCGGTCACGGGCTTGCCCGGCTCACGACCTACCGCGTCGGTGGTGCGGCGGCGCTCTTCGTGTGCCCAGACAACGAAGCCGAGCTGCTGAGGGCGGCGGAGGCCCTGGTTGGCACCGGGGTGCCGAGCCTGATCGTTGGCCGTGGTTCGAACATGCTTGTAGCCGATGCCGGGTTTGATGGGCTTGCCATACAACTCGGTGACGGCTTTGAGGGGGTACGGGCTGATGGCAACCGCCTGACCGCCGGGGGGGCTGCAAGCCTGCCGGTCGTCGCACGGTTCTCTGTGGCAGAGGGCCTGAGGGGCTTTGAGTGGGCTGTCGGAGTGCCCGGCAGCATCGGTGGGGCGGTCCGCATGAATGCTGGTGGACACGGTTCAGACATGGCTGCCGTCCTCTCAGAGGTGACCCTCCTGGACCTGGCACAGGCGACCACGACCACTGTGCCCGCGTCACACCTGAATCTCGGATACCGCCGATCTTCAGTCTCTGGCGGTCAGGTTGTCACCTCGGCCACCCTGCACCTCGAGAGGGGGTCGAGGACCGAAGGTGAGGAGGTCATTTCAGAGATCGTGCGATGGAGGCGGGAGAACCAGCCCGGGGGGCAGAACTCAGGATCTGTGTTTGCCAACCCGCCGGGCGACTCGGCTGGACGTCTCGTCGAGCTGGCAGGAGCCAAGGGCCTCCGGGTAGGCACAGCGGTTGTCTCTGACCGGCACGCAAACTTCATTCAGGCTGATCAGGGAGGGTCGGCGGATGACATCTTCGCGCTGATGACCGAGGTCAGGCGTCGGGTGTTGGAGGTTCACGGGGTTGATCTGCTTCCCGAGACCGTGCTCGTCGGATTCAGCGAGTACCCGTGAGCGGGGACCGGGCCACAGGGGAGGGTCGGAGGGGCCTCTGGTGGGCATGGACCCTGCTCGTCGTGGTTGTAGTGGGGGCCGGCGGCTTTGCCGCTACGCGGAGCGGCCTCCTCGACGTAGACAGGGTTGAGGTTGTGGGTGTTGCCGGCCACCTGAGCAGCGCCCAGATCCTGGATCTTGCCGCGATCCGTCTTGGTGAGCCGATGGTGAATGTCGACACAGATGCGGTGGACCGGCGTATCACATCTGAGCCGTGGATCGAGGCCGTGGAGGTTGTTCGGGAGTGGCCCGGTTCGATCCGCATGTCGGTACTGCAGCGGACGGCGGCGGTCAACGCTGTGGATCTGGTCGGCCGCAGGGCGCTGCTGGACGGCGGCGGGACCGTGCTGGGTGCGGTTGTGGCGCCGGACACGGATCTGACGACAGTACGGGTCGACACCCTGGGTCAGCCCGGCACGGTCGTTCCGGGAGTCGATCTGCTGCTGAGGGCTGCGGCCGACGTAACCCCTGACCTGGGGAATTGGATTGAGGCACTGGTCGCTACCGGTGACGGTGTTCGGGCCGAGCTGGTCGGCGGCGTGGATGCCGAACTAGGCGTCGGAGAGGATTACCGAGATGAGATGCGCTCTCTCGCCACCGTTTTGACGTGGGTGGTGTTGGAGTGCCTCGTGACAATCGACGTCTCCATCCATCACAATCCGGTTCTCGTGCGCGACGAGGCTCGCTGCTGAGTACGGGAAACTTGTTCCGCCACGGGTTGACGTTTGTCGACTACTCCTCGTAGTCTCTCAACCACTAAACGAGGTTGACGTCCCAAGACCCTCAAGGTCAACCTGAGGGTTTGAGATGGACCGTCCACCGTTCACCAATGCTGTCCGAGGGGCGGCCGGAGATCAGGAGAAATCAATCGTGGGCAACCCACAGAACTATCTGGCCATAATCAAGGTCGTCGGCATCGGCGGTGGCGGGGTGAACGCCCTGAACAGGATGATCGATGCGGGCCTGCGTGGCGTGGAGTTCATCGCCATCAACACCGATGCACAGGCACTCCTCATGAGCGATGCGGATGTCAAGCTGGACATCGGCCGTGAGTTGACCAGGGGTCTGGGTGCCGGCGCCGACCCCGAACTCGGACATCAGGCGGCCGAGGAGCACCGCACCGACATCCAGGAGGCGCTTGAAGGGGCCGACATGGTCTTCATCACCGCTGGAGAGGGTGGCGGTACCGGTACGGGTGCAGCTCCGGTTGTGGCCGAGGTAGCCAGGGCGGTTGGAGCCCTCACCATCGGCGTGGTGACACGGCCGTTCGGCTTTGAGGGCAGGCGCAGGGCCGTTCAGGCCGAGCATGGAATCGTCCAACTCAAGGACAAGGTCGACACCCAGATCGTCATACCCAACGACAGGCTGCTCTCGATCTCCGATGAGACAACACCGCTGTTGGAGGCGTTCCAGCTTGCCGACGAGGTTCTCCTCCACGGGGTCCAGGGAATTACCTCTCTGATCACCACGCCAGGCCTCATCAACACCGACTTCGCCGACGTGAAGACCGTGATGGAGGACGCCGGTTCGGCCCTGATGGGCGTCGGCCAGGCAACCGGTGAGAGCCGTGCCCTCAACGCCGCCCGGAAGGCAATCTCCAGCACCCTGCTTGAGGCCTCGATTGAGGGCGCCAGGGGAATCCTGTTGAACATCTCCGGTCCGAGCGACCTCGGGCTCTTTGAGGTCAACGAGGCTGCCGAGGTGATTCACGGTGTCGCCCACCCCGACGCCAACATCATCTTCGGAACCGTGGTCGACGACGAGATGGACAGCGATGTGCGTGTCACCGTCATCGCCGCCGGGTTTGACCGCTGGGACGGTGACCGCCCCTCCGGTTCCGCCCGCAGCGCCACGGCCACGGCCGAGACACCGCCAATTGACGTGTTCTCCGATCTTGCTTCTGACGACGACGACCTCGACATCCCTGACTTCCTGAAGTAGCTCAGATGTCCCGGGTGCTGGCACGGCGGGTGCTCCCGTCGGGTCACCTCGTTGTGGTGGAGATGTCGGAAATTGCAGATGGCGACCTCGCCGTCACCGACCCCGATGGGCATCTGGAGGAGCGACGGCGCTCGCTCACAGGTGACAATGGCGGTGGTAGCGCCTGGACCTGGCTGGACCAGGCACACGGCGTCTCGGTGGTCACCGTTGAGGAGCCCGGTGGAGCCGCCGGCGCAGAGGCCGATGCCGCCGTCACCGCCCAGCCCGGCTGTGTCCTGGGCGTTCAGGTTGCTGACTGTGCTCCGGTGGCTCTCATTTCCGACAATGGAGGCCTGGCGGTTGTCCACGCAGGCTGGCGCGGTCTAGCCGCAGGAGTGCTGGAAAGGGCCTCCGAAACCCTGATGGGACTGGCAGGTGGCCCACTGAGTGCCCTGGTTGGACCATGTATCCACTCCTGCTGCTACGAGTTCGGTTGCGACGACCTGGCGGAACTGGTTCAGGAAATGGGACCAGAGGTTGAGGCGGTGACCCGCGACGGCCGACCTGCCCTGGATCTTCCTGCGGCCGTCGTGGCATCGCTGGAGCGGGCAGGGGTGAGCGACTTTGAGATCGACGGAGCCTGCACATCATGTGATGACCGCTACTGGTCCTACAGGGCCACCGGATCCGGAAGGCGCCAGGCAATGGTGGCAGTGATCACAGAACGGACCGGTACGGATGTCGCCTGAGAGCCGTTCAGATCCGGCGGTACCACCAGCTAGCCAGATTCTGGATCGAATCGGGGCAGTTCAGGGTCACCTGGATGCCAGAAGTGGAGGCCGCACGCGCCTTCTCCCGGTGACCAAGGCCTTTCCGGTCGAGGTCGTCTCATCGGTACTGGCAGCAGGCTTCCGTGACGTCGGCGAGAACTACGCCCAGGAACTGCTCGAGAAGAACAGGCAGCTGTCCCCTGAACAGATCGGCTGGCACATGATCGGAGGTCTTCAGAGGAACAAGGTCAGGCACCTCGCCGGGATCGTGAAGCTCTGGCAGACCGTCGACCGTGCCTCGCTCCTGGATGAGATTGCCAGACGGGACCCGGGCGCGCGGGTTCTCGTGCAGGTGGACCCTCTCGACGGCGTGGGAAAGGCCGGATGTGCACCCTCGGAGGTGGAGGCACTCGTGGTCCGCGGGGTGGAGTTGGGGCTCGATGTGGCCGGCCTGATGACGGTGGGTGCCGCGGGTGACCCTGGCGCAACAAGGCGGGCCTTCAGTGTGCTTGCAGGGCTCGCCGACAGCTTGGACCTGGCCGAGCGCTCGATGGGAATGACCGACGACATGGACCTTGCCGTGGACATGGGGTCAACCCTTGTGCGGGTGGGAAGGGCCATCTTCGGCGAGAGGCAGCCACGGTGACACGAGGGTGGAGCGGGGCCTGTTATGGCCGGAGCGCTGTTTCGACACGTCCTGCACCGGGCGCCCAGGTGCATGGTGTCAGCATGTTGGCCCGCTCTACAGGTACCATCCACGTCAGGTTGCGGGGCTCCGCGACCGCTGTAGCCAGAGATGGAAGCCTTAGCCGATGCCCATTATGAGGAAAGCCCTGTTGTGGCTGGGTCTTGGACCAGACGACGCGTACGAGGACTACGCGGCCGAGCCCTGGGTGAACCGGGGTCCTCTTTCGTCCGGTGAGTTCGTCGAAGCGCGTGCCGCCGCCGAGAATCCCGGCAACGTGCACCCTCTGAGGGCGACCGACGGCTCGTCAACTTCGGTGAGGCCCCGTCCGATGGAGCCAAGCGGCACGGTTCGACCACTCCAACCGGCTGTAGCCGCCAAACCGCACACTGTGTCGCCGGCATCGTTCAACGAGGCCCCGGAACTCGCCGACAGGTTCAAGGCCAACCAACCGGTGATAGTGAACCTGCAGGGAGTCGACGGCAAGGTCGCCCGCCGGATCATCGACTTCGCCAGCGGCCTCTGTTACGGAACCGAAGGGCAGATGGAGCGGGTCACCAGCCAGGTGTACCTGCTCACCCCAACTGATGTGGAGGTTTCCGCCGAGGATCGCCGACGGTTGGAAGACACAGGTTCCACCCACTGAGCGACCGGCTCAGAGGCGACTTCCACCATGGCATCCCTGATCTGCAGGCTTCTGGAGTTGTACATATTCGTCCTGTTGGTGAGGGTGGTGCTGTCCTGGTTCCCGATCTCACCACACGGCGCAATGGCTACCGTCGCCGGCTTCCTCTACACGATCACCGACCCGATCCTCGTGCCGCTACGGAGGTTCCTGCCTCCGGTACGCATGGGTGCGATGGCACTGGACCTTTCGCCCCTGGTGGCGTTCTTCGCCATCTCCTTCCTGATGGGAGCGGTCTGCTCCTGAGGATCGGCCCGGGGTGCAACGACCGCTACAGGTCGATGGTTACGATCCGTGTATGGACACCGGCGACATCCTGCACGTGCTGGACGAAGCGGATCTCAACACCAAGATGCGCGGCTACGACCCGTTCGAGGTCGACGAGTTGCTTGACAGGGCTGCCCAGGAGATCAAGTCGCTGAGGAGCGACCTGAAATCGGCGTCGGACCGTGCCGATCTGGCCGAGGAGCGGCTGGAGGCAGAACTGGTACCGGCAAGCGAGGCCCGTACCGAGGCTGAGAGCACCCTGGCAGCCGCCGAAACAGACTCGCGCCGGATCCGCGCAGAGGCCGAGACCGAGGCAGAGCGCATCAGACACGCTGCCGAGGCAGAACTCAGGAAGGCGGTCGACGATGGGCGCCGGAAGTTGATCGCCGAGACCGAGGATCTGGTGAGGGCACGCGATGCTGTGCGCGATGACATTGACATGGATGAGCAGCACATCCGTGCCCATCGTGACCGCATTCTCTCTGCTGTCGCAGACCTGACCAGGTTGGCCGAGTCCATCAGGATGAGATCCCGGGAGCAGGCCGATGGGTCAGGTCATGCCAGCTCGGCAGATGGCCTGGAGTCCACCGGGGCCGGTGAACCCGGGCACGGGGTTTGACGCCTCATCCAACCGCTTGCCGCTGCCTCCCGATACGATGCGCGCCCGCACTTGCCCGGTGTGGAACACCACAGCAGGCCCGCACCCACGGGCCCGGTTGGAAGAGTCCTGGTAGCGGGCTGAACGGGTAATCGGAGAGGTCTATGGCTGCTGAGAGCAAGAAGAAGAAGGCACCTGCCAAGAAGAAGGCTGTGGCCAAGAAGGCTCCCGCCAAGAAGAAGGCTGTGGCCAAGAAGGCTCCCGCCAAGAAGAAGGCTGTGGCCAAGAA
>NZBE01000006.1 GCA_002687745.1 Acidimicrobiaceae bacterium | reverse complement strand
AAATCGAAATGAGAGAACACCCAGAAAGTCCAATCTTCGGTCCTGAGGACCCGCGCCTAGATCCCCCGAACCCGCCGGAAATCCAACCGGCGCGCTCGATCGTCAAGGCGATCTCTTGGCGGGTAGTGGGAACACTCGACACCCTGCTTCTGTCCTTTGTCATCCTGAGTTTTCTCGGTCCGCTGTTCGGCCTTGAGGAGACAAGTGGCACGGACAAGATAAGAACCGCGGCCGCAATCGCCTTGACAGAAGTGGCAACCAAGATGACGCTCTACTACCTACATGAGCGGCTTTGGTCGCGGTTGCGATGGGATCGCGCCTTGGACGAGGAGGGTCACTACCGGGACGGTCGGCGGCGCTCGGCCACCAAGACGGCGACATGGCGAGTGCTGGCAAGCGCGGACACCATGGTGCTCGGGCTCGTCTTCACCGGCAATCTGGCCACAGCAATTTCGATCGGCGGGTTCGAGGGCATCACCAAGTTGGTGCTCTATTTCTTCCACGAGCGCTACTGGGCACGGATCCGCTGGGGGATTATCCCAGGGAGTGCATAAGGTTTGAACCAGACCGCCGAAACAGGGCACCGTTTCGCGTATCTACACCTTGGGGCTCCGGTGTCGCCCTACCCTCCTCAGGGGAGGGGTGACATACTGAGGCTGTGAGACGGCTTGTTGGGGTGCTGTTGGCTTGTGTGCTGCTGGCCGGGTGCGGTGGTGGGAGTGAGGACAGCAAGATCGCCTTTGCTAGCGACCGGGACGGCGACTTAGAGGTCTTTGTGATGAACGCTGATGGGACCGGTGTCACCCAACTCACCGACCACGACGACTGGGACCGGAAGCCGGCTTGGTCGCCGAACGGCAAACAGATCGCCTTCATGGGCAACCGGGACGGCGATGACGAGATCTTTGTGATGAACGCTGATGGGACCGGGGTCACCCAACTCACCGACAACGACGACGGGGACTGGCATCCGGCGTGGTCGCCGAACGGCAAACAGATCGCCTTTCATAGCGACCAGGACGGCGACTTAGGGATCTTTGTGATGAACGCTGATGGGACCGGGGTCACCCAACTCACCGACAACGACGACTATGACGGGTTTCCGGCGTGGTCGCCGAACGGAAAACAGATCGCCTTTACCAGTCACCGGGACGGCGACAGGGAGATCTTTGTGATGAACGCTGATGGGGCCGGGGTCACCCAACTCACCGACAACGACGGCCGGGACGGGTTTCCGGCGTGGTCGCCGAACGGAAAACAGATCGCCTTTGATAGTTCCCGGGACGGCGACTTAGAGATCTTTGTGATGAACGCTGATGGGACCGGGGTCACCCAACTCACCGACAACGACGACTATGACGGGTTTCCGGTGTGGTCGCCGAACGGCAAACAGATCGCCTTCATGGGCAACCGGGACGGCGACAGGGAGATCTTTGTGATGAACGCTGATGGCAGCAACGTGGTGTCGCTCGGCCAGCAGGGTATTCCCAGTAGTTGGGGTGGATGATCGTGACGATTGACAATAACTATTGGATCTCTGCAGCATCTGCCCCATAGGACGGTATCAGTCGTCTTTCCTATGGCTCGATCGGGAGTTGGCGTTGACACGTCGCGACTTCTGACAAGCAACCGGGGCACTCACAATCAGTTNCGCCTGAGCAGCGAAAATCCTTGAGATGGGAGTACGTGCGGCGCTCTAAGCGACGGCGGTGACGAACAAGCCACTGCCGACCGAGAGTAAAGCACCATGGGCACGCGCAGACGTAGCGATGGGCGTGGTCGAGCATCTTGGAGCGGCGAGGCTCCAGGTGTGAATTGATGTGTGGCATGGGTTCTCCCTGGACGGGTCCGCCACGACGGCGGATCTGTGCCGTTGGAAAACCACGTGCCGGGTAGTCGCCCACTGGGCGGCGGTGCCACGACCCGTATTAGCCATTTCAGTCACGGTTTCAACTCAATCGGAAACAAGGACATTCGACAACTTTACCAACAACATGCGACAACCTTCCCCTGGCACATGTCGATTCCAGCTGTGGGCGGTGGGAAACTATGAACCGGAAAAATGTCCCCGCCACCAAGATCTCTGTATATACACGGAATGAAAAACAAGGGTTGAGGCCCTCATCTGAGTGTGACGAGGCGTCTCTACATGTCCCTAGCGTTTACCTCTTGAGCATCGGCTGCTTCGGCCTGGGCGACTATCTCGTCACTCTTGTCTTTCTTCACGGCGATCTTGGCGGTCATCTGGATGTGACTCGAGTTTCCATCGACGACCTCGGCCAGCCTGACAAGCCCAAGGGCAAGATGCTGGCTGCCATCGCCTACGTCGTGAAGCGTCGTGAGAATCCCGACTTCACCTGGGAGGACGCTCTGGCCATCAAGATCACCACCACGGCTGACAAGGTGGACCCCGACGAGGGCGACGAGTAGTCACAACCGCACTTGTCGCCCAGCACTTCGGCTGGTCCCTGACAGAAGTCTTCGCCCTGAAGGCGTGGCAGGTTCGTGCCCTCATCGACCACATCGAGTCTGAGGCACGACGCCAGAAACACGCCCAGAACCAAGCCCGCCGACGCTGAGGCCCGGAAGCGGCGCTAGTCGCTGCCGATCTTCCGACCGGCCAGCAGGACTGCCAGAAGGCCCTACTCGAAGATCACTCCGGCGGCTTCCGGATCAAACCTGTCCGGCCAACACGCCTCCCGATCTGGAACAGCACCCGTGAGATCCACTCCCAGAAGATTGACCGTGAATCGGCGTTGGCGCCGCACCACACACAGGTGAAGTCGGCGGACTTGACGGTTTCGTAGGCCGTCCTGACGGCCTTGAACTTCTCCTCGCGCAGCTCCCGGTCCACGGCGTCGGCACCGGTCCGATCCGGNTGGAACTTGATCTGCAGCGCCCTAAGCGAGCTGTCGAGCAGTTCGTCGTCGATCAGGACGCCGACATCCACTTGGTCAGAGATCCCCANGACCCTAAGAGGCGCCCAGCAATCCTGGATCGTCTGGATCTTCGAAGTAGCGCTCATACCCACCAGCAGTTCGTCAGTAGAGGCCGGCCCCTACTAGGGACTCGGAATCTCATCTGTCTAGCGCATCCGCAACTAGCCACCCAGACGGGGGTGAATCGAAAACACAGAAATCTGTCCAGGACGTCCGTCTGGACCACTAGCGCCCGTGGATTCAGGGATGTGTGTCTGTTGGGTAAGCCTGTGTCCGTGTTGGTGGTCTGCATTCTGTGACAAGGAATGTGACACGCGTAGGGCCGACCAGGAGGGCCTAGTCCTCGAAGATCACTCCGACAGCCGTGGGGAACTAGCCGGGCTCATCTGGCCCGATGTCGATCTGGTCAACAAGCAGATCACCGTGCGGCGCAACCGACTCTGGCCAGGGCTCAACACCTCTGAGCCCAAGTCGGCTGCCAGTAACCGCACCATGCCGCTGTCACCCAGGGCCATCCGTTGCCTGGCCAACCTGAAGGCAATCCAGGTCGCCGACAGGGCCGTGCTCGGCTCGGGATGGGAGGACACCGGGTTCATCCTCACCCTCCCCCACGGCCGACCGCCCAGCCCGGATTCGATTTCCCAGCGATTTCGGCGTGATTGTGAACGGGCCGGGGTTCGATACGTGACCTTCCACGGCCTCCGCCACACTTTCGCCACGTTCGCGCTTGCCAACAAGGTTCCCCTGCACGAGGTGACCCGATTGTTGGGCCANGCCAATGAGGCCATAACGCTGGCCCATTACGCCCACGTNNTGCCNNNTNCANNGNTTGACGCCGTGGAAGCGGTAGCCGACCACATCACCATCGACGACCCGGAACGGCCCGAATGACCGGTCTTGTGACTTTTCGCGTGACAGAGGTCCTGNCGCGAACAGGGCCGGCCCCGAAAGACCGGCCCTGAACTGCTGTTTCGTGGCTCCGGGGGTGGGGCTCGAACCCACGACCTGCGGATTAACAGTCCGACGCTCTGCCAGCTGAGCTACCCCGGATAGAGAGGGGCAGGATACCAGCGCGCCCGTCAGCCCATCGGCCTCTCGGGAAGCAATGCCTAGTTTCCGTCGAGGTACTCACGTAGCTTCGACGACCGCAGCGGATGCCTCAGCTTGGCCATGGTGCGGGCCTCGATCTGACGCACCCTCTCCCGCGTCACGCCGAAGTGCCTGCCCACGTCCTCGAGGGTCTGCGGCTGTCCGTCGTTGAGGCCGAATCTCATCCGGACAACCTCCTTTTCGCGGTCGTCCAGTTCGTCCAGTGCCTCGAGCACCGCNTCGCCGAGCATCAGGCGTGTTGCCGCATCAGCAGGCATCTCCGCATCCAGGTCGGGAAGCAGGTCCGCGAGGCTGGAATCGTGCTCCTCACCGAGAGGTGAGTCCAGTGACAGGGGGTTGTCCTGATCGCGGGCCAACTTCAGCAGTTCCTCGACCTTGTCGTCGGTCACCACCGCCCTGTCGGCGATCTCCTCGGTTGTGGGCTGCCGCTCCAACTCCTGGGACAGGTCCCTCTGGGCCCGCAGGACACGGTTCATGGCGTCGACCATGTGGACCGGAATACGGATGGTCCTGGACTGGTCGGCGATCGCACGCGTGATCGCCTGACGGATCCACCACGTGGCGTAGGTGGAGAACTTGAAGCCCTTGGATGCATCGAACTTCTCGACGGCACGCATCAGGCCCAGGTTCCCCTCCTGGAACAGGTCCAACAGCGGAAGGCCCCTGCCCTTGTACCGCTTGGCCACTGAGACGACCAGGCGCAGGTTGGCCCGGGTCAGGCGGTCGCGTGCCATCTCTCCGTTGCGCTGGCGTCGTCGCAGGCGAACCAACTCAAGTCGCTCAAGGCTCTTCAGCTTCCCCGAGACGGCCAGGTCCGCCATCCTCACCTCGGCCTCTGCACCATCCAGGATGGCCGCAGCCAACTCCACCTCGTCGGCAGCGGTGAGAAGGGCCACCTTGCCGATCTCCCGCAGGTAGAGGCGGGTGGAGTCGCCACCCGTGCCCTGATCGGCGCGGCCTGCGCNGTCCTGGTTCCCCCTGAGCGTCGGGAGGCTGGCACGGCTGAGGCGCACAACCTCAGCATCACTGTCATCTTCGATTGTGACGGTTTCGTCAAACTCGATTCCCTCAGCCTCGAGGGCCCTTCTGATCCCGAGGATCAGGTCAGGTGTCAGCTCGGCATCGCGTACAACATCGATGATCTCGTCGAGGCTCAGGCTGCCCTTGGCCCTGCCGTGGCGGAGTAGGCGGGCAAACTCGAACTCCGATACCCCCGTCCACCTCTGTGGAGCGGGGGCGGCCTCAGGCATCGGACCTCCCCTCCCGATAGTCGATCAACCACCGTAGCAATGGTTCCAGGTCGGCGATGTCGGGGCCCGGTTCACGCATTTCCATCACCTGGGTCCTGAGGTATGAGATGGCGGGCTGGTAGGTGGCCAGGTCCCCGTCGCGGCGTGACACAGCCTCCAACTCGACAGCCAGACGGCCGGCAGCCAGCGACAGCAGCCTGCTCAGGACACCGACCGCCTCATCGTCACCCGCGTCCTCCACCGCAAGGCGCCCCAGCAGGGCGGCCGCTGCTCCACCGTCCTCACCGGCGTTGAGAACAGACACGGCAGAGCGGACATCGCCGCTGCTGGCCAGAGACCGGTACACGGCCAGCGAGGTCAGGTCGTCGAACAACACGTCGGACAGGTGTCCGGCGATCTCGTCGGGCCTATGGGCCAGCAGACGCAGTGCCTGGGTCTCCGGTGTCAGCCTGCCGACCGGTTCAGGTGGGGCAGGCGCCGCTGCGCCTCCATCGGGCCTGGATGACCCACCAACGGGTGTCTGGCCAGCCGAGGCCTTCCTGTCGAGCATCCTCTGACGGAGATGATCAACGTCAAGGAGACAGCGGTCGGCGATGCCCACCAGGTACTGATCCCGGATCAGGGTGTTCGGGTGTTGACCGACCAGCGCAGCGGCCGCCTCGGCGGCGTGGGCCCGACCCTCGGCGGTATTCATGTCTCCCCTGCCGAGAACCCTGTCGATGCGGAACTCGAGGAACGGTCGCGCCTGCTCCACGGCCCGACGGAGTCCTTCGGGGTCGGTGCGGAAAAGGTCTCCGGGGTCTGCATCAGCAGGCAGGTCCGCAACCGCGAACTGCAGGCCGAACTCCTCCTCCCACTCATAGACGCGCTCAGCAGCCGACTGCCCGGCTCCATCGGCATCAAATGCCAACACCACTCGTGGGGCGAAGCGCGCCAGCTTGCGTGCGTGGTCAGGCGTCATCGCCGTGCCGCAGGTGGCAACCGCCCGCTCCAGACCGGCAAGGTGAAAGCCGATCACATCGGTGTAGCCCTCGCAGACGACGATCTCGTCACTTCGGCTGGCCTCTGCCTTGGCCCAGTTCAGGCCGTACAGGACACGGCTCTTGGAATAGGTCTCGGCTGCATCTGAGGTGTTCTTGTACTTGGGGCCCTCGCCTTCGGGAAGCTTGCGGCCACCAAACCCGACCGGGTTGTCCCGCTCGTCGAAGATCGGAAACATGATGCGGGCCCGAAAGGCGTCGTACTGTCCACCTCTTCTGTTGATTCCACCAAGTCCTGCTACCTGCAGGTCGGNATCGGAGAGTTGCAGGTGACCGGCAAGCTGTGACCAGTCGTCGGGGGCCCACCCGATCGAGAAGCGCCTGGCCACATCGCCGTCGAACCCACGCGACCTCAGGTACTCGCGGGCCGGCCGGGCACCAGGATCNGTGAGAAGGAGATCATGGTAGAAGGCCACTGCCCTTCCGATCGCCTCGGTCAGGTGCTTTCTGCGGCTGTGGGCCCTGCCCTCGTTTCGGTCCGTGTAGCGCAGCGTGATGCCGGCACGGCCCGCCAGGTACTCGATGGCACCGGCGAAGTCCAGGCTCTCCATTTCCCTTACGAAGTCGATGGCATCGCCGCTGACCTGACAGCCGAAGCAGTAGTAGACGCCCTTTTCCTGGTTGACCGAAAACGATGGCGACTTCTCGCCATGGAACGGACACAGGCCCATCCACTGGCGACCGCTCTTCTTGAGCTGCGTGTGCTGGGTGATGAGGCGGACCATGTCGGTCTCTTCACGGACCCTGACCACGTCCTCGTCCACGATGCCCATTGCCGGAACCTATCAGCGGCCCCGCTTGGGAGACCGGGTGGGCCCGACCCCCTCCTCGCTAGCCTCCAGACAGGGCAGGCAACCTGTCCCATCACAACCGGAAGGACCTCTGACAACCATGGCCGTCTCCGCCAGCACCCCGAGCGAGTTGGTCAACCGTGTCTACTCGACCCTCGACGAGCGGGCAGGCATCGCCCGGAGGCGCCTGGGCAGGCCCGTGACGTTGGCCGAGAAGATCCTCGTGAACCATCTCGACGACCCTGAGGGCTCGGACCTGGAGCGTGGTGGCTCATACGTCGACCTGAGGCCCGACCGTGTCGCCATGCAGGACGCAACTGCCCAGATGGCCTGGCTGCAGTTCATGACCGCCGGCCTCGACGAGGTCCAGGTTCCGACCACCACCCACTGCGATCACCTCATCTCGGCCCGGTTCGAAGCCACCCAGGACCTGCTCGCCGCCGTCGNCGACAACGCCGAGGTGTACGACTTCCTCGAGTCGGTCTGTGCCCGCTACGGAGCCGGTTTCTGGAAGCCCGGATCGGGAATCATCCACCAGGTGGTACTGGAGCAGTACGCCTTCCCCGGCGGCATGATGATCGGCACCGACAGCCACACCCCCAACGCCGGCGGCCTGGGCATGGTGGCCATCGGCGTCGGTGGTGCCGATGCAGTCGACGTGATGACCGGCAACCCCTGGAACGTGAAGTGGCCCAAGCTGATCGGCATCCACCTGACCGGAGAGCTGAGTGGCTGGGCCGCCCCCAAGGACATCATCTTGAAGGTTGCCGACATCCTGACCGTCAAGGGCGGCACAGGTGCAATTGTCGAATACTTCGGCCCGGGTGCCCGCAGCCTCTCAGCCACCGGCAAGGCCACCATCTGCAACATGGGTGCCGAGATCGGAGCCACCACCTCACTGTTCGCCTACGACGACTCCATCAGCCGCTACCTCAAGGCAACCGGCCGAGAGGCGCTCGCCGATGCCGCCAACTCCGTTTCCGCTCACCTGAGGGCCGACGACGAGGTCGAGATCCACCCGGAGGGCTTCTTCGACCAGGTCATCCACATCGACCTCTCAGCGCTGTCGCCCCACATCAACGGACCACACACACCGGATCTCTCCAGGCCGCTGGCCGAGCTGGGGGCTGAGGCCACCGCCAACGGTTGGCCGCTCGAGGTCAGCGCAGGCCTCATCGGATCCTGCACCAACTCCAGCTATGAGGACATAACGCGAGCCGCCGGCATCGCCCGCGACGCCGTCGCCAAGGGCCTCACAGCCAAGGCGCCGCTTCTGATCACGCCCGGCTCCGAGCAGGTCAGGGCCACGATCGAACGCGACGGCCTGCTCGCCGACTTCGAGGCGCTCGGGGCAACAGTGCTGGCCAACGCGTGCGGTCCGTGCATAGGCCAGTGGGACCGTCAGGACCTTCCAGACGGGGTACCCAACTCAATCGTCACCAGCTACAACCGCAACTTCCCCAAGCGGAACGACGGCTACTCCACAACCCACGCCTTCGTGACCTCGCCAGAGACCGTCATTGCCCTCACCCTTGCCGGCCGGCTCGACTTCGATCCCGCCAACGACACCCTCACGAACGACGCCGGTGAGCAGGTCCGGCTCACGGTGGGTGCCGGCGAGGAACTGCCTGCCGACGGGTTCGATCCCGGCCAACCGACCTTTCTGGCTCCCCCTGATGATGGGGGCAGCGTCGAGGTATCGTTCTCCCCCGACAGCGACCGCCTCCAGGTTCTCTCCCCGTTCCCAGCCTGGAACTGCGAAGACTTCACCGGTCTGGCGGTGCTGGTAAAGGCACAGGGCAAGTGCACCACCGACCACATCTCCATGGCCGGTCCCTGGCTGCGCTACCGCGGGCACCTCGAGAACATCTCAGGCAACCTGTATCTGGGAGCCGTCAACGCATTCACCGGCGACGTCGGAACGGGCCTCGACCTCACCGACGGCGAAACCCGCACCTTCCCCGAGATCGCGAGGCGCTACCACGAGGCTGGCATTCCATGGGTTGCCATCGGCGACGAGAACATGGGTGAGGGCTCATCGCGTGAGCACGCCGCCATGGAGCCACGCTTCAGGGGAGCGCTGGCGGTCNTGGCACGCTCCTTTGCACGCATCCACGAGACCAACCTCAAGAAGCAGGGTGTAGTTGCACTCACGTTCGCGGACCCCGCTGACTACGACCTGATCGGTGAGCACGACCGCATCTCCATTACCGGCCTCGCCGAACTGGCTCCGGGTTCGCCAGTCAACGTCGTCATCTCGCACCAGGACGGCACCGACACCCACATCGCCACCAATCACACGATGTCGGTCGACCAGATCGAGTGGTTCAGGGCCGGAAGCGCCCTCAACCTGATCAGGCACCAGGCCCGCCACCCCGAGTAAACCGACGTCGGCTAGACGCTCCTGAGGCGATAGCCGCGGTTGCGTGCCTCGGCCAGGGTGTCGGGCCCGAAGCAGATGAAGGTCTCGGCCGACATCAACTCGTCGAGCACGACCGCCATGGCCTCCTCGTCGGCGACCTCATCCAGGTCATAGACCTGCTGGGTCCTCTTGTCGCCGAGGAAGCGGTTCTCAGAAAAGGCCGAAGGTCTGTCCATGGGTGCCGAGGCTAGCGACCCCGGGACGTCCCGGACGCGACGGAGGACGTGCCGGAGCACGCCCTCACGCCATAGACATTGATTCTGGTATTCCCGGATCCGACCATTCGCGTCGACGGGGACCAGTGTCGACAATCGGTGTCCGGGGGTGGTCGGCGTGTTCTCGCCGAGTGGTCCAGCGCCGCCTAGCGGCCGCCCACCTCCGAAGTCCCACAAGATCTGCTGCTGATCTGGACCACCTCCCTTCTTCGGTGACCAGACCTTACGCCCTCCAGCAGCACCGGTGCACGCACCCACCTCTTGAGAGGTCGCGATGCCTACCCGTGCAGGTTCATCTGGTGGGTTGCGGCCTCTACAGCCAGGCGGTCGGCTTCATCGTTCCACCTGTCGTCCGAATGGCCCTTCACCCACTCGAACGTCACATCACCACGCTCACGGTAGAGGGCAATGAGCGGTTCCCAGATATCGCGGTTTGCCACATCCCTGCGCTGGCTGTTCTTCCAACCCCGCCGCAGCCAGCCTTCCCACCAGCGGTCCCTGAAGCAGTGGACGACATAGGTCGAGTCGCTGACGACGTGCAGCGGACCGTCAAAGGCCCTCATCGCCTCGAGCGTCGCCCGCAGTTCCATCCGCTGGTTCGTGGTCTCCGGGTCGAAGCCCGCCGCATACGGACCATCGGGAACCACCCAGGCCCACCCACCGGGCCCCGGGTTCCCCGAGCAGGCACCATCGGTGTAGACGGTTGTCGTCTGATCAGACATCGGCGGCGACCCTAACCGGGCTGCAACCAGCATCCGTTGACCTGTCGTGGTGCGGGAGAAGGCTTGTGCTGGCATGATCAATGGCGTGATCGACGGCTTCACCCACCAACTGCCAGATGGCGATCCCGAAGAGACCCGCGAGTGGATCGACTCCTTTGACGCCCTCGTGGACCGGGCCGGGCGCTCCAGGGCGCGTTTCATGCTCGCCCGCCTGATGGAACGCGCAGGCGAGTTGAACGTCGGCAACGCGCCACCAACCTGGACCCCGTACGTGAACACCATCGCTACGGCAGANCAGCCCTGGTTTCCCGGCGACGAACACATTGAACGCCGCATACGTGCGTTCATCCGTTGGAACGCCGCCGCCATGGTCATCAACGCCAACAAGACATCTGACGGCATAGGCGGACACCTCTCCACCTTCGCCTCGTCAGCGTCGCTCTACGAGGTCGGGTTCAACTGGTTCTTCCGGGGCAAGGACGACGGACAACCCGGCGACCACGTCTACTTCCAGGGTCACGCCACACCGGGCGTCTACGCACGGGCATACCTGGAGAGGCGGCTCGAAGACCACCACCTCGACAGGTTCCGCATGGAGATCTCCGGGCAGGGCCTCTCGAGCTACCCCCACCCCCGTCTGATGCCCGACTTCTGGGAGTACCCCACGGTGTCGATGGGCCTCGGACCCATCAACTCCATCTACCACGCACGCTTCAACAAGTACCTGGAGCATCGCCAGATTGACGACACCTCCGCCTCACGTGTCTTCTGCTTCCTCGGCGACGGTGAGACCGACGAACCGGAGACCCTCGGCGCCATCTCTCTCGCCGGACGATCGGGCCTCGGCAACCTGGTGTGGGNGGTCAACTGCAACCTGCAGCGCCTCGATGGGCCTGTACGTGGCAATGGCCAGATCATCCAGGAACTCGAGGGCGTATTCCGCGGTGCAGGCTGGAACGTGATCAAGGTCATCTGGGGTTCCGCCTGGGACGACCTCATTCAGAGAGACCTCGACGGCGTGCTGCTCAACAAGTTCAACACCACCGTCGACGGCGAATACCAGCGCCTTGCGGCCGAGGGTGGCGACTACGTCCGCGAACACTTTTTCGGGCCGGACCCACGTCTACGGGCCATGGTCGACCACCTCAGCGACGATGAACTGCGCGACCTTCCCCGAGGTGGCCACGACTACCAGAAGATCTACGCCGCCTACCGGGCGGCAACCGAGGAGAACGCCGCCCCAACGGTGATCCTCGCAAAGACCATCAAGGGATGGACCCTCGGCGAGGGCTTCGAGGCCCGCAACGCCACCCACCAGATCAAGAAGATGACCTCGTCGCAGATTCTCGACCTGCGTGAACGCCTGCACCTGGAAGAGGAGATCCCGGAGTCGTCCCTCCAGGAGGACAGGGCCCCCTACTTCCGACCTGCCGAGGACAGCCCCGAGTTCGAGTACATGATGCAGCGGAGGCGGGCACTCGGAGGCTCCATCCCGAAGCGACGAATTCGGGACAGACGCCCGGCCACCCTCCCTGACCCGTCGGTCTTCCTGGGTCTCTCAAAGGGGTCCGAGGGTCGCGAGGTGTCGACCACGATGGTCCTCACCAGCCTGCTCCGCGATCTACTTCGCGACGAGTCCTTCGGTCCGAGGGTGGTGCCCATCGTCCCCGACGAGGCCCGCACATTCGGCATGGACTCCCTGTTCCGGGAGTTCGGCATCTACGCACCCTTCGGCCAGCTCTACGAACCCGTCGACCACGAGCTGCTGCTCTCCTACAGCGAGGACACCGACGGCCAACTCCTCGAAGAGGGAATTACCGAAGCCGGCTCCCTCTCCAGCTTCATCGCCGCTGGCACCAGCTACGCCAACCTCGGTGTTCCGATGATCCCGTTCTTCACGTTCTACTCCATGTTCGGTTTCCAGCGGGTCGGCGACCTGATCTGGTCGGCGGCCGACTCCAGGGCCCGTGGCTTTCTCATGGGGGCCACCGCCGGACGGACGACACTCGCAGGCGAAGGCCTGCAGCACCTGGACGGCCACAGCCATGTTCTGTCCTCGACGGTGCCCGCATGCCAGTCGTACGACCCTGCTTTCGCCTACGAGCTGGCCGCCATCGTCGANGACGGCCTCGAGCGCATGTACGGCAGCGAGGACCCCGAGGCCAACGAGGACATCTTCTACTACGTGACCGTCTACAACCAGCCCCACGTCATGCCGCCCCGTCCAGACCATGTGACCCCTGCCGACATCGTCNCCGGTCTCTACAAGATGACCGATGCACCGGAGCGGCCGGTTTCGGCCACCCTGGTGTTTTCCGGACCTGCCCACCTGGCGGCAACGGAAGCCGCCGATGAACTGGCCGACCGCTGGGGTGTCGGTGTCGACCTCTGGAGTGCAACCTCGTACAAGCGACTGCGTGAAGAGGCCCTCGAAACCGAACGCCACAACCGCCTCCACCCCCACGGAGACCGCGTCGAACCACTGGTGGCGAGGTTGCTGTCTGACGGGGCGGGCCCGGTTGTGGCGGTCACGGACTTCATGAAGGCCGTCCCCGACCAGGTCGCCAGGTGGGTGCCGAGACCATTCCACGTTCTCGGCACCGACGGCTTTGGGCGCAGCGACACNCGCGAGGCACTCCGCCGCTTCTTCGAGGTCGATACCGGCCACGTCGTGGTTGCCGTTCTGTCGGCTCTGGCCGAGACAGGTGACATCGATCCATCAGTCGTCGCCGAGGCGATCGCGCTGCACGGGATCGACGTCGACCTGGCCGATCCGGGTAGGCACGATTCGGTACCGGCAACGGGTCACAGCATCGGGCACTCCGATAAGTAGGTTTCCCGGATGCCCGGAACTCTCGCCGTAACAGGCGACCCACACGCCGACGACCTGGTCAACTCTGACCCGCTGGCACTTCTCATAGGAATGCTTCTCGACCAGCAGGTGCCGATGGAGTGGGCCTTCCGCGGGCCGGCCACGCTTCTTGAACGGCTCGGCTCACTTGATGCCTCGGCAATGGCAGCCATCGACCCCGACCTGTTTGAGACCGCGTGCCGAACCAGGCCGGCTGTACACCGGTTTCCCGGTTCGATGGCCAGACGCATCCGGGCCCTCTGCCAACACGTCGTCGACAACTACGACGGCGACGCAGCCCGCCTCTGGAACACTGCCGCCTCCGGGGCGGAGTTGCTTGATCGCCTTGTGGATCTGCCCGGTTACGGCGACGAGAAGGCGATGATCTTCACCGCCGTTCTCGCAAAGCGCATGGGGGTGGCACCCGACGGCTGGCAGGATGCCGCCGGCCCGTTCTCAGACGACACTCCCCGCTCGGTGGCTGACATCGACGGCCCGGAGGCCCTTGCAACGGTCAGACAGTGGAAGAAGGCCCAGAAGGCCGCCGGAAGGTCCAAGCAGCAGTAGCACCGCCCGAGGCTCTAGAGCCGGGCGGTTCCGTCAGACATCGCCTGCCTGAACCATTCGAACGTGGATGCCAGTCCCGACTCCAACGGGATGGATGCGGTCCAGCCCAGATCGGTGAGCCTCGAGACGTCAAGCACCTTGCGGGGCATGCCGTCGGGCCTCGTGTGGTCGAAGGTCAGGTCAGCCCCGGGGTGCACAAGGTCGCGGACCATTTCGGCCAACTCGCGTATCGAGATGTCCTCNCCTGTTCCGACGTTCAGGTGGCCGATCTCCGAGTAGTTGTCCATGATGTGCAGGCAGGCGTCGGCCAGGTCGTCGACGTGCAGGAACTCCCTTCGGGCAGAGCCGGTCCCCCAGATCTGGACCTCTCCGACCCCTGCACGGTTCGCCTCGTGGAAGCGGCGCATCAGGGCCGGCAGAACGTGTCCGCCCTCCAGGTCGAAGTTGTCGCCGGGACCGTAGAGGTTCGTGGGCATGGCCGAGACGAAGTCGTCGCCGTACTGGCGCCTGTANCCCTCGCAGAGCTTGATGCCTGCAATCTTCGCCAAGGCATATCCCTCGTTGGTTGGCTCCAGCGGCCCGCCCAGCAGCGCCTCTTCCACGATGGGCTGTTCGGCCAGGCGCGGGTAGATGCATGAACTCCCCAGGTAGAGGAGCTTCTCTACGCCCACGAGGTGGCTGGCGTGGACCACGGTTCCGTGGATCATCAGGTTGTCGTAGAGGAACTCNGCGGGCCGTGTGCTGTTGGCCATGATGCCGCCAACCGTGCCGGCCACGAGNAACACGTAGCGGGGCTCCTCAGCCCTGAACCAGGCCTCAACAGCCGACTGGTCGCGGAGGTCGAGGTTCTCACGGCTCACGGTGCGAAGGTCGGAGAATCCGGCCTCGGTCAGGCGTCGCACGACCGCTGAACCGACAAGTCCCCTGTGTCCCGCTACAAAGACAGGGGCACCACGGTCGATCATGCCCAGACGCTACCTGTCGCCAACCTGGCCGGCGGTCCCTCCGATTGCACCCATCTCGGCCATGTAGACACCCAGCAGGTCAACCACGACCGCCACAGAGAGCGCATCCAACGGCTCAGGCTCAGCAACGCCACGTGCAACGAGAACTTCGAGGGCATCATCCAGGCGGGCAACGACCCTGTCGGTTCCCTCATCGATNGCGGCATCGCCGAGTTCCTGGCCGTGTTCGGTTGCGAGGCCCACCGACCCGAAGTAGTCCAGGTACCAGCCCACGATGACCGCCACGTCTGACCGGCTGAGCTGCCCGGCTGCCTCATCGGGAAGGCGCTCAGAGATCCACTCCACGACATCGTCCACCTCGAACACTGCGGGCAGCACGGTTGTCTCGAGACGACCCAACGCCGATCCGACCGCCACGAAGCCGACCGCCACGACTACAAGCACCGCAACGACGACGAAGATCCAGATCATCGCCTGATCATGCCAGCCCCGTCAGCGGTACAGGTGGCGACAGCCGGAAGCCGGCGGGCCTGCCTCTCAGATACCTATGCGTTGGGCAAGCAACTCGCGGTGGTAGGTGGCGTCACCGAACAGCAACTCTGAGCTCTTGGCCCGCTTGAAGTAGAGGTGTGCCGAGTGCTCCCAGGTGAAACCGATGCCACCGTGGATCTGGATGTTCTCAGCGGTCGTGTGGAAGTAGGCCTCGGAGCAGTAGGCCTTTGCGAGCGAGGCAACCGACGGAAGCTCATCGTTCAACTCGGCTGCGCACCATGCTGCGTAGTAGGCAGCCGACTTGGCCGACTCCACCTCGAGGAGCATGTCGGCACACTTGTGCTTGATGGCCTGGAAACTCCCGATCGGACGCCCGAACTGCACCCGGTCCTTGGCGTACTGCACGGACGTGTCCAGACATATCTGGGCACCGCCAACCTGTTCGGCAGCAAGGGCCACCGCAGCCAGGTCGAGGACCCTCTCCAGCACCGCCCATCCTCCACCGTCGGTTCCGATGAGGCTTGCGCTGACGTTGTCAAAGTCGAGGCGCGCCTGCTTGCGGGTGGTGTCCATGGTTGCCAGAGCCGTCCGGCTGAGGCCGGGGGCATCGGCGTCGACGCTGAAGAGCGACACACCGGCACCTGTGCGGGCTGCGACCAGGATCAGGTTGGCGACGTGGCCGTCGAGCACATACATCTTGGTACCAGAGAGGCTCCATGAGTCACCGTCGGCGACTGCCTCCATCTCTATTCCGTCCTCGCCCCATCGGCCGCTCTCCTCGGTGAACGCAAGGGTGGCGATGGTCTCGCCGCTGGCGATGCCGGGGAGGAGGTCGGCTGCGGCCGCGTCATCGCCACAGTGGATGAGGGTGTTTGCCGCCAGGACAACCGTGGAAAAGAACGGCGCACACAACAGTGCCCGTCCCATCTCCTCGAGCACCACCGACAGTTCCACGTAGCCAAAGCCCTGGCCACCGTGCTCCTCGGGAATGATGAGGCTCTGAAGACCCAACTGCTCGGCCATCATCGACCAGGTTTCCGGGTCGTAGCCGTCCTCGGTCTCCATCAGTTCCCTGACAGTGGCTTCCGGGGAGTAGTTCTCGNGGAACTGGCGCACGAACTCGCGCAGTTGCTCCTGTTCCTCACTGAATGCGAAGTTCACCCGACGCTCTCCTTGGTCATGGGATCCACCAACGGAGATGTTCTACCAGCCGACCCCGCCTACGGCCACATCCGGCGAGTTGTCGCAACAGCCCGCCGGGTCGGACACAATGTCCCCATGAGCGACACCCTCCACTACAGCGACACCCAGGCCGAGATCCACAAACTGGTCGTGGGTCCGTATGAGAACAACGTGTTCGTGCTTCGATGCCGCCAGACCGGCGAGTCGGTTCTGCTGGACGCCGCCAACGAGCACGAGAAGTTGCTTGACCTGTGTCGGGCACTCGACGTCCGAACCGTGCTGGAGACACACGGCCACTGGGACCACATACAGGCGGTTCCGGCTGTCCGCGATGCCGGCTACCAGGTTGGGGTTACCGCTGCCGACGCCTCAATGCTCCCGAGTTACGACTATCTGCTCGAGGACGAGACCGTCATCAGGGTGGGCCGCCTTTCCCTGCACACAATCTGCACCCCCGGCCATACACCCGGTTCGATCTGCTTCAGGATCGAGGGCTCTCCGGTCGTGTTCTCGGGTGACACCCTCTTCCCCGGCGGACCGGGGGCAACGACCTTTGAGGGAGGCGACTTCGAGTCGATCATCGAGTCGATCGACCGCAGGCTCTTCGCGGCCCTCGACCCCGACACCATCGTCATGCCGGGTCATGGCGACGACACCAGCATCGGCGCCGAATCGCCGAACCTCGACGAATGGGTGAGCCGGGGCTGGTGACCGGTGTTCAGCCCCAACCATTACTCCTATGGGCATAGGGTTAATCGGACAGGCCCGTAGGCTGGTCACCATGACTGCCGGGCCCGATGCCGCTCCCCTGTTCGAGATATCGGACCTGCACGCCTCGACCACCGACGGCACCCCGATACTGCGCGGCATCGACCTCGTGGTCGGCAGTGGCGAGGTCCACGCCATCATGGGGCCCAACGGCTCGGGCAAGTCGACCCTCGCCTCGGTGCTCCTCGGCAGCCCCGAGTACCTGGTAACAGGCGGTTCGGTCCGCTTCCGCGGTGACGACATCACGGACTGGTCCACCGATATTCGAGGCAAGGCCGGCATCTTCCTGGCCTTCCAGTATCCGCTCGAGATCGCCGGCGTGTCGGTGATCAACTTCCTCCGACAGGCCCTGTCGGCCCGCAAGGGCATCGACCTCTCGGTGCTCGAGTTGCGCCTGGCGATAATGGACTGGATGGACCGCCTCGACATGGATCCGGCATTCGCCGACCGCTATGTCAACGAGGGCTTCTCAGGAGGCGAGAAGAAGCGCAACGAGATCCTCCAGATGGCGATCCTCGAACCGGATTTGGCGATCCTCGACGAAACCGACTCCGGGCTCGACATTGACGCCCTCGAGGTGGTCGCCAACGGCGTTGCCGAAGTCAGAAAGGAGCGCTCCGAACTGGGCGTGGTCGCAATCACCCACTACCAGCGACTGCTGCGACACCTGGAACCAGACGTCGTCCACATCCTCGTCGATGGCCGGATCGTCGCCGAGGGCGGCATGGAGATTGCCGAGCGTCTTGAACGCGACGGCTACGAGGCCTTCCGATGACTCTCCCAGCCGACAGCACCGGGACCCCGTTCGACACAGCCGCTGTCAGGGCCGACTTTCCACTGCTGAACCGTCAGGTGAACGACCATCCGATCGTGTACCTGGATTCCGCTGCCACCTCCCAGAAGCCCCGCCTGGTCATCGACACCCTCAACCGCTACTACGAGGAGATCAACGCAAACGTCCACCGGGGCGCCTACCACATTGCCGAACTGGCAACCTCTGCCACCGAGGACGCACGGGCTCGCATTCAGCGATTCATCGGGGCACCGTCTGCCAACGAGGTCATCTTCACGAAGAACGCCACCGAGGCGATCAACCTCGTCGCGTATTCCTGGGGGCGGGAAAACCTGGGCGAGGGCGATGCCGTCCTCATCACGGCACTTGAACACCACGCCAACATCGTTCCGTGGCAACAGTTGGCCTCTGAGCGGGGCGTCGAGATCCGCTGGCTTCCCCTCACCGACGACGGCCGCCTGGACCTGACCGACCTCGACCAGCTGCTCGACGGGGTGAGCCTTTTCGCCTTCTCTGCAGCGTCGAACGTGCTCGGCACGCTTACACCGGTACGCCAGCTGGCCGATGCCGCGCATGCAGCCGGTGCCCTGTGCCTCGTCGACGGCAGCCAGGCGGTACCGCACCTTCCGACCGATGTAGCGGCATGGACCTGCGACTTCATGGCGTTCACCGGCCACAAGATGTGTGGACCCACGGGCATCGGCGTGTTGTGGGGTCGCTCGGAACTGCTCGACGCAATGCCTCCCTTCCTGGGTGGCGGCGAGATGATCCTGAACGTCACCAGAGAGGGCTTCGTTCCGAACGAGCTTCCATGGAAGTTCGAGGCCGGAACGCCGCCGATCGCCGAGATCATCGGACTGGGCGCCGCCGTCTCCTACCTGGAGGCAATCGGCATGGACGCTGTTCGGACCCACGAGAGCCTGCTCACCGACTATGCGCTGCGCACACTCAACGAACGCCATGGCGACGACCTGGTCATCCACGGTCCGACCGACGCAGGTGACCGCGGCGGGGTCCTGTCCATCTGCTACCGCGATGTCCACCCGCACGACCTCAGCCAGGTCCTCGATCAGCGAGGCGTCTGTGTGCGGGCCGGCCACCACTGTGCCAAGCCCCTCATGAAACTGCTCGGAGTGGGTGCAACGGCGCGGGCATCCGTCTACATATACAACNACGAGTCAGACGTGGACGTACTATCGGATGCGCTCGCCGAAGCCGGCGAGTTCTTCTCCCACCAACCCGCCTGACCCCCATCCGACCCTGGAGCAAGAACTTGGCAGGACTAGAAGACCTCTATCGCGAGATAATCCTCGACCACTACCGCAACCCCAGAAACCGCGGTGANCTGGAAACCCCTCCTGCCCACGTGACCGAGGGTTTCAACCCTCTGTGTGGCGACGAGGTCCAGGTCTTCCTGCACGTCGACGCTGACAGGATCTGCGATGTGAGTATCTCCGGTCAGGGCTGTTCGATCAGCCAGTCGTCTGCCTCCATGATGACCACCGCTGTACGCGGCAGGACCGTCGACGAGGCCCGGCNGGTGATCAGCGCCTTCAAGGCGATGATGTCGATCCACGGTGACGACCTCGAAGGTTCCGACCACGACCCCTCCGACGAGGCAGTGGGATCAGGTGTAGGCCTTGGCGACCTCGAGGCACTGCGCGGCGTAGTCAAGTTTCCGGTACGCATCAAGTGCGCCACCCTGGCATGGAACACCCTCGACCAGGGCATCAACGAGGCAACCGCCTGAGGTCAGGCCAGGGGGTCGGCGAACGGGTCGGGCCCGAGGCCCAGCTCGACAGCCACCTCGGGTGCGTCGAGAGCTTCTCCGAGGATCCCCGTGTAGCCCTCGGCCTCGAGNTGTTCAGCCAGTTCAGGTCCTCCGGATGCACGAATCCGACCGTGCGAGAGCACGTGCACCCTGTCCGGTTCGAGGACCTCCAGCAGGCGACTGAAGTGNGTGATGACGAGCACACCCAACCCGGTCTCGTCAGTGGCGTCCTGTACGCGGCGGGCCACTGCCGCAAGGGCATCAACGTCCAACCCGGAGTCGATCTCGTCGAGCACCGCATAGCGCGGTCGAATCACTGACATCTGGAGGGCCTCGTTGCGCTTCTTCTCGCCGCCCGAGAGGTCGACGTTCACAGCACGGTCCAGGAACTTCTGGTCAAAGCCGATGCGCTCAGCCTCGACCTCCAGCGCCACGTGTATTCCGTCGGGGTCGCGACCTCCGGCGACTGCCGCCTCGACGAGCATCGACTCGAGGCTCACGCCGGGTACCTCGGTCGGGTGCTGGAGGGCAAGAAAGAGGCCTGCCTGTGCCCGTTCCCACGGTGCGAGCACCAGAAGGTCGGTTCCATCAAGCGTCACCGATCCTGCAGTCACCTCGTAGCCCGACCTGCCCATGAGGACATGCGAGAGCGTGGACTTGCCAGACCCGTTGGGGCCCATGATGGCGTGGACCTCGCCCGGCCTGACCTTGAGGTCTATTCCGCCGAGGATGTGGGTGTCACCGACCCTTGCACACAGCCCCTCAATGCACAGAGCCCTTTCGGAGGTCATTGCTCCTCCATGACTATGTCGTCACCGTCTATACGCACGGCAAACACCTCCACGGGCTGTGTTGCAGGAAGGGTCAGGGCCTCTCCGGTCTCAAGCGAGAACAGGCTTCCGTGCTTCCAGCACTCGATCGTGCAGTCCTCGACATCGACATCGCCATCGGAGAGGGACACCTCGGCATGGGTACAGGTGTCCGCCACTGCCAGCATGCGGTCACCGATTCGCACCAGCGCCACAGGGGAACCGTCTACCTCGATCTGGCGGGCGGTCCCGTCGGGAATGTCTGCAAGTCCGCAGATTCGGACGCTGTTCATGCTGCCGCCTCGGGCCTGGAAGTGCGCATACGCCGGTCCAGACGCTCCACGAGAGCAGCCCTCAGGGCGAGCCCGACCGTCTCGCTGGGAGCCCGGCTGATCACGTCGTCGAAGAAGCCCTCGACCAGCAACCTCTCGGCGATCGTGGTGGGAACCCCTCGACTCTCCAGGTAGAAGAGCTGGTCCTCGTCGACAGGCGACACCGTCGATGCGTGACTGCAGACAACGTCGTCGGTCTCGATTTCGAGGTTGGGCACACTGTGTGCCCATGCGTCGGCGGACAGCTTGATGTTCCTGTTGGTCTGGTAGGCGCGGGTANGCACCGCCTCGGGGTCGACCCTGATGAGACCTGAGTAGACAGATCTGGAGGTTCCGTCGAGGGCGCCCTTGAACAACAGCTCGCTCGTCGTGTCGGGAGCGGCGTGCTCCTGGAAGGTTCGAAAGTCGTGTGTCTGGTCATGCTCGCCGTAGTAGGCGGCAGTCAGGCGGGCCTCGGCGCCGCGGCCGACCAGGCGACAGTCGGTCCGGGTCCTTGCGTAGCAGCCGCCCAGACCGGCTACGAAGGTCTCAACGGTTGCGTTCTGGTCTACCCGGAATGCCTGGTGGGCGAGGTTCCACATCCCTGTTCCGAGGTCCTGAACCAGCGCATGTCTCAGCCGGGCATCAGCCTCGACCTGTGCCTCGAGCACGGGTGCCACCATCGAGACGGCCCCGGAAGACGAGGTGTGGTGCTCGACCACGGTCACGTCAGTTTCGGCTCCGCATCGCACGTACAGGCGCGGAAACAACGCCGCCGAGTCGGCATCGGTGTGTACCCGAACCACGATCGGTGCATCCAGACGGACCCCGTCGGGAACCACCACGGCGAGCGGTTCGGGTCCGAATGCGCGGTTCAGGTGGCCAAACAGATCCACCGGGGNGGAGAGCACCGAGGCGAAACATGCGGCACCGTCACCGAGGTCGCCGATTCGCCCGACGGTTACGCCGAGTGCTGCCGCCTCTGTGGAGATCGAGGGTTCGTCGAGCCAGCCGTTTCGCAGCACCACGGTGGCGGCGTTCGAATCGTTGGCACCCGGGGCCATGAGCGGTTCGACGAGTGGGGTCTGGGCGGCGAGGGGTTGGAACCTGTCAAGGTCGAGGTCCCCGATTCGTGAGTACCTCCAGACCTCCTCGTCGGTACTCGGGGGGGCCACGTCACCAATGCCATCGACAACCTCTCTGCGGAGTCCGACAAGCCATGCGGGCCCGGGCAGCGCTGCCGATACAGAAGGGTTGAAGGCGTTCGGCACAGGACCTCGGGGCGGACTTGGTCGGCTGGTTGTGGAGCACCGGTGTCGGTTCTACGGCTCCGGTCGTACAGGAATAACCCTATCGCCGTAGGAGTATTCCACTGCGGTAGCTCAGCGCCCTGCAGTCACTCCTGGATCAGGTGCCCGAGGGTGCCCGGTTGGATCTGGCAGGCTGCCTCGAAAGCTGCCACATCGTCGGACTTGAGCCTGATGACCCTCCCAAAGCGGTAGGCCTTCAGGTCACCCCTGTCGATGAAGCTGTAGATGGTTCGGGGGTTGACCCCGAGGCGCCGAGCCGCCGCCTCGGTGCTCATCCACTCCACCTCGTCTGCCTCTCCGGGTAAACCCGTCTCATTCTGTACCATGTCGGTAACTCTAGATCATTCTCCTATCCTCTGCAACATGCGCACCACACCCGCTGGAGACCTCACTGGCCCTCCGGTATGGTCGCACCGGTGAACGGACAGCGTCACGTGCTCCTCGGGCTGGCTTCAGGAANCCCCGCCTGGACCACCACCATCTGTCAACGCCTGGAGCATCACGGTCACTCCTCAGAGTTCATCCTCTGCACGGGTGCGGCAGATCTGTTCAACCGGCTGGGAACCGGCCGCCTGTTCTCAGCGCTGTTTGTCGACCATCGAACCGTCGGCCTCGACCGCGAGGTGATCAGCAGGGCAACCTCGGCAGGCTGCCCTGTGGTGGTCGTCGGAGGAGACGACGAGNCACCAAGGTGGGTCACGCTCGGAGCCGCCGCCGTAATCGGCAGTGACCTGCCCGTTGACGCCTTCAGGCAGTTGCTCAGCCACCATGCCTCCCCGATCCTGGCCACCGACCACCTCGAGCTGGGTTCAGGTCCGCCCGAGTCCGCTTCCCACGGTTGGTCGGGGCGTCTCGTGGCCGTAACCGGTCCCGGAGGTACCGGCGCCTCNGTACTTGCCCGTCACCTGGCAGCAGGCCTGGGGAACGATCCCAGAATGCGGGGATCGGTTCTGCTGCTCGATGCATGCCTCGAGGCCGATCAGGCCTTCCTCCACGGCCTGCCCGACGACCATCTCGGACCCGACCTGCAGGCAGCCACCCAGGCCCACCGGGGCGGCGACCCCGACCGGGCGGGGCTCGACAAGTTGATTGTCAGGCCCACCGACCGGCCCTACGGGCTCATTCCCGGCCTACGTCGCCGCCGCGACTGGCCCTCCATCGGCGGGCCCAGCCTTAGGGCCACGCTCGTGAACCTGCGTCGCCACCATCTGGTCTCTGTCGTCGACGTGGATCCACTGATCGACCTGACCCCACCGGGCCAGGCGCTCGGGCCCTCCACCCCCGGAGAACCCTGTCGGATGGTCATGTCGCTGGCCGACCTGGTGGTAGTGGTCGGCGGCACAGGTGAACATGCAACCAGGTCCATGGAACGCCTTCTGTCCAATCTTGGTGATGCCGGCATTTCGGCTTCGCGCCTGCTTCCCATCCTCCTGGCAGAACCGACCACAGGTCGTCGCACGGCCCGACGCGAGGCCCGCCGCCTTGACCGGGCCACCCCGGCCAACCTCGAGAGCCCGCTCGTGTGGACCGACCCCACCAACGGCAGTCCGGGCACCGGCGCTCTGCTCGCCCGCAAGGTTCTGGGGGCCCTGGACCTGCTGGTCGGACGCCTCGACGACGGAGGGGTCGTGCCGGTTCCAGTGGGGTCACTGGGAACCCGCGACCAGTGAGGGCACCACCTTGAGCGACCGGGACGAAACCGTCCAGAGCGCAGACGACCGGACCTCAGCCGACCGCATGGAGCACGAGGCCCGCATCCTGGCCGATGTGCAACTCCCCGGGGTTGTGGTCCTGCTGGGTTTCCAGAGGCGTGGAGACAGGGCCGAGTTGCGGCTGGGCGAGGCCTGCCACCCCGACATGGCGACACAACCCATGGTTGACGCTGTGGCACTCTGCCGGCTCGGCTCAGCGCTCGCCCGCACAATCGCCGAGGTGCACCGCGCTGGCGTGGCACACGGGGACCTCAGGTCGAATGTTGTTCTGGTGGACGAGAGAGGCCTTCCGGTTCTGAGTGGGTTCACCAGTGCAAGGGTCGTTGCGCCCGGCGACATGGCCGACGACGACATNGGTGCCCTCGGTTCGCTCCTGATCGATGCCCACGGACGCCTCCGGCCGTCGGACAACGCAACCGAGCTGCGGCGCAGGAAACGCCTGAGCAAGGCGTTTCGACCGGTGCGCCACGAGACCGCCGGTGACATCGCGGCCCGCCTGGCCGAGNTGAGCATCGCCTTTCAAGAAGAGGCAGGAAACGACGAGCCTCCCCCGGACCTCGACGAGAGCATCAGGGCCAGGGTTACCGGAACCGGCAGGTCAGCCGGCAGGCTGTGGAAGGTGGCGGCTGCCGCCACCGGGGTTGCTGCGATTGCGGCGGGCATCGTGGCGATCCGTGGCGGCGAACGTGCCACGATCGCCCCTGTCGTGGTTCCCACGGTTTCTCCCGATGGGCCCGTCGTTGAACACGACGGCCAGCGCTTCCAACTCGGAAGCATCGGCGATGTCGTCGTGGTCGGCGACTGGGCCGACCCCGGCGGGCGCGGCTGTGACGGCCTCCGGACCCCTGCCCTTCTGCGACCCTCGACCGGGGCCGTGTACGTGTTCGACGCCTGGGCCGACAGCGGCATCCTGGCCGCCGACGCCA
The DNA here is from genome assembly GCA_002687745.1 of Acidimicrobiaceae bacterium. Classification (GTDB taxonomy): domain Bacteria; phylum Actinomycetota; class Acidimicrobiia; order Acidimicrobiales; family MedAcidi-G1; genus UBA3125. The sequence goes on along the minus strand of NZBE01000006.1, from coordinate 6,634 downwards.
CCATGATCGTGTCCGGAGCAGCGACGCTCGAATCAGACAGCGGCGGCGACTGTGACCTGCTCCGAGCCGTGGGGCCCGAGGTCGATACGCCGGTCCGGGCCGGCTGAAGGCACGCATTGTCAGCCGCTCGGTCTCAATCGTGGGGCAGGTGCTCATCCCCACATCATGCCCGGCCACGCTCACTCCGGTGCTGGCACGGTGCTGTCGGTCTGGTTGACTCGCCAGATGGCCAGAGTGGACGTTGAGTCACCGGTTACCGGTGTCGTGTGGAAGGTAGTCGTCGGCGTGGGTGACACGGTTTCGTCCGGAGATCAGGTGATGGTGCTGGAATCCATGAAGATGGAGATTCCCGTGGAGGCTCCGGTTGACGGAACCATCGCCGAGTTGTCGGTAACCGAGGGCGACCAGGTCTCCCAGGACAGCCCGGTGGCCGTAATCGAGTCTGCTCAGGGCCTGTAGGGGAAGCCGGCCGGTCCGGCTGTGCGGAGGGGCGCTGCCAGGTTGGCGAACTCGCAGAGAAGAGGCCTGGTTTCGGCCGGGTCGATGATCTCCTCCACCAGATAGGCCTCGGCTGTCCGGAACGGCGACCGCACCGTGTTGAGGCGCTCGGTAATCTCGGCAACAAGCGCCTTCGGGTCATCTGAGGCCTCGATTTCGGACCTGTAGGCGGCTGCCACCCCACCCTCGACCGGCAACGAACCCCAGTCCCCGGAGGGCCAGGCGTACCGGTAGAAAAAGCGGTTTCCGGCTGTGTGAGCTGCACCTGCCACCCCGAACACCTTGCGGATGATGACCGTGCACCACGGAACCGTGGCCTGGTGGATTGCAGCGAGGGTGCGGGCACCGTGGCGGATGGTCGCCGCCCTCTCGGCCTCGCTTCCAATCACGAAGCCCGGGTTGTCGACCAGGTGGACCACTGGCAGGTGGAAGGTCTCGGCGAGGTCGACGAGCCGCGTCACCTTGTTGGCGGAGTCAGCAGTCCAACCGCCTCCGTAGTGGTAGGGGTCGTTGGAGAGCACTGCCACGGGCCAACCGTCGAGGCGCGCCAGGCCACAGATGGCCGAGCGGCCCCAGCCCTTCCCGATCTCGAAGAACGAGCCCGTGTCGACCACGGACTCGATGACTGTCCGCATCTTGTAGACCTTGCGGCGGTCTCGTGGTACGACGCCTACGAGGCCACGATCGGTTCGGTCCGGATCGTCTGTGACGGGTCCTCGTTCAGGCAGGTCGTGAACCGAGGAGGGCAGGTAGGAGAGGAACTGCCGGGTTAGTTCGAATGCCTCGTCCTCTGAGGAGGCCTCGTCGTCGACGGCACCGTTGCGGGTGTGGACCCGGCTGCTTCCAAGGCTCTCCTTGTCGACCTGTTCGCCTCCGAGGGCGTTCACGACCGGTGGGCCTGCAACGAACAGTTGCGAGAGGCCCTTGACCATCACCGAATAGTGGCTGCTGACCGCCCGGGCAGCACCGAGACCGGCAACCGGCCCGAGGCACAGGGAAACTGTGGGGACCGTGGCCAGGTTGGCGACCACATGGTCCCATGCGGGGTTCAACGGCACATAGGTTCTCGCACCCTTCCCCATTGCGCCGTCGATGTTGGAGCCTGCCTCTTCAGCCTTCCTGTCGAGGGTCTTCACCGACCCCCCGCCGCCGGTGCCGTCGATGAGGCGGACTATCGGGAGCCGCAGCTCACGTGCCATCTGCTCGGCGGCGATCTGCTTGGCAACTATCGATGCGTCGGCGGCTCCACCCCTGACGGTGAAGTCGTCGCCGGCCAGAACAACGGGCCTGTTGTCGATCTGGCCACGCCCGAACACGAAGTTGGAGGGCGACAGGTCAACCAGTCCGCCGTCGGGTCCGTAGGTGGCCGTTCCGGCGATCTTGCCGATCTCGTGGAAGGTGCCGGGGTCGAGCAGTTTCTGGAGGCGCTGTCGGATGTCGAGCTTGCCGCGGCTGTGCTGCCTTGCGACCTTCTCCTCGCCGCCCATGCGCTCGGCCATCTCCTCGCGTGCACGCAGCTCATCGAGTTCCGGGTCCCACTCCATCTCATCGGCCATGTCGGGACCGTACCTGTCGGTCGGCCGTCTGATCCCAGCCGGGTCAGCCCAGCCGGATCCGCCCGTTTCCGGCAGTCACGTCGCCGACTACGGCCGCCGTGTGGCCCGTGGCCGTCAACTGGGCAACCGCCTCGTCGGCAGCGGCGGGAGAAGCCCCGAAGACCAGCCCACCAGAGGTCTGTGCATCGGCCAGGAGCAGTACGTCGAGTTCACCAAGGCCTCCCCTGTCGAGGATCTGGTCGGCCCATTCCAGGTTCCGGCGACTCCCCCCGGGCATCGAGCCTGCCTCGGCCAGGTCCCGGGTGCCCGGCAGCAACGGGACCTCGGCCGCGTTGACGGTCATGTCGACGCCCGACTCGGCCGCAGCCCTGGCGAGGTGGCCGAGCAGGCCAAAGCCGGTGATGTCGGTCGCACCGCTCGCACCCGCTGCGACCGCCACCGCTGAACCGTCGGCGTTGAGACGGGTCATGGACTCCATGGCCGCATCCACCACGTCCTGACCGGCATCTCCGGACTTGATCGCAGTGGTGATGACACCGATGCCCAGGGGTTTGGTGAGCACGAGGGCGTCGCCCGGCCTGAAGCCGGTGTTGGTGAGCATCCTGTCGGGGTGCACCTCGCCGAGCACGGCCAGGCCGTACTTGGGTTCAGGGTCGTCGACGGTGTGGCCTCCGGCAATTGCGAAGCCTGCATCGGCGGCCACGTCCTGTGCCCCCCTGAGAACCTCGACCAGCAGGTCACTGGACAGTTCGTCGCTGTTCCAGCAGACGAGGTTGAGCGCCAGGAGCGGCGTTCCGCCCATTGCGTAGACATCGGAGACCGCGTTGGCGGCGGCCACGCGACCCCAGGAGCGCGCGTCATCTACCACCGGCGTTATGAAGTCGGCGGTCAGGACGAGGGCCCTGTCGACGGAGAGTCGCCACACGGCGGCATCGTCACCGGTGTCCATTCCGACAAGGAGGTCGGGGCCCTCAGAGGGGGTCAGGTGGCGCACCACGTGCGCCAACTCGCCTGGAGCGAGCTTGCAGCCTCAACCGGCTCCGTGGCTGAACTGTGTCAGTCGCCGCATGGTCCACCCCCTTTCGATACGAGTGCCGTCGCCGAAGGGTATGCGATCAGTGGCCGACCAGCGTGGCCACTGCCTCGAGCAGTCGCTCGACGTCGTCGTGGCCGATGTAGATGCAGACACCGGCACGGACGGCACCGTCGTCGGCATCCAGGCCGAGTGGCCCCATTGCCTCGACCGCGTAGTTGTGGCCGTCCCAGACCGCCACCATCTCGTCAGCCAGCCTTGTGGCCACCTGCAGCGGTGTGTGGCCATCGACCAGGAACATGGTCGTCGGAGCCCGGTCAACGAGATCTGGCGGGCCCACCACCTGGACCCCGGGCAGGTCGTGGAGACCGGCCAGCAGGTGGGCAAATACCGCCTCCTCGTGTTCGATCACGGCAGCCATGGTGGTCTCGAGGAGGAATCGTGCGGCGGCGTCGATTCCTGCCATGGCCTCCCATGAAGGGGTGCCGTACTGGAACCGGCCAGGACCGGAGGCTGGAGCCGGCCTCACCTTGTAGGCGGGCAACGAGTCGAGCAGGTCCGGCTCGACCCACATGACTCCGGCGTGTGGCCCGTACCACTTGTAGGAGGAGGTTGTGAACACGTCGCAGCCGATGGCATTCACGTCGATGTGGCGATGCGGCGTCAGGTGGACACCATCGACCACCACCCGAGCACCGGCAGCGTGTGCGGCACCGGTGATCTCCGTCGTGTCGGGGATGGCGCCGATGGCGTTCGAGGCTCCGGTTACCGCAACCCATCTGGTGGCTGGCCCGATCAGGTCGACCACGGCCTCGGTGTGCAGGCGGCCGCTGTCCGGGTCGAGGCAGGCCATGCGGACGGTGGCGCCGGTGTCACGGGCGGCGAGCAGCCAGGGGGCCAGGTTCGAGTCGTGGTCCAGTTCGGTGCAGATGATCTCGTCGCCTGGGCCCAGGTCTGCGGCTATCGCCCGGGTGAGGGCCATCATGTTGGCCGTGGTGCTGGGGCCGAACACCATCCCGGCCGGGTCCACACCCAGGAGTTCGCCAACCGTGGCGCTCACCCTGTCGGCAAGGGCGTCACATTCCCGGGCTGCGGGGAACGCTCCGTGGCTGTTGGCGTTGTTTCCGCTGCGCTGCCAGTCGGCGACCGCCTCGATCGAGGTGTCCACGGCCTGGGTGCCGGCCGGGCCGTCAAAGCGGCTCCAACCGTCGGACAATCCGGGAAATCGTCGCCTGATGTCGGTTAGACCTGTCATCCTCGGGCACGCTAATGGGGCTACAACGTCCACGGTGGACAGGAGGGCCGAGACGTGGAGTCGGAGGAGGTCGAGACCGCACGGCGGATCGCTGACACGATCCATGCTGGTTTCGTCGACTACGTCGCCGGGTTCAACCTGATCTCGCGCCGCGCCAGGAGCCACTTCGAGAGGCGCGAGTGGCCTCTGCAGGAGGCTAATGCCGGTGAGAGGCTGCTCCTGCACAACGAACGGGTCCTTGAGACCGTTGCCGTCGTGAAGGCCCTGCTCGGCGACATGCCCGACCGGCGTGGTGAGTGGCGCCTCGCCCGCGGGCACTTCAAACGCCGCATCGCCGAGAGGGCCGACATGGTTCTCGCCGAAACCTATTTCAACTCCGTCACACGGCGTGTGTTCACGACCATCGGGGTCGACAACGACGTCGAGTTGAGGTGGTTCGGCGCCACAAGCGTGCCCCGTGGCGAGGCCACAGCCGAGATGTTCACCTCCGTCACCCGAACCCGCGACTCGGCAGCCATGATCACCTCGATCCTGGACTCATACCAGTTCGAGGCACCATGGGTGGATCTCGAGGGGGACGCCCGTCGGGTTGCAGCCCGGCTGGACTCGTTCCTCCTCGAATCCTGGGACGGCCTCGAGGTCGACGGCGTCGACATGCTCAGACCGGTGTTCTTCAGGAACAAGGGCGCCTACCTGATCGGACGCCTCAGGCAGTTGAACCGGATCGCTCCGATCGTGCTGCCGATAATCCACGGCGAGGACGGGCTGAGGGTCGACAGCCTCCTGCTGACCGAGTTGCAGGTCAGCCGCCTGTTCAGCTTCACCAGGTCCTACTTCTTCGTGGAGTGGCCGAACCCTGCCGAGCTCGTCGGGTTCCTCAAGTCGCTCCTTCCCATGAAGTCCCTGGCGGAGCTTCACACCGCCATCGGCTTCCCCCAGCACGGCAAGACCAGCCTCTACCGTTCCCTCTACCGACACCTGGAGAACTCGAACGACAAGTTCGTGCTCGCAAGGGGGACACCGGGAATGGTCATGTCGGTGTTCACGCTGGTGTCGTTCAACGTGGTCTTCAAGATCATCAAGGACCACTTCGACCCACCCAAGAACACCACCAGAGATGCGGTCATGCGCCGCTACAGACTCGTCTACAACCACGACCGGGTAGGCCGCATGGTCGACGCCCAGGAGTTCGAGAACCTCTCCTTTGACCGCGACAGGTTCGACCCGGCGCTGCTCGAACAACTTCTCGGTGAGGCAGGCGGATCGGTTCATGTAAAGGGCGACCAGGTGGTGATCAGGCACGTCTACACCGAGCGTCAGGTCTATCCGCTGAACCTCTACCTGCGTGAGATGTCGCCCGACAAGGCCGAGGCGGTAGCCCTCGACTGGGGAGCCGCAATCAAGGACCTGGCTGTCGCCAACGTCTTCCCGGGAGACCTGTTCACCAAGAACTTCGGCGTGACCCGCCACGGCAGCGTCGTGTTCTACGACTACGACGAACTTTCGCTCCTCGAGGAGTGCAGGTTCCGTGTGATCCCCGAATCTGACGACCATGAACTGGAGATGTCGTCACAGGTCTGGTTCGCAGTCGAGCCCGGCGACGTCTTCCCGGAGCAGTTCCCGACCTTCATGAGGTTTCCCAGAGACGTTCCCGACTCGATCTGGGAACGGTTCTGTGAGGTGCACGGCGACCTGTTCACCGTCGACTACTGGACCGGGGTACAGGAGCAGCTGGCCCTTGGCGACCTGCCCGACTTCTATCCGTATCCGCAGCGCCTCCGATTCCGTCGCCGCTCGGCTGAGGCCGCGGAGTAGGGTCGCCGCCGTGTCCAGACCGGTAGAGATCGCATCATCTGTCCTTCCCGCCGACTACTCGAAGTTGGGCGCAGAGTGCATCGCGCTCCAGGACGCCGGCGTCGACCGCATCCAGTGGGATGTCATGGACGGCGTGTTCGTACCCAACCTCACGTTCGGACCTGACGTGATCGCCTCGATCCGACCCCATATCGACGTGGCTTTCGAAGCCCACCTGATGGTCGTCGAACCCGACCGCCTGCTACACCGCTATGTCGAGGCCGGCTGCGGCATCGTGATCGTGCACGCCGAGGCCTGCACCCACCTCCACCGCACACTCGCCCACATCGCCGAACTGGGCGCAACCCCGGGCGTGGCTCTCAACCCCCACACTCCCGCCAACGTGATCAGCCAGGTTCGCGACCTGCTCGGCATGGTTCTCGTGATGACCGTCAACCCGGGCTTCGGCGGCCAGGCCTACATCGACACCATGGAGCC
>NZBE01000005.1 GCA_002687745.1 Acidimicrobiaceae bacterium | reverse complement strand
CGCTGCCACACGACGTCACAGCCGTGTCGAGCGGCCTCGTAGCAGACACCCACCAACTCGGCGACCTGGACGGCGAGATCTACCTCGGACCGGCCTCGGGAACCCCTGCCGGGTAAGTCTTAAAACCCCCGACCACGCCGGCAGACACCAGCTCCGACCCCTAGGTCGACTGGACCCCGTCGATTCCCGCCGCCCCCAACGGGGCGGCATCGACGCGCCCCATACCGGCAACTCACGTCAGGCAGCGAAGCTCGAGCCCCTAAACACGGCGCCTCGAGTCCGCCAGGGGTCATGTACCCACCGAAAACCCGAAAAAGCAGCGCCAAGAGCGCTGCCTTCTCGAAACTGCGAACACGTGCACGCAAAAACTGCGAACACGCCTCGGTGGCGTGTTCGCAGTTCTTCCTGCTCCGTACACCGACTGGGGTTGGACGCGACTCCTGGAGGAGGCTTCACCCGATAAGTGGGGGAGGCTCCACAGCATTCACGGCTTAGAGGATGGTGTGATGATCTTCAGGCCCAGACCTGCACTTTCGTAGTATCGGAGGGGGTCTTGAACGCCCCGAGTTATCCGACCTTCTTAGAGGACACTGCGTCCGTGAGAACCCAATCCTCAACTGGAAGAGCACCCGCAGCCGCGAGGGGCGTGCTGTCCGGATCCCATGATGGGTCAAACTCTTCTCCTTGGGGCAGAAGAAGGTAGAAGTACGGAGTTAGCCGTATAAGTTCGCCGCCTCTTGCGCAGGTGAGCCCTTTGCTGAAGTCGACAATCCGCCTCCTCGTCTTAGGTTCGAGGTCCTCAAGGTTGACTACTACTGCCTGACCGTTAATGAACCGATCGGCCATGTCCGTGCAATCACTGAAGCCCCCTGGCGCAACACGGTGTGGGGTCTGACACATCAGTCAAGTCCTCTTCATTTGCAGACAGCCATCTGTACTACCGAAATCTACCCTCGACACCCCTCTCATGCAGGTCAGAAGCAAGACAGGTCCGGCACCTACTACGCGAAGATCACTCCGGCGGCTTCCGGATCGAACCCATCCGGCCAGATGGTGTCCTCATCGGCCTTCGTCTCGTAGAGGTCCGCCCCTTGGAGGTCCGCCCTGCCGAGGTTCGCTTGCCAGAGGTTCGCTTGCCAGAGGTTCGCTATTCTGAGGGCCGCTCACGAATCGATGAGGACTCCTGGGTTCAAGATGGCGTTTGGGTCAAGTAGTCGTTTGACGGAGCGGATCGACTCTGCGAACAAGTTGGGCCGCTGCGCATCGTAGGCACTAGGGCGGTGCATCCGGCCTACGGCGTGGTGGTGCGTACACGTGCCACCAGCTGCCACAACCACCTCGTTGGCGGCATCCTTTACGGCCTGCCACATTGCAATCTCACTACCCTGTCTGCCCATCCCCGACCACGTGTAGTAGGGGGCTGGGCCGTCCGTGTAAACATGTGTGAAACGACACGACAAAGAGTGGTGGTCGCCAAAGGTGTCTGCCAATACCTCGCCCACCCGTTGACGCACGGTGGCATCAAACTCTGGCCACCGATCCCAGGTGATAGCGGTCTCGAAGGTGTCAGCGACCACGCCCAATGAGGTCTCGACTCCGTTGCCGACACCGATAAAAGCATCTCGCCACGCACCCACAGCCCCTCCCCGGCCAGTCGGCTTCCCTGTTCCGTCGTCGACGATGACGTCGTCATCGAGAACGTGCCCACCAGAGTCGCGGGCTATCTCGACCGCCTGGACGATGTTGTGAGCCTGTGTCAGGTCGGCACTCTCGAAGGACACAATCACAAACGATCGATCGCCGTCCATCCCCGCAGCTCGGGCGGCCTCATCAGGATCCAGGATTCGAAGATTGGCAGGCCAGAGCTTAGATTGGACGATGCGGCGAACTGCCTCGTAACCGGCCTCCCAAGAGGAGAAGGTGATGCCGGCAGTCGCCCTGAACGTGGGACGCACCTGCAGACGCATCCAAGCCTCGGTGATGATTCCGTAGATGCCTTCCGAACCGATGACCATACGGTCGGGACTGGGACCTGCCCCTGAACCAGGTAGTCGGCGAGACTCCCACCAGCCCGACGGGGTAATCATGCGAGTGGATTCAACGAAGTCATCTATGTGGGTCTGGTTGGTGGCGTAGTGGCCACCAGAGCGAGTGGCTATCCACCCGCCAAGGGTTGAAAACCGGAATGACTGTGGGAAATGACGCAGCGTGTATCCGTGTGGTCGCAGTTGATCCTCTAGGTGGGGGCCAAATACACCAGCTTGTATGCGGGCCGCCCGCGATACCTCGTCAATCTCAAGGACCTGGTCGAGGCGGTCAAGGGAGACGATCACCGTAGGTCCAAGGTCTTCAGGCGGTGCTAGACCCCAGACCACCGATGACCCACCACCGTAGGGAACGACCACGTAGCTGTGCTCGTTGCACCAATCGAGGGTTGTGACAACCTCGTCCTCATTTCGCGGGTGCGCCACCACATCCGGCGGGTTGGGAAAGTCCAAGTTGAATGCCCGAATCCGTTCGGTGAAGTGAGCCCCGTAGGCGTGGCTAGCCCGCTCATAGGTACTAGTTGAGCACCATTCGGCAAGAGCATCTGGCGGCAGGATCCGGGGAGGTCGCAGGTCAGCATCTTCGGCACGAGGTATGGGCCCAGCTGTGATCGCCGTGCCGTACTGCTCTGAAAGCTTCTGGGCCAGTACCTTCCGCTCACCGTCGGTGGGTTCTTCTGACTCCATGCACCAAGCCCAAAAGGATCGACGATCGTTGCTAGTCATGGCTAGATCGTAGGAAAACCCCCGTGGAACTGCCACAGTGCCCCCAAATCAACGGACTTCGATGACCTTGGTACGGGGCCCACCAGGACACCTAATAGCGTTTCCCCGAGGTTCGGGACGAGACCTAAATCTGTGCAGATTCGTCGAGCCGATTGATCGTCGGTCGAACGATCATCGTGTAGATATCACCAATCGCCTGTTTGCAATGAACCTTCTGCGCTTGGAGGCGATCCGGATCAGAATCGAAGGCCAGAAATGCTGCTTTGCTAGGGAAAAGGTTGAATCTGACCTGGTTCCATCGCCATTGATCACCGACGATTGTTCCCTCAACAGAGAGCCAACCGGAGATCCTCAAGCCGTGCTTCAAAGCAACTCTTGCTACGACCGACTGCTAGGACTGCATATAGGTGGGCGTCCGAGTTTCGGATTCCATTTTTTCAAACTGGAGCACATGCAGCGCTACAACCCCCGAAAACCCGAAACGGCAGCGCCAAGAGCGCTGCCTTCTCGAAACTGCGAACACGTGCACGCANAAACTGCGAACACGCCTCGGTGGAGCTGGGGGGAATCGAACCCCCGTCCGTCAATGTGTGACCGAGCGCGCTACGACCATTCCCGAGATTGCGGCTTACGGCAGCCACACCGCCGGGTCGGGTGGGCCGCTAGGGCCCAGCCGCGGGGTCTTTCCCCCGGGTCAGCGGTCTTTCACGCCGTCAGCGGTCTGTCCCAGCTGTCTCCACCGCTTCTGTTGCCGGGTTGCGGTGGACCGACCCCGCGTGCCGTTGCCGGTCGCAGTGACTCTCAACTACCTGACCAGGTCAGGCGGCGAGAGCGAGATCGTCCGTGTTGGCGTCTCTTTGGTTGCCCCGTTTAGGGAGTCTGGGCAACTCCGGTCGCACGACACGCCCACTGCCATCGGCGTCGAAACCGATCAGCCCCGTGGTGTGTACGACAGCCCGAAAGGCTGCCGCAACGTGCAGTCTGATGCTCAGTTGTCAAGGTTCTGCGCCTCAAGGCTACCTGTGAGGTGTGGCAGGCAGCAGTCGGAGTACCCGGAACATGGCCACAACAGGTAAGAATCTGCCGATGGAAGACGACCGGGCAGCATCGTTTCAGTTCATACCGTCTGGTGCGGTACCGCCGGTCGTGGAGAAGGCCGAGGGTTGCACGCTCTACCTCGATGGCGGTCGTGAGGTGATCGACGCCGGTGGCGGTGCCGTTGCGGTCAACATCGGCCATGGTCGGGCTGAGGTGGCCGCAGCCGTGGCACACGCCACCCAGCGGGTCTCCTACGTGGTTCCCCCCTGGGTGACAGAGGAGCGGATCGCTGTTGTCGAGACTCTCAGGGAGCGGTGGCTACCTCCCGAACTCAGCCAGGTGGCCCTCGTGAGCGGCGGATCGGAGTCTGTCGACTCGGCGATCCGTCTGGCGATCAGCCACCACACGTCGGCCGGGCGGCCGGAGCGCTGGAAGGTCATCGGGCGGGATACCTCCTACCACGGAACGACCATGACAACGCTGGCAGTCGGGGGGCACCGCTCACGGCGGAGCGGATTCGGCCACATCCTTACCGACTTCCCCAAGATGCCGGTGGCTGATGCTGAGGGTCTCGAGAAGGTCATCGAGTCAGAAGACCCGGACACGATCGCAGCGGTGATCGCCGAACCGGTGATCGGAGCCGCCGCAGGTGTCGTGCTGCCGCCCGATGGCTGGTGGACCGATGTAAGGGAAATCTGTGACGCCCACGGAATCCTGCTCATTGCCGACGAGGTGATGACAGGGTTCGGTCGCACCGGCAGGAAGTTCGGCATCGAGCACTGGGGGGTTGTGCCCGACATCATGGTCGGCGGCAAGGGCCTCTCCGGTGGCTACGCACCCCTCGGGGGCGTGTTCGCCTCTGAGAAGGTGGTGGCTCCGATAGCCGGAGCCGGCTCGGGAATGATGTTCTTCACCTTCTCAGCCCACTCGGCCGCATGTGCCGCTGGCGTGGCCACCCTGAAGATCCTCGAAGACGAGGATCTGGTTTCGGCGAGCGCCACAAAGGGGGCTGAGTTCCTGGCCCTGTTGAGCATCCTCGGCGAACACCCCCATGTCAGCGACGTGCGCGGCCTCGGCCTGATGATCGGCATCGAACTCGTCGAGGACAAGGAGTTGGGCCGGCCCTACAGCCCGACAACCGGCATGGCCGGACAGGTGGTCGGTGAGGCGTTGAGGCGTGGAGTGTGGGTCTATCCGGCTGGTGATGGCAACGCCCCGGACGCGCTCCTGGTCGGGCCTCCGTTCACGATCACAACGGCCGAGATGGAGACGACGGTGAAGGTCGTTGGAGAGGCGATCTCAGCCGTCTGCGGAGACTGAGCATCTGAACGTTCAGCGGCGCCGCCTGCGGGCCATTGCCCGTTCGGCCTCGCGGTCGGCCTCCCTTCGAGCAAGGGCCTGACGCTTGTCGTGCATGTCGCGACCCCTGGCAAGTGCCACCTCAACCTTTGCCCGTCCGCCGCTGAAGTAGAGCGACAGTGGGATCAGCGTCAGGCCCTCCCGTTGCATCCGGTCGGTGATCCGGTGGATCTCCCTGCGGTGCAACAGGAGCTTCCTGGGGCGGTCGGGATCGTGGCCCATTGCCTCGCCGCCACTCATGGCATACGGGGCGATGTGCAGACCCAGCAGCCAGAGTTCGCCGGATTCCTCCCTGGCGAATGCCTCTGAGATCTGCACCTTGGATTCGCGCAGGGACTTGACCTCGCTGCCCTTCAGCACGAGGCCGGCCTCCCAGGTGTCGAGCAGGTCGTAGTTGCGTCGAGCCCGGCGGTTGCTGGCGACCACACGGTCGCTTGCGTCGCTCACAGGGTTGAGCGTACCGGCGACCCCGTGGGCGGTCGTCGGGGTTAGCCTCCCCGGCGTGCCAGAAGAGACCCTCACCCTTGCCCTAGACGTCCACAGGGCGATGATCGACCTTGCCCTCGAGCATGACCCCGACGAGTCCTGTGGCCTGTTCGCCGGACCACCCGGGGGAATGTACGTGGACACCTTCTTCCCGATCGCAAACGTTGCCCCGCCTGAGCGACGCCCGGAGATCTACACGCTCGACAGCGTGGGCCAGATTGATGCCGAGAGGTCTGCCGACGCTTCCGGGCTGTCCATCCTGGGAGTGATGCACAGCCACACCCACACGGTGGCCTACCCGTCACCGACCGACGTCGCTGATGCGGCCCGCTTCGACGAGTTCGGGGTATGGGTGTTCCTGATCGTGTCCCTCGAACACCCCGAGCCGTACATGCGGGCGTTCCGTATCAACGGCGATGTGATCAAAGAGGTACCGGTGGCGGTGGAACCCGGCTAGAATCCCGACCGAACTGGTCGTGATTACGATCGGGCAGGCAGAGGACAAGCAGGGAACTGAGCCAATGGCCGTCTACTCCTCGGTGATCGACCTCATCGGAGACACCCCGATCGTCGACGTGAGCGTTCTCAGCCCAGGCCCCGACATCCGCCTGCTCGCCAAGCTGGAGGGCCAGAACCCTGCCGGTTCGGTAAAGGACCGCATTGCCAGAGCCATGGTCGCCGAGGCAGAAGCCGACGGCACACTCACCCCCGGGCGAACGATCATCGAACCCTCATCGGGCAACACCGGCATCGCCCTCGCAATGATCGCCCGGATACGCGGCTACCCGCTCAAGGTCGTTCTGCCCGAGAACGTGTCACCCGAGCGCCGCTCAATGCTCGAGGTCTTCGGCGCCGAGATCATCTCCTCGCCCGGCGACGAAGGCTCCAATGGCGCTGTGCGCCTGGCCCAGGAGTTGGCTGACCAGAACCCCGACTGGGTGTTCCTCTACCAGTACGGGAACGAGGCCAACCCCCGCGCCCACTACGAGACCACCGGCCCCGAGATCCTCCGCGACGTCCCCGACATCACCCACTTCGTGGCCGGCCTCGGAACCAGCGGAACCCTCATGGGTATCGGCAGCTACCTCAAGGAGTACCGGCCAGAGGTCCAGGTGCTGGCCGTCGAACCGCCGACTGGCGAGCAGGTCCAGGGCCTTCGCAGCCTAGAGGACGGCTTCATCCCCCCCGTCTTTGAGAAGTGGGGTGGAAACGACCTCCTCGACGGAAGGCGAATAGTCAGGCCGAGAGAGTCCATCGAGTGCGCCCGTCGCCTCGCCGACAGGTGTGGGATCTTCGCCGGCCTCTCCACCGGCGCTGCCCTGGCCGGTTCGCTGCGGGTCGCCGAGAGGGTCGCATCCGACGGTGGCGAGGCGGTGATCGTGTTCCTCGCGAGCGATGCCGGCTGGAAGTACCTGTCGACCGGTGCATGGACCGGCGACATCGACCAGGTGGTCGCCGACACCGAGTCCACCATCTACTTCTAGGCTTAGGCCCCGACAAGAACGCCACCCGCCCGGCGGATGGCCAGACAGGAGGCCCTGTGCGACCAGACGGACGCGTCAAGGACGAGCTGCGCCCGCTCAGATTTGAACGCGACTTCACAGAGATGGCCGACGGCGCCTGCCTCGTAACCTTCGGGCGGACCCGGGTTCTCTGCACGGCGTCCATCGGCGAGGGTGTCCCGCGCTGGTTGAAGAACACGGGTCGGGGCTGGGTCACAGCCGAGTACTCGATGCTCCCCGGTTCCAGCAACGAACGGATCAGGCGTCGGGTCTCAGGCCGCGACCAGGAGATCCAGCGCCTCATAGGCCGCTCGCTGCGTGCGGTGGCCGACCTGGACCTTCTCGGAGAACGCGAGGTCACCGTCGACTGCGACGTCCTTCAGGCCGATGGCGGCACGCGGACCGCCTCAATCTGTGGCGGGTACCTGGCCCTCCACGACGCCCTTACCCGTCTGCTCTCCTCAGGTGAGATCACGCAGCATCCGCTGACCGATGAACTGGCGGCAATCTCGGTCGGCATCATCGGAGGTGAGGCCCGTCTGGACCTGCCCTATATCGAGGACTCCGCCGCCGAGGTGGACTTCAATGTGGTCATGACCGGTTCAGGCAACTTCGTCGAGGTCCAGGGAACGGCCGAGGGGGCGTCCTTTGACAGGTCCCAGCTGGATTCCCTTGTCGACCTGGCCGCCGGAGGCATAGCCCGAATTGTGGAGATGCAGCGGGCAGCGCTGGCCGAACCACCGGCGCAACGCTCGACCTGAGGAATCCGGTGGAGCGACCCCGCCTGGTGCTGGCAAGCGCCAACCCAGACAAGGTCGCCGAAATGGAGTTGCTGCTCAAAGGTGTGGCCGAGGTTCTCCCGAGGCCCCCTGACCTTCCCGACGTTGTCGAGGACGGTGACACGCTCGAGGCGAACGCACGCCTCAAGGCCGTGGCCGTGTGCAGCGCCACAGGTTTGGCAGCCATCGCCGACGACACGGGCCTCTTCGTCGATGCCCTGGGCGGCCATCCCGGTGTCCGGTCAGCCCGCTTCGCCGGCGAGGACGCCGACTACGCCGACAACCTGGCGAAGCTGATGGCCGACCTGGACGGAGTAGTTCCCGCAAAGAGGACCGCCCGTTTCAGGACTGTTGCGCTGGTTCGCTACCCGGACGGCAGAGAACTCGTTGCCACCGGAACCGTCGAGGGCAGGATTGCCGAGACCCCGTCAGGCGAAAGGGGTTTCGGATACGACCCGGTATTCATTCCAGTCGAGGGCGACGGCGCCACGTTCGCTGAAATGGGAGACGACAAGCACAGCTACTCCCACCGCGGACGGGCACTCCGGGCGCTGGTCTCAATGCTCGACAGCCCACCCGTTCCAGATGCCGGCTAGTTCAGCGAAACTGGAGCCTGGGAACGGGCCTTGCCGAGGAACCTGTCGAACTCGGCGTCGGTCACCGGCTCAGAGAAGTGGAAGCCCTGTGCCAGGTCGCAGCGCAGCCTCTGCAGGTGCTCCAGTTGAGGCCGGGTCTCGACACCCTCGGCGACAACCTGCAACCCGAGTCCCTGGGCCAACGCAACGGTGCCCGTGACGATGGCCGTGTCGTCGTCGTCGGTGCCGAGACCAGCCACAAACGACCTGTCGATCTTCACGAAGTCGATCGGGAAACGCTTCAGATAGGCGAGCGAGGAGAACCCCGTTCCAAAGTCGTCGAGGCCGATCCTGACCCCGAGAGCCGTGAGGTCACCGAGGACCTTCTCGGTCACCGGGTTGGCGGCGATCAGGGCCGACTCGGTGAACTCAAGTGCCACCTGCTCTGGCGAGACACCGTTTGCCTCGATTGCCGCACGGACCAGTTCGGGAAACGTCGAATCCGCCAACTGGCGTGCCGAGACGTTCACGGCGATGCTCAGGTCCTCGCCGCCCCGCTCGCCCCATGACGAAAGCCGCCCCAGGGCAATGGCGACGACACGCCCACCCAACTGTGCGATGAGACCGCTGTCCTCGGCGATGTCGATGAACTGATCCGGCATGAGCAGTTCACCACCTGACCCACGGATCCTGGCGAGCGCCTCAGCACCGGTAACGGCACCGTCGGAGATTCGGACCACCGGCTGGAAGTGCACCTCGATGCGACCCTCGTCGAGAGCCAGACGCAACTCCTGCTCGACCGAGTGGCGTCTGACCGCCTGGGCACGCAGGTGGTCGTCGAAGAGCTCGGCCCGGTCGCGTCCCTGGTCCTTTGCGCGGTACATGGCCGTGTCGGCATCGCGGAGCAGGTCTGCAGGAGCCTCCGGCCCGTATCCGATGGCCACACCGATGCTCGTTGTAACCACAGTCGACTCGCTTCCGAGCTGCATCGGCCGGGAAAGGGACGCCCGCACACGCTCGGCGGCCACAAGGGCGTCGGTGGTGCGCAGCATGTCGCCGATGAGAACGACGAACTCGTCGCCACCAAGCCTGGCAACGGTGTCGCCGGGACGGACCGTCTGGGACAGCCTGTGGGCCGCCTCACGGAGCAGGTCATCGCCGGACCCGTGGCCGAGGGAGTCGTTGACAACCTTGAACCGGTCCAGGTCGAGGAACAACACCCCGACCATGCGGTCATGGCGTGCAGCCCTGTGCAGGGCATCGCCGAGGCGATCCAGGAGGAGAGCCCGGTTGGGCAGCCCGGTCAACTCGTCGTGGAAGGCGCGCTCCTCGAGTTTGGCGGCCACCTCGACCCTCTCGGTCACGTCGCGGGCGTTCACGACGATTCCGTCAACTGCCGGATTGCCGAGGAGGTTGGTCGCGACGATCTCCATGTAGCGCCAGCCCCCACCGGCATGGGCCACCCGGGCCTCGAAGGCCGGCGACATCCCCGGTGTTGCAAGGACCTCGGCTGTCCGCTCAGCCAGCCCGTGGTGGTCCTCGGGATGCACCAGGTCGACTACCGGCACCCCCTCCAGGTCGACCGCCTCGCGGCCCAGCACATGGGCAACGGCCGGGCTGGCGTAGACGATGTCGCCGGACTCGCTGACGACAAGTACGAGATCCGATGCATGCTCCACCAGGGCCGCCAGGCGGATCTCGGAAGCCTCGACGCGCTGCTGGGCGGCATGCAGGTCCGTCAGGTCCCTACCGACCATTGAGATCGCATCAACCGCTCCGTCAGGGTCGCGGTGAGACACCAGCAGGGCCGACATCGGAACGGTTCCACCGGTCCTGCGGGCAAGGCGCAACTCACCGCTCCAGGTGCCCGAGGTGCGAACCTCCGGAAGGGCGGTGGCAGCCAGACGGGCCTGTGACCATCCGTCAAGGTGATCCAACAGGACCTTGCCAGACACATCGCCACCGCCGAGATGGCGGCGCATCGCATCGTTTGCCCACACGAGGCTTCGGCCCAGCGGGTCGAGGATCGCAACCAGGTCGGGGCTGGCCTCGAGCACCCTTGTCAACTCGTGGGCACGGCGGGCCTCATCCACCTCGTCGGTAATGTCGGAGATGCTGAGCAGCGCTCCACCCGAGCCCGGATCGCCGCCGGCAATCGGAGTCGTCGTGAGGTCCACCCACCGGACCGCACCGGCACGGGTAATGAGCCGGAGGCGGCCACGCAGAGCGGTCCCTTCCGACAGGGACAGTGTCAGATCGGTTACGAAGTCGTCGCGTCCGTCGAGGTCGACACACTCGGCCCACTCCGAGGTGCCCTGGCTCTCAGGCGAGAAGCCCGTCATCGCCACCCACCTGTGGTTGGCGTAGCGAGGCTGGCCGTCGGAGCCCAGCAGCGCCATGCCGACGGGGGCGGCGTCGATCAGCGCACGCAGGGTGGGGTCGACCTCGTTCACGTGCGGACGGAGGGACTCGAACCCCCACGCCTCTCGGCGCCGGCACCTAAAGCCGGTGCGTCTACCAGTTCCGCCACGTCCGCAGGAACCCAGCCTACGTCGCACCCCGGCTCGGAGCCCCTATATGTGTCGGGGCCGTGGAGTGCGGTGGAGGTCGTGACGCTCAGCGCATCTCCCCGCGCCTGGCAATCACCTGGTCGATGATGCCGTACTCACAGGCCTCCTCGGCAGTGAACCAGCGGTCGCGGTCGCTGTCGGTCTCGACGGTCTCGACGCTCTGGCCCGTGTGCTGGGCGATGCGTTCCTGAAGAAGCTTCTTGGTGGCGGCCATCTGCTCAGCCTGGATTGCAATGTCGGAGGCGTCGCCGCGGACACCGCCAAGTGGCTGGTGCATCATGATGCGCGCATGGGGGAGTGCGTAGCGCTTCCCGGGGGCGCCGGCGCAGAGAAGGAACTGGCCCATCGAGGCGCCGAGACCCATGCAGATTGTTCCCACCTCGGGGCCCACGAACTGCATGGTGTCGTAGATGGCCATACCGGCTGTCACCGAACCACCTGGCGAGTTGATGTAGAGCCAGATCGGCTTGTCGGGATCCTGGGCCTCGAGAAACAGCATCTGGGCGATCAGGAAGTTGGCGACCTCGTCGTTCACATCGGTGCCGAGGAACACGATCCGGTCCTTGAGGAGGCGGTTGAAGATGTCGAAGCGTGCCAGGTCTGGGGTGTCGGCCTCAGAGACCGGGTGCAGGGGTGTGTCCATGGTGGGGCAGGGTAGCGGCGCGGTGGGATCGCCCGGTGGCTCTGGCCGTGTCGGGTTGCGGCTCCGGTCAGGCCCTGGCGGCCTCGGCCCGTTGCCTCAGGTCGGTGACGGCGTGTTCGAGGCCCGCGGGGTCGCGGTAGAGGGCACTTCCCGATACCAGCACGTTGGCTCCGGCGGCGGCTGCTCCGGCGACGGTGTC
>NZBE01000004.1 GCA_002687745.1 Acidimicrobiaceae bacterium | reverse complement strand
GACGGTGGACACCGCCAACTGTTTTGCGTCTGCCTTGCGTCGAACCCAGTCCTGCCAGCCATCCAACAGGTCAGCCACCGTCACATCAGCCGACAGGCTGGATGACGGGGAGGACTGCTCACCCAGGAACGTCTCGGCTTCGCCTCTCGTCGGGAACGTGCGGCGTAGCCGCCGCCCTGTCCCCCCTGTTGTGGGTAGCGAGAGCATCGCCACCCACCTGTGTCGTTTCTTGTCGTAGAAGATCGAGCCGTCTCCGAGACGTCTCGTTGTGCGTCGTGTCATCTGTCCAGTCCTTTTCGTCTTGTGGGCCTGCTCGCCAATTGCTCGCCAATTGGACGTCCAACCCGCCTACGGCACCATGTAGGTGCCTGACGGGTTGTCCGCCCGAAAAGAACCTCTGAACTGGACAAACAGAGGAGATTACTGGAAAGCGATGTGGCGCAGCCTGGCAGCGCACCTGCTTTGGGAGCAGGGGGTCGGGAGTTCAAATCTCCCCATCCCGACGGGATCACCGCAGGCCGGCCAGCACGACGGGCTGGTGACGGTGGGCCAGCGGGCGGCCACCGCGTACGTCAGCTGAGCATCGGCGCCGGCCGCGAGTGGCCAGGCGACGTCCCCCGGACCTACCGTCCGTGCATGGCCGACGAATCCACCGAGACCACAACCGACACCGATCCCACCAGGGTCTGGCACAAGACCGCCTGCGTGCTGTGCAGCCTGAACTGTGGGCTCGAGGTCCGCCTCGACGGCCGGTCCATCACCCGGGTGCGGGGGAACAAGGCGCACGTGTCGTCGAAGGGCTACACGTGCGAGAAGGGCCTGCGGGTCGACTGGTACCAGAACTCGGCCGGCCGGCTCACCAGCCCGCTGAAGCGCCTCGACGACGGCTCGTTCATGGAGGTCGACTGGGACACCGCCATCGCCGAGGTCTCGGCCGCCCTGCGTGGCGTCGCCGAACGGCACGGCGCCGACAAGGTCCTGTACTACGGCGGAGGCGGCCAGGGGAACCACCTGGGCGGCACCTACGCCACGGCCACCCGGGCCGCCTACGGGATCGAACGCCGCTCCAACGCCCTGGCCCAGGAGAAGACGGGCGAGGCGTGGGTGGAGGGACGCATGTTCCGGGCCCACACCCACGGCGAGTTCGCCGAGGCCGAGGTGTCGATGTTCCTGGGCAAGAACCCCTGGCACTCCCACGGCTTCCCCGAGACCCGCCGGGTCCTCAAGGGGATCGCCGCCGACGACTCCCGGTCCATGGTGGTCATCGACCCCCGCCNGAGCGAGACGGCCGACCTGGCCGACCACTGGCTCCGGGTCCACCCCGGGACCGACGCCTTCCTGATCGCCGCCCTGGGCGCCGTCCTGGTCGACGAGGGCCTGGTCGACGACGCGTGGCTGGCCACCAACGCCGTCGGCGTCGACGAGACGGTGGCCNCCTTCGCCCGGGTGCCCATCGCCGAGTTCGCGGCACGGTGCGGCGTGCCCGAGGACCAGGTCCGGACCGTGGCCCGCCGGATGGCGGCGGCCAACGGGTCGATCGCCGTCTACGAGGACCTGGGCATCGAGATGGCCCCGCACTCGACCCTGGTGTCGTACCTGCACCGGGTGGTGTCGGTCCTGCTCGGCGCCTACGGCGCACCCGGGGGGATGTCGGCCCACACCGTGCTGGCCCCGCTCTTCTCCTACTCGACGGCCGGCGCCGAACCCCGCGACCCGGCCACCGGTGGCGCCATCATCAACGACCTGGTGCCCTGCAACGAGATCGCCGAGGGGATCCTCGGCGACCATCCGGAGCGCACCCGGGCCCTGTTCATCGAAAGCGGCAACCCCGTCCATTCGCTGGCCGGGTCGGAGGCATTCCGCCAGGCCATGCGGGCCTGCGAGCTGACCGTCGTCATCGACCCGTTCCTGACCGAGACGGCGCGCGAGGCCGACTGGGTCCTCCCGGCGTCCACCCAGTACGAGAAGGCCGAGACCACCTTCTTCGCCGGCGGGTTCCCCACCAACCACGCCCACGTGCGGGGCCCGATCCTCGAACCGCTGGAGGGGACGCTGTCCGAACCGGAGATCCACCGGCGCCTGGTGCGGGCCACCGGGATCCTCGACGACGTCGACCTGACCCCACTCCACGAGGCGGCCGGCGAGGGCCTCGAGGCCTACGGCGCGGCGTTCATGGGCCTGGCCGCCGATCACCCGGAGGTGGCCTCGGTCGGCGCCGTGGTGCTCTTCGAGACGCTGGGGCCGGCCCTTCCGGAGGGAATGGCCGGAGCGGCCTCCCTGTGGTTCATGGCCCACCAGGTCGCGCTCCGCCACCCCGACGCCGTGCGCGCCGCCGGCCACGAGGGCGACGGTCCGGCCCTCGGCGACGCCCTCTTCACCGCCATGGTCACCAGCCCCGACGGGGTGGCCTTCACCCGGCACGACCACGGGGACTCGTTCGACCTGCTGGGCACGCCAGACCAGAAGGTCCACCTGGCCATCCCGGAACTGCTCGAGGATCTGGATCGCCTCGCCGAGGCCCCGACGTCCTACACCAGCGCGGAGTTCCCGTTCGTCCTGGCCGCCGGCGAGCGACGCTCGTTCACCGCCAACACCGTGGTCCGCGACCCCGAGTGGCGCAAGAAGGACCGGGAAGGCGCCCTGCGGCTCAGCCCGGCCGATGCGGCGTCGCTCGGCGTGGAGACGGGCGGTCGGATCCGCATCACCACCCCGGGCGGCACCGCGGTGGCCGTGGCCTCGGTGGACGACACGGTGATGGACGGCCACGTGACCCTGCCCAACGGGATGGGGTTGGCCTACGCGCCGGCCGGCGGCGAACCCGAGCTGGTGGGCGTGGCCCCCAACGAGCTCACCAGCACCGACTGGCGGGACCCGATCGCCGGAACCCCATGGCACAAGCACGTCCCGGCCCGCCTGGAGGCGGTCGCTCCCTGACCCCCTCCCGGCCCGCCCGCCGTCGCTCCGGCACCGCGACCGGAGCGTTGTCAGATGCACTGCCGGCCCCGACGGCTGGTCCATCCAGGTTGGAGATGACTTCAACAACAACATGTGGGAAGCCTCAGGTGGGAAGATCCGATTCACACTTCCTCCTCTGGGTGGCTGACCAGTCCAACCAGGTTCCCTCAATGCCTGTGCGTATCTGCACCTAGGGCCTAGTCCAGCGGTGGCGTGTCCACCGTTTCCACCAGCATGTTCTTGAGCCAGAGAGTTATTGATGGCACCATCTGTGCAGCCTCCGACCAACGAGGTATTCGTCAAACAGAATGGGGACCAGGAGATGATGTACGTATCGAGGCATGTCTGGGAAGTTCATCAAGGCCGCGAGGGTGATTTCATCGGCATCTGTGGGCGGGCATCTGAAATCCACAAACGCCTCGGCGCAACCAATTCCGCACTCGTCGACCACAACACAGGTCCTGGACACCTAATGACCTATGTGCTCCACTTCGAGAACGCTGCTGGATACGGCACATTCGTGGATGCACTGACCTCCGATACGGAGTGGACCACCTTGGGACAGGAGTTCGTGGCCGACCCACCCGCTCGACTCATCAGTTCGGATACTGGCCTAAACCTGTTTTCCTAATCCACCGATGGGTTCCCCGAGGATCATGGTTTCCGCTGTATGGCCCGCTAACACGTACACGTAGTCGGCACCGGCCGTACCTGGCCCACTGCACCAAACGGTGGTGATCACTTCTGGCCCTGGTGATTCAGCGACAACTCGAACTCTCACTGGCCTAGTTGGTTGTCACGGGCTAGTCGACCAGGTCAGACAAGGCAATGTGAGGTGGTGGGTCACTCTTTGAACTCGACTCTCATCCAATCGCGATCAGGGCTACTGCGATGCTTGACCCACCGAGTCCCAATCCCTGCCACCACCACATCCTCTGGCCACGCACTAAGACACCAAGGAGCACTGCCACTGCGGCGTACTGCGAGCCCACGACGCCAGCCACAGCCAGACTGCCTTCCCTTATGGCCATGATGAACAGGATCACCGCACCAGCCGCAAATGCGCCGACCCATAGGGACGTGATGAAATCGGCTCGCGCCTTGGGAAAGATACGGGGTCCAGTAGATCGAGAAACTGACATCGCTATGAGGAAGGCCACGAAACGTTGAACCAACAGGGGCGACCCCCCGGCAGCATCTCCGATGTAGTTGAGCAGGATCAACAGGACGCTGAAGGCAATCCCGGCCAAGGCCGCCACGAAGACCCCTGAGAACCCGCTACCAGATTGGCCTCGCTCATATGACGACAGCGCAATAGCAACGATGCCCAACGAGAGCCCGACCGATCCAACCGTCGACGGCATGTTGCCCAAGACGAGAACATCCCACAGCACCGGGCCACACGACATCACCACCGCCGCTACCGGCGCCGTGGAGTGCAAAGACGCTCGCGAGTAGGCGACAAACAAGAGCAATATGGCAACACCGTTGGCGACACCGGCTAAGGCTCCGTAAACCAAGTCTGTTGCTGTGGGCTCGCCGGGCCAGAACAAGGTGGTGACCACCATTAACACGACGCCTGAGAACAACATCGTGGAAGTGGCTTCACTAGAGCGAGTGCGCTTCGTCACGTCGGAAGCCAAGAAGTCGCTCAGCCCAATTGCGAAGGTCGCGAGCACCGCGTAGACCACAGACATGGGTCAGAAGTATGCACGGTGTTCCAGCAAGCAACACGTTCCTCGACAGATAGGTGGTTGCTGCTTGCAGGACATTGCTCTACTGACTACCGTCGCCGGGGCCAAAACAACTTGGGGAGACTGAAATGACGGTAACGGCGGTAACAACATGGGAGGGAACTCCAACTGCAATAACGCTGGTGGTGGCAGGTTCCAAGGCGGCAATTGAGATACACGAGTCCCTGGGGGCAAGGAACCCCAGGCTTATGCGAGATTCGAACGGTGAACTAGGGGTGGCCCACTACGCGATCGACTTTGACTCACACGAGGCCCACGGGAAGTTCATGGATGCCATGCGGGCCCATGAGTGGTGGTCCCAGACCATGGAAGCTGTCGCCGAGGCATACCCAGACCTGCAGATGAAGGGAACGACAGTCTTCTACGACGCTCTTCAGGACTAAACGGGCCTTTCCCTCTAGAGACGACCAACCCCCCCTGGGATCCTCATAACTGCAGTCGGGGGCTTCGCTACCGCGTTGCATTAATCGCCGAGGCGAACGCTACTGTCCCGGCGTGGCTGATCTTCCTGATGACCTCCGCAGGCGCCTTGATGACCTCTTTCGCTCCGACAACGTCGCTACGCGCCTAGGAGCAGAACTAATTCGTTGGCACCCAGGCCACGCCACTGTCAGCACGGTTGTGGACAACCCAGATGCCAACTTCATGGGGGTCGTCCACGGAGGAACCCTTTTCACGCTGGCCGATATTGCCCTGTCGTTCGCATCCAACGGCCACGGTCGGATTGCCCTTGCCATCCAGGTGGACATCGCATACCACCGCGGTGTCACTCCCGGTGACGAGGTCATCGCAACCGCAAGTGAGACAAGTCGGACACGTCGCATTGCCAACCACCACCTGGAACTCCATGTTGGCGGGGAACTAGTTGGCTCTGCAACGGGGATCACATACCGAACCGATGAGTGGCACTTTGGTTCCGAGGTCTGGCCTGAAGAGTGGAGGGCAAACCACTAGGTGTCATCTTGTGCCAATAGGGACACTTGTGGGGGCGTACCCGTCGGGACTGCTTGGTGCCATGCCACACTTGTCTTGTGAGACTCCCCTCGGCGGGTATTGCCCTGCTACTGGTGGCTTCTGCCTGCTCCCCTCCAGATCTGTCGAGTATTGCCTTGTCGGGCCTACCTGTAGTTGCTACTACGACAACCACGACCTCGCCTCCGGTCACGACGACTGCTGTGCCAGCCACGACAACTCGGGCACCAACCACCACCTCGACCTCCACTTCATCCACCACGACAACGACTACCACCACGACCACCCAAGCTCCCCCGACTACGACCACGACCCTTCCGGAGCCGAGCCTTCCGATGGAACCGGGTGCGTGCATCGAGGTCATCGTGGTGACACCCCGGAACGGCGAGATCGCTCCCACGACCCTGTTCGACTACGCGCTGGACCCGCTACAGACCGACATCGGCATGGTCGCCGCCCCTGAATCCTGTGAAACCGCAGAAGGCCTGGTTCCCGAGTTCCTGGGCGACGAGGTGGAGATCCGGGTAGCTGCACCCGGCCCCTGGGACGGTGGACCCTTCGCCGTCTACTGGCTGGACGACGAGGGCGTTGAGCACCACGTCCAGTCGTTCTCCCGCCGCACCACCTACCTGACCGTCTACTCGGGTGATGTCCTGGTAGTCCGACGCCACGACCGGGGCCTGGAGGTCGTCGAGGACTGTGGTGACTCCTCAACCCGTCGACCGCTGGTACATGAGCGCCACCAGATGGCCTGGTGGACCGTCTACGTGGAGTGCCTCGTCTATGACACCCCGGGGCTGGCTGAGAGGACGATCAGATACGTCCAGGCCGAGATGGACCTGGCGGCCGACCTTCTGCCCCATTCCTCGATAGGCACCCTGCGGCACACACCTGTCTGGATCGATATCTCGTTCAAGGACCCTGAGAACATGGCCATCTACATGGAGGACGTCCAGGATCCGGGCAGCCTCGACCTCCCCTACGTGAACGGTGTCCGGGTCAGCGTCGACGCCATCGAGGAGGAGCTCGCATACGAGGAATCCGAGGGCTTCGCCATCCACGAGTTGGCACACGCATGGCACTGCCTCGCCTACGACCCGTGCTGGTCGGGCACGAGGATCATGTCGGCGTACGCGGCAGCCATGTCCGACGACCTCTACGACTCGGTCCCCTACCTCTACGGCGAGGACGAGAGGGCCTATGCAGCCACCGATGACGCCGAGTACTTCGCCGAACTGTCAGAGGCCTGGTTTGACTCCAACGACTACTTCCCCTTCAACAGGGCCGACGTCGTCACCCACGACCCCGTCGGCGCGAATGCCATCGAAGACTCGTGGAGCCGCGTTCCATGATGCTGAGAGGACTCAGACCAGAGCGTCGCGCTGTTCGATCAGCGAAGCGAGCGGAGACAGGTCGAACGGTGCATTGAGGGCGACTATCACGTGGTCGGCACCGGCATCCACGTAGCGGCCCACGTCGTGGACATCGTCGGCCTGGACAGACACGGTCCGCTCGATCTCGCCGGGATTGCGGCCGACCTTCTCACACCACTCATCCAGGATTCCCGAGAGGCGCCCGTAGTTCTCCGGTGGCCCGAACGTGTTCCATGAATCGGCGTGTTCGGCCACTAGGCGCAGGGTGACCTTCTCGCCCTTGCCGCCGATGAGTATGGGTAGGTGCCCCATTGGAGGCGGGTTCACCTTGGAGAGCCTGGATCTCATGCGGGGCAGGTCGGCTTCAAGCTTGCGCAGCCGGCCGATGGCCGTATCGAACTCGTAGCCGTACTCGTTGTAGTCGCGCTCAAACCAGCCGGACCCGATTCCGAGGTACATACGCCCGCCGCTGACGTGGTCGAGGGTGCGGGCCATGTCAGCCAGCAGTTCCGGGTTCCGGTAGCCGTTGCAGGTGACCATCATCCCGACCATGGCGTTGTTCGTGTCGGCCGCCATCGTCGACAACAGGGTCCATCCCTCGAAGTGCTCGGCATCCATGTCGCCGAACAAGGGAAAGAAGTGGTCCCACGTCCAGATCGAGTCGGCACCCATGGCATCGGCCCCGGTCCATGCACTCCGCATGGCCTCGACGCTCGTGGCCTGGGGACGTATAACGGCACCAACCTTTATGTTCGTCATGAAGGTGAGCCTAGTTACGCGGTGGCCGCATTGATTCGATCAGTCGCTCACGGGTGTGGTCGGACCTGGTGTGGAGCCCCACCCGCGGTGACGCACAGCGTTGAACACCGCGTAGGCACCACACCGGTTGCAGTCAACGTCGTTGCCGTAACAACAAAAGGTCCTCTCAAACACTCCACCGTCGCCGACGTAGAGCGGCAGCATCGCCTTCAAGGCGCAGCGATCACCGACGTAAGCACCGCACTGGTCAGACTTCATCAACCTGAGGGTCGCGACGTTCGCTCTAACGAGGTCGGGGTAGGCCTCCTTGAGGGCTATGACACGCTCAACAACTTCATCTCGTTCCTGATTGGTTTCCCATGCCTGGCCGCTGCATTCCCCTTTTCGCGGAACGTAGAAGGTGAAGGCAACGCCGTCCACGGGCCAATCGGCCACCACGTCGACGAACCGTTCGATGCTTGGTGAGTTCTCCTTGGTGACGGCCATCTGGAGCATCACGATGGTGCCATCTTCGCGGTCACGTCCTCTGACTGCCTGCTCTACCCGCTCAAAGACTCCCTGTCCCCGGATCGCATCATTCTCTTCTGAGGGGCCATC
The DNA here is from genome assembly GCA_002687745.1 of Acidimicrobiaceae bacterium. Taxonomy (GTDB): domain Bacteria; phylum Actinomycetota; class Acidimicrobiia; order Acidimicrobiales; family MedAcidi-G1; genus UBA3125. The sequence goes on along the minus strand of NZBE01000004.1, from coordinate 44,521 downwards.
GAGGGACACACTGACCAGACGCCCTGGGGTGGACGGGATCCCGTAGGTTCCGTTGGTCGCAATGGAGGAGTCCTCGAAGAGACTCATGGCCGCCAAGACCAGTTTGCGGCGCACCATTGGCTCTCCACCCATGAAGAGCATGCTCTCTATCCCATGTCGGTCCCGCAGCACTTCCAGTTGATGGAGCATCGTGGCATCGTCCATCTTGTCGATCGAAGCGTTGGGGTTGGCATCGCGGTAGACGAAGCAGTGCGTGCACTTCAGGTTGCACCGATTGGTGACATTCACCAGGGCCGCTGGAAACTCACGGGGCCCAAAGTCAGGAGGATCGGGCGGGAGGGCGGATTGCAGACTGTCTATGGCCATGTTCTCAGGTCAGTCGGTCTCGCTGATGCCACGAAAGCAGATTAGGCCAAACGGTTCCACCCTGTCCTGGGTGACTCAACAATGGCTGGACCACGCATGGTCATTCCTGTGAGGATGAGCCTATGCAAAGAAGTTGTTTCCTGTTTGCTGTGCTGTTGAGTGCGGGCTGTTCAGGAGATGCCATCTCCATGGAACCAGTAGCCACAACGGCAACCACGTCAACCACATCAACTAGCAGTGAAACTCCAGCCACCACCACTCCCCCCACGACGACACCAACTACATCAACCACACCAACTAGCAGTGAAACTCCAGCCACCACCACTCCCCCCACGACGACACCGCCGATCAGCACGGTCACCGACCCGACCGCAACCAGCACAGAGGCGGTTGCCAGCAATCCGTTGATCCCGGGCTGTTCGGACATCAAACGCCGGACACCCGGCTTCGCGGAGGGCATCTCCGAGCACGAGCTCTGGATCGGACGCCTCGTGGATAACCAGATTGCTAACCAGCAACTACTTGGTACCGGTTGGTCGGTGGGTGACGGGCTAATGATTGACGGTGTCGCCCATATCTGGGCCATGAATGCCCGAGACAACGTTCCGCACCACGCCACCTTTGCCAATGACCTGTTCACCGACCTAGGACCGATCTCGGTTGACGGTGAAGTGTTTGAGGGCTTCATCGACCCGGACGTCTTCCGGCTCCCGGATGGTGGAATCGGCTTGGCGGCTGTAAACGGAATGCGCATCACGGGAACGCCTCGTCAGCCGGGACCGATCTGCCTCATGCGCTCCGAAAACGGCCAGGACTTCGAAACCCTTCAGGTATTGCTAGACGAGTCCGGAGTCCAGGATCCGGCGGTGGTCGTCGACAACGAGTGGGTCTTGGCAGCCAAGGTCTTCAACCAACAGGTGATCCAACTCTTCGTCGGAACCCCAGATGGTGGATTCGAAATGACGGCTTCAGTGCCAGGTGGCGATCCCGACCTTGTTATGGAATCCGACGGTTCTATCCGCTTGACCGTTTGCGGTGATGGAATGTTGGAGACCCACCTCTCATTTGAGGGTCGCAACTGGGAGCCCTCTGAGCCGATCCGTAGCCAGACCTGTGGTCCTGCCAGGATCTCTGGCAGTGACTGGATGCTTCACCTGCCCAAGCCAGGTCAGGGTGGAGCCATTCCCTCCCCCGGAGGAATAGGGGCCGAGCCGGCCAATCCGCCACCGACAATTTCCGCGCCGACAGGACCCTCTCAACAAACCCTTGACACGCTTGGCCCTGCCGCCTTCACTCCATCTCTGGGTGAGACCTTCGAATTCACTGCCTCCGATGGGATTATCTATGGAACAGGAGCGCTAGCTGACGGCAGCTCGGTTGAACTACTCCTAAATCTCTGTATACCTGACACCGGCGATGAGGGCCCCCGACCACTGCTCATCCACATCCACGGTGGTGCCTTCAGTTCAGGCCAACGAGCGTCCTGTTCGTCACAAGAGGAGAAACGCGGTGTCAGGGAGGCCGCAGCACGAGGTTGGGTGGTCGCATCCATTGACTACCGATTGGCCCGTGACAACCCTGCACCCAGTGTCCGGGTAGACAGTCTCCTCGCCGCTGTCGGAGGCTCAGAAGGGCCTGCCCTAGTACGGGCCTTCGTGGCAGCCACGGACGACACCCTGACGGCTCTGGACTACCTGATCGCCAACGCCAATGAGTTGAACCTGGACACAGATCGAATCGTCCTGAAGGGCGGTTCGGCTGGTGCGATCACCGCGCTTACCGTCGCCTATTGCACCGACAAATTTGGAATCAATCGACCACCTATCGCCGCTGTCATCGACCTCTCGGGGGTGCTTACCAGTTCATGCGACAGGGGTGCTGTAATCGGATCTGGTGAACCCATGTTGTTCGTCGCACACGGAACCGAGGATGGTGGTGACACGGCATTTTCCAACGCCGTGAGCATCATCGACGCAACCATCGCCGCAGGGATCACCTACGAGTTTCATCCGCTCGAGGATGTCTCACACATCTGGGATGAGTGGGAAGAAACCACTGCCGACGGTCGTCCTATCGGCCAGGCGATCTTCGACTTCCTGGATCGCGCCCTGTTCCATTAATCCAATATCCCGACATTAGGTGGGGCCCGAACCCCTTGGGGCAATATTCTCATGACTTAACAGGTCATCCGGCCACTAGGCGAGAAGGGAACCCAGCCGCTATGAGCGACTTCCAGGAACACGTAGAGAAGCTGAATGTCAGGGGCATCATCATGGCGTCCCTCATGACCGCCTTTGGCCTGGTTGTGGCCCTGGCGTGGAAGGACGCCATCAACGCCCTCGTGGCCTCCATCATCCCCGACAGCGACAACGGTTCCCTGCTCTCAATGTTCATCACAGCCGTTGCTGTGACCGTGCTAGTGACGGTGCTGGCCGCCACCGCACTGAAGGCGAACAGGCGCCTCGAGCAGAGCTGGGACCGCGTAAACGACCTCTGGGAGAAGGACGAAGACGAGGGCGAGCCGCAGGAGAAAGCGGACAGGGCCAGCTAGGGAGCGCCCTATGAGGCTGCTGCCGGCCCTGGTGGTGCTGGCGGGTGACGTCATCGGCAGACATCCCAAAAAGCGGTCAGCCCCCGGCGGCGGGAGCCAGGGGCTGACCTGGGATCGATACCGGTGGCGCCAATTCGGCGGGAATCAGGCGTGCTCACCGATGTGTATCAACCCGTCTGTGCGGACCACTCCCCCAGACCCCTAAGGGCCAGTGGACCGGCTACCCGCTCTGACAGAAACCATAGTCCCGCCATGACGGTTTGTCCCGTGGAAAGTTCGGCGGCGGCACACCGGTGCCCCGGAGGGGGGTGGAGCGGAACAGAGGTGGTACCCCGTACGGGATTCGAACCCGTGTTACCAGATTGAGAATCTGGCGTCCTGGGCCTCTAGACGAACGGGGCCTGTACCTGTTGACATCCATGCGGGTGCACGATGTCAACCTCTGGAGCAGCGCATTGTAGCGACGCTCGGAGGTTGCGCCTCTTGCTCGGGGGGGAGGACTCGAACCCCCAACGACTGGACCAGAACCAGCTGTGTTGCCAATTACACCACCCCCGAAAGGTGGGCCCCGGAGGGCCACGACAGCGTAACGGTCAGATTGCAGCGGCCCGCATACCAGAAGCTACAGGCGGGCCCTTGCCCGGGCGATCCGGCGCAGCACCTCGGCCCGATCCATGCACTCGGCCATGGTCTCAAACAGCGGTGGTCCCACGGTTCGGCCGGTAACGGCCACCCGCAGAGGCGCCTGGGCCTTGCCCAACTTGAGGCCGACGGCCTCGCCGACGTGCATCACCGTGTCCTTGAGCACCTCGGCATCCCAGGTGCAGTCGGCGAATGCCGCTGCGGTTCCGTCGAGGATCTCAGCGGCGAACTTTCCCTTCACCATTGCCTTGTGCCATGAATCAGGATCGTCGACAGGGTCGTCCAGGAACAGGAAGTCCACGAACCTGGGGGTGTCGCTGAAGGTCCGCAGCTTCTCCTGGATCAGGTCGGCCATGGTCTCAAACACTCCCCGGTCGAACCTCTCGGTCGGCCATGGTGCGGCCTCTCCCATCCACGGCCCAACCCGCTCAATGAACTCGGCCCTTGGCAGCGCCCTCAGGTAGGTGGCGTTTATGTGCTCGAGCTTCTTGAGGTCGAAGAAGGCCGCTGCCTTGTTGACGTCCTCGATCCGGAACACGTCGACGATCTCCGACAGTGGCCTTACCTCGACGTCGTCTGGCGGGCCCCATCCGAGGAGCGCCAGATAGTTGACCATTGCCTCGGCCAGGTAGCCGCGTTCTCGGTAGTCGGCGATCGAGACGTCGTCACGACGCTTGGAGAGCTTCTTTCGCTGCTCGTTGACCAGGAGGGGAAGGTGGGCGTAGGTCGGGTGTGGGGCGCCGATGGCGTCGAGCATGAGGAGCACCTTGGGTACCCCGGAGAGCAGGTCCTCGCCCCGGATTGCGTGGGTGATTCCCATGTCGGCGTCGTCGACCGCATTGGCAAGCAGGAACATGGGTGAGCCGTTTGAGCGCCAGATGACGAAGTCCTCGAGGTCGTCGGTGGAGAACGAGACCCCACCGCGCACGATGTCCTCAAACTCCACGGTCCGGCCCGGAGGCATCCGGAACCGCACGGCCATGCCATCGGTTATCGAAGAGCCCTCCACCTCGGCGTTGTCGGCATCACACAGATAGGCGAGGCCCCTGCCCAGGAGGTCTTCGACGACCTCGCGGTGGCGATCACGGCGCTCGGACTGGTAGAGGGGCCCTTCGTCCCAGTCGAGGCCCAACCACTCGAGTTCGGCCAGGAGGCTCTCGGTCAGCTCGGGACGGTTGCGTTCGGCGTCGGTGTCCTCGACCCGCAGAACGTAGGTGCCGCCCGTCGAGCGGGCGAACAACCAGTTGAACAGGGCGGTCCGTGCACTTCCGACGTGGAGGAAGCCGGTTGGAGATGGCGCAAACCTGACTCGGTGGGTCACCGGGCCGAGGCTACCGGCGGCGGCACGGCCGTCGGGGCGACCTCCGCGCTGCCAGCAGCTATCGAGGGGCCAGCAGGCGGCTCATGGCTGAGCTCATTCCGCTGAGGCGAATGTGGAGGGCCTCATAGATGGAGCGATCCATTCCGTAGGGGTCACCCACCTCGTCGGGGGTACGGCCGGCTGTCATGTGCCCTCCTCGCGCAGCATGGAGGAGCGCCACCCATTCCCTGAGGTCCATGCCCGGCTGCAGTGGGCCAACTGTCCCGCCCAGCCTCGGCACCTCGCCCGCAAGGAAGGTCCGTGCCCGGGCGTCCTGGTCAAGGGCCGCAACGCTCGACTCGTGCACGCGGGTCATCGCCACGACCAGGTCGGACTCGGCGAGCAGGTAGTCGGTAAGCAGGCTGCTGCGGTGGCCTGAGATGTCGATCCCCTGCTCGGCCAGCACATCGACCGAGTGGCTGGTTGCCGGTCCACCTGTCATTGCGTGGGTGCCTGCCGATGCCACGACGAGATCCGAACCAGCCTGGAAGAGGTCGTGTGCCAACAGTCCTTCGGCCATTGCCGACCGGCAGATGTTGCCTGTGCAGACGAAGAGGATCACGTGCTGTCAGGCGTCTCAGGCTGTAGCTGCATCAGCGGCGGCACGGTCGGATTCATACTGGTACTGGGGTTCGTCGACGCGTGGGCTGCGGCTGTCGCCGTCGGCCTGGCGGATTCCGTTGTCGAGTCCGCTTGTGGCTGCGTCCTTCCAGGACTGGTCGTCAGACCAGCGGACTCCGAGGTCAACAATGGTGCCGGGTTCTGTGATCGACCATGCTGCGGTCAGGGCCCGGTTGAGCAGGTCGGTCTGGAAGCCGGGATCGTGTGGGCGGCCGACTGTGTAGCCGAGCGGCAGGTCGACGAACGCGGCCCTGGGCGGATTGGCCGCTTCGGTGATGCTCCGTGCTGCTGTGAGGCACACGGTCGGCGTGCCGGCTGCCTCGATTGCCCTCGCTACCAGGCCCACGGTCTGGTGGCATACCGGTCAAACGGGTACGAGGACCACCAGGTCGATGTCGGTCGGCATCTGCTGCACCGCATCGACGATTGCCGGTGCAAGTTCCTCTTCGGCACGCCTGACCGAGTAGATGCCCCCCATGCAGGCCAGTGCCTCCGGTGCCAGGCCACCGATGACACCTGCGGCCACCATCTCGTTCAGGCGGTCGACCGGGAAGACGATGTTGGGGTCGCTGCGAGCGGGTTCCAGGTCGTAGGCGAAGTGGGTCACCCTCACATCACTGGCCGGCTGGTCGGTTGGGATACGGCGGATGCCGGTGTCGTCCTTCCAGTGGAAGGCCACCTGTCCCTCCCGGTATGCGCCACCGGATCCGACGAGCAGAACAGTCGACTCGGAGAGCGGCTGGCCGAGAGGCTGCCACGCTGGTGGGTCGGGACGGTGCGCCCACTGGTAGGGCTCGTAGCCGAGGGCCGAGTACTGCTCGATCGTACGCGTGATGTAGTCAACCGGTTCGCTCAGGTCCACCCCAGCATCTTCTCATGTGCGGAGTTGCGATGGTGGATCGGCTGCAGGCGCCGGGAAGGCCATCTACGAGCATCGACTCTGTGAGCATTTACTCCTACAATCCCCGTATGGATCCCACTACCCGTGAACTGTCGGTTGAACAGGTGGCAGCCAAGGTCGACCTGAACGTCGACACCATCCGCTACTACCAGCGGCTTGGCCTCCTGGAGCCACCAGACCGGCAGGGCCGTCGGGCCGTCTACGGGCCCGACCACGTGAATCGCCTTACCGAGATCAGACGCCTCGCCGACGCCGGATTCACACTCGCCCAGATCGGACGCCTGTCGGAGACGACCGAGGGAACCGACAACCTCGGTGGCCTTGCAGCCGAAGCTGCCAGGGCACGCCGCCTGACGCGCTCCGAGGTGGCAGGCCAGGCCGAGGTGCCTGAGGGCCTCGTTGCACTGCTGTGCGACAACGGCCTTCTCGAGACAACCCTCGTCGACGGCGAACAGCTCTTCGACCAGGGTGCGGTCTCCATGGTCAGAGCCGGCCTTGCGGTAAGCGCTGCCGGCGTGCCGCTTGACGAACTCGTCAACCTTGCGGTCGACCATGCAGGCAACGTCGACGAGATCGTGCGCAGGGCAGTCGCGCTATTTGAAGATCACGTTGACGACGATGACGACGATGCCGGCGATGCCGGCGATGACGACCTCGTCGAAGTGGTCCATGCACTTCTGCCAGCCGTAACCCGACTCGTGGCACAGCACTTCCACCGGTCTCTCGTTTCACGTGCCCTCGAAAGGGTGGCCGACGGCAAGAGGCAAACCCTCACCGACGCCCTGGTCGCTGCCGACACCGAACACCTGGTCGTTACCTGCGAATGGCGCTGACCGAGCCCACAGCCGCAGGCCTAGCCGTCGCCACCACAGTCGAGGTGGCCGACGGACCGGGCCGCGACCCCCTGGCCTGGCTGGACAGTTCCCCGGCCGGTGTCGAACGCTGGTTCTGGGAGATCCCCGACGACGACTCCTCATGGGCAGGTATCGGCTCGGTCTCCACCGCCACCGTCGCTGGACACGACCGCTTCAGCGATGCTGCCGAGGTAGCGGCCGACATCCTGGACGGGCTCGTCATCGATGCCCCGGACGGGGCTCCACTGCCTCGCCTCGCCGCCGGCTTCGCATTTGAACCTGCTGGAGGCGAGACGTCCTGGAAGGAGTTGGGGGGTGGCCGCCTGGTTCTGCCGGCACTCCAGGTGCTGAGACAGCATGGCCGGACCTGGGTAACCAGCATCGGCGACCAGACGGTTCCCGCTCCCCACACGGAGACCCGCTCTGTCGACCATGCACAGGAGGCCGATGCCTCCAGATGGGCCTCCGGCGAGGAACGGTCGACGTACCGACACCTGGTTGCCACGGCCCTGAAGGCCATTGCCGACGGTGAGATCACCAAGGCGGTCCCCTGTCGCTCCATCCGCGTGGACCGAAGCCCGGACCTCCCGCGTCTGCTGGCCACCCTCAGGGAGACCTTCCCAGCCTGTGCCACCTTCTGTGTGGACACTGGACGGACCGTCTTCACCGGAGCCACCCCCGAGAGGCTTGCCGCCGTTCACAGCGGCCACCTGGATACTGCTGCCCTCGCCGGATCAGCTCCACGCCACCCAGTCGCCGACATCGACAACGCCCTCGGCCAGGGCCTGATGACAAGCCCCAAGGAGAGGAACGAACATGCCGTTGTGGTGGACGCGGTGGCTGACTCTCTCGTCGGCCTCAACCTCTCACCGTCGCTTCCGGCCGGGCCTGTCCTGTTGCGCCTCCATGGAATCCAGCACCTTCACACCCCGATCAGCTGTGAGCTGCCGGACGGTGTCGGCATCCTCGACGTGGTCGGTGCACTCCACCCCACACCGGCGGTTTCGGGGGCTCCGATCAGTCGGGCAATCGAGTTGAGAGGACTCCACGAGAACCTGGACAGGGGCTGGTTCGCCGGTCCTGTCGGCTGGCTCGACGCGGACGGCAACGGCGAGTTCCGGGTGGCACTGCGCTCGGCCCTGATCGACGACCTGGGAACCACCCTGTTCGCAGGCGCCGGAGTGGTCGCCGGCTCCGACCCCGAGCGCGAGCTGCTTGAGACCGAGGTCAAGCTGAGTGCCATGTTGGGCCCGGTACTGGCCACCTCGGGCGTTCCAGAAGGCACGGACCGGTGAAAGCCACCACACCGACCGCCGACCCGATGCGGGTGCAGGCCGCATGCCGGGCCCTGTTCGCACAACTGGTCGCATCGGGTGTGTCACACGTGGCCGTCTCTCCGGGCTCGAGGTCCACGCCGCTCACCGTTGCCGCCGACCGGACCCCCGACCTCACGGTTTCAGTACACCTTGATGAACGGTCTGCCGGCTTCTTCGCAATGGGCCTGGCCAGGTCCAGCCGCCGGCCGGTCGCCCTGGTGTGCACTTCGGGAAGTGCAGCCGCCAACTACCTGCCGGCTGTGGTCGAGGCATTCCACTCCGGCGTGCCACTCATCGTGATCACCGCTGACAGGCCACCAGAACTTCAGGGGCGAGGTGCTCCCCAGACCATTGACCAGACGGGGCTCTACGGCTCCCACGTCCGCTGGGAGCACCAGGCAGACGTCATCGGTACGGAACCTCCCGAGGAGGCGGCACGTCTGGCAGTTCTCGCCGTCGAGCATTCGCTCAACCCTGTACCGGGACCTGCCCACCTCAACTGTCCGTTCAGGGAGCCACTTGAGCCTCCTGTCGGCGACCCACCACAGGTCACCCTCTTGCCAAAGCCGGCACCAGCACGTCAGCCTGAGGCAGGTGATGTCAGAACCCTCAGCGCGCTGCTGTCGCTGGAGAAGGGTCTGATCGTGGCCGGCCCGATGGACCTTGACACCCGGGGCAAGGCCGCAGTTTCAGAGCTCGCAGCTGCCAGCGGCTGGCCGCTAATGGCCGACCCGGCATCGGGGCTCCGCCGGGGTCCAAGCACCATCCACTCCCCTGTCATGGCCTGTGGCGATCACCTCCTGGCGGCCGGTATGGCCGACACCCATCCACCCGACGTTGTCCTGCAGCTGGGCGGAATGCCAACAAGTCGGGCCTACAGGCTCTGGCTCGAGCGTTGCGAGGCGGAGCGGGTCGTCGCTGTCGACCACACAGGCCGATTCCCGGACCCCTCCTTCGCGGTCACCGACCGGATTGCCGCCGACTCCGGTGAGATGGCTGCCGCCCTCGCCCCCGCCGCTGCCGGTGCCGCTGAGCAGCGGAGCAACACCAACTGGACGCGCCTCTGGCTCGATGCCGAGGCGGCTGCGGCCGCAACTGTGGCCAGCCTGGCCGCCAGTGCCCCATTCGACGAGCCCGGTGTCGCCGTCGCCCTCTGTCAGGCAATGCCCGGCGGAGCCAACCTGGTCGTGTCCAACTCCATGCCGATAAGAGACCTGGATGCCTTCATGCCGCTCAACCAGCGGCCGCTGGCCGTGTACGCAAACCGAGGTGCCAACGGAATCGACGGACAGGTCTCCACCGCGCTCGGCATCGCCGCAGGATCCGAAGCCCCGACGCTCCTCTTCACCGGCGACCTGGCCCTGCTCCACGATCTCGCCGGCCTCGTGGCGGGCGTGCGACTCGAGGTGGACCTGACAGTGGTGGTGGTCGACAATGACGGCGGTGGAATCTTCTCCTTCCTTCCCATTACAGCAGAGTCCGACGTTGACCATGACCGTCTCTTCCACACTCCGCACGGCCTTGACCTGGGCCATGCCGCCTCTCTCGCCGGTGCCACCCTCGACCGCGTCTCCAACCGAACCGACCTGGACCTTGCCCTGGCAACATCAGTGGGGCATCCCGGAATCCACCTCGTGCACGTGCGAACGAACGCATCCACAAACGTGGGCCTGCACCGGGCCGCCGCCACTGGCGTCGCTGGGTCACTTGGCGGCATGAACCCGTGAGCACCCGCCTGCACACCGAGGTTGAGGGCCGGGGTCATCCCCTCATGCTTCTGCACGGCTTCACCGGCGACTCATCGACCATGTGGCCGCTAGGCCACGAAATCACCGGCATCCGAACCGTCATCGCCGTGGACCTACCGGGCCACGGCGCGACGGGGGTACTCGACGACCATGCCGGCTACCGCTTCGAGAACACCGTCGATGCCCTGGCCGAGACGGCCAGGCAGCTGGGCCATGACAGCGTGGATGTGATCGGCTATTCAATGGGTGGACGCATCGCACTCGGTCTGGCGGTGAGGCACCCCGGTCTGGTCAGGTCAAGCGTGCTGATCGGTGCCACGGCGGGGATTGTCAGCGACGTTGAGCGCGATATCCGTCGCCGCACCGACGACGATCTTGCCGAAGTGATCCTCACCGACGGCATCGACTCGTTCGTGGACTACTGGATGGACCTGCCTCTCTTCGAAACCCAGGTGCGCCTCGGAGAGGACGCACTGCACGATGCCCGCGAGCAACGGCTCAGAAACCATCCCGACGGGCTGGCCGGCAGCCTCCGCGGTTCAGGCAGTGGAAACCAGCCTTCCCTGTGGCGCGAACTCCACCGGGTTGCCGGACCGGTTCTTCTCATGGTTGGGGACGAGGACCCCAGGTTCAGGTCGTTGGCGATCCGGATGGCGTCAGGGCTCCCCCGGGCTGAAATTGCAGTGCTTCCCGATGCCGGCCACGCCGCCCACCTGGAGAACCCGGCCGCCGCAGTGACTGCGATCCGGGCCTTCCTCGACGAGGTCACCTCCCTGTGAGAGTCGTCGAGGCCGGTGTGACACGCCACACGCTCACCTACCGCAGTTCCATCACGACGGCCCACGGGCAGATCGCCGAACGCCCGGTCCTCTTGTTGACCCTCACCGACGAGGATGGCCACACCGGCATCGGCGAGGCCGCTCCCCTGAACGGCTTCACCACAGACACTGTCGACCAGGCCGAGGCAGCCCTGCTGGGATGGGCCGGAGACGAAGGTGGCGAATCCCTCGAAGGCTCTCCCACGGCGCAGGCAGCCGTGGATGCGGCGCTCCACGACCTAGCTGCGACTGAGGCCGGGATGCCACTGCACCACTACCTGAACCCGGACAGCCCGGCTTCGCTACCGGTGTCGACACTCGTGGTCGGAAAGACACCCGACGAGTTGCTCAACGCAGCCCTGGCAGCGACAGTCAGCGGCTACCGCACCCTGAAGGTGAAGGTGGGTGCCCTGCCGATCAGCGAGGACCTGGAACGGCTTGCGGCTGTCCGTCAGGCGGTCGGCCCTGAGTTCGAGATCCGGTTGGATGCCAACGGGGCCTGGAGCCCGGACAAGGCCCCAGGGCACCTGGAACGGCTGGCAGCGTTTGACATCCAGTTCATCGAGGAGCCGGTCTCGGGCATTGCGGCACTTGCCGACATCATGCACGTGTCACCGATTCCGGTAGCGGCCGACGAGTCTGTCCGCACCCCAGTTGACCTGGACAGGCTCATCGCCACAGGTGCTGCCGACCTGCTGGTCCTCAAACCGTCGGCCATTGGCGGTATCTCGGTAGCGGCTGGATGGGCCGCAAGGGCCCGCTCCGGCGGCCTGGGTGTCGTTGTCACCTCACTGCTGGAGAGTTCGGTGGGAATCCGGGCTGCCGCGCACCTGGCTTCGGCGATCGACGCCCTCGACCCGGTCCCCGGGCTGGCCACATCCGACCTCCTGGCGACCGATGTGGGAGTACCGCTCCTGGCCGACAACGGATACCTGAGGCTCCACTCCTAGCCGAGAGCCGGCCGCCGATCGCAGCACGCTTAGACAAAGTGTTATAGACATACCCGAGGTTGATGTCGACAGGGGGGAACAACCGGTGCTCAAGGCGGTCCTCGGAGCACTGGTACCGCTACTCGCTGCGGTTGTCGCGTTCGCATTCGGCGCAATCATGCTGCTGGCACTCGGGGCGAACCCCCTGGATGGCCTCAACGCCATGCTCGACGGAGCGTTTGGCAGCGGCTCCCGGATCGCAGCCACTGCCGTCAAGGCCACCCCCCTGATCCTTGTCGGTGCGGGAATTGCGATCGCCTTCCGGACCAGCGTCATCAACATCGGTGGTGAGAGTCAGATCATCGCCGGAGCGCTCCTCTCTACCGTCGTGGCACTCACCCTCCCGGACCTACCTGCGTTCATTCTTGTTCCACTGGTGCTACTGGCCGGCGCGACCGGCGGCGCGCTTCTCGGGGCGATCCCCGGGGCACTCAAGGCCTACGCCTCGGTCAACGAGATCCTCTCAACGATCATGTTGAACCTGGTGATGGTCCAGGTCATGAACTACCTCCTCAGAGGGCCCCTAATCGACCCCTTCGAGATGGAGGCGGGCACGCGCATCCCACAGACCCAACGTCTCTCCGACAACGCTGCGCTGCCCACCCTGATCGACGGCACGAGGCTCCACATCGGCGTTCCGGTTGCGATCCTTGCAGCCGTTGCCGCCTATCTGATCCTCTGGCGCACCCCCACGGGCTTTCGTCTTCGGGCCGTCGGCCACTCGCCCGAGGCCGCCCGCGCTGCCGGAATCAGCGTGAAACGAAACGTGACCCTGGCGATGGCACTGTCCGGTTCCCTGGCCGGAACCGCAGGCTCCATCCTGGTGTTCGGCAGCGAGAGCCAGCGCATGGTCACCGACGGTTCAGCAGCAGGATTCACAGGTAGCGCCGGCTTCAACGGCATCGTGGCCGCACTCTTCGGCGGGCTGCACCCACTGTGGACCATCCCCTCGGCAATGCTGTTCGGCGCACTTCTCACCGGCGCCACCCAACTCCAGCGCGTACTGCAGGTCCCGGCAGCACTGGCAGTCGCCCTCAACGGGATCATCGTCATCTTCGTAATCAGCTCCACTCCGGTGCGTGGCTGGCTGCAGAGGTCTCTCGCCGACTCGGGCCTGTTCAGACGCTCTGGCAACCATTCTGAGGCCGACTGAACATGGGCGACTTCTTCACACTCAGCGTGCTGGTCGCCACTGCTGCGTCGGCGATCCGGCTCGCCACGCCGTACCTGCTTGCCTCTCTCGGCGAGACAATCGGCCAACGCAGTGGCGTGCTGAATCTGGGTGTCGATGGAGTGATGCTGTTGAGCGCGTTCTTCTCCTACTGGACGGTTCTCGAGACCGGAAACCTGTGGCTGGCCGTGCTGGTGGGCCTCGTCACAGGACTTGCCGTGGGCGTTCTCTACGGCGTGATAACGGTCAGGTTGAGCGCAACGCAGGGGATCAGCGGCATCGGCATCTTCATCTTCGGCCTCGGCCTCAGCGACCTGCTGTTTCGCCGGCAGGTCGGAACCCCGAAGCCGGTCCGACGCCTGCCGAACGTGGACATTCCAGTCCTGTCAGACATCCCCTATCTCGGCGAGGCCCTCTTCCAGCGCAACCTGTTGACCTATCTGGCGTTCCTTCTGGTACCGGCAACTGCGCTCCTACTGTCGCGGACCACCTTCGGTCTCAACATCCGGTCCGTGGGTGAGAACCCCCAAGCAGCCGACAGCCTCGGCGTATCGGTCGAGCGAACCCGGTTCATTGCCATCCTCATGGGCAACTCCATGGCCGGCCTCGCAGGGGCGGCACTGGTACTGCAACTCGGCATCTTCCAGCCGAACCTCACCCAGGGGCTCGGGTTCATCGCCGTGGCACTCGTCTACTTCGGTGCATGGAGACCTGTCGGCGTCATGGGAGGTGCGCTGCTCTACGGGCTTGTCAACGCAACCGTCCTGCAGTGGAAGGCTCTGGGCATCATTCCCGTGAGCGGCTCAGACCTTGCCAACATGGCCCCGGCAGTTCTCACGATTCTGGCGCTTATTGTGCTGGCACGCCGGGTCCACGCCCCAGCAGCGCTCACCAGGCCCTTCACAAGACACTGATCTGTTGAATACCCAAAATGGGGAGACCCCCAGGAAAAGAGAGGAACAGAGATGAAGAAACAATGGAAGCTCATCCCTTCCGTGCTGGTGATGCTCGGTGCGCTCGCACTCGTCGGTGCAGCCTGTGGCGACGACGCCCCTGCGACGGGCAGTGGCGAAGGAGGCGCACTACGGGTTGCGATCGTGGCACCGAGTGCCTCTGACGACCTTGCGTTCAGCCAGAGCATGGTTGATTCGGTCAACGCCCTTGAGCGTGATGTCGAGCTGTCGGTAACCGACGGGACGTTCATCGTCGAAGATGCCGCTGCGGCCATCCGTGGTTACGCCGAAGATGGCAACGACGTCGTTATCGCCCACGGCACCCAGTTTGGTGGGTCCCTCATGGAGATAGCACCCGACTTCCCTGACGTGACCTTCGTGTGGGGAACAGCTTCTGACACCCAGGGCCTCGACAACGTGTTTGCGTACGCGCCTGCCGCTGACGAGGGCGGCTACGTGAACGGCTCAATCGCTGCCTCCCTCTCCGAATCCGGTGTGATCGGCGTGGTCGGCCCCATTGAGGCTGGCGACGCTGTCGCCTACATCAACGGCTTTGAAGCCGGTGCCATCGCTGGTGGTGCGTCTGAGGTGAACATCACGTACACGGGTTCGTTCGGCGACGTGGCCCTGGCTGCCGAGGCAGCCGAGGCGCATCTTGCAAACAAGGTCGATGTACTGACCGGAACCGCCCAGATGGTCGTTGGCGCTGTCGGTGTGGCTGCCGATGCTGGTGTGCCGTGGTTCGGCACACAGGCGAACCAGACCTCGCTTGCTCCGGACCTGGTAGTGGCCTCTCAGGTCTACCACTGGGAGGTGGTACTGGAGGAGATGTTGACGCTGCGCGACAGCGGCGTACTGGGAGGTCAGGCCTTTGAGATCAACCTCGCCAACGGTGGCCTGGTTATCGAGTTCAACGACGCCTTCGAACTGCCCGCCGGTGTGCGAGATGCAGCCGACGCGATGATCGAGGGCATCACCAACGGCACCGTGAACACCGGGTCGTAGCCCACAGGAAGACGACCACTTCAAGTGGTGGAGGTTCTCAACCCCTGCCGGTGCACCTCTCTGGTGTCAGGCAGGGGTTGAGGCCTTCAACCTGACAGGACAGATGCACCCGATGGGATCTGACGAGAACATTCTGGAGATGAGGGGGATCACCAAGGTCTTCCCCGGCGTCGTCGCCAATGACAACGTCGACCTCGACGTCCGTTACGGCGAGGTCCACACCCTGTTGGGTGAGAACGGCGCCGGCAAGAGCACCCTCGTGAAGATCCTCTTCGGCCTCTACAAGGCCGACGAAGGCAGCATCCTCCTACGCGGTCAGCCCATTGCAGTCGGCTCCCCATCTGAGGCAATCGCCTCGAGGATCGGGATGATCCACCAGCACTTCATGCTGGTACCGACTTTGACCGTGGCCGAAAATGTGGCGCTCGGAATGACCTCTTCAAGGCGACCCTTCACCGACCTCGACGCTGTCTCCAGACGTGTCTCTGAGATCTCCGAGGAGCACGGGCTTGCGGTCGACCCGTCGGTAGAGGTCCGTCGACTCGCCGTCGGTGAGCGCCAGAGGGTCGAGATCATCAAGGCCCTCTACCGGGATGCAGAGTTGCTGGTTCTGGATGAGCCGACGGCCGTCTTGACCCCTGGAGAGGTCGACGATCTGTTCGTGATCCTGCGGCGCATGGCCGACGCTGGACGTGGCCTGATCTTCATATCCCACAAACTCCGCGAGGTCATGAGCCTCAGCGACCGGATCACCGTCCTACGCAACGGCAGGGTTGTAGGCGGCACCACGCCGGCCCAGACCAGCCGCGAGGAGTTGGCACAGATGATGGTCGGTCGGACTGTTCGGCTCACCCCTGAGAAGCCAGTCCTCGATGACGGCCCTGCCCTCCTTTCGGTGGAGAACCTCACTGTCCACGGTGACCGCGAGACCGTCGCTGTCGACGACATCTCCTTTGACGTGCGGTCGGGTGAGATCTTCGGAATCGCCGGGGTGTCCGGCAACGGTCAGCGTGAACTCGCAGAGGCAATTGCAGGCCTCCGTGGCGTGGAGCCGGGCAGTTCGATCCGCCTCGACGGTGTCGACGCAACGGGCGACGACACCCGTGCCCGGCGTGACAGGGGCCTCGGCTTTATTCCTGAGGAGCGCATGCGCGACGGGGCCATCGCTGAGTTCACCGTTAGTGAGAACCTGGTTCTCGTGGACTACGGATCCGATGAGTTCACCAGCCGGGGAATGCTCGCCTTCGGAGCAATTGGGCAACACAGCAGAAGACTGGTCGACGAGTTCGCAGTAAAGACCCCGGGAATCGACACTCCGACCTCGAGCCTCTCCGGCGGCAATATTCAGAAGGTGATCCTGGCGAGGGAGTTGTCGGCCTCGCCGACGGTGCTGCTGGCGTGTCAACCGACCCGTGGGGTCGATATCGGTGCTGCCGAGTACATCCACACCCGCCTGATCGAGCAGAGGAGCATCGGAACCGCAACCATCCTCATCTCCGAGGACCTCGACGAGGTTCTAGGCCTGGCCGACCGGATCGCCGTCATGTACGAGGGCGAGATCGTCGCCATTGTCCCTGCTGAAGAAGCCACAAGGGACAAGGTCGGACTCCTGATGGCCGGTGTGGTGGACCCTGCCCCTCAGACCAACTCCTAGCCGAGAGCCTTGCCGAGGCTCTCGCCCAGCGGATCGGCCACAACCTCTTGCCCAACCTCGGCCTCGGACTCACGGGCGGCAGCGGCGAAGATGCCCTTGGACATGAGCGACCCGGTTGCCTTCCGTCGCTGCCAGTAGATGGCTGCCCTGGCCCGATGGGCTCCCTCGTGGTGCGGTTCGGCCGCTACGGCCATCTCGACCAGGTGACAGGCCAGCCGAAGGTCGCCGGCTTCGGCGAGTTCCCGGGCACGGTCGCTAAGCGCTTCAACAGACCCGGCCAGGGACACCACCTCGGCGGCCAGGGCCGACTCGGGCGCGGGCTTCAGGTTGGCTGCGTTGCCGTCCCACCAGCCACCGAACTGCCGGTACACGTTTCGTACGACGAACTCGGGTTCGTCGTACTGGGGAGCCAGCCACGGCCTGTCCTGCAGGTGGTCGGGAACGGTCACCTCATGGATGATGGTGTCCAAGGTCGCTCCTTCGTTCATCAGCTCAAGGGTTCGACCGCTTAGGTGCTCGAGCGCCTCAGCCAGATCACCCAGAACCAACTCGACCCTCTGGCGCCCCACTATTGGCAGGCCGTGGGCGGGAAACACCCTCTCGGCCCCGGCGGCAAGCATCTCCCGTAGCGCTGCGGCCCACTCGATCGGGTAGCGCTGGACCTTCTGGGGGTTGCCTGCATTCGGGAACACCCAGGACATGAAGTCACCGGTGTAGGCAGTCAGGTCTGAGGCGTCCCATCCCCAGGCGTGGTCATCGGTTTCTCCCCTGGCGTGACGCAGTTCGATGCGTCTGTCCCCGACGCTGAACGCGAGGGAGTCGCGGAAGGTCTCATCGGGTTCGGCAACGGTGTCGGGAAGGAAGGTTCGCCCTGACCCCCCGATGCCCATGGCATCGGGTTTCACTACACCGCCGAACTGCCTCATGTTTATGACGATGTTCCAGCCGTTGGTGGTGCGGTACCGGTCGAAGCGGGCCGGAACCGCCTCGTGGGCTAGAACCCTGGGTCGGGGTCCACCCCTGGACTCGGCATCGGCGATGAATGCGCCGCTGCCTCCAACATGGTCGAGGTGGCCATGGGTGTAGACCAGGCTGTGAAAGGGTTCGTTGCCCCAGTTCCTGATGGACTCGACGACCCCGGCACCGGAGCCGGTTCCGCTGGTGTCAAAGCAGACGAGGCCCTCGTCGGTTCGGATCACCCAGCAGTGAGAGAACGACTCCACGACGGCGATGTCGTCGTCGACCACGGTCAACTCCCCGGTTACGCGGTTGTGAGGGGGCTCGGCCGTACCGGTGTCGATGATCCGGCTCGAGAGCTCTACTGGGTCTGGAGGCGTGCTCACCGGATGCTCCTGTCAGGTGTGGGGCGGCGAACCGAAAGCGTAGACACCATGTGGAGGGGTCGCCGGATCAGACGCTCAGCCCAGATGCTTGAGGATCAGCGATGCTCCCCTGTCGAGGTCCTCGAAGAGGAAGAAGTGGCTTCCGTCAACCAGGACCAGTTCCGTGTCGAGCAGCCGGGCCTGGGCCTCGAACCACTGTCGCTCCAGGTTCGTGTCGGTGCCGGCCAGAACCGACGCCGGACAGGTCACGTCGGCGAGGCGCTCAAACGTGCTGGTGGGTCCGTGCCGTTCGGCTGACCCGAAGATGTTGGCTTCTGTGTCTGGCGCACAGGCCAACTCCACCTGGCCGTCGGGGGTGTCGACGAAACCCCATCTCACGTAGGCGTCGAGAACTTCTGGAGCCAGGATGCTGAGCGGTGGCCGTGAGCCGTACGACTCCACGACAGTGGTCCGGTCCGGCCACACCGGCCGACGCCGCCTGGCTGCGACAGCCAGCGGGTGCTCTCCGCCCTCGTACGCAAAGTGGTGTGCCTCGCGGGTGCCACTGTCGATTGCGATCGCCTCGCAGAGCATCATCGACGCAACCCTGCCAGGGGCTGCAGCGGCGACCTCGATTGCGATGCCTCCACCCAGCGACACCCCCAGGAGGCAGAAACGGTCGATGCCGAGATGGTCGACCACGGCGAGGACGTCGAGCGCCATCTGGTCATTGCCGAGTTGATCCACGGCGATAACCGTCTGGCTGGCACCGTGCCCGCGGAGGTCAACGCCGATGACCTCAAAGGTTCCACCGACCAGCGGCACCAGGGGATCAAACACGCCGGCGCAGAAACCGGTGGGGTGCAGAACCACGAGCGGTTCATGGTGGGTGGCCCCTGCGGCGGTACGCCAGTCCAGGTAGGCGATCTCCAGGCCGTCGTGCTCAATGCACCCGCCGCTGGGCCCGGTCCCATTCACATCACTACCCTTCCACACCGTGAGCCGGCCACGCCTACACAGGCGACGATCCGTGAACCCGGGAACCGCATCCCTCCATGCCGCGGTGTTCGCCTGCGGGCTGACCCTGGCAACGTCATGCGGCGTTGGCGATGGTGGGACGCCCGTTTCCCTGTCCGGCCCTGCTGCACCCGAACCGGGCAGTACCACAGGTGAGATGCGCGTCGAGGTGGTGGCCGAACACCCCCACGATCCGACCGCTTTCACCCAGGGTCTCGAGTTGGTCGACGGACGCCTCTTTGAGAGCACGGGCCGCTACGGCACGTCGACGATCCGTGAGGTTGATCTGGCAACCGGGGGGATCCTGGCCTCAACAGGGCTAGACGACACCGTGTTCGGTGAGGGGATCACGGCAATCGGCGGTGGCCGCCTGCTCCAACTCACATGGAAGGCGGGCATCGCAACAGTTTGGGACCTCGACCACCTTGAGCGCGTCGACACCTGGTCCTACGAGGGAGAGGGGTGGGGTGTGTGCCTGCTCGACCCGGAGACCCTGGTCGTGTCCGACGGTTCGGCGACCCTGACGTTCAGGTCAGCGGCTGACTTCCATGCGCTGGGCAGCGTGGTGGTTGCGCGGGAGGAACTACCTCAGGAACTCCTGAACGAACTTGAGTGCGTCAACGGAACGGTCTGGGCGAACGTCTGGAAGGCCGACACGATCCTCGGCATCGACCCGACCACGGGAATCGTGTTTGCTGCAGTTGACGCCTCCTCGCTGCCGGTGGAGAGGGCTTCGCTGGCCCCCGGCTCGGTCCTGAACGGCATCGCACACGACCCTTCCACTGGACGCTTCCTCCTGACAGGCAAGTACTGGCCGTCCCTCTTCGAGGTGGAGTTCCGGGCAGGCTGAGCGGTGCGGTCAGGCGAACCTGTGGGAGATCTCGTCTTCGTCCCAGAACCCTGGAAGCGGCCGATCGGGAGCACTCTCGGCGTAGTGACGTAGACGTTCCACCGCCGCATCGTCGAACATCTCGACGGCATCAAAGAAGCCGGATCCGCCGACTGCCCGCATGGCACGGTCACCTTCGCTTCCGCTGCGCGGCAGGCGGGGCGTTAGCACCAGCAGTCGGGGGCGGTCCCCGGCTGAATCGCCGGCGTGTCCGCTGGCCAGCACGTGGGCCCGCCCAAGTGTCTTCCAGAGGGCGTCGGTGCGCCGCATACCGGGCCTTGCGGTGGTGAACGCTCCAGAGACCTCGACGTACCACTGGCGGCCGACCGCCGTGTCAGTTACGAGAAACGAGAAGTGTGCGCCGAGGTCGCGGCGGACCACACCGGCCTTGACTATGTCGAAGCCTGCCTCGACCAGGATGCCCTCGGCGATGTCAGCCACCTTCTTGCCCGATTCTGCGGCACGTTCCAGCAGGTGCTCGGTGTCGTCGTGGCCGTTCAGCACCGGAAACAGGGCGTCCTGTGGCCCGGCCCGGCCAGCAAGGTCGCTGCGGCGCCACTCGGCGACGGCACCCGCCTCGATGCGTCCCCTCTCAGTCCTGAGGCGTTCGCGTGCAAGGTCGATGTATTCGGATTCGAGGTCGTAGCCGGCACCGCGCCGTCCGGCCCGTAGTGCCGCAACGAGAGTGGAGCCGGAACCCAGGAACGGGTCGAGGACAAGATCGTCGCGGTAGGTGTAGAGGTCGATCAGACGCCTGGGCAGCTCAACAGGAAACGGGGCCGGATGGCCGACCCTGCTGGCCTGCTCCGGGTCGATACGCCAGAGGTCGAGGGTGGCCTCCATGAACTCGTCCGTTGTGACGGTGCTCTCGTGGGGAAGGCCATCCTCCTCGCGCTTCCTCGGCACACGTGCCCTGTCGAAGCGCCCCTTGCTTGCGATGACGACCCTTTCGGTCATGTCGCGGAGCACCGGGTTGGCTGCCCTGCGAAACGAGCCCCATGCCACCGATCCCGTCGCACCCTCGGCCTTCTGCCAGACGACCTCGCCCCTGAGGAGCAGTCCCAGGTCGTCCTGGAGGATGCGAATGATGTCGGCCGAGAGGCTGCGGTAGGGCTTGCGACCCAGGTTGGCCACGTTGACGGCGATGCGGCCACCGGGTTCAAGCACCCTCACACATTCGGTGAACACCTCAGAGAGCATCTCCAGGTACTCGAGGTATGAGGTCGGAATGCCGGGTGAGCCGTTGCCGGCCACAGCAAGCTCGTACTCCTTGCCGACGAAGTAGGGCGGCGAGGTAACCACGAGGGCGACCGACGAGTCGGGCAGGTGGTGCATGTCGCGGGCGTCGCCCAGGATGCAGCCGTCGCCGAGGTCTGGGGCATCGGCGATGGCGTCGTCGTCAGACACCTCTGGTGGCCGGAATCGGGCGTAGAAGGCCGACGAATCGTGGTTCTCACGGCGGCCCACCCCGAAGGCCGTCGTTGCGGTTGGCTGGCGCTTCTCGCTCACGTGGACCCCCTTTCGGCTGGACCGGCCACGCAGTGCCCGGCACCCAAGGCTACGCGACCCGCGCGCGCTGGCCACCTGGGGCCTCCACAGGCACCTCTTTGAGCCTGTCCCACCCGACTGGGATGATCGTCACAAGCCTTGCGACCGGCTCTTCGGCCGCCTCCCACCCCTCGTCAAGGGAGGCCCCCGTGGCCCTGCATCCGGTACCTTCAACAGCCGAGTTGGCGACACGACTCGTCACGCTCGTCAACCCGGACCTACCCCTCCTGGTCGGTGTTGTCAGGCATCGCCGTGCCATCCAGGTCCTGAGAGAGCCCATCATCGACCTGGCTGACCTCGTCGGGCACAGCGTTCCTGACTGCTGGGCGGCCGTGGGTCTGCATGTGTCAGGACAGGTCTCACGAAACGGCCAGCCCGAGACCCCGCGTGCCGAGGTTCTCTACCTGCTGGGTCGACACGGCCCACCGGCTACAGCCGTCGACTGGGGCAGTCACGTCGAGTTGCTCGAAGGTGGTCAGGGGCTGCTCACAGACCTTCTTCGCCGACTGCTCGGCCAGCCGACGCCTCCGCCGGCAGTCGACCCGATGCGCTTCCTCAGCCACATCTGGATCAACCGCGTTCTGACTACTGTCCTGGACCGTCCTCTCGGGTCACCATCCCCCACCCCGGGAGACGTCTCCCGGATGTGCCCCGATCCGGTCGACGACTGGGCTCAGGTCCGCCTCCGCTGCTCCAACGGTTCTCTGGAGATTCCCGGGGTCGACCCGGCGGCCGCTGACTGGCTCGATGACGGCTCGCTCTACCGTCTCGTCGAGTCGGGGCTGCCCGACCCGGTCGAGATCGTCGCTGACCTGACGGAGTTGCTGTCTCACGAGACCCTTGAGCACATGGGCCTCGACTGATGCGCCCCGTTGCTATCCGATTCGCTGTTCAGCGAACAGTCCGGCCAGGCGTTCCCTGGCTGCATCTCCTGTGGTCGCCCAGTCGTAGATGGAACCCCCGATGGCTCCCGTGTCCGACAACGACTGAACGAACAGGGTCATGTCATCGAGTTCCGCCAAGGGCTCGTCGGCGCCGTACACGTCGCCGCTCTCTGCACCCACGCCCCCGATGCCGTGCACCACCGCACCGTCGTGGCGCAGGTTCTGGCGCAGCAACCTGATGTTCTCACCGCTGTAGTAGAGCGGATCGGCGTGTTCCTCGGTGCGAAACGACCAGTAGTTCATGGGTAGCCACACGTCGTAGAGGCCTGCAATCCCCGCCCACGGAAAGTCAGGCCAGAAGTCGGGGTTGATCTGGTCTGTCACGATCGGTGGCATCACGATGCCTCCGAGGGTTGCCTCGCCGATGGAGTCGCGAAGTTGCAGAGAGAGCAGAAGCAGACGACGGCTGCGCTCCCTGGCATCGTCTTCGAGTTCGCCCCTGTTCCACTCGATGTCCACAGCCAGGCCGTCAAAGCGATGGCCCAGAACCTCGAACCCATGTATCGCCAGGAGGCGCTCCAGGTCCTCCTCGTCGGAACTCCACTTGGGCAGGTACCAGCCGACAACGTCCAGGCCGTCTGCGTGGGCGTTCATAAGGAACTCGGCCAGCACCCATGGGTCGGTGGTCGGCCCGGTTGCCCGGTCATCAGAGCGTGCTGCCTGCATGAACAGGGTCTGCACTCCGACGGCCGCCATCTCTGCTGTATCACCAGGTTGCACCGTCGGCCGGCCCGAGGTGTAGGCCGGGTCGGCGTCATACGAGTCGACCCATGCACCCAGGCCGTAGTAGGGGCCGATGCCGCCGGTATGCCGCTCGGCCACGACAAGACCTGGAGGCACCTCAGACAGTGGATCGGCCGACACCCTGGTCATCGACAGGTCACCCGAACCGCTGGTTGCGATGGCGGTCACAAGTGTCGCCAGGCCAACGACTACCAGGGCGGCGAGTGCACCGGGGTGGCGGGTTTCCACGTTCCAACGCTAGCCAGCTGCCGGTGTCCGGTTGCCGCGCCCTGAACATCCCTGTGCCGTGTACGCGGCGGGCTCCACCGGTAACGTCGCCCCGATGGAGGACCAGCCGACCGACGACGGGAACACGCCTGTCGAGTCGGGACCTGCCGCCATTGCACGTCGCAGGGTGCTGTTCGGCCTGGGCTTCGGTGCAGCCAACCTTGCCCTTCTGCGGCGCATCACCACCCGACCCAGACGGCTGTCGACCGCACCGGCGCCAACACCTCTGTCGCTCCCGGCCACCACCACGACCGGCCCGCCGGCCACCAGCACCTCAACAGTGCCACCAGTACTCGATGACTCGGTGGAGGCGGCCACCGACGACCATGTCTACGACACGGTGATCTCCGGAGGTCGGGTAATCGACCCCGACTCGGGGTTCGATGCCGTGGCCCACGTTGGTATCGACGGAGACACGATCACCCGGATCAGCCTCGAACCCCTCACCGCCGCTGGAACCATCGACGCCACCGGCCTTGTGGTGTCCCCGGGCTTCATCGACATCCTCTCGTACCCACCCAACGGCTACGGCGAGTGGTTCAAGGTTGCCGACGGCGTAACCACCAACCTGAACCTCCACGGCATCGACGATCCGATGGCCGACTTCCTCGACAAGGCAGCAGACAACGACCCTCCGGTCAACTACGGCGGCGCCGCCGACCAGGCAGAGCACCGCAAGATCATGGACCTGGGAATCGGCAGGGCCCGTGGAGATGATCTCGACGAGCTTGTCGGACGGGCCGAATCCGACCTGTTGGCGGGAGCACTGGGCATCCACGAGCAGCCCGAGTACACCGTTGACGTCAGCTTCGATGAGATGCTCCGCCACGGCGAGGTGGCTGCCCGTTTCTCGGTGCCACTGTGCCTGCATGTCCGCTACTCGGAGAACCTCACACCGGGCACCCAGGAGGAGGCCCTCGACGAGGCCATAAGGGTGGCCACCCAGACGGGCTGTCGGATCCACATGGAGCACATCAACTCCACCGGTGGAACCGGTCGAATGGCCGAGGCAATCGCTCAACTGGAGGCTGCACGCTCCTCGGGCCTCTCGATCACAGCATGCACCTATCCATACAGGTTCTGGGCCACCTACGCTGCCACCGAGCGCTACAACAACTTCCGCCAGAAGTACGGCATTTCCTGGGAAGACCTCCAGATTGCCGGCACCAACGAGCGGCTCACCGAGGAGACCTTCAAGGCCGCCCGGAGGAACAACACGCTGACGGCGGCATTCGCCATGAGCGACGAGGACATCGATACCTCGCTGCTCACACCCTGGGTGATGATCGGCTCCGATGCCATCCTGGAGCGTCCCCACAAGAACCATCCCCGTTCCACGGGTTGTTTCAGCCGGGTGCTCGGCCACTACGTACGCGAGCGTGGTCTGCTCTCCCTGCCCGATGCTCTGGCCAGGATGACGATCCTCCCGGCCAGGATGCTGGGTGACATCAGTTCCGGCATGGCACGGCGAGGTCGCATCCAGTCGGGTGCTGTTGCCGACATCACCGTCTTTGACCCGGCGACCATCATCGACCGGTCGACCATTGCCGACCCGGCCCGTGAGGCCGAGGGGGTGCGCCACGTTCTGGTCGCTGGTCGGGCCGTTCGGACCAACGGGGTCAACAACCGGGACGTGAGGCCAGGCGTACCGATCCTGCGCGACCTGACATGAGCGACCCCACCGGTATCGACCCGGAACACGACGTCATGTCCGAGACGGAGCGCCGGGTGGCATGGCACCTGACGAGGATGCTCATGGCCTTCTTCACCGTTGCGCTCGTGATGATCTGGGCGGACCTGTCGATTGACCTGACAACGCTCACCGGGGTCAGCCGCGACGAGAGTGGTCCGGCTCCTGCCACCACCACCGCACCTCCCCAGACACCAGCCGACGGCGGGTCCGAAACCAGCCTCCCCCAGGGGTCCCCCACCACCACGACACTCCCGTTCGAGGCACGCACCTTCACAATGGTGGCCACCGGCGACCTGCTGGTTCACGAATACGTGGCCGACATGGCCGGCTTCTACGGCAGCGACAGTGCCTACGACTTCAACCCCATGTTCAGGCGTGTCCAGCCGGTGCTGGCCGGTGCCGACCTCGCTATATGCCACCTGGAGACGCCGCTGTCGGAGGACAACAGCGACCTCGTCTACTACCCGAACTTCCGGGTGCCGTTCGAGTTGGCAGATGCCATCGGTGCGGCCGGCTACGACGGTTGCTCGGTGGCATCCAACCACAGCCTGGATGCCGGAGCCTCAGGTGTACGTGCCACCCTGAGCCACCTGGACCGGGCGGGTGTGGCCCATTCCGGCATGGCCCTCGACCAGGCCGGGGCAGGACCGGCCTGGTTCGCCCCGGGCAGCATCTCTGTGGCTCACCTGTCCTACACCGACATCATGAACGGGGCCTCACTTCCAACCGACCCGCCATGGCTGGTCGCAAGCCTCGATCCGGTGAAGGTTGTAACCGACGCCGAGGTGGCGGTGGCCGAGGGTGCCGAGTTCGTCGTGGTCAGCATCCACTGGGGAATCGAGTACCAGAGCGAGCCCACGGACAGGCAGGCCGAGGTGTCGGCACAACTCCTCGCATCTCCGGTGATCGACCTGCTGATCGGCCACCAGGCACATGTGATCCAACCTGTGCTGCAGTTCTCAGACAAGTACGCGGCCATCGGGCTGGGCAACTTCCTGTCGAACCAGCCGGGTGATGAGCGCAGGAACTGCCGTCCAGAATGTCCTGACTCCACCCAGGACGGTGTGGTCGCGTGGTTCGCCGTGGCCGACCGGCCCGATGGTTCGGTTGCCGTGGTAGATGCCGGCTACGTGCCCACATGGGTCGACCGCTCCACCTACGAGATAGTGCCGCTCGGCATTGACAACCCGCCGGGCGCCGATCCAGCGGTGCTGGCCGAGTCGGAGGGGCGTACGGCATCGGTGCTCGAGCCCCCCCTTCGCCGCATCACCTTCGACTGAGCCGTACCGGCCCATCCGTCACCGCCGCTAGCCTTTCGGGGTCAGCGACCACGACCCTGTATCCCGCCTCGGCCGGACCGGGCTCGACCAAGGGAGCAATCCATGACCACCTCCACCCGGGTCCACAACTTCTGTGCGGGCCCCTGCACCCTCCCGGTGAGCGTCCTCGAAGAGGTTCGCGACGAGATGCTCGACTTCGGCGGCACCGGCATGTCGATAGTTGAGGCCAGCCACCGGGCAGACGCATACGACGCCGTGCACATGGGCGCCCTTGCTGACTTCAGGGAACTGGCCTCGGTGCCGGACGAGTTCACCGTCTTGTTCCTGCAGGGTGGGGCAAGCCTCCAGTTCGGACAGGTGCCGATGAACCTGCTGGCTCCAGATGAGACGGCCGGTTATGTGGACACCGGAACCTGGGGCGGCAAGGCACTGTCCGAGGCCCGCCTGGTTGCCGACGTCTACGAGGCATGGAGCGGTGCCGAGGGCAGCTTCACCCGTGTGCCTACGGCCGATGAGATCCACGTCCGTGACGGCGCCGGGTTCGTGCACCTTGCCAGCAACGAGACGATCGGTGGCATCCGATTTCCCGACTTCCCCGAACTCGGCATTCCGCTGGTTGCAGACATGAGCTCCGACTTCCTGAGCCGCCCCATCGACTGGGGCCGCTTCGACCTCGTATACGGGGGAGCCCAGAAGAACCTGGGTCCCGCCGGTCTGGCAGTTGTAGTGGTCCGAACCGACCTGTTGGGACGCAGCGGTCGTGACCTCGTCTCCTATCTCGACTACCGAACACATGCCTCTGCTGACTCAATGGCCAACACGCCTCCGATGTTTCCCATCTACGTGATGGGCAAGGTCCTCGCCTGGATGAAGGCCGCTGGCGGTCTCGGCGAGTTCCAGCGACGTGCAGCCCGGCGTGCCGACCTCGTCTACGGGGCGATCGACGGTAGCGACGGCTGGTACCGGTCGCCGGTGGATGTGGCCTCACGGTCGCACATGAACATCGTGTTCCGGCTACCCGATGAGGACCTTGAGCAGCGCTTCGTGGCGGAGGCCGCCGCTGCCGGATTGGTGAACCTGAAGGGCCACCGCAGCGTCGGTGGAATCAGGGCCAGCGTGTACAACGCAATGCCCGTCGAGAGTGTCGAGACCCTCGTTGGGTTCATGGCCGACTTCAGATCGGCCAACGCCTGAGCGGTTCAGTCCGCGAGCAGGGTCACGGTGCCCGCAGCTCCGTCGACCTCAACCAGGGCTCCGTCGGGTATCGACAGGGATGCACCCGTAACGCTGACCACGCACGGCAGGCCCAGTTCGCGTGACACGATCACGGCATGGCTGAGTTGGCCTCCGACATCTACGACCACCGCCTCGACCGGGACGAACAGCGGTGTCCAACTCGGGTCGGTGAGAGGTGCGATCAGGATGTCGCCGGGCCCCAGGTCACCCGGATCTGAAGGGTCGGTGACCACGCAGGCGCGACCCCGCACGACCCCGCTGCAGCCGGGAATGCCGGTCAGCACCGTTCCTGTTGTTGCGGCTTCGATGGTGCGCTCCGCCCGCCTCTCCCATGTCCCGATGTCAGGCATCTCTCCGGAGAAGCAGAACGGCGGAACCAGCAGTGAGAGGGCATCGCGTGTCGCTCTCCTCGATGCCACCAGGTCTGCAAATGCGCCTGGATCCCGCCGGTAGTCATGCAACTCGGCGTAGGTCACGTACCAGAGGTCGTCAGGTCTGCCCTCCGGTGTCAGTTCGGCCATCCTGCGTCCCAGTTCGCGTGCGGCCAGTCGGACATCGTGGATGACCTTGACCAACATGGTCTTTCCCTGTTCCCTGGCACGGCTGTGGACCACGGCTGAGGTGAGCGCACGGTCGAACAACCACCTGGTGACGCCACGCAGGCGGGACCTGGCTGCATGCGCGGACGCCTCACGCTCACCGGCACGTGCAGTCAAGCGCGTGGCAGGTGCGTGGTCCTCGCCTGCATGGCGCATCCGGTCGATGATCGCCAGGGGCATGGCTGGATCGGTCCCCCAGACCTCGCACGCCATCTCCCACTCGTTTGGGCCTCGGCTCCCATGGTTGTCGAGGAACGTGCCGAACTCCGCGAGGAAGCCTTCGACAGACGGCATGCACCTGGCGCTCGACAGCCTGTCGAACAGGCCGGCGTCACCGTCATCGAAGAGCGATGTCAGGGTCGTGTCGGCGGCGACCAGGCGGCTCAGGTCCCAGAGGGCGAACGACGGCTCGGCTGAGGCGACCTCGCCTATCCCAGAGACCAGGGTCAGGGCGAGGGGTCCATTGTCCAGTTTCCGGCAGCAGATGTCGCGAAGCATGTAGAAGGCGGCTCCGGCACCTCCTGAGACCAGCAGGTGACCGGTGAACATCCGGGCCAGCATCGGTGCGGAATCTGTCATCACGGCAACAAGGTCGTCGTCTGATGCGCTCTGTGGACTTGGCAGCGATACACGCCACTCTGCCGCCTTGGCAAGGTCGGTGGACAGATGTGGAATCTCATCGGTCAACAGCACCTTCAGACCGTGGAGCACCCCGCGCAGGACCGCCACGGGGTTCCGGTCGGCCGGTCTGGACACGTGCGGCGGGGCTATGCCTTCGGCTCCGAGGAATGTCGCATCGGTCTCGACGATGGTCACGCCGGGGGTCCTCACCGCTATCACCCGTGATACCGAGAGGTTCAGGTACGAGTAGCCGCCGAAGATTCCCATGTGGACGTCGGCGTCCTCGTCACACTCGGCACGGGTGATCACCCCTGTTGAGAGCAGGGCATCGCTGAACGGGTCGCCGCCCAGGTCTCTGGCCATGGTTGTGCTCAGGGGGAAGACCACCTCCGGATAGACCTCGCCAGCGTTGGCGCGGGTGTAGACCGGGAAGCGGCTGCTGGGGGTGGTCTGCACATACGGGCCGAGGCCAGAGTCGACCAGGTCCATCAGGGGTGCCTCCTGTCGCAGGCTCAGCTCTGGGCCAGACGGGCCACGTACCCTCCCTGGGCCCAGTAACCGTCCAGCGCCGGGTACGGGATTGTGATGGACAAGGTGTTGGTACCGGATCCACCCACGCTGAACGGGGCGAACGACAGGACCAGGCCGCCATGTGTCAGGTTGAAGCGTTCGAAGTTGGCGGCGTTGCTGCCTGCACCGGCCACCCTCCGCTGGTCGGTCCAGGGCTCGAGTTCAAGCCTGGCCTGGGCCTCGGTGGACACCGCCTCGACCCATTCCGTGGTCGGGTCAAAGAGGTCGGTCACCTGAATTGGCTGCCCGGTGGAGAGGTTGAAGGTCTCAGTCAGGATTTCTGAGGTCTCACCGGCAACCCCGGGCAGCAGCCGCCGGACTGTGTTGCGCAGGCTGAGGACCTCATCTGTGGCAAGGAGTACCTCGTACTGGTGCTGGAGCCACATGCACCTGCCCTCAACTGATTCCAGGCAGGCGTAGCCGTTGCGCTCAATGGCCGTGGTCGTTTCGTCAAGGAACTTCTGTACCGCTCCCTGGGTGATTCCCAGAAGGCGACCGTTGACCTTGGGCGACTCGCGGGGGCCTTCAATGCGCGGCCATCGTGCAAACACCTGAATGAGGCCCGTTCTGTTCAGGGCAGTGCCGTCTGGACCGAAGGCCATGACCCGGGTATCGATCACGCACACGAGGTCGGCGAACCTGATGAGCGGCCCACCGGGCACGTCAAGTTCCTTGGAGTTCTCACGTGGGATGAGCAGGACCTGTCCGATCTTCAACATGTTCGGATCGCTCAGGCCGTTTGCCCGCAGGAACTGCTCGACGGTGCGTTCGTGTTGCTTGGCGATCTTGCCCAGGGTGTCGCCGGACTCGACTGTGACTGTCTCAGGGCCCTCCTCGACGATCTGGACGCTCTCGGGCTGGGCGTCCCGGACACACTCGTCGTTGGCGGCTCGAAGGTCAGGCAGGTCTACCGGGACCCAGCCGTCAACCTTCAGTGGAGCGACGGTTGTGATGGCTGCGCTGTTACCGAAGAGGTCCGGTGTGGTGGCTGGCGTCACGACCTCGTCTGTGCCACCACATGCAGAGGCGGTCACCGCGATGAGGGCCGCTATGGCGAGAATGACACGCACCTCGAAAGGATCGCACGCCTGACACCGCTATGGGCGCCACCGGCTGTACCGGCTCTGGGGCCGATCAGGCAGTTCAGGGGGTGACTTCGAGCACGGTAGTGCCGGCTCAGGAATCCAACGGAGCGACAACGGTTCGGCGGCGGTGTTCGAACACCAGCGAGGTTCGTTCGTCGACGACGCCCTCGATGCTCGAGATGCGGTCCAGAACCAGGTGACGGAGGGCCTCGGTGTCGGTGACGCTCATGTGCACGAGGATGTCGTCGATACCTGACAGCATGAACACCGCCAGTGTCTCTGGAATCGACCAGAGTCGCTCCATGACCTGATCCACTATTGCGCCCGTCTTTGGCCGGAGACGGATGGCGACCATCGCCTGGATCGGCCGACCCAGGGCGTACAGGTCGGTGGTGGCGTGGTAGCCGGTGATGACCCCCCGCTCCTCGAGCGAGCGCACCCGGTCCAGCGCCGTGGAGGGTGCCAGGCCGACGGTGGCGGCGAGCGCCCGGTTTGTCTGTCGTGCATCTGACTGGAGTGCAGCGAGTATTCGGACGTCTGTCCGGTCGATGTTCGCCATAGTGATGTTCTTTCCGGTATTAGTTTGGTGTAGTTGAGCGATGATCGTACCCATGAGAGTCTGATGGATCAGCATCGCAGCGACCGGGGGCCACCTGATGACCATGCTCGACGACTACCAACTCGACGACCGCTACCGCACCAGCGAGGGCAGGGTCTATCTGACAGGCATCCAGGCGCTGGCCCGGATACCGATACAGCAACTTCTGGCCGACCGTGTCGCCGGCCTGAACACGGCGGTGTTCACCTCCGGCTACCCGGGCTCACCCGTGGGCGGCTTGGACCTGGAGATGGCACGTGTCGCCGCCCTGCTCCCCGATCTCCCCATCGTCAACCGTCCAGCCGTCAACGAGGAGTTGGCTGCCACCGCTGTCATGGGCAGCCAACTGGCATCCGAACAGCCGGACTGCAGGTACGACGGGGTCCTCGGCATCTGGTACGGCAAGGCCCCGGGTCTGGACCGTGCCGGCGACGCACTCCGCCATGCCGTGTTCGCGGGAACCTCACGCCATGGTGGGGCGATCGCAGTCGTCGGAGACGACCCTGCTGCGAAGAGTTCTACGATTCCCACAAGTTCGGATGCGACCCTCGTCGACCTGCACATGCCGATCCTCTACCCCGGCGACGTGCAGGAGACACTTGATCTGGGGATGCACGCCGTGGCCCTGAGCCGCCTCACCGGGGTCTGGTCGGCACTCAAGATCGTGACCAACGTGGCCGACGGCACCTCCACCATCGACCTCTCCCCCGACCGTGTGGTTCCGGTTGTTCCGGACCTCGACATCGACGGCCGACCCCATGTCCACCACCCCAGCGGAAACCTCCTGACCCCCTACACGCTTGACATGGAACGCGACTTCAGGCAGGTGCGCTCCGAGCTGGTCCGCAGGTACATGGTTGCAAACCGCCTCAACCACGTAACCGTCGACCCGTCCGACGCCTGGATCGGCCTCATTGCCAGCGGGTTCACGTACCACGAGATGCTCCACGCTCTCCGGCGAATCGGCCTGACCACCCCGGCTGAGATCGCGGCGGCCGGAATCAGGATCATGCACATGCAGCTGCCTGTGCCCTTCGAGCCCGCCAACGTCAGGAACTTCGCCCGGGGCCTCGACGAGATAGTCGTTGTCGAGGAGAAGAACCCGACGCTGGAGTGGCTTGTAAAGGACGCTCTCTATGGCGGTCCCGACCAGCCCCGGGTTGTGGGCAAGACCCACCCCGACGGCCGCACCCTCATGCCCAGCTTCGGAATCCTCGATGCCGACACGATCATGGGTGGGCTGCATGAACGGCTCTCGGTCCGCATCGCAGACCGCCTTGCCCTGCTGCCCACCCCACCGCCCGAACGACTCCTCATACCCCTGACCGAGGCCCGGCGCCCGTACTTCTGCTCTGGTTGCCCCCACAACTGGGGCACCAAGGTCCCCGATGGTGCGCTCGTCGGGGCCGGAATCGGCTGCCACGGGATGTCCATGCTGATGGACGAGGACCGTGTGGGCGCCAAGGTCGGCATTGCCGCAATGGGAGGCGAGGGTTCACAGTGGATAGGAATGTCACCGTTCGTGGAACGGGGCCACTTCACCCAGAATCTGGGGGACGGCCCCTTCTTCCACTCGGGCCAGCTGGCAATCCAGGCAGCCGTAGGTGCCGGCGTGTCCATGACCTACAAGCTGTTGTTCAACGGCACCGTCGCCATGACCGGCGGGCAGGACACCCCAGCGGCTGTCGGGGTCCCCGAGATAGCCACGATGCTTCTCGCATACGGGGTCAGGCGAGTGCTTGTGACGACCGACGACACCGCCCCCTACCGCGCAGTCAACCTTCCCGAGGGTGTCGAGGTCTGGGACAGGACCCGCATTGTCGAAGCCCAGGAGATGCTGGCCGACATCGAGGGTGTGACCGTCCTGATCCACGATCAGGCATGTGCCGCCCGGCAGCGACGGTTCCGGAGGCGCGGCCTGGCTGAGAGCCCCGAGTTCCGGGTGGTCATCAACCACCGCATCTGCGAAGCCTGTGGCGACTGTGGCGATGCCAGCAACTGCCTGTCGCTTCACACCGTCGACACGCCTCTCGGAAACAAGACCTCGGTCGACCAGTCGTCGTGCAACATCGACGCCTCGTGCCTGGAGGGCGACTGTCCCAGTTTCATGACCGTTGCGGTCCCGTCCAATTCCTCAGGGGTCGTACCTGTAGTCGGCCCGTCGATAGAGGACCTTCCGGATCCGACCCCTCTCTCCGACTCCGACATCGTCGACATACGCCTGGCTGGCATCGGCGGCACCGGTGTCGTCACGGCTGCACAGTTGCTGGGAACCGCTGCGATGCTCGACGGAATCGACGTGCGCGGGCTGGACCAGACGGGCCTTTCCCAAAAGGCCGGGCCCGTGGTGAGCGACCTGCGCCTTTCACGCACCGTCGAGATGGCATCCAACCTGGTCGGCACAGGTGAGGCCGACGTCATCGTGGCGTTCGACCTGCTGGTTGCCGCCGGCTCGAAGGCATTGGCCGGCGCCCGAAAGGAACACACGGTCGTTGTCGCATCGACGACGTCCACCCCCACGGGATCCATGATCGGCCACCCCGAGATGACAGGCCCCGACATCCCCGGACTCGTGCGTCGGGTTGAGGACAACACGAAGGTCGAGTCGAACCGGTTTGTGGACGCCGGTGCACTCTGTGTCGGCCTGCTGGGTGGAACCGAGCATGCAAACGTGTTCCTGCTGGGTGTCGCAGTTCAGGCTGGAGTCATTCCTGTTACCCCGATAGCGCTGGAGAGAGCGATCACCCTGAATGGAGTGGCCGTTGACGCCAACCTTGCAGCCTTTCGTTGGGGTCGTGCCTGGACACTAGACCCTGAACGGGTTGAGGCCTCCACCTCGCCTACCAGCACTGGCCCAGCCTTGATGGAGCTTCCAGACCTTCCCGACAGCCTCCGGGCCACGGTTTACACCCAAATCAAAGACACCGCCCTGGCGGGCCTTGTCGAGGTACTGGCTGCGGACCTGGTCGGCTATCAGGACCGGAAGTGCGCAGCCGACTTTGTGGAAACCATGGGGTTCGCCCATGCAGCTGAACAGAAGGTGGCTCCTGGGTCTACGCGCCTCACTGAGGCCATGGCCCGCGGGCTCCACAAGTTGACTGCCTACAAGGACGAGTACGAGGTGGCGCGGCTGCTATCAGGTAGCGACTCGCGGGCAATGATCGAGGTTGTCGGTGGCCAAGGAGCAAAGGCCACGTGGCACCTCCATCCTCCTCTGCTACAAGCACTTGGAGTGGGTAGGAAACTACGAATCCCCTCCAATCTGGGCCGCCCCGTCATGGCCTTGTTGCGGTTGGGTCGTCACCTGCGCGGCACGCCGTTGGATCCGTTCGGCCGGACCCGGGTAAGGCGCCTGGAGCGCATGATGCTGGCGGAATATCAGTCGGCCATCGCCATCGTTGTGGATTCCCTATCAGGCGAGAACCTCGATGGGGCCGTCAACATGGCCACATCGGCCATGGAGGTCAGAGGCTTCGAAGGCCTCAAGCTTCAACGCGGCGAAGTATTCCTAGAGGACCTCAGGCGGGACCTGGCCGGCGTAACCAACTAGAGGCACGAAGCTGACTGGCAGAAGTTCCTCTTCGTTGATTTCTTTCCCTGCACTGACAAGACGAATCAATTTCTGGTTCTGGTTCTTCCCGCCAAGTGGGAGAACCATCCGACCATCCGGAGCCAACTGCTCCAATAGCTGGCTGGGAACCTGCGGAGCCGCAGCAGCCAGCGCTATGGCGTCGTAGGGAGCACTCTGAATCCACCCCAGCCCACCGTCGCCTTCCACGACGACCACGTCTTCATACCCCAACTGGCCGAGTCGCTGGCGGGCCATACGAGCTAGGAAGGGAACACACTCGACGCTCACCACCTCAGCACACAATTCTGCAAACACGGCCGCCGCATACCCCGATCCGGTACCCACCTCCAATAGTCGGTCATCTGCTTGGAGGGAGAGGGCCTGTGCGGTGAAAGCGACGATGTAGGGCTGTGAGATTGTCTGGCCGTATCCGATCGGCAGGGGCCTGTCCTCGTAGGCGGCATAGACCAGGTCGGCTGGGAGGAAGCGATGTCGCGGCACCGCTTCCATAGCTGCAAGAACACGTGGGTCCTGTATGTCGCGTGCAGCCAGATGGTCGTCAACCATCCGTCGCCTAGCAATCTCGTAGGGGCTTAGTGACATTTGCGGAACAGATCATCCTTATTAGGTATCGGAGGGGCTATGGCGTAGGCAATATCGCCATCTGCTGGGCGCGGTGCAGTTGGAAACTTGAGTCTGCCACCTCCACTTCGGAATACGTAAGAGACGCCGGGGTGCTCTCCGCTCTAGTCCATCAGGCGCCTGAGCGCTCAACGAGGTCTGTGATTGCGTCCAGGATCTGTGGCCACGCCCCTTCGGGCCATTCGTGACCCATACCTTCGATCCAGACCATCTCCGCTGCGGGAATAGTGTCAGCAGTTCTCTGGCCATACCCGGGTGGCACGAGGCGATCTTCGGTGCCGTGCACAACGGTTGTCGTTACGTTCAAACCAGCGAGGGCCGCTCGTCGATTTCCGTCAGCCGTGATTGCCGCGTACTGACGGTCGGTGCCTTCAGGGTGCCATCCTCTGTCGACAGCGGTAACCGCTAGCTGGCCCATGTACTCCTCGTCGAAGTCAAAGCCGCTGCCGCTGATGAGCCTGAATGTCTCCATCGTGTTGTTGATGCGATCCTCCCTGCTCTCAGGACTGGAGTTCAATTTCAGTAGTTTCATCGTCAGTCCCACTGACGCGCTGGGTGGCCTGGTGCACGACATGATCGAGCACAGAGAACGGACGCGCTCTGGGTGTTCGATGGCGAGGCGCTGGGCGATCATGCCGCCCATGGATACCCCAACGACATGTGCCGAGTCGATTCCGAAGGAATCCAGCACTCCGGCGGCATCCCCAGCCATGTCACTCAGCGTGTAGGCCGACTTCGGCCGAATACCCAAAGCAGACTTCAACCACAGGAGTGCCGAGTTGGGTCGGGGATGGTCGTCGAACCAAGTGGACAGGCCCACGTCGCGGTTGTCAAAGCGGATCACGTGGAACCCCCTACCAGTCAACTGCTCCACAAGTCCGTCGGGCCAGTGAACCAGTTGGAAACTGAGGCCCATGATCAACAGGATCGTCGGATCCCGAGTGTCACCGGAGGCCTCCACCTCGATGTCAATGCCGTTTGCCTGGACCTTTGTCATGATTCTCCCTCTTATGCGGTCGGCCCGCACTGGATCCTGATACCAACAAGCCCTAGAAGACCAACTGGATCCTGAATCGGCTTTAGCATCGGCATGTAGTCCAGGTGTCTGTAGGAGCCGGGTTTAGTTTCTGGTCTGGGGTCGTACAAGATCTATTACTACTGTGGGAATCCAGTTCTTGTAGAACCAAATCTTCCACACCTAGAGCAGAAACTTCACAGATGTCCTCCAAGAAAAAACCACCCTTTCTTGTGGTGCTGATAGCTGGCAGTGCCATAACGGCAATCGCCTTGGGTGCCCGCTCAACCATGGGGATGTTCCTGGGCCCAGTGAGCGACGGCCTTGGGCTGCAAACCGATTCGTTCGCCTTAATGATCGCTATTCAAAACCTGGTCTGGGGTTTTGGACAACCCGTTGCAGGAGGCCTGGCCGATCGCTTTGGAGCCCGGCGGGTTCTCATGGCCGGTGCAGTCATTTATTCAAGTGGCCTAGTCGTCTTGGCCAAAGCCATCGGACCCACCGGCCTCCACCTTGGTGGAGGGGTCCTAATGGGTCTCGGCATGTCGGCAGCCTCCTTCTCAGTGGTCCTCGCAGCCATAGGCCGCCTTGTACCTGAGTCTCGGCGCTCGTTTGCGCTAGGCGTTGCTACTGCTTTCGGCTCTGTCGGCCAGTTCATCCTCATTCCGGTCTCGAGTGTGATCATCAACTCCACCTCTTGGGAAACGGCACTCATCGTCCTAGCTGGTCTTGCCCTAACGATCGCCGTGATATGTCTGCCGCTGCGCTCCTCAGTCGAGATTGGGCGTGCCGGCGTCCCCGACAGCCCAAGCGTTGACACCAAACCACTGCGCGAGGTACTCCGCCAGGCATCACGAAACCGCAGTTACCTGCTGTTGAACGCTGGATTCTTCGTGTGTGGCTTCCACGTCACCTTCATTGGCGTTCCCCTACCAAAGCACCTCGAAGACTTGGGCCAGTCTTCGACGGTGGCAGCTGCGGCACTAGCACTCATTGGCCTCTTTAACATTGCTGGCTCACTAACAGCTGGCTCTCTTGGCCAACGCCATTCAAAAGCCCGCCTACTCAGCCTCGTTTACGGGGCACGCGGTCTCGTAATTCTCGGATTCATCATGCTGCCGAGCAGTCCTGCACTGTCGATCACCTTCGGCTGCTTGATCGGCCTCCTCTGGCTTTCGACGATTCCGCTGACGTCAGGAATAGTGATGTCCCAGTTCGGCACCCAACATGCAGGAACTCTGTTCGGAATCGTTTTCGTCAGCCATCAGATCGGAGCATTCGTCAGTTCCTGGGGGGCCGGCATCATCCGCGACAGCACAGGTTCCTACGAAGTTTGGTGGTGGGTGGCTGTGGGCATGGGCATCTTTGCCGTTCTAGTCCACATGTTTATCGACGAAGGCCCCGCACCCCCTTTGGTTGTTGTGCCCCCTCGCCCTCGGATCGTCATACCTGCCAGCGCCGCTGTCCTATGGCTACTACTTGGTCTTGCCACAATGATGAACTTGTCTCACGACGAGGGTCGAGCTACTCCGGGAGCACTCACCTGCTGGCTCCAACACGAAGGGGCTATCTAGCCAATCCCCCAGACAGACAACAAGGCTGGAGCAGCACGAACAGTGCTGGTGCTTGCAAAAAGAACGGAAAGGTACTTCCAACATGGCAAGCGAGCAGGCGAACGAGACCAAGGAGCTAATGCGACAGTTGTCCGAATCGGCTGGCAAGGCTGAGTCGGTAGAGGAACAACGGGCACGGTTTGAAATGGCCCAAGGACTCATGACTGCTCGACCTGCAGGGGTCACTTGGAATGAGGTGGATGCCAGCGGCGTGCCCGCTATCTGGGCCGACCCCGAGGACGGCTCAATGGACCACGTCGTCTTGTACTTACACGGTGGTGGATACGTGATTGGCTCAGCCACTGGAAGCCAACACTTCACCGGGCAGTTGGCCAAAGCAGTTGGTTGTCGCGTGCTTAGCGTGGACTACCGCTTGGCGCCTGAACACCCACACCCTGCAGCGGTCGAGGACAGCACCGCCACCTACCGGTGGCTCCTCGATCAGGGGTATGGAACTGAAAGTCTGGCAATCGCAGGCGCTTCAGCAGGTGGAGGACTCACGATCTCCACCCTGCTCAAGCTTCGAGACGATGGCGTAGCTCTCCCTACGGCCGGTGTAGCGATCTCGCCGTGGGTCGACATGGAGATCATTGGAGAGTCCATGGTGACTCGAAAAGATGTTGACATATTGATCAGCAAGGAACGCCTGACGGATTGGGCTGAAGCTTTCCTTGCGGGACAGGACACCCGTGATCCGTTGGCCGCTCCCCTCTACGGAAACTTCGACTGCATCCCACCGCTACTGGTCCAAGTCGGCGACGAGGAGACCCTGCTTGACGACTCCACGCGGATGGCCGAGGTTGCGGGTTCGGCGGGAGTTGACGTGAGCCTCGAGGTGTTCCCCGAGATGCAGCACGTGTTTCAGTTGTTCACCGGCAACATGCCCGAGGCCGACGAGGCCGTAGCAAGGATCGCCGCATGGTTGGGGCCCCGCCTGGGCCTGTAGGCGGCCGGCCGAAGCGGCCGGTCAGACGGTTACGAGCGCCGCTGCAATGTCGATGACGGCCTGCTTGCCGTCACCGAAGAGCATGAGGGCGTTGTCGGCTGCGAACAGCGGGTTGGCGATACCGGCGAAACCGGGGCTGAGCGAACGCTTGATGACAACCACGGTGCGGGACTCGTCGACGTCCAGGATCGGCATGCCAGCTATGGGTGAACTGGGGTCATTGCGGGCCGCCGGGTTCACGACGTCGTTGGCTCCAATCACGATGGTCACGTCGGTCTCCGAGAAGGTGGGGTTGATCTGGTCCATGTCGAGGAGGTGCTCGTAGCCGATCTCTGCCTCGGCCAGGAGCACGTTCATGTGACCCGGCATGCGGCCCGCCACGGGGTGGATGCCGAACATCACCTCCTTGCCGGAGGCTTCGAGTGAGGTCATGAGGTCTCGCACGGCGTGTTGCGCCTGGGCGACGGCCAGGCCGTAGCCGGGAACGATGACGACCCGGTCGGCCACCTCCAGCAGCATTGCGACCTCTTCGGCCGACGTTGAGGTGACCCGGTCGCCGTAGACGTCGGAGTCGTCGCGGCCTCCGGCGACTGCCGCCGGCGTCTCAGAGAAGATGACCTCGAAGATGGACCTGTTCATGGCCTTGCACATGATCTGGGTCAGGATCAGACCGCTGGCGCCAACGAGCGACCCAGCGATGATGAGAAGCGGGTTGTCGAGCACGAAGCCGGTGGTAGAGGCTGCGACGCCAGAGAAGGCGTTGAGGAGTGCGATGACGACAGGCATGTCGGCGCCGCCGATGGCGACGGTGCTGATGACGCCCAGGATGAGGCCGGCGGCCACCAGTGCCCACAGCCACGCCCTGGTGTCTGGCTGCAGGGCGACCATGACGACCAACAGGAGCGCGACGACCATCACCATCGCCCGTGCCAGGGGCAGGCCGGTGAAGCCCGACCACTTGAGTGATTCCTGCAGCTTGAAGAACGCTATTACCGAGCCGGTGAAGGTGACGGCGCCGATGAGTGCGGTTGCAGCAGCCGCTGTGGCCAACTGGTTGTCGGCCCTGCCGAGCTCGATGGCCTCGATGAACGAGGCGATCGCCACCAGGACCGATGCGCCGCCTCCGAAGCCGTTGAAGAGCGCGACCAACTCGGGCATGGATGTCATCTTGACCTTGACTGCCAGCAAGGCGCCCACGGCCGAGCCGATCACCAGCGCCACGGCAAGGGCCAGGTAGGAGATGATGGCCTGGTCCAACATGGTGACGAGGACCGCCAGGAGCATTCCGCTTGCACCCATGAGGTTGCCCCGGGGGGCGGTACGTGGCCTGCCAAGTCCCTTGAGGCCCAGGATGAACAGGACGGCGGCTATCAGGTAGCCGATCGAGATGATGTCGGGGGTGGTCATGGCCGGCGCTTCTTCCACCCGGCGAACATGGTGAGCATGCGGTTGGTGACGAGGAAGCCGCCGACAACGTTGATGGTGGCGAGCATGACCGCCACGAAGCCGAGCGTTGTGGTGAGCATGGTGTGGTCTGAGCCGGCCGACACGAGGGCACCGATGAGGGTGATTCCCGAGACTGCGTTGGACCCCGACATGAGCGGCGTGTGGAGTGTGGCAGGTACCTTGGTGATGAGCTCGAGGCCGAGGAAGACGGTCAGCACGAACAGCGTGAGCGCTATGAGAAGGGTCACTGCATTCCTCCGGCTTCGATGACCTGTGGGTGCACAACCTCGCCGCCGGTGGCAACGAGCATGGCGGCGATGATTTCGTCGTCGGTGTCGAGGTTGATTGTGTTGTCCTCGGTCACGACCAGTTCGATCAGCTTGACGACGTTGTTGGCGAACATGCGTGATGCGGAAAATGCGGAGCCGGAGGCCAGGTCGGTCGGTCCCAGGATGGTTACACCGTTGTGGGTGACCTCCTCATCGGCCCGGGTGAGCTCGCAATTGCCGCCATGGATGGCAGCCAGGTCGATGATCATGGCGCCCGGTTTCATGGCGCTGACCATGGCCTCGGTAACAAGGATGGGGCTCTTTCTTCCCGGGATCTGGGCTGCGGTGATGACGATGTCGGCTTCGGCCAGGTGTGGTGTGAGCGCAGCCTGGTTGTGGGCTGCCTGGTCGGCGCCGTCCTCGGCTACCGGAACGTTGATGGACTTGGCGCCGACCGAGCGGATCTGTTCGAGGGCCTCTTCGCGGATGTCAAAGCCCTCGACTACGGCGCCGAGGCGGCGTGCGGTGGCGATGGCCTGCAGGCCTGCCACCCCGGCCCCCAACACCACGAGGCGTGCTGGGGGGATTGTGCCGGCGGCGGTGATCATGAGGGGCATCAGTTTGGGGAGCCGGTAGGCGGCGGTGAGGACGGCCTGGGTGCCGGCAACCGTGGCTGTGGAGGAGAGCACGTCCATTGACTGGGCTCTCGTACTGCGCGGCACCAGGTCCAGTGAGTAGGCGGTCGCTCCCGTAGCGGCCACTGCCTGTGCCGCCAGCGGGTTCCAGACGGGGTCAAGGAGGGCGATTACGACGTGTTCGGCGGTGACCCCGACAAGGTCGTCGGGGCTGGTTGGCCCGTGGACGCTGACGAGCAGGCCCTCGGTGCCGATCGTGGCGGCCCTGTCGGGAGTGATTGTGGCACCGGCTGACTCGTAGTCGGCATCGTGCATTCCGGCTGCCGATCCGGCACCGGACTCGATGACCAGGTCGTGGCCTGCGGCGACCAGGACCCTGGTGGCTTCGGGAGAGATCGCGACGCGACGTTCGCCATCTGTCCGCTCACGCGTTACTGCGATCCGCACGCCACACCTCTCAAGACCAACGCCCTGTTGTCGTCATCGACCCGCCGCTAACGGGCACCGTGACCCTACCGGTAGGACACCTCTTTCGACATGGGACCTGGAGTCCTTCGTCGGCTGCCGACCAGGCCCTCAAGGGCGGCTAGCGTCGGCGCGGAGATACCCGTGCAACCGGAGGTGAGAGCCATGCCGTCAATGTCGGATCTGAGCATCATGGTGTTCCCGTGGGGTGCCGAGAGCCCCTCAATGGACGAGACAGTCGAGTTGGTCAAGTTGGCTGAGGACCTGGGCTTCTACTCGGCCACGCTGCCGACGCACATGACGATGTCGCCGTCGTGGCTCTTTGAGACCTTCCCCAATCAGGATATTTTGGACGGTCTGGTGATGGCACCGATCCTGGCTGCAGCAACCGACACGATAAAGATCGGCTTCAACTCGATCCTTCCTCCACTGCTTCCCCCCTACCAGTGGGCCAAGTACCTCTCGACGCTCGACGTGGTCTCAGATGGCCGCCTGATAGTCGGCATGGCGATGGGCTGGTGGGAGGAGGACTTCACCTCGGTCGGCGTGGACCGCCGCAGGCGGGGCCGCCTGTTCGACGAGCAACTGGAGGCAATCACCCGCCTGTGGACCGAGGACCGGGTGACGTTCCACGGCGAGCACTACCAACTTGACGACATTCCGCTGGTGCCCAAGCCGGTACAGAAGCCACATCCGCCCATCTGGATCGGTGGCGGGGTCAAGTCGATCGAACGGGCCGCACGCTACGGCGAGTGCATCCTGGCCTTCTGGCCCGACGAACAGGTGGCACGCGACATGTGGGTGCCGGGTCTTGCCGAGGCCGGTGAGAAACACGGAACAGACCCGAAGTTGGCGGCGTTCACATTCTCCTACGTGGCAGACGACCAGGCAGACCTGGACTCCTACGCCGACAAGTTGCAGACAGCCGTCGCCTTCGACGACCCCTCGACGGACCCTGCGAAGGTCACGATTTCCGGTTCGCCCGAGGCGTGCGCCGAACGCATAAGGGCACTCCACGAAGCAGGTGTGTGGCACTTTGTCATCGAGTTCCAGTTCCACGGGTTGGAGACCATCGACTTCGCGAAGAGGCAGATGGAGAAGTTCACCGAGGAGGTGGGTCCACTTCTCGAGGGGTAGCTACCCGACCATGTCCGAGACGACACCGTTCTGGTGGGTGGATGCCGGAGCGCCGACGAGCCCACCAGAGGTAGCCCTCCCGGGTGAGGTCGATGTGGTGGTGGTTGGTGCAGGCCTCACGGGCCTTTCAGCCGCCAGAACGCTTGCCATGTCGGGCCGGTCGGTTCTGGCACTTGATGCCTCCGCTCCCGGCATTCGTGCCAGCTCGTGCAACGGGGGGATGATCGGTGGAGGCCACCAGCTCGACATCGACGAGATCGCAGCGAAATTCGGTAGCAGCATGGTCGAGCCGCTGCTGCGAGAGACCCACCTGGACGCCAACGCCTTCATCAAGGCGCTCATCGCCGACGAGCAGATCGACTGCGACCTGGCTGTCACCGGCCGCTTCCGTGGCCTCTGGTCGAAGCGGGAGTACGACGCAGCCGGACGGGAGTTGGACCGGCTGAAGAAGATCGTTCCGGTTGAGGCCGAAATGGTTCCACGGGAACGCCAGCACGAGGAAGTGGCTACCGACATCTACGCCGGCGGAACTGTGCTTCCCCTTCACGGCGGCCTGAACCCGGCGAAGTACGTAGCGGGGGTCATGGAAGCCGCTCGGAGCCGGGGCGCCGTGGTCCAGGGTGACACGCCCGTGCTCGACGTCTCCCAC
Source organism: Acidimicrobiaceae bacterium (assembly GCA_002687745.1). Classification (GTDB taxonomy): domain Bacteria; phylum Actinomycetota; class Acidimicrobiia; order Acidimicrobiales; family MedAcidi-G1; genus UBA3125. The sequence continues at coordinate 771 of NZBE01000004.1, read as the reverse complement.
AACGGGAGCGGCTTCATCGTGGAGACCACCCGTAGGTCGGTTCGGGCCGGCAACGTGCTGGTGGCCACCAACGGCTACACGCCGGCGACACTAGGTTTCGCACGGCGGCGCATCGTGCCGGTGCCCAGCTTCCTCGTTGCAACCGAGCCACTCGGTGCAGACACCGTCAAGGGCCTGTTCCCAAACGGCCGTATGGTCGCCGAGTCACGCAACCGGCACTGCTACTACCGACCATCACCTGACGGACAGCGCCTGGTGTTCGGCGGCCGAGCCGCCATGACACCGGTGCCTGAGGGATTCGCCTCTTCGCAGTTGAGACGCCTCATCGGCTCGATATTTCCCCAACTGGGGGAGGTGACCTTTTCGCACAGCTGGAATGCCCGAACCGGCTTCGCCTTCGACTTCACGCCCCACGTGGGGTGCTACGACGGTATCTGGTACGCCATGGGCTATTCGGGTAGCGGCAACTCGATGGCCCCCTACCTGGGCCACAAGGCCGCTCTCAAGATTCTGGGCGACCCTGAGGGTGAGACGGTGTTCACACGCTCCGGGTTTCCGACCCGCTGGTGGCATCGGGGGCCACCGTGGTTCCTTCCCTTTGCCGACATGCTCTTTCGTGCAAGGGACGCGGCCAACAACGTGAGGCTGGACCGCCGGTGACCGTCGAATTCTCGGCGAGATCCTCGTCACCCGCACCACCTCACCCGCCTACAACATGGTGCTGGGCATGGTGGGTGGCCTGGTAACGGCTGAGGGAGGGCCGATGTCGCA
>NZBE01000003.1 GCA_002687745.1 Acidimicrobiaceae bacterium | reverse complement strand
GTAGCCACCGGCCTTGTCGAGGGGTTCACCTGAAGCCACGTACACCCGGATCTCGTCATCGGACAGTTCCCTGAAGGAGACCCTGGTGGTTACCACACCGGCAGCGTCATGGCCGCCGTGCCGTACGGCAATGCCTCCCACCACCTCATGGGCACGCCCCGAGAGCCGGCGGAGCATCTCGTGCGCCCGGTCAGGCGCGACTGGCTTGCCGAGCCCCTCGCCGTCGACCACGACAGCGGTGTCGGCAGCGAGGCCCGTTTCTCCGGCCACCACGACCGAGTGGAGCTTGGCAAGGGCAAGCCGCTGCACCATGGCGGAAGGTTCCTCTCCTGCCAGCGGGGTCTCGTCGACCGGTGGCACCCTCACCTCGGGTTCAAAGCCCGCATCGCGCAGGATGGTCAGGCGTCGCGGTGAGCCCGATGCCAGCACCAGGTGGCCGCTCACGGTTTCATCCTCCCGAGACCAGGGCCTCGGCCTCGGCCGGCGGAGGTGTCATGTCCCCGGGGTCGTCAAGCCAGCCGTCCGGAAGAACAACGCGCCTGGGTCCGCTGCGGTGGCTGCGCGGTATCCGCAGTGACGCCGGGTCGATTCCCATGCCCCTGCCGAGGTCGTCCAGCAGACCTCCGAGGATCTCCTCCAGGTCGTCCGGTGACTCGACGGCCTTGAGGTCCCTGCGGGCGGCGGGACCGGTTGGATAGCCCTTCAGGTACCAGGTCGTGTGCTTGCGGAAGTCCCTGATTCCGTGTGGTCCGGCCCAGTCGATGAGCAGCCGGGCATGCCGCGACATGATCGCAGCGACACCGGCGAGGTCCGGGGGGTCACCTGTATCGGAACCACCGGTGCCCGGTGAGTTCCCGAATACGGCCGCCAGGTCACCGAACAGCCACGGACGGCCCAGACAGCCCCGCCCTACGACAACTCCGTCACAGCCGGTCATGCGCATCATGCGCAGCGCGTCCCAGGGCTCCCAGATGTCGCCGTTGCCGAACACCGGGATCGAGGTGACTGCGGCCTTGAGGGCAGCAACCGACGACCAGTCGGCCTCACCGGAGTAGAGCTGCTCGGCTGTACGGGAATGCAGCGCAAGGGCCGACACACCGACGTCCTCAGCGACACGGCCAGCCTCGAGGTAGGTGAGGTGGGCATCGTCGGTTCCCTTCCTGAACTTCACGGTGACCGGCACGTCGCCGGCCGCACCTACCGCAGCCCCCACAATCGACCCGAACAGGCGCGGCTTCAGCGGAAGGGCGGCACCGCCGCCCTTCCGGGTGACCTTTGGCATCGGACAGCCGAAGTTGAGGTCGATGTGGTCGACCCGGTCCTCGTCCACCAGCAGGCGTACGGCGCTGCGCATGCTCTCGGGCTCGGTTCCGTAGAGTTGGATGCTGCGGGGCGACTCGTCCGGCTCGAACCGGCTGTGGCGGACGGTCTTGGCATTGCCGTCAACGAGGCCACGTGCGGTGATCATCTCGCTCACGAACAGGCCGGCACCCATTTCCCTGCAGAGCGTCCGGAAGGGGGCGTTGGTGACGCCGGCCATCGGGGCCAGCACGACCGGTGGCCACACCTCCATGGGACCGACCCGGACTGCCCTGAACTCGTCCGGAGCCGCCGGTGCCACACCGACGTTCACCTCGCTGCGCAGCCCCATGGTGGCAAGCGTACGGCCGGCGGGGCTGTTGGTGTTCAGGCTGCCAGGCGAAAGCCCTGGTGGGCAGTGGAGCTGTCGGGCGTGTTGCCGAGCCTCGCCCCCACCCGGTAGCGGTTGCAGTAGCTGTCGTGGCACAGGAATGAGCCACCCTTTGCGATCCTGTCCACGCCCATCGCCGGACCGGTCGGGTCAACGAGTGGCCTCTCCACAGGGTGGTGCGACGAGAAGTGGTCCGCGCACCACTCCCAGACGTTTCCCGAGCAGTTGAACAAGCCGTAGCCGTTTGGCTGGTATGTGTCGACGGGGCAGGTCCCTGCGTAGCCGTCCTCAGCCGTGTCCTCGATCGGAAAGGTTCCGGTCCAGATGTTGCAGCGGTGCCCGCCGTCTGGGCAGAGGTCGTCGCCCCACGGCAGCCTGGCCTGTGTCAGCCCCCCGCGGGCAGCGAACTCCCATTCCGCCTCGGTGGGAAGCCGCCCTCCGGCCCAGTTGGCAAATGCCACGGCATCGAACCATGAGACATGGACCACCGGGTGGTCAGCCAGGCCGTTCAGGTCTGAGTCCGGACCCAGGGGGTGGCACCAGTCGGAGCCGAAGACCTGTCGCCACCACGGGGCGCTGACCACCCCGCGGGTTTCGGGGAAGTCGTCGGGCAGGTGGCCGGCGAATACGAACGACCAGCCCTCGGACTCAGCGGTCGTGACATGCCCGGTGGCCTCTGTGAACGCACTGAACTCTTCGTTCGTGACCGCTGTGGATGAGATGCGGAAGGGAGAGACCACCACCTCCCTGGCCGGTCCCTCTCCGTCGGACGGGTACCCGAGCGGGTCGTCGCTCCCCATCAGGAAGGAGCCCCCCGGGAGGTCGACCATTCCGGTCAGGGGCTCGACGGTCATCAGATTCCCGCCACGAACGACCGGATGGCACCCGCACACTCCCGGGATGCCTTGACGTGGACCATGTGGCCCTGCTCGGGGACAATGACCGTGTCACGCACGTCGAGGTCCCTCTGGAAGAGGCCGGCGGCGGCTGCGAAGCGCCTGTCACGCTCGCCCAGCAGGATGAGTGTGGGAGCGGTGATCTCAGTGAGCCTGTCGATGACCATCGAGTCGACGTGCATGGAGAGTTCCTCGACGCCGGGTGGCAGACCCAGCTCTTTCGTGCTGGCAACCACGGCCTCGTTCCACTCGTCGCGGGCCTCGACCTTCCGGAATCCGGGACCGGAGGCGATCAGCACCAGAGCCGAGACCTCATCGGGGTGTTCGAGTGCATAGGCGAGGGACAGGTAGCCGCCCAGGCTGTGGCCGACAAGTACTGCTGGCCGGTTCGTGCCGTCCACCACAGCGTTCATGTCACCGAGGGCGTGCCCGCGCGAGTAGTTGCCCGGTTGGGGTGTGGCACTCTCACCGTGGCCACGGAGGTCCCAGGTGGTGACAGCATGGTCGCCTGCCAGATCGTCGGCGATAGGTGTCCAGACAGACCGGTCGTTGGCCCAACCGTGGGTAAACACCAGGCTGGGACCATGACCCCGGCTGGTCGTGGCGATCTGGACTCCTTCGTGCCCGGCGATCATCTCAGCCACCTGAAGAAGTCCCTGATGTCGGCGACCAGGATCTCGGGGTTCTCGAGTGCGGCGAAGTGGCCGCCGGTTTCGTGGTCTGCCCAGAAGGTCAGGTTGTGGGCCGCCTCCACCCAGCGGCGTCGGGCCGAGAACAACTCCTTCGGAAAGGTCGAGACTCCGAGTGGGACATCGCCTGTCGCACCGAGTGTCGGCGATGGCGAGCGCATCGTTTCGAGGTACATGCGCGTTGAGGAGTTGATGGTGCCCGTGAACCAGTACACCGAAACGTTTGTGAGCAGAGCGTCGCGGTCGACAGCCGTGAACGGATCGCCGTCATGGTCGGTCCAGCCGTGGAACTTCTCGCCGATCCACGAGAGCAGGCCGGCCGGTGAGTCGTTCAACCCGGTGGCGAGCGTCTGGGGCCTCGTTTCCTGGATGCGGAAGTAGCCGTTGTCCTCGGCCATGTACCAGGTGGCCCGGTCGAGGTGACGTTGTTCCAGCGGCGTGATGTCCTCGAAGTCGTCGTCGTTCCCGGGAGGTCCGGAGGTCATCATGTTCACGTGGCACCCGACCACGTGGTCCGGGTCAACCTGGGCGATCTGACGTGAGATGAGCGAGCCCCAGTCGCCTCCCTGAACTCCGTAGGTGTCGTAGTCGAGACGGTGGGCCAGGGCGGCGAAGGCCCGGGCGGTGCGCTCAACGCCCCAGCCCCGCTCGGTGGTCGGCCCCGACCATGCGTATCCGGGTAGTGAGGGTGCGATCACGTGGAAGGCGTCCGCTTCATCTCCGCCGTGCGCCGTCGGGTCGGTCAGCGGCCCGATGACCTCCTGGAACTCGACCACGGATCCCGGCCAGCCGTGGCTGAGGATGAGGGGCAGAGCGTGCTCGTGAGGGGAGCGCTGGTGGATGAGGTGGATGTTCTGGCCGTCGATCGTCGAGGTGACGTGGTCGAGTTCGTTGAGGCGTGCCTGCTGGTAGGGCCAGTCGAACCCGTCGGCCCACCACGCAGCCAGGTCCTTCAGCCAGGCAAGGTCACATCCGTAGTCCCAACCCGTGTCCGGCAACTGGTCTGGCCACCGGGTGTCGAGCAGGCGTCTGCGCAGGTCGGCCAGGTCGTCATCGCCGACGTTGATGGTGAACGGGGAGAGTGCTTCGGACATGGACGGACCGTAACCGGCGGCCGCAGTCGCGGTTCGATCCGGCTGTTACCTTCGTCGGCCATGGAACTGGAGGGAGCACTGGTACTGGTCACCGGCGGGTCACGGGGTATAGGAGCAGCCCTTGCATCCGCCTATGCCGATGAGGGGGCGTCGGTGGTGGTGGCGGCACGATCCGAGGGTGACCTCCGCCAGGTGGCCGAGCGGATCGGGGGTGTGGCCCACGTGGCTGACCTGTCCGACCCCGAGGTGGTCGACGGCCTCGTTGCCGCCGTCGAGGCCGCGTACGGTCCCGTCGACGTTCTCGTCAACAACGCCGGCATCGAGACCGTTGACCCCGTCGCAACCGTCGATCCTGACTCGGTGCGTACAGCGGCCCGCGTGAACCTGGAGGCGCCAATGGTGCTGACCAGGCGGGTTCTGCCGGGAATGCTCGAGCGCAACCGTGGGGCGGTCGTGTTCATGTCATCCCTTGCGGGAACCGCCGGGTTCCCTGGCATGGGCCCCTACTGCGCCACCAAGGCCGGCCTCAACAACTTCGCCGCCAGCCTCAGGATCGAGTTGAAGGGAACACCGATCTCGACGACCCTCGTGGCTCCCGGCCCGGTCGACACGCGCATGTGGGATGCGGTCGAGTCTGCCTCCCCGAGCCTGCAGCGCACCAACAACCGGTTCCAGAAGCTGCAGTTGATCCCAAAGACGACACCCGATCGGCTGGCACGACGGGTGGTTGCGGCCACGTCCTCGGGTCGCCGACATGTCCGCCATCCCCGGCGCCTCGCACTCAACTTCTGGCTGGGAGAGACGCCACGCAGGCTCACCGAACTGCTGTTGACCGGTGTGAGGATCGACCCGCTCGACCGGGTGGCCTGAGAACAGGCCTGCGTCAGGCGTGCTCTGCCAGTTCGCGTAGCTTGCCGAGCACCTGGGCCGGGTCGCCGCCGACCGGGTTGACGTTCAATGAGGTCACGCCGGCTTCCCTGTAGGCCGCCAGGCGGTCCACGATGTAGGCCTCGTCTCCACACAACGTGGTGTTCTCGATCAGTTCGGCGGGTAGGGCGGCCGCGGCATCGTCCCTTCGGCCCTCCAGGTAGGCGTCCTGGACGGTCGTCGCCTCGTCGGCGAATCCGTAGTCGCGGCACACGTCGTTGTAGAAGTTCTTTCCCCTTGCTCCCATACCGCCGATGTAGAGCGCCGCCATCGGGCGGGCGTAGTCGCGGTACTGGGCGGCGTCGTCGCCGATGGCCACGAGGCCGCCAGCCACCACGTCGAACGGGCCGAGGGCCGGGTCCCGGCGGGCCAGACCCTCCCTGACAGCGTCGCCCCATACCTGGTCCATGCGCTCCGGGTACACGAGAAACGGAAGCCAGCCACTGGTTGTGGCAGCCGTCTCCTCGACGCTCTTTTGCCCGAGGGCCGCCACGTAGATCGGGATGTCGGCCCGGACCGGGTGGTTGATGATCTTGAGGGCCTTTCCCAGGCCGGTTCCCTGGTCGGGAGGAAGGGGCAGGGTGAAGACGCGGCCTTCGTGCACCAGCGGCTCACGGCGCCACGCTGTGCGACATATCGAGATGATCTCCTTCATCCTGGTGAGGGGCATCGAGTAGGGAACACCGTGGAAGCCCTCAATCACCTGGGGGCCAGATGCACCCAGGCCGAGTGTGAAACGCCCGCCCGACAGGGAGTCCAGCCCGGCGGCGGTCTGGGCAATGCACGCCGGGGTGCGGCTGTAGGTGTTCAGGATGCCGCTTGCCAACTGCACGGTGTCGGTGCTGGCGGCAAGGAAGCCGAGCAGGCTCACCCCGTCGAAGCCGTAGGCCTCGGGGATCCAGATGCAGTCCACGCCGGCCGCCTCGAGTTCCCGGGCCTGTTCGGCAGCGGCGGGGGGGTCGGTGGCGTAGTTGAGGAGGGTGGTTATTCGCATGGGCGCATCATGGCAGCACCCGGGCGGTCACCGGGAGTCCGGGAACCGGGCCACCAGGACCGCTCCTACCAGGGCCAGCATCGCCGGCCCACCGGTGCTCACCTACTATCTGCGCATGTCGGATGGGGAGTCGCCCGCGCTGGGCGTCGGGACAGTCGCCTCGTCGGGAACGGGCCGCGCCGGTTGGACCGACCTCGCCGAGGACTCCATCGGCGGGCGTCCCCTGGCTTCCCTTGATTCCGTCGTCGACGAGATCCGGGTCAGGGCGCTCTACCGCGCCGACGATCCCGACGGACCCACGGCCCGGACAGGCCTGCCGGGAGGCAGCCCGCACACCCGCGGGGGAACGGCGTCGGCCGGCCTGGTCAGTGGGTGGGACCTCCGGTCTCTGGTGCTCGACCACGGCCCGGAGGCGGCCAACGCCGCGGTGATCGAGGAGTTGGAGGGCGGGGCCGGATCGGTCCTGCTGGCCCCGGTCGCCATCGGCATCGACGGCCGCGGGTGCCTGGAGCGCGTCCTGGACGGGGTGCACCTCGACATGGCCGGCGTCGCGCTGGTCCCGGGTCCGGCCTGGCGCCAGGTAGCCGGCTGGCTGGTGGAGGTCTGGGAGGACCGCGGCGTCCCCGGCGCCCTCAGGAGGGGTGACCTCGGCGCCGATCCGCTGGGTGTGGCAGCACGGCACGGAACGCAGGCCCAGGTGGGGGGGTCGCTGATCGAGCTCGTGGTCCGCACCGCCGGATCGCCCGGGGTGAGGGGCGTCTGCGTCGACTCCACCCCGTACTCTGACGCCGGCCTCGGAGCCCCGTGGGAGCTGGCCTGCTCCCTGGCCACAGGGACCGAGTACCTGCGTTCCGTCACCGACGGCGGGGTTGCCCTGGAGGACGCCCTGGCCTCGATGGCGTTCACCTACTCGGCCACGGCCGACCAGTTCCTCACGATCGCCAAGTTCAGGGCCGCCCGCCGCTGCTGGGACCGGATCGCAGGGGCCTGTGGTGCCATCGGGTCCGCGAGGGCCCAGGTCCAGCGGGCCGTCACATCGGCCGCGATGCTCAGCCGGCAGGACCCCCGGGTGAACGTGCTGCGTGCCACGACTGCCGGCTTCGCCGCGGGGGTGGCCGGCGCCGACTCGGTGACCCTCCATCCATTCGACGGTGCAGCAGGGGTGCCCGACGCGTTCGGGCGGCGCCTGGCCCGCAACACCCAGCTGCTGCTGATGGAGGAGAGCGGCCTGGCCCGGGTGCTCGACCCGGCAGGCGGGTCGTGGTACGTGGAGGACCTGACCGAGCGCCTTGCGGCAGCGGCCTGGGACCTGTTCACCTCGGTCGAGGCGGACGGTGGGATGGCTGTCGCCCTGGCCGGTGGGCGCCTGGCCGCCGAGGCCGACGCGGCGTGGGCAGCGAGGCTGGCCCGGCTGGAATCGGGCGAGGAGGTGGTGACGGGTGTGACCCGCTTCCAGGACCCGGATGAGGAGCCTCTGGTCCGCCCGGACCTTCCGCCGGCACCGGACGGACCGTTTCCGTTGCGCCGACCGGGGGACACAGAAGCCCTCACAGCCGCGGACGGTAGGGCGGCGCTGTGACCATCCCCGACTTCTCCAGGGTGGAACTGGTCGACACGGCGGCAGCCGACCCCGGGGACCGGCGCGGAGCGTGGGAGGAGCGGCTCGACCGGGAGACCGGCCACAGCTCCGACGACCTCACCTGGGAGACTCCCGAGGGGATCCCGGTGGCGCCCCTCGCCACTGAGGCCGACGTGGACGGCCTGGAGTTCCCGCACACCTGGCCCGGGCTTCCCCCCTTCGTCCGGGGCCCGTACCCGACCATGTACGCCAGCCGTCCATGGACCGTCCGGCAGTACGCCGGGTTCTCGACCGCCGAGGAGAGCAACGCCTTCTACAGGCGCAACCTGGCTGCGGGACAGAAGGGTCTGTCGGTGGCGTTTGACCTACCCACCCACCGCGGCTACGACAGCGATCATCCACGCGTGGGTGGCGACGTCGGCATGGCGGGCGTCGCCATTGACTCGATCCTCGACATGCGCACCCTCTTCGACGGCATACCACTCGACGAGATGAGCGTGTCGATGACCATGAACGGGGCGGTGCTGCCGGTACTGGCCCTGTTCGTGGTGGCGGCCGAGGAGCAGGGGGTTCCGCAGCGGCTCCTCTCCGGGACCATCCAGAACGACATCCTCAAGGAGTTCATGGTCCGGAACACCTACATCTACCCCCCCGGCCCGTCCATGCGGATCGTCTCCGACATCCTTGCCCACACCAGCGTCGAAATGCCCCGCTTCAACGGCATCTCCATCTCCGGCTACCACATGCAGGAGGCAGGAGCCACCGCCGACCTCGAGCTGGCCTACACGCTGGCCAACGGAATCGAGTACGTGCGTGCAGCTGTCGACGCCGGTCTCGAGGTGGATGGCTTCGCCCCGAGGCTCAGCTTCTTCTGGGGAATAGGCATGGACTTCTTCATGGAGGTGGCAAAGCTTCGTGCAGGCCGCCTGCTCTGGTCGGAACTCATGGAGCAGTTCTCACCCTCGGACCCCCGCTCGATGGCGCTGCGCACCCACTGCCAGACCTCCGGCTGGAGCCTTACGGCGAGCGATGTCAACAACAACGTGGTCCGCACCTGCCTGGAGGCCATGGCGGCCACCCAGGGCGGCACCCAGTCACTACACACCAACGCCCTCGACGAGGCCCTGGCCCTGCCGACCGACGCGTCGGCGCGCATAGCCCGCAACACCCAGCTGTTCCTGCAGCACGAGAGCGGAACCCGTCGCGTCGTGGACCCCTGGGGGGGCAGCTTCCACGTCGAGCGCCTTACTGCCGACCTGGCCGACCGGGCACGACAGCACATCGCCGAGGTCGAGGAGACGGGCGGAATGCGCAGGGCCATAGAAGCCGGGATCCCGAAGCTGCGCATCGAGGAGGCCGCAGCCCGTACGCAGGGGCGCATCGACTCCGGTCGCCAGGTGGTCGTCGGAGTCAACATGTACCGTCCCGACTCAGAGCCGCCACTGGAGGTGTTGCGTGTCGACAACGCCCAGGTCCGCGCCGACCAGGTGGCGAGGCTTGAGCGGCTTCGGGCCGAGCGGGACGAGAGCGCGTGTGCTCGTGCCCTCGACGCCCTCACGGTCTGTGCTGACACCGGCGACGGGAACCTGTTCGCCGTAGCCATCGATGCTGCCCGCGCCCGGGCTACCGTCGGCGAGATCAGCTACGCCATGGAGAAGGTCTTCGGGCGTCATGTAGCCGAGGTGAAGATCATTTCTGGAGTCTTCAGCAGCGAGGTGGGCGAGAGCGACCAGGTGGCTGGCGCTCGCTCGCTCGTGGCTGCCTTCGAGGTCGACCACGGGAGGAGGCCCCGGATTCTTGTGGCAAAGGTTGGCCAGGACGGCCACGACCGTGGCCAGAAGGTGATCGCCACGGCGTTCGCGGACCTGGGCTTCGATGTTGACATCGGGCCACTCTTCTCCACTCCGGCAGAGGCGGCGATGCAGGCCGTCGAGAACGACGTCCATGTCGTGGGGGTGAGTTCGTTGGCTGCCGGACACCTGACCCTGGTCCCCGAACTGCGCAGTGCGCTCGATGAACTCGGCCGTGAGGACATCGTGGTCGTGGTGGGTGGCGTCATCCCGGACCATGACCGTGATGCCCTGACGGCCTCCGGAGCTGCAGCCATCTTCCCGCCCGGCACCGTCATCGCAGAGGCGGCCAGGGACCTGCTCGGGCTGCTCGGGTGAGCGACGCCATGGAGGACACCGTTGCCGACCTCAGGGACGGCGTCCTCGCCGGTGACCGTGCCGCAATCGGCAGGGCGATCACGCTTCTCGAGTCCAGTCGGCCAGACCACAGGGCTGATGCTCGTGCCCTCATGTCAGGGCTGGGTCAACCTGACGGAGCCGCCCACAGGGTCGGCATAACCGGTGTCCCGGGTGTCGGCAAGAGCACGTTCGTCGAGGCCCTCGGAAGCCACCTGACCGCCTCCGGCCACCGGGTGGCGGTGCTGGCAGTTGATCCCACGAGCAGCGTCACCGGCGGGAGCATCCTCGGCGACAAGACCCGCATGCAGGGCCTCTCCAACGACCTCAACGCCTTCGTCAGGCCATCGCCCAGTTCGGGGACCCTCGGTGGCGTCACCCGTTCCACGAACGAGACCATCGTCCTGCTCGAGGCTGCCGGCTACGACGTGGTGCTCGTTGAGACCGTGGGCGTCGGCCAGTCCGAGACCGCAGTGGCCGCAATGGTCGACTTCTTCCTCCTCCTGATGCTTCCCGGAGCCGGTGATGAACTTCAGGGCATCAAGAAGGGTGTGCTGGAGTTGGCCGACATGATCGCTGTCAACAAGGACGATGGCGAGAACTCTGCGGATGCCCGTGCAGCGGCGCGTGACTACTCGGCAGCCATGAGGCTCACCCATTCGGCCACCCCTTCGTGGACCCCTCCGGTGGTCACCTGCAGCGCCCGGACAGGTGAGGGTCTTGCCGAGATCTGGCAGCAGGTGGAAGCCCACCGCGAGGCCCTCGTGACTACGGGAGAGTGGGACCAGAACCGGCGTGACCAGCGGCTGGCCTGGATGTGGTCGATGCTCGAGGATCGCCTTCTGGCGGCGGTGAGGGAGAACCCGGCGGTACTCGCAATCCTGCCTGAGCTGGAGCGCAGCGTCCTGGACGCTGAGGTCACTCCTTCGGTGGCCGCAGACAGGCTGCTCGATGCCATTGGTGGCCCCTCTCCGGCCACATAGTGAGGGTCGCATGGTCCCGGGTGGTCGACTTGACCGGCGGACCTTTCTGCAGGGCGGCCTGGCTGTCGCTGCCGGGGCTGGTCTGCTGGCGCGCGGGGTGGCTGCCGGGGCTGCTGAGCCGGGCACAGGCCCCTATGGGTCCATCGCGGGGAGGTCGCCGGACCGCAACGGTCTGATCCTGCCTGAGGGTTTCTCGTCGCGGGTCGTGGCTGTGAGCGGCGACCCGGTTGGTTCGAGTGGCTATGTGTGGCCCCTCTTCCCGGGTGGTGCCGGCACATTCGCGGATGGCGATGGTGGCTGGTTCTACGCCTGCAACAGCGCCGTCTACGACTACCTGACCCCGTGGAAGCCCCTGGGCGGTGCCTCGGCAATTCACTTCGACCCCCACGGTGGGGTGCTTGACGCCTACCGGATTCTCGCCGGTAGCCATTCAAACAGGGACGGTGGTCCGACCTCATGGGGAACATGGCTGTCGTGTGAACAGGATTTCGAAGGTGACGGAATCGTCTGGGAGTGTGATCCGTCCGGTTCTGAGCCTGCGGTAGCCCGCGCGGCGTTGGGGCACCGCCGCCACGGGTCTGCCGCGGTGAACCCCGCCGACGGTCTCGTCTACCTGACTGAGGCCGAGCGTGACGGCCTACTCTACAGGTTCACTCCGGACAGGTTCGGCGATCTCTCCACTGGTCGTCTGGAGGCGATGGTCCTCGATTCCGACGGCACCGTCGGCTGGGGGCTGGTTGCAGATCCCTCCGGTCGGGGGGTGGCCGCACGCCACCAGGTTCCCGGGGCATTCGTGACGGCGGTGGGTGGAGGTGTCTGGTGTCAGGACGGCTGGCTCTGGTTTACCCCCGGCCTCGACAACCGGGTCCACGCCGTTGACCTCGTAGAGCGGCGCTACGAGCTGGTCTGGGACGGCGTGGGCAACCGTCAACCCCTGGTCGGCATAGCCGACCTCACCGTGGCGCCTGTCTCGGGTGACCTGTACGTGGCTGAGGACCGGGGCGACATGGAACTGGTACTCATCGGCGTCAATGGCGATGTGGCGCCGTTCGCCAGGTTCGCCGACCCGACCCATCTGCTCTCCGAGGTTTCCGGCCCGTGCTTTGATCCGACGGGTGAGCGCCTCTACTTCAGCTCCCTGCGGGGCCCCGGCAACCGTCTGACACGTGACATCATTCCCGATGTTGACTGGGGCGATGAACCCGAGGGTCTGATGGTCGGTGTCACATACGAGGTGACAGGTCCGTTCCGGGGGCCTGCACCTGTTCCGGGTGCTCCTGCTGAACCGGCTTCGAGCCCCACCTCCAGTCCGGCACTGCCGGCGACCACTTCCCTGTCTGTGCCCGCCCCGACAACCGGTGTCGATGCAGCTGTCGGAGTCCCGTCCACAACTACCTTCCCCACTTCTACTCTTCCGGCACCTCCAGCGACGTTGGCCGGGGCCGGCCAGGGTGGCTCCTCGGACGGTTCCCGGTGGACGCATGTGGGGGCCGGGATGGCGCTGGCTGCAGGTGCCGTCGCCGTTGGACGCATCCTTGCCCTGCGCCGACGAGTTTCAGGCGGAGCCCCTGATGAGACCCCGGAGGGAGACGACGCCTAGAAGTCCTCGTCGAACGCCACGTCGCCCTCGACTCCCACCTGGTAGGCGGCAACCGTACGCTCGAAGAAGTTTGTCAACTCCTGCACATCCTGGAGTTCCATGAAGCTGAACGGGTTCCTGGAGCCGTAGGTCTTGGGCAGGCCGAGCTGGGCGAGACGCTGGTCGGCCACGAACTCCAGATAGGTGCGGGTGTCGGCGGTGGACATACCCGGTACGCCCTGGCCAAGGAGATCCTCGGCGAACTGGTACTCGCAGTCGATCGCCTCGTCCATCATGGTCTGGATGCGTGACCGCAGGTCGTCGTCGAACAGGTGGGGTTGTTCCTCGCGGACCGTGTTGACCACCTCGAAGGCGAAGTTCATGTGGCAGCTTTCGTCGCGGAACACCCAGTTGGTGCCCGATGCCAGGCCGTTCAGGTAGCCCTTGGAGCGCAGGAAGTAGACGTAGGCGAAGGCGGCGAAGAAGAACAGCCCCTCGATGCAGGCGGCAAAGCAGATCAGGTTCAAGAGGAACGTCTTGCGCTGCTCGTCGGTGTCCAACCTGTCCAGGTCATGGACCGAGTCCATCCACTTGAAGCAGAACTCACCCTTCTTGCGGACCGAGGGGATGTTGTGGATGGCGGCAAAGGCGGCTTCCCGCTCGTCCAGGTCGGGGATGTAGTTGTCGAGAAGCGTCAGGTAGAACTGGACGTGCAGGGCCTCTTCGTAGAGTTGGCGCGACAGGTACATCCGCGCCTCGGGGGCGTTGATGTGCTGGTAGAGGTTGAGAACCAGGTTGTTGGACACGATCGAGTCGCCGGTTGCGAAGAACGCCACCAGCCGGCCGACGAGGTGCTTTTCTGGCGGGAGCAGCTTGCGGTCGAGGTCGACGAGGTCGTCGGAGAAGTCGATCTCGTCGACGGTCCAGGTGTTCTTGATTGCGTCGCGGTACATCTCGTAGAAGACCGGGTAGCGCATTGGTCGCAACGTGAGGTCAAAGCCCGGGTCCAGCAGGTTGCCGCGTTCGGCTGAAGGGACCTCGCCCTGAGGGTGCCGGGTGGATGCCTCCGCATCAAACGGTTCTATGTTGGTCTCAGCCAGGGCCATCAGTCGCACGCCTCACAGGTCTCGGGGTTCTCAAGGGAGCATGCCACCGCCTCGGCATCGCTGAACGACGGAGAGCTGTCGGCGGCAGTGGCCGGTTCGCCTGTCGCCGGACCATCGTCGGTGGTGGTCTTGTTGATACGCGTGGCAGGTCGCGACCTCAGGTAGTAGGTGGTCTTGAGACCTGACTTCCATGCATGCAGGTACATGGAGCTGAGCTTGCCGATCGTGGGTGACTCCATGAACAGGTTCAGGGACTGGCTCTGGTCGATGTAAGCGCCCCGGTCGGCGGCCATGTCGATGAGCGACCGCATCGGGATCTCCCATGCGGTGCGGTAGATCTCCTTCAGGTCTTCGGGCACTTCGGCCACGTCCTGGACTGAGCCCTCGGCCCGCTTGACGGCGTTCGTCGTCTGTTCATTCCACAGGCCACGTTCCTGGAGGTCGCGGACGAGGTAGCGGTTGATCTGGATGAACTCGCCGGAGAGGGTTTCGCGTTTGAAGATGTTCGACACCTGGGGCTCGATGCACTCGTAGCAACCGGCGATTGAGGCGATGGTGGCCGTGGGGGCGACAGCGATCATCAGCGAGTTGCGCAGTCCGTGCTCGGCGATGCGCTCCCTGAGGGTCGCCCAACGGGCAGGATCGGTCGGTTCGACTCCCCACAGGTCGAACTGCAGGTCACCGGCGGCTGCACGGGTGACGTTGAAGTTGGGGTGGGGGCCCGAGGCCTCGGCCAGTTCGGTCGATGCCAGGAGGGCGTTGAAGTAGATCTCCTCTGAGATCCGTGCCGAGAGGGTGCGGGCATCGGGGTGGTCGAACGGCAGGCCCAACTTGAAGAAGACGTCCTGGAGGCCCATGAGGCCCATTCCGACCGGGCGCCATGCCGAGTTCGAGGTTGCCGCCTCGGGGGTCGGATAGAAGTTGATGTCGATCACCCGGTCGAGGAACGGAACAGCGGTGCGGACGACCTCGCCGAGGCGGTCGAAGTCGAACGAGCCGTCGTGCACGAGAGATCCCAGGTTCACCGACCCCAGGTTGCACACAGCGGTCTCCTCCTGGTCGGTTACCTCGAGTATCTCCGTGCAGAGGTTCGAGAGGTGCACGACACGGTCGGGAGAGCCGGTCTGGTTGCACTTGGCGTTGGAGGCGTCCTTGAAGGTCATCCAGCCGTTCCCGGTCTGGGCCAGGGTGCGCATCATCTTGCTGTAGAGGTCCCTGGCCGGCACCTGGCGCACGTAGAGGCCCTCCTCTTCGGCCTTCAGGTAGGCGGACCGGAACTCGTCGCCGTAGAGGTCTGTGAGGTGGGGAACCGCCTTGGGATCAAAGAGCGACCAGACCCAGTCCTTTTCGAGGCGCTCCATGAACAGGTCGGGAATCCAGTTTGCGAGGTTCAGGTTGTGGGTTCGCCTCTGATGGTCGCCGGTGCTCTCCTTGAGGTCCAGGAAGTCCTCGATGTCGGAGTGCCATGACTCGAGGTATACGCAGGCCGCTCCCTTGCGGCGGCCTCCCTGGTTGACGGCCGCAACCGAGCTGTCGAGTGTCTTGAGCCAGGGGATGATTCCGTTGGACAGGCCGTTGGTGCCGCGGATCAGAGAGCCCTTGCTCCTGACCCGGTGCCATGCGACGCCTATTCCGCCGGCGAATTTGGAGAGTTGGGCGATGTCGGTGTAACGCCGGTAGATGCCCTCGAGGCTGTCCTCGGGGGAGTCGAGCAGGTAGCAGCTGGACATCTGGGGGTGGGTCGTGCCCGAGTTGAACAGGGTGGGGCTGGATGGCAGGTACTGCAGCGAGGACATGAGCCTGTAGAAGCGGATGGCCTCATCGGGGCAGGTGGACAGCCCACAGGCGACCCGGAGGAAGAAGTACTGTGGTGTTTCGATGACCTTGCGGCTTTCGGGGTGGCGGAGAAGGTAGCGGTCGTAGACGGTTCTCAGTCCGAAGAACTCGAACAGGTTGTCGCTTTCGCTCTGGATGGTGTCGTTCAGCTTGCGGGCGTTGTCGGACACGAAGCCGGCGACCTCGTCACCGATGAGGCCCTCTTCGTGTCCGGTGGCGATCGACTGTGAAAAGGAGTGGATGTCCTGGTTGCGGACCTCCTTGTCGATGACCGTCGCCAGCAGGCGGGCGGCGAGGCGTGAGTAGTTGGGTTCCTCGACGATGAATGCAGCCGCGGTGCGGATGGAGAGCTCGTCGAGTTCCTCGGTGGTGGCACCGTCGCACAGGCCCGAGATGGTGCGGGTGGCGATGCGCATGGGGTCGACGCCCGGCAGGCCCTCGGAACAGCGCTCGACGGCGCGCACGATCTTGTTGACGTCGACCGGTTCGAGGTCGCCGTTGCGCTTGCGTACCCGCATGTTGGAGCCGCCGGCCGGGCTCTCTGTGTTGATGCTGTCGAGGCGGTCCTCGGTCAACGCCATCTGTGTGTCCCCTTGTGCCTCTGCCGGATGTCCCGGTCCTGTCGTGATGTGTCCGTCGCCCCCGGGGTCGGAGGGTCCACCGCCGCTGGAGGGGAGAGGGAACACCGCGTCGTCCGGACAACGAATTGCACGCATGTAATTACACCGATGTCAAGTGATTCCTCCGTTGACCGGGAGGATTTCTGCAGCACCGCGCGGTGGGTGGTCACCACGGCGTCAGGATCATCGTCTGTCGCGCTCAGCGCGCGATCTCTTGTGTCGGGTTCAGGCCCGTCAGATGGAGGAGAGCGAGATACGCAGAGCGAGGCCCTCGACCTCGGTGTCGACGGCATCGGCCGGCACCTCACCCAGACTCAACTCGGTGGCGAGTACCTGCCCGGCGACGTAGTCCCGGTGGACCCTGACCGCGTCGAGGACCGCCTCGTCTCCGCCGAGTTGCAGGTTGATGCGGTCGGTCACGACAAGGTCGGCGTTGCGACGCGCCTGTTGGACCTGCCTGACGACGTCCCGTGCCAGGCCCTCGGCCGCCAGCTCGGCCGTCACCCCGGTGTCGAGTACGACGACCGCATCAGCAGAGCCGAGGGCAGCTGCCGTCACCCCTTCAGGTGACTCGAGCGCCAGGTCGAACTCATCGGTGCTGAGAGTGTGGCCGGCGACGTCAACGGTGCCATCCCCGTTGAGGGAGAACCCCCCGGAGCGGGCGGCGGTGAACACGGCCTGGACGCTGTCTCCCAGTCGGGGCCCGAGTGCCCTTCCGTCGGGCCTGAGCGTGAAGGTGGCGTGGCCCTCGAGGTCGTCGGTCAGGTGGACGGCCTTGACGTTTACCTCGTCGACCAGCAGGTCGGTGAGGCCGGCAAGGGCCTCGCTGTCGGCGCCGGCGACCGTGAGCGAGGTGAGCGGAAGCCTCACACGCAGGCCGTTGTCCTCGCGCAGACGCAGGGCGGTCGATGCCACGTCGCGGACGCGGTCCATGCGGGCCACCAGGTCGGGGTCGGCAGGGAGCTCAGCCGGGTCCGGCCAATCGGTCAGGTGGACGCTCGGAAGGCCGGTCAGAACCGTGTGCACCTCTTCCATGACCATCGGCAGGAACGGTGCGGCAACCTTCGAGAACGTCACCAGCACGGTGTAGAGGGTGTCGTAGGCATCGCGCTTGTCGTCCTCGTTGGACTCTGACGCGCCGGCCCAGAACCGGTCGCGGCTGCGGCGGATGTACCAGTTGTTGAGTGCGTCGATGAAGCCCCTGATCTCGGCTGTTGCACCGGGCAGGTCGTAGGCGTCCATCCGTTCGGTGACCGACTCGACCAGGGTGCGTGTCTTGGCAAGCAGGTAACGGTCCAGCAACTGTCCGGAATCGGTCCGGAAATGTGCCCTGTAGCCGTCAGCATTGGCGTAGAGCGTGAAGAAGCTGAAGGCATTCCACACCGGAAGCAGCACCTGGCGGACGACGTCGGTGATACCCGGGTCGCTGATACGGAGGTCTCCACCCCGGGAGATGTTCGATGACATCAGGTACCAGCGCAGTGCGTCGGAGCCCTGCTGTTCGAACACGAGGGATGGCTCGGTGTAGTTGCGGAGCTTCTTGGAGAGCTTGGCGCCGTCCTCGGCAAGGAGGATTCCGTGGCAGATCACGTTCTCGAATGCCGGGCGGTCAAACAGGGCCGTGGCCAGCACGTGCATCGTGTAGAACCAGCCGCGGGTCTGGTTGATGTACTCCACGATGAAGTCGGCCGGGAAGTGGTCCTCGAACCAGGCTTCGTTCTCGAACGGGTAGTGGAACTGGGCGAAGGGCATGGATCCGGATTCGAACCAGCAGTCGAGGACCTCGGGGACCCGCCGCATCGTGGACGTTCCGGTGGGGTCGTCGGGGTTTGTGCGGGTCAGGTCGTCGATGAACGGACGGTGCAGGTCGTCTGGCCTCACGCCGAAATCGGCCTCGATCTCGTCGAGGCTGCCGTACACATCGGTCCTCGGGTACTCGGGGTTGTCGCTCTTCCATACCGGGATCGGGGAGCCCCAGAACCGGTTGCGGCTGATTGACCAGTCCCTCGCGCCGTCCAGCCACATGCCGAAGCGGCCGTCCCGGACGTGGTCGGGCACCCAGTTGATGTCGGCGTTCAACTCGATCATCCGCTCCCGGATGTCGGTGACCTTGACGTACCAGGAGGAGATGGCCTTGTAGATGATCGGTGTATCTGTACGCCAGCAGTGGGGGTAGTTGTGCTCGTAGGTGTCGTGCCGGAGGATCCGACCGCTTTCCTTGAGCGACCTGATGATGTCGGGGTTGGCCTCGAATACGTTGACTCCGGCCCAGTCGGCCACCTCATCGGTGAAACATCCCTGGTCGTCCACCGGGACCACCCGGCCGATCTCTATCCCGTTCGCCTCGCAGATGGTCTGGTCGTCCTCACCGAAGCCGGGCGCCATGTGCACCACGCCGGTTCCCTCGGAAGCGTCCACGAAGTCGGCTGCAAGAATCCTGAAGGCGTCGGTGCGGTCAGAGAAGAACCCGAACAGCGGTCGGTAGGTCCTGCCGATCAGGTCGGTGCCCGTGAGCGTGCCGACCTCGTCGGTTCCATCCAGCTGGGTTGCGTAGCGCTCGACTGCATCAGAGCCGATCACGTACACGGTCCCGTCGGAGTTCAGGTGCATCGAGTAGGTGACATCTGGACCCACGGCAATCGCCAGGTTTGACGGCAGTGTCCATGGCGTCGTTGTCCAGGCCAGCAGTCGCATCGGTCCCGGGTCTCCGTCGGCAGGTTCCAGGTCGAAGCCGACGGTGACGGCGGGGTCCTGCCTGGGGTGGGTTGCATCATCAAGCCGGATCTCGAAGTTGGACAGCGGGGTCTCCGCTCCCCACGAGTAGGGCATGACCCTGAATGCCTCGTAGACCAGCCCCCTGTCCCAGAGTTGGCGGAACGCCCACATGACCGACTCCATGTAGTCGCGGTCCATGGTCTTGTAGTCGTGGTCGAAGTCGACCCAGCGGGCCTGGCGGGTGACTGTCTCCTCCCATTCGTCGGTGTAGCGCAGAACCGAGGAACGGCAGTGGGCGTTGAAGGCCTCGATGCCGTAGTCGATGATGCTTGCCCTGCCCGCAACCGGCAGTTCCTTCTCGGCCTCCATCTCGGCGGGCAGCCCGTGGCAGTCCCAGCCGAACCTGCGTGTGACCTTCTTTCCCCGCATGGTCTGGTAGCGGGGGACGACGTCCTTCACGTAGCCGGTCAGGAGGTGACCATGGTGGGGGAGGCCGTTGGCGAATGGGGGGCCGTCGTTGAAGGTGAACTCGTCGTCGGACGATCTGGCATCTACCGAGGCCTGGAAGGTGCCTTCGGTGGCCCAGCGCTCCAGGATCCGTGCCTCGAGGGTCGGGAAGTCGGCCTTCCCCACCTCCGGGTAGGCATCTGGGGGGGGAGGCTGGCTGGACATGACCGTCAGCAGGGTATCGGCGCGGTAACCGTCGGTTGGTGAGCCGACCGACTCATGGCGCCGGCGCCGGAGAGACCTGGAGGGTCTGGCCGGTCAACCGTCTGTGATCTGCGCTGCCACCTGGCGCAACTGGTACCTGAGGACCTTGCCGCCAGGGTTGGTCGGAAGAGACTCGACAACCTCCACGTGTCGCGGCGCCATGTGGCTGGCAAGTTCCTCCCGGGCCCAGGACAGGACCGCAGACGGGCCAACATGCCGGCCGGCTGTCGGGACCACGAACGCCATTCCGACCTCACCCATCCGGTCGTCGGGGGCACCTACGACAACCACCTGGTCTATGTCCGGGTGTGCGGCCAGCACGGCCTCGACCTCGGCGGGGTAGACGTTGAAGCCCCCGCAGATGTACATGTCGGTGGAGCGGCCGGTGACCGTCAGGTTGCCCGCATCGTCCACGAACCCGGTGTCTCCGGTCTGGAGCCAGCCGTCGGTGTCTACGGCTTCGGTGGTTCCTGCCTCGTCGTCGAGATAGCCGGCCATGACGTTGTAACCGCGGAGAAGTACCTGACCGGGTTCGCCGGTGGGCATGGTGAGGCCGCTGTCGCCGACAACCTTCAGGTCGATTCCCGGCAGGGCACGCCCTGAACTGGTGGATGCCAGGATGGGCGGATCGTCGTGACGGCAGGTGGTGCTGACCCCTGACGCCTCGGTAAGCCCGTAACCGGTCAGCACGGTCTCAAAGCCGAGCAGGTCATGCATGTCGCCCACCAGGTCTGCTGACACGGGTGCCGCTCCGGTGACGGCGAGGCGGAGCGTGGAGGTGGGCAGGGGGAGACCATCAATGTGATCCAGGAGTGACCTGTAGACGGTCGGCGGGCCGGGAAGCACGGTGATCGACTCCTCGGCAACGCGCTCGGTGACGGCCTGTGGGTCAAACACCGCCTCTGGGACGAGGGTCGTCCCGGACATGAGGCAGGCCAGGATTCCGCCGTTCAGGCCGAATGTGTGGAAGAAGGGGCTGACAGCCAGGTACCTGTCGCCCTCACGCAGGCCGATCGCAGCGCCCCACTCCCGGTAGGAGCGGCAGACAGCGCCATGGCGGAGCATGGCGCCCTTCGGGGTTCCGGTTGTGCCGGAGGTGAACAGGATGTGGCACAGGTCGTCGGCGCTGACCGAGCCGGTGCGCTCACTCGGGTCGGGCCTGTCGGCCCCTGCAATGAAGGTCTTCCAGGGCGTGCAGACGTCGGGGGTCGGGCCGCTCATGACGACGGTCTCCTCCAGGGTGTCGGCACCGCCCGCCCCGGCGAGCATCGTCACGTAGTCGGTGTCTCGAAAGTCGGTGACCGTGAACAACAGCCGGACCGACGTTCGTTCCAGGAGACCCGCGATGTCACGACCCCCGAGCCTGGTGTTGAGCGGAACAAGGACGCCGCCGGCGCAGTGGATGCCGAGTGCTGTTGCCGCCCACCTTGCCGAGTTGGGTGCCCAGACAGCGACCCTGTCGCCCGGCTGGATTCCACGTCGGATCAGGGCCCCGGCGACTCCGTGGGCCTCATCTCGGTACTCGCTGAACGACCAGCGGAGGTCGCCGTCGACGACGGCTTCCTGGTCGCCGAACCGCTCGGCGGCAGCGTCGACCAGTTCTGGGATGGTGGAGGCCTCCACGGGCCGGACCCTACTTTCGGGACCCACCTGCTGCCCTAGGAGGCTTCGGCCTCGTCTTCGGCGGTGGCCTCTTCCTCGGCGGGTGTCTCGTCGTCTTCAGCCGTTTCGTCTTCGGCGGGTGCCTCTTCCTCGGGTTCCGGCTCCCTGCCGTCCCGGATCATCTGCCAGGTCTCAACGGCTGCGCGCCATGCCGCCTCGGCCTCGGCAACCACCTCGGCCCCACCGCCTCCGTCCTGGGCGGCCTTGAGTGCGTCGGCAGCCTCATCCTTGGCGGTGGCCGCCTTCTTCAGGCGTCGCGCCGTCTCTGCTGCGGCCTCGGCCGCGGCTGAGCGCCGGTTGAACAGCAGTAGAGCCTGTCTGGTGTCGTCATCCATTTGAACCATGCCCCACATGATTGCCGCTCCGAAGGCGACTCCCACCCTCCCGGGCAGTTACGTTCGAAACTGTTTCAACCTCGAAGGGAAGATGTCCGATGAACCTGAATGGTCGATCCACCCTCGTTACCGGTGGGGCAGGGGGTCTGGGC
This sequence comes from Acidimicrobiaceae bacterium, assembly GCA_002687745.1. GTDB lineage: Bacteria > Actinomycetota > Acidimicrobiia > Acidimicrobiales > MedAcidi-G1 > UBA3125. Next base: position 108,475 of record NZBE01000003.1, on the reverse strand, counting down.
GAAGCTGTGGTCCGGTCGTTTGCCGCTGCAGGGGCATCCGTGGTGATATTCGATGCGGCGGCAGATCGTGCCCGCCACCTCGCCGACGAACTGGGCGGCTCCGTGTTGGCGGTGGTCGGTGACGTTCTCAGCGAGACCTCCGTGGGAGAGGCTGTAGAGGTGGCGACCGGCCTCGGTGAGCTGTCCGCTGTCGCGGTCGTGCACGGCGCCGGGGTTGCCGCCCGCACCGTCAACCGCGACGGCACCCCTCACGACCTCGACCTCTTTCAGCGGACCATCAACCTCAACATCGTCGGCACGTTCAACGTTGTGCGGCTGGCCGCCGTGGCCATGGCCGGCAACGAGCCCGACGAGCATGGACAGCGCGGCGTGTTCATCAACACAGCGTCCATCGCCGGTCTCGAGGGCCAGACCGGGCAGGTCGCATACGGCTCGGCGAAGGCAGGGATCATCGGCATGACCCTCCCTGTCGCCCGTGATCTGTCGCCCATGGGGATACGCGTCAACACCATCGCCCCGGGGACAATGGGAACCCCGCTGATGAGGTCAATGCCGGAGGAGATGCAGGAGAAGCTGGTGTCGACGATCCCGTTTCCGAGGCGAATGGGTGAACCTGCCGAGTTCGCCGCGCTCGTGGGCCATATCGTCGAGAACCCCTACCTGAACGGTGAGGTCATCAGGCTCGACGGGGCCCTCAGGTTTCCTCCGAAGTAGCTGCCCCTGCCCAGGCCTCAACCTCGGACATGGCTGCATCGAGGTTCGGGACATCGCGCTCAACTGCTGATCCGCTTCCGAGGAAGCAGAAGGCCATGCGCTCCACCCGGGTTCCGGTGGCCTTCTGGAGGGCGAGGGCGTAGGCGGCACCCTGCAGGCGGTAGCGGGCGACCCTGGCGGACAGGTCCTCCTCGTCATCCCACGAGTCCGTCTTGTAGTCGATGACGACCAGCCCCGAGTCGGTCCGGTAGGCGAGGTCGATGTAGCCCTCGAGCAGCAGGTCGGCTGACAGTGGTGCAGCGACGAAGAGCTCCCGCCAGTGCTCGGACCTTGCCGCCTCGACGACCGATGGCGAGGCCAGTGCGGCGGCAACCATGGAGACGACCAGGTCGGTGTCGACGTCTTCGGCGGTGGCTGCGTGTCGGGCCTGGAGCTCGCCTGTGCCCGTCATGTCGACCACCTCGAGGGCCGAGTGCACCGCCCGGCCCACTCCGGTGCCGTGGCGTCCGGCTTCGCCCTGGCGTGCCTGTTCGGACTCCTCGTCCACCGCCGGCGCTGCCTCGACGGCGATGGTTGTGGCGGCCACGGTGCGCCTGCGTGCACCGTCGGACCGGGCCCGGTCGGCGGCGGCACGCCACTCGGCGTGGGCGGGGATGGGTGCGGTGTCGGGAGCGGGAAGCATCGGTAGCGCCCGCACCGTCGGTTCCATGTGGACGATGGTCTTGGTGGGCCCGATTCCAGATGCTGCTCCGTGGAGAACCTCGGCCGACGTCACGTTGACCAGATTCTCAGGATCTGACTTTGGAGTGCTGCGGTGAAGCGAGACGATCAGGTGGTCGCGTGCGCGGGTGGCGCCCACGTAGAGCAGGCGTAGCCGTTCCAGGTGCTCGAGGCGGAGCGCCGACTCGGAGTGTGCCCGGTGGGCCGAGTTGGCGAGGTCCTTGTTGAAGGCCACGGCAATTGCTGCCTGCCCGGCGGAGTCGGTACCTCCGCCAACGGCATCCGGGAACGCAACGGTGTGGACGCCTGCTGGTCGCCTCGCACCGAGTTCAGAGAGCACACAGACAGGAAACTCGAGGCCCTTTGCAGCATGCGTGGTGAGGATGCGCACGGCATCGTCGTCGGGCTCCGGGGGGATCACCTCGTCGAAGCGAACGTCGTCGGCGGTGTGCAGCCTGCACCATGACAGGAACGATCGAAGGTCGCCTCCGCGGGCCTCACCATATGAACGGGTCGTGTCGAGGAAGGTGCGTATGCGGCGCCAGGCATCTCGTGGGCGGTAGCCACAGAGCGCCAGTTCCATTGCCCTGCGCTCACGCACGACCTGCTCGACCAGGTTGGCGGGACCGGTCCAGGGGCGTTGGGTGTGCACGCGTGCCATCCAGGCCATGCCCGAGACAACCGCGTGGTCTGCCGGAAGGCCGGATGTTCCGGGCTGCTGGTGGTCCCAGTTGCCGCCACCGAGGTGGAACGCCAGGAGGTCGTCGTCGCCGCAGCCGAAGAGGGGTGACCGCAGGGCCGTGACCAGGGCCAGTTCGTCGGTCGGGTCGTCTATTGCCTGTAGTGCCATGAGGATGTCGCGTACCTCGTCGGCCGCCCACGGGTTGGTGCCTGCTTCGATCCGGTGGGGTACCCCGGCTTCGGCCAGTGCTGTCGCAAGGTCCGCTACCGGCTTTCGGCTGCGCACCAGGATTGCTATGTCACCGGGGGTGCAGCGGTGCCAGCCCTCGATCGGTGGCCCGCCATCGGGGTCCGGCGCGGCCTTCCAGACGGTCCAGCCGTCGGCCAGGGCTGTGGTAACCGCTGCGACCACATCTGTGATGTCGTCGAGTCGGAGTTGGGCTGCAGTGCGCCCGTGGTCGGAGTCGACGCCGAGCAGCGTGACGGCGGGACCGACCGTTGCTGCGGGTCGGGTCGAGGTGAGCGGTGCGTACTCGGGTTGGGCGTGGGGTTCCTCGGCGATGAGCCGTGAGAACACATCGTTCACCCAGGCGATGATGGGGCCCGTGGTCCGGAAGTTCTGCTCCAGCCGGACTCCCTCTGTGCCGAACGCCTGCCGGGCATCGAGATAGAGGGCGATGTCGGCTCGGCGGAAGCCGTAGATGGACTGCTTGGGGTCACCCACGAAGAACAGGGACCCAGGAGGCGGTCGAAGCTGGCGCCAGTCGTCGGTAACGGTGTCGGGGTCGGCGATGAGCGCAGTCAGCTCGATCTGGATCGGGTCGGTGTCCTGGAATTCGTCGAGCAGGAGGTGGCGGTACCGGTCATGGAGGGCGGCGCGTACGCCTGGGCCGGTTGCCTCGTCTGTGAGCGAGCGCCGTGCAAGCACGAGCAGGTCGTGGAAGCTGAGTTGTCCCTGCCTCTGGCGGCGTGAGGCCGCAGCCACGGCAGCGGCACCTACCACCGAGACGATCCTGTTGATCACCTGGTCGGTCAGGTGGGCTATCTCTGAATCGAGGAGGGCCCGCGCATCCTGCATCTGGTCGCGCACGTCGCCGATGGGGACCGCACCTGTCCAGTTCTTCTGGTTGCCGAGCCTGGTGCTGTTGGACACGACCTTGCGGTCTCCCAGCACACGGATCGCCGACAGGGGGTCGTGGGCTACCGCTTCCAGCTCGTCTGCGTAGGCCCCGACCATCTCCAGTTGGATGGCCATCCCGTCGTCGGCTTCGACGCAGTGGTCTCCCAGGTCGACGAGAGGTCGCAGGGAAGCGACGATGGCGAGGACGTCGACAGGCACGGGGTCGGGGGTCGAAACCAGCCGTTCGTCGACCTGGTCCCAGTTCTCGTCGAAGCGAACGGCCAGCCGGCGGATGTGATCGAGCGAGATCCCCAACTCCCGCCCTGCCAGCATCGTGAACGCCAGGTCCGGGTCGTCCAGCAGAGTGTGCAGGAGCGAGTCCCAGCGCTCGTCGAAGTCGACCAGCGACGAGACCTCGTCCATGACCTCGACTGCCGGAGGCAGGCCGGCCTCGATCGGGTGCTCGATGAGGATCCGCTGGGCGAAGGCGTGCAGCGTGCACAGGGCGGCACCGTCCAGCTCGACCAGTGCGGCGTTGGCCGCATCGGTGTGCGGGCCGTCGTCGGTCAGGTGCTCCAGGCGGCGCCGCACCCGGTCGCGCAGTTCGGTTGCAGCCCGGTCGGTGAACGTGATGGCGGCGATGTGTTCCATGGCCACACCGCTGGTGATGAGCGCCACGATCCGGTTCACGAGCGCGCTGGTCTTGCCGGTTCCGGCACTGGCCTCGACAAACAGGGTGGAGCCGAGGTCGGTGGCGATGCGGTCGCGTGCCGCCTGGTCGGAGGTGTCAGCCATCGTGGTCACCCAGGTCGGTGACTGCTCCGGCCACCTCGTCCAGGTCGCCGATGAGGCGGCGGTAGGGCTCGAGTGCCGGGTCGGTTCGCTTCTTTTCCCAGGAGGCGGCGACGGCGTCGGTACCCATTCCGTCGGGGTCGCAGTAGTCACAGCCGATGCCGAACCTGGAGTCCTTGGGGGGACGCGCTGGAAACAGACCGGTCTCGATGCCGTCGATGATGGTTGTGAGCACGGTGTCAAAGCGCGTCAGCACCGCCTCGGACAGGGGGTGGCCGATGTGTGCTCCGGCATCGGTGACGAACCAGTACTGGCCGTGTACCGCGGTGTCGGGTGTGGCGACAGCGGCCCTGGCTGCCAGGCCGTAGATGGGCAGCTGCAGGTACTGGCCGTGGTCGTCGGGGGTGGTCTCGGAGATCTTCCTGTAGGAGCTCTTGCCGCCGGTCTTGTAGTCGATCACGTGGATGGAGCCATCGGCGCCGCGGTCGACGCGGTCGATGCGGCCCCGGAACCTGAGGCTGCGGCCGTCTGGCAGCACGTGAACCAGGGGCCCGTTGCCGTCGAGCCCGAAGGACATCTCGACTGCAGCCGGGGTGGTGAGGTGCTGGGCACGCCAGGCGTGGTCGTCGATGAGGAACGCCTGGAGGTGCCGTCGCAGTCGCTCGGAGTCGTGTCGCCACAGGAGGGCGCGTCCGGTGAGGCCCCGGGATTCGGCAAGGGCGAACTCCTCGTCGCAGATCTCTTCCAGCCGCTGCCGCTGTGATCCGCTCCAGGCTGTTTCGGGTCCGGGGATGCTGTCGTTCTCGAGGTTCTCGGCTATGAAGCGGTCCAGCACCTGGTGGGCCAGGGTGCCGCGGTCGAGTGCGGTGATTCCCTCGTCGTCATGTGGTTCGTGGGCCACGCCGACTCGAAGCACGTGTTCCATGAGGTAGGCCTGTGGGCAGCGCACCCAGGTCTGGAGCCGGGTGGCCGACAGCACTGTTCGGCCGTCGGCCGGAGAGGGCACGGCAGCACCGGCAAGGTTGCCGTCGAAGCGGGTGAGCACGGGTTGCTGGCGCCCACGGACCAGGTCGATGCCGCGGCTCAGAACGGTGTCGGCGCTTCGACGGTCGGAGGTGTCGACGGGAAGGCCCCTGTGTCGTTCACGCAGCAGCTCTGCGAGGGCGTATTCCTGTTCGTCGGCGGGGGAGGTGAGGCGTTCGAGGGAACCCACGAATGACGGCGACGTGGAGAACCACGGCTGTCTGAGGTCCTCAAGTTCGGTGGGCGAGGGCCGAAGACCCAGTTCTTCCTCTACCTGGTCGAGGAGCCAGCGTGACGGAACCCATTCGTTCTTGCGGCCCAGGTCGCCCCGGGGAAACACGAGGACGCGCCTGTGCTGTGCGGCGGCGAGGGCGGCCAGGACGCGGTGGTGAAGGTCGGCCATTCGGTCTGGCCGCGTCATGAGCGCTCCGCCGGCGGCGTGGCGGGACGAGTCGGGAAGCAGCGGGTCGTCGCTGCTCCGGGAGGGCGTGGTTCCCTCGGCCAGCCCCACCACGACGATGGTGTCGAGGTCGAGGCCGGTGACCACGCCGAACCCGCCTACCAGCACGCCGTCGCCGAAGCGGCCCTCGCGGTCGAGATCGTGGTCGAGGCCGTCGATGACGGCCCGGCGGAAGGCCGCTGCTCCGGGGCGTGGCTCGATGGATGCCAGGCGGGCGAGGCCGGTGAGGAGGTCCTTCACCCGGGTGTGGGCCTCGACCTCGTGGTCTGGCCATCTGGTGCGATCGGCGGTCGAACCCAGGTAGCGGTCGAGCATGCCGGCGGTCCAGCCGGTAAGGCCGGGCCAGTCGGTCGGCGCCGGGTCGGTGCCCACGTTGGTGATCAGTTCCTCGACGAAGTCGAGGAGGTCCATGGCCTGGCTGATCTTCTTGTCGACAGCGGCGATGCGGCCGGGTTCGGCTCCCTGTGAAGCCAGGTCGTCCCGGCGCTGTTCCAGGTCGGCAGCCACCTGCCGTAGGCGCGAACGCCACTGGTCTGCTCCGGCGACCACCCCGGCGCTGCGGGCAAGGCGTTCCCATGCGGTGGTCGGTACGGCTGCGCCGTCGGCACCGAGAACCGCTCCAGAGGAGATGAACGCCATGACGGCTGTCCTGGAGAAGTCGTTGTCGTCAAGGTCGAGCAGCGCAAGCAGGATCCGGCCGGTGAGCGACTCGTCGAGGCGGCGGCCGGCTACCCCGTTGAACGGCACGTCAGCTGAGCGCAGGTGCTGGTGGAGGAGCCTGGCGTAGCGTTCTCCGCCGGGATGGACGATGGCCATCCGGGCGAATGGGATGCCGTCGGAGGCTGCGGCCACGATCTCGCGAACGGCCACCCGGGCCTCTTCGTCGGGGTCGGCCACTGAGCGTACGGCGAGCTCGGATTTCGTCGGTGTCGGCACCGAGGATGGGACGGCACCACCCAGTCGCTCAACCAGGTGGCGGGCTGGTTCGTCGGCTGCCTCGTTTCCCGTGAGAGCCGCGATGACGGCCACTGGTCGGATCTCGGCAAGGGCTGCCAGCAGCGCCAGACCCGAGGCAGGGGTTCGACCCGGCACGTGCAGTATCAGGGTGCCCAGCTCGTCGAGCAGGGGGTGTGTCGGGTCGATGGCGGCGGCGGCCCTGTGCAGGTCGACCTCGTCGATGAACCGTTCGGCCAGGCGGTCCCGGATGAGGCGGTGGAGCCGGATGACCTCGGATGCCTGCCGTGAGGTGGTGGCCACGTTGTCGAGTTCGGTGTGGTCCAGTTCTCTCAGTTCTCGGTGGACCCGCACAAGGGCCCGTTCGGTCGCCGGGTGGTGTGCGACGGGGCGGAGCAGGTCGGCGGATCTGGCCAGCGTGGTACGCACGGCGGAACCCACGACGGGGTCTGAGATCCGTCGCCGCTGGTCGTCGGCCAGGGCCGTTCCGGCCAACAGCCCGGCCATGCCCAGCAGGGTCTCGAAGCGCACTGCGGCCAGGCCCGGGGTTCCGCCGGCGCTGTGTGTGGTGGCCAGTGCGCGGCGTGCAGCCACCCCGACCAGATTTGATGGCACGACCACCGTTACCGGTGCCAGCGGGTCATCGCCCTTGGCTGTGGCTATGGCGTCACCGAGCGCGGCTGTGGCCTTGGCGCCGTAGGAGGTGAAGGTGAACGTGGCGGTCATCGTGAGACGAGAGTACGCATGCCGTGTGACACCCGTTGGCTACCTGGCAGACCGTGCCCCGATCAGCCGCTCAGGACGGTCGGCCGGTACTGTCGGATCGCATGAGCGACTCAGGAACCCGGACACCGGACGATCCACCACTCGAGTACCCGGGTCGCTGGGCGAAGGATGCGCCGGACCGGCCGGCCATCGTCATGAACGGTTCGGGCCAGACCATGACCTTCGCCGAACTCGACGCCGAGGCCAACCGCATCGCCAACCTGTTCCGCAGCCTGGGCCTGGAACCGGGCGACCACATGGCCTTCTGCCTCGAGAACCGAATCGAGTTCCTGGCACTCGCGTGGGGGGCCCACTACGCGGGCCTCTACTACACCGCAATTTCGTCGAGGCTCACCGCAGATGAGATGGCCTACATAGTCGACGACTGTGGCGCCAGGGTGTTTGTGACCTCGCCGTACAAGTCTGACGCTGTCGCCGAGGTCACTGCCGCAACGCCGAATGTGGAGGAGAGGTTCAGCATCGGTGGTCCTCTCGCCGACCATGCCTGTTTCGAGGATGCCGTCGCCAGCCAGTCGGCCGAGCCGTTCCCCGGTGCTGTCGAGGGCCAGGACATGCTCTACTCGTCTGGAACCACAGGTCGACCCAAGGGAATCAGGTCCCCGATGTCGGGTTCCCCGTTGGGCGGAGTCAACCCGATCACGATGATGGCGAAGATCCTCTTCGCTGCCGAGGAGGGTTCCGTCTACCTCTCCCCGGCGCCGCTCTACCATTCGGCACCGCTGCGCTTCTGCCTCGGTTACCAGCGGCTGGGTTGCACGATCGTGGTGATGGAGAAGTTCGACGCCGAGGAGGCACTCACTGCCATCGAGGCCCACAACGTGCACACCAGCCAGTGGGTTCCGACCATGTTCGTGCGCATGCTCAAGCTGTCCGAAGAGGTGCGGGACCGCTACGACACCTCATCGCTGGTGACTGCAATCCACGCTGCGGCACCGTGCCCGGTCAAGGTGAAGCGTTCGATGATCGAATGGTGGGGGCCGGTGCTGCACGAGTACTACGCGGGCACCGAGGGCAACGGCCTCACCTACACGAACTCGCTCGACTGGCTGGAGCACCCCGGTTCAGTCGGGAGGGCGATCGTAGGCGAGCTGGTCATCGTCGACGATGACGGCACGGAGTTGCCCGTGGGAGAGGAGGGGGGCGTCTACTTCCGCAGCGACTCCCAGTTCGAGTACCACAACGACCCCGAGAAGACCGCCGGTTCGAGGCTCGGGGGGAACCTGAGCACCCTGGGCGACGTGGGTCGCGTTGACGAGGACGGCTTCCTCTACCTGACGGACCGCAGGGCGTACATGATCATCTCCGGAGGGGTGAACATCTACCCACAGGAGGCCGAGAACGTCCTCACGATGCATCCGGCCGTGTTTGACGTGGCCGTGATCGGTGTGCCCAACGACGAGTTCGGCGAGGAGGTCAAGGCCGTCGTGCAGTTGGTGGACTCCGTGGCCGCAGGCGATGAGATGGGGCGTGAGCTGATCGCCTTCTGCAGGTCTCAGTTGGCCGACGTCAAGTGCCCTCGCAGCGTGGATTTCCGTGACGAGCTACCCAGGCATCCCACCGGAAAGCTCTACAAGCGCCTCCTGAAGGACGAGTACTGGGCGGGCCACACCACCCGCATCTGAGAACCCGGCCGGGTCAACGGGCCAGGGTCAGCCGGCCTCGGAGTGGGTTACGGGCTGTTCGCCCATCCATTCGCGGAGCGTGTTCTTGAGCTTGGTCTGCTGGATGAAGAGGTCGTGTTCTGCATCGGCCTCGCCGGCGGCCTGGGGGGCCTTCAGGTAGAACGACAGCCACTCCTGCACACCTGACTGGCCGGCTCGCGAGGCCAGGTCCAGGAACAGGGCCAGGTCCAACACGATGGGTGCGGCCAGGATGGAGTCGCGGCACAGGAAGTCGACCTTGATCTGCATCGGGTAGCCGAGCCATCCGAAGATGTCGATGTTGTCCCAGCCCTCCTTGTTGTCGCCGCGGGGCGGGTAGTAGTTGATGCGCACGACGTGGTCGATGTTGCCGTAGAGGTCGGGGTAGGACTCGGGCTGGAGGATGGTGTCCAGAACGCCCAGTTTTGAGACCTCCTTGGTCTTGAAGTTCTCGGGGTCGTCGAGTACCTCGCCGTCGCGGTTGCCGAGGATGTTGGTGGAGTACCAGCCGCGCAGGCCCAGCATCCGGGCCTTGAAGCCGGGGGCCAGGAGCGTCTTCATGAGGGTCTGGCCGGTCTTGAAGTCCTTGCCTGCGATCGGCACGCCGCGGGTGTCTGCCAGTTCCAGCATGCAGGGAAGGTCGACTGACAGGTTGGGTGCGCCGTTTGCGAACGGAACCTCGCTGGAGAGCGCTGCGTAGGCGTAGATCTGGCTGGGGGAGATGTTGTCGTCGTCGTCCCTGAGGCCCTGTTCGAAGGCGGCGACGGTCTGGTGCACGTCGCTGGCCTCCTGGTAGGCCTCGGTGGATCCGCACCAGACCACTACGAGGCGGTCGCATTCGTTCTCGGTGCGGAAGCGCTCGATGTCGTCGATGAGTGCCTGTGCCTGTTCCCACTTCGATGTCATGGTCTTGACGCGGGTGCCCTCGAGCTTCTTGACCCAGCGCTGGTCGAACACGGCGTCCATGGCAACGATGCCCTCGAGTTCCGAGGAGATGGGTGCAAGGTCACGCTCTTCGAGCACGCCACAGGTGCGTGCGGCTTCGAGCACGTTTGCCGAGATGGGGTCCCAGCCGCCGAACACGATGTCGTCAAGTTCGGCGAGTGGTACGAACTCGCGGATGAGGGGGTTGCGGTCCTCGTCGCGGGCACCGAGGCGGATGTGGGCCATCTGGCTGACCGAGCCGATTGGCGGGGCCAGGCCCCTGCGGGCCGAGATTACGCCGGCGATGAAGGTGGATGAGACGGCGCCGAGCCCGGGGGTGAGTATTCCGAGGCGGCCGGTCGCCGGGGCGATGGTGGTGGGTTCTGTCATGGAGATAAGCATAAGTAGATGCAAATCAAAGAAGTGTTAGATTCAGTAAAACTGAATCATCAGACAGGATCCCGCAATGTCGAAAACCGGGCCGCAGAGCCTCCCCAACCTCACCGTGCAGCAGCTGGAGTACCTGGTGGCAGCGACAGACCATCCCACCCGTGCGGCAGCGGCCGCCAGCCTCGGTGTCACGCCGTCAGCTCTCACCCAGGGCCTCGCCGAACTCGAGCGCCGGGTCGGCCTGCCCCTCTTCGAACGGCACGGCCGTCACGCCCGGTTGAGGCATCAGGCGGCCGAGGTCCTCACCCATGCCCGAAGGGTCGTGGCCGAGACCCGCGACCTTGCCCGTTGGGCGGCATCGCAGCGCTCCGGCTCAGCCGGCGTGGTCAGGCTCGGAACGATCGATGCCGTAGCGGTCCAGCACCGGGCCGAGGCCATCCGGGCCTTCCACGCCAACCGTCCCGAGGTCGACCTGCACCTCACGGTGGCCCCGTCCGGCAGCCTCCTCGAGGGCCTGGTCAGCGGCGACCTCGACCTCATAGTCTGTGTCGAGCCCGTGACCGCTCCAGAGGGTGTGGTGTTCACGCCCTGTTTCGCCGAACCCCTTCACGTCTACGCCCCCGAAAGCGAGCTTCGGCGTCCCCCACACCGGTGGGGACCATGGGTCACCTTCCCTGCGGGTTCCCACACCCGGGCGGTTATCGCAGCCGGCCTGGCCCGGGAAGGAGCACCGTTCGACGTTGTCGCCGAGTCCAACCAGCCCGAGGTCCTACGAGAGATGGTGCGCCTCGGCCTGGGATGGACCGTGCTGCCTCCGTCCCCGGGCACGACAGTTGGCAGCGGAATGGCTGCCACCAGGTCCGGGCCGGTGGCCCACCGTCACCTGGTTGTAGCGCGACGCGAGGGCTCGCCACCCGATCCGGCAGCGGACGCCCTGGCTGCAGTCCTCATCGGACCCGGAACCGGCGGGTGACCGGCATCGCGGTCCGGCCACGGCCGGTAACCTTCCGGCCAATCAGCCCGGCAGCGGGCACGGACGATCCTGGCCCACTCCCGGGCCAGCCGAGCACAGGCGGTACGACATGAGCTGGCCAACCTCACGGGACGACGAGCTGTTCGGTTACATAGACCGGGAGCTGGAACGTCAAAACACCACGCTCCAGCTGATTGCCTCCGAGAACTTCGCCTCGCCGGCAGTGCTCGAGGCGAGCGGTTCGGTGCTCACCAACAAGTACGCCGAGGGCTATCCGGGTAGGCGCTACTACGGAGGCAACGTCCACGTCGACGAGGTCGAGGACCTGGCCCGTGAGCGGGTCAAGGCCCTGTTCGGCGCCGACCACGCAAACGTCCAGCCCCACTCGGGAGCCAACGCCAACATGGCCGTCTACCAGGCGCTGCTGGAACCGGGAGACACCGTGCTCGGGCTGAGCCTCGACCACGGAGGCCACCTCACCCACGGATCCCCGGTGAACGCCAGCGGCATCCTCTACAACTTCGTCTCCTACGGCGTCACGAAGAGCGACGAGCGGATCGACTACGACGAGCTGCGCGACAGGGCACGGGAGCACCGGCCGAATCTGATCGTGGCAGGCGCCACCGCCTACCCCCGCATCATCGACCCGGCACCGTTTCGCGAGATTGCCGACGAGGTCGGAGCGATGCTCATGTTCGATGCCGCCCACATCGCCGGGCTCATCGCAGGTGGCGTGCACCCGAACCCGGTTCCCTACTGCGACATCGTCACCTTCACCACCCACAAGACCCTGCGGGGTCCAAGGGGTGGCTGCATCCTCTCGACATCCGAACACGCCCGGGCGGTCGACAAGGCCGTATTCCCGGGCTCCCAGGGCGGCCCACTCGAACACCACGTCGCCGCCAAGGCCGTGGCGTTCCGCGAGGCGGCCGATCCGTCGTTCGCCGACTACGCGCGCCAGATAGTGGCCAATGCATCGGCCCTCGCCGCCGCCCTTGCCCGGCACGGCTTCCGAATGGTCTCGGGTGGCACCGACAACCATCTGCTGCTCGTCGACCTGCGCACCTTCGACGAGGAGCTCACCGGCGCCGTGGCACAGACGGTTCTCGACCGGGCCGGCATCACCTTGAACAAGAACACGGTCCCCGATGACCCGCGTTCGCCGTTTGTAGCCAGCGGTGTCCGCATAGGCACGCCGTCAGTCACGACACAGGGGATGGGTGAGCCGGAGATGGCCGTCATCGCCGACCTGATCGCCCGCACCCTCAGTAGCGTTGACGACGATGCCGCAGTTGACGAAGTTCGGGCAGAGGTCGTCGAACTGTGTGGTCGCTTCACGCCCTACGGGGGCTGATGAACCGGTGAGCGCGATGGTGGCCGTGCTTCTTCCCGGGGGTCTCGCCTTCGCCGTGGTCGGTGGTGTCGCTGCGGTGGCCACCGCTGTGGCCACACCGGTGGCACGCCGCCTCGCCACCCGGTCCGGTGTTCTCGTGGCACCCGATGACCGCAATGTCCACGACTCACCGACAGCCACGCTGGGCGGCACGGCGATGCTGTTCGGCCTGTTCGTAGGCGTCGTCACGGCCTGGCTGACAGGCGACTTCGCACCTGTGTTTGCAGCACCGTCCGAAATGCTCGGCGTGCTGACGGCAGCAGCGGTGATCTGCGCCGTCGGGGTGGTCGACGACATCTCGCCGCTGTCGGCAACGGCCAAGGTCGCCGGAATGGTGGTGGCCGGGGCGGTCCTGAGCCTCGTCGGGGTGTCGCTCGTCGTGCTGCGCGTCCCGTTCCTTGAGACGATGATCCTCTCGCCGAACATGTCGGCGCTGTTGACCGTTGTGTGGGTGGTGCTCATCGCCAACGCGGTCAACCTGATAGACGGTCTCGATGGTCTGGCAGGCGGGATCGTGGCCATCGCCGCCGCCACGTTCCTCCTGTATGCCATCCGCCTGGGCGATGCGGGCGTGCTGACCGGGAGCAGTCCGGGTGCGCTGATAGCGGTGCTGGTGGTCGGCATATGCGTGGGCTTCCTCCCCTACAACGTGCACCCGGCACGCATATTCATGGGTGACGGTGGAGCACTGCTGCTGGGCCTGCTCATGGCGGCCTCGACGATGTCTGTGGGGGGAAGCACCGACGCGGTGTTCAGCGGTCAGGCCTTCTTCTTCTTCGCCCCGGTCTTCATTCCGCTGTTCATCCTGGGCGTCCCCCTGTTCGACATGGCATTCGCCATCGTGCGCCGTGCAGCGACCCGCGGTATCCGGGTGACCCACGCCGACAAGGACCACCTCCATCACCGGCTGCTCCGCCTGGGCCATGGCCACCGTCGCGCCGTCTGGATCCTGTGGGCGTGGACGGCGCTGCTGTCAGGGTTCGTGCTGTGGCCCACCTACACCGGGTCGGGCGACGCCATCGTGCCCATCGGCATTGCGGCCGTCTGCCTTCTCCTCTTCACGGTTTTCCACCCGAGGTTGCATGGTTCGGTGCGGGACGGGTGGGTCGATGGGGATGGTGGCGCCTGAGGTTGAGTGGGGCATTCGTCACACCGGGTTCGGGTTGTTGCTTCCCACATTGGTGATTAGATTCACAAGCGCTCCAGACGGCCGTCGTCGCGGGGGCAACGATGGTGACCGGAGGCTTTCCGGTCGGAGGGATCTGCGGATGCAACAGGTCGGAACGCGCGAGTTGGAGCAGGGCTTCGGCGATGCTCTCGCAGCGGCATTCGAGTTGGCTGTTACACCGGCGATCTTCGGCTTCCTGGGCTGGCTCGTGGATCGCCAGCTGAACCTCTTCCCGGTCTTCACGATCTCATTCACGCTGGTAACGGCCGGGTACGCCACCTGGAAGCTGTACCGCAGCTACAGCGACCGGATGGACCGAGCCGCAGCCGAGCGCCGCGCCGCATGGCAGGCGGGCACCTGAGCATGGCCGCCACCCCCACAATCGTGGCCGACCACACACAGGTCACCCCCGAGCGTGACATCGCCCGCGACCTCGCCAGACGTGCCGTCTGGGTGGCGCCGGCATTCGTGGCGATCGGTGCCATCGGCTGGGGAGCCACCGGTGCCGCCTCCGCCGCAGTCGCCCTCGTGCTGGTTGTCGCCAACTTCCTGATCGGTGCCGCCATAATCACCCGTGCGGTGGGCATTTCTCTGAACGCCCTCTATGGAGCGGTCCTGTTCGGCTATCTCGTCCGCCTCGGAGCGCTGGCCGTGATCGCGGTGGCGCTCAAGGGCAGTGGCGACTGGTTCGCCGCCGTGCCGTTCGCCATCACCCTCCTGGTCACCCACCTGGGCCTCCTTGTGTGGGAGACCAGGCACGTCTCTGCGTCGCTGGCCTTCCCCGGCCTTGCGCCCCAACCAGTCCAACAGGTCACTCCCGAGGAGAACCACGCCAAGTGAACGTGCTAGCGCTCGAATTCCCGCCTGTCAGCCATCTCTTCGAGTGGCCCGACATGCTGTTCTCCGGAACGGCATACGCCGTCAACAAGACGGTCCTCGTCTATCTGGCGGCCGTAGCCATAACCGGCGTCATCTTCATCCTGGCGGGAAGGCCCAGAGCCTCCATGGTGCCAACCGGAGTCCAGCACGTAGCCGAGACCGGGATCGACTTCATCGAGGACTCGATCGTGATGCAGACGATCGGCCCCGACGGCCGCAAGTTCATGCCGTTCCTCACCACGATGTTCTTCTTCATCATGTTCTCGAACATCTTCGAGGTGATCCCCGGCATCCAGTTCCCGGCGAACAGCCGCATGGCCGTGCCGATAACTCTGGCGATCGTGGTCTGGGTCATCTACAACTTCGTCGGTGTCAGGTCCCAGGGCCTGGGGGGCTACCTCAAGAACTCGCTGTTCCCTCCCGGCGTGCCCGTCGCGCTGTACCTGATCGTCACCCCCATCGAACTGGTCTCCACGTTCGTGGTGAGGCCCTTTTCGCTGGCAATCCGGCTCTGGGCGAACATGGTCGCAGGCCACCTGCTGCTCGTCACCTTCGCCGTGCTCACACAGGTCCTGTGGAGCTCCACCTACATCGGAGCCGTCGGACCCTTCGCGATGCTCGTCCTCATGACCGGGTTCGAAATCCTGGTCTCGGTCCTGCAGGCCTTCATCTTCACGATCCTCACCGCCGTCTACATCGGCGGCTCAATGCATCCCGCCCACTGATCCACAGTTGGCCTTCAGGCTCTACCCGCAAGTTCAATAACCAAGAGGGTCGGACACTCCGGCTCGACAACACATCAAACACAGGAGAAACCAAGTGCTGAACGTTTTGGCGCAGACGGCAGCCGGTGAAATGGTCGAGGGCCTCAAGGCCATCGGCGCCGGCCTCGGTTACGGCCTCGCGGCCATCGGCCCGGGTATCGGTATCGGAACAGTGGTCGGTAATGCCATCTCGGCGATGGCCCGCCAGCCCGAGTCCGCCGGTATGGCGCGTACAACCATGTTCCTCGGCATCGCCTTCACCGAGGCGCTGGCCCTTATCGGTTTCGTCGTCTTCATCCTGCTGCTGCCCTAGGCAGTTGGCGGATTCGGAACAGACGACCAGCTGACACCATCGACCGAGAGAGAGTTGAACCCATGAGCCAACGACGGAACCGCCTGGCAGCGGCACCGCTGATCGCCGTGCTGGGCCTCGTTGCCCTGGCCGGCCCCGCCGGAGCATCCGGCGAGAGCGTCGGCGGCTGTATGGCCGAGCACCTCGCAGAGGCCGTTGAGGAGAACCACGGCGACCTTGAGCACACGTTGCATGACGAAGGGGTCCAGGACGACCTCGAGAAGTGCTTCGAGGCCCCGAACCCCATCCTCCCCGAGACCAACGAGATCATCTGGGGGGGCCTGTCCTTCGGTCTCCTGTTCTTCTTCATGGCCAAGAAGGGTTTCCCGGCTGTGAAGGGGGCCATGGACGCACGTGCAGAGCGCATTGCCGGTGACCTCGATGCGGCCGAGCAGGCCAAGATCGACGCCAGGGCGGTCGAAGCCGACTACCAGGCCCGACTGGGTGATGCCAAGGGTGAGGCCTCCAGGTTGATCGACGAGGCACGTGGTGCCGCCGAACAGCTCAAGGCCGATCTGTCGGCCCGTGCAGAGACGGACATCGCCGACATGCGCGAGCGTGCGGCAGCCGACATCGAGTCGGCACGCCAGCAGGCCATCGCCGACCTCCGCGCCGAGGTCGCCGGTATAGCCCTGGGCGCCGCCGAGCGGGTTGTGCAGTCCAGCCTCGATGCCGAGGTCCAGGGCCGTCTGATCGACGCCTACATCGACGAGGTGGCCGGGAGCAATGGCTGATCCTCGGGTTGACGCCTACGCAGACGCCCTTTTCGCCGTTGCGGTGGCCGAGGGCAACCTGGCCACTGTCGAGGACGAGCTGTTCCAGTTCTCCCAGGCGCTTGGTTCAAACGACGACCTGCGGGCGACCCTCGCCGACGGGGCGGTTCCGGCCGCACGCCGTCAGCAGGTCGTCGAGGACCTGCTCGACGGAAGGGCTTCGGCCACGACGTCGGCGCTGGTGTCGATGGTTGTAGCAGCCGGCCGCGCCGCCGACCTGCCGGCAATCGTCGCGGCCGTCGTCGAGCGCGGTGCCGCATCCCGCAACAGGGCGGTAGCCACGGTCCGTTCGGCAATCGACCTGAGCGCCGACCAGCGCAGCCGCCTCGAGGCTGCTATCCACACCTCAACCGGCAGGGAGGTCGAGGTGAAGGTGGTCATCGATCCGTCCGTCCTGGGCGGTGCGGTGACCGAGATCGGTGACGACATCATCGACGGCAGCGTCCGCCGCCGCCTCAACCAGCTCCGAGAGAGCTTCCGCTGAGCAGCGGAAGACATACACGCACACGAGACGAGAGAGAACATGCCTGAACTCACGATTGACACGGCGGACATAGCCGCTGCGATCCAGAAGAACCTGGCTGGTTTCGAGCCCAGCCTCGAGCAGAGCCAGGTCGGCCACGTGATCGAGGTCGGCGACGGAATCGCCCGTGTGTCCGGCCTGCCCGATGCTGCCGTAAACGAGCTTCTCCAGTTCGAGAGCGGCACGTTCGGCCTGGCGCTGAACCTCGACGAGGAAGCCATCGGTGCGGTGGTGCTCGGCAAGGTCGACGACATCGAAGAGGGCCAGACCGTGCGTGCCACCGGTGACATCCTGTCACTGCCCGTCGGCGACGGCCTCCTCGGTCGCGTCGTGAACGCCCTCGGCGAGCCGATCGACGGCAAGGGCCCGCTGACCAACACGGTGCAGCGCCGCATGGAGATCCAGGCTCCGGGCATCATGGGTCGCAAGCCCGTGCACGAGCCGATGCAGACCGGTATCAAGGCCATCGACTCGCTCATACCGATCGGCCGTGGCCAGCGCGAGCTCATCATCGGCGACCGCAAGACCGGCAAGACCACGATCGCCATCGACACCATCATCAACCAGGCAGGCCAGGGCGTGAACTGCGTCTACGTGGCCATCGGCCAGAAGGCCTCCACCGTCGCCCAGAACGTGGCTGTCCTCGAGGCCCACGGTGCCATGGAGTACACGGTTGTCGTGGTTGCCCCCGCATCCGAGCCGGCGCCGTTCAAGTACCTGGCTCCCTATGCGGGGTGTGCGATGGGCCAGCACTGGATGGACAACGGGGGCCACGCCCTCGCCGTCTACGACGACCTCTCCAAGCAGGCCGAGGCCTACCGCCAGATGTCGCTGCTGCTGCGCCGCCCGCCGGGCCGCGAGGCCTTCCCCGGAGACGTCTTCTACCTGCACAGCCGCCTGCTTGAGCGGGCTGCCAAGCTCAGCGACGACCTTGGTGCCGGGTCGATGACGGCTCTGCCGGTCATCGAGACCAAGGCCGGCGACGTTTCAGCATTCATTCCCACCAACGTGATCTCAATTACCGATGGCCAGATCTTCCTCCAGGACGACCTGTTCAAGTCGGGTGTGCGTCCGGCCGTGGATGTGGGCATCTCGGTGTCACGTGTCGGTTCAGCCGCCCAGGTAAAGGCAATGAAGACCGCTGTCGGCACGCTCAAGTCCGACCTCCAGCAATTCAGGGAGCTTGAGGCGTTCGCCGCGTTCGGTTCCGACCTGGACGCCGTGTCGCAGGCCCAGCTGGACCGTGGCTACAGGCTGGTCGAGCTCCTCAAGCAGGGCCTCAACTCGCCGCTGCTGGTCGAGGAGCAGGTCGTGTCGATCATGGCCGGAACCCGTGGTCACCTCGACGATGTGGCCGTTGTCGACGTGCAGCGCTTCGAGGCCGAGCTTCTTGACTGGTTCCGCACCCGCGAGATTGCACAACTCGATGCAATCCGCGAGACAGGCAGGATCGGCGACGAAGAGGCCTTCGAGGCGGCAATCACCGCTTTCGCCGAGCAGTTCCAGTCCTCAGAGGCCGACACCGCCGTACACCCCGGCACCGACGCCGAGGAGACCGGCTCCCACATTGTCGATGCCGACACGACCCTCCCCGAAGAGGACATCACCGCCGGTGACGCCGAGGCCGACTCCGAGTGATCCCGGCCGCCCGACCCGACCGTGCCGTGGGCACCTGCGCCTCGCTGACGGGGCGCGCTGCGACCGCAGTGGGAGCTGACCGTGGCAGGCGGTAGGGAGCGGGTTCTGCGACGCCGTATCACGAGCGTCCAGAAGACCAAGAAGATTACGAGGGCCATGGAGCTCATCGCCGCCACGAGGGTGATGAAGGCACAGCAGCGGGCACGGGCATCGGCGCCCTACTCGCGCCAGATCACGCAGGTCATCGAGAACCTGGCTGCCGCCGGCACCGAGGTCGACCATCCGCTGTTGCGCGAGGCCGAGAAGGTCGAGCGGGTCGGCGTGGTTCTCATCACCTCCGACCGTGGCCTGGCTGGTCCGTACAATTCTGCGATCATCAGGGCTGCCGAGCGTCAGGTGCAGAACGCCCGGGCCGAGGGCGCCGACTACTCGCTCATCATCATCGGCAAGAAGGGGCGCGACTACTTCCGGTTCCGCAACTACAGGATCGACTCGTTCACCGAGGGCATCAGCGACAATCCCACCTACGAGGACGCGAAGGCCGTGGCCGACACCGTCGCCGACCTGTTCGAGTCCGGCGAGATCGACAGGGTCGAGCTGGTCTACACGGAGTTCATCAGCATCGGCAGCCAGAAGGTCGTTGTCAGGCGGTTCCTGCCGCTCGAGAGCACCGAGGTCATGGCCGAGGAGGGCCACGGCGAGGCAGGGGCCGTGGCGTCCTTCGAGTTCGAGCCCTCGCCCGAGGCGGTTCTCGAGGCGTTGCTTCCCCGATACGTGGAGGCCCGCCTCTTTGGGGCACTGCTCGAGTCGGCTGCGTCCGAGCACGCCAGCAGGCAGCGGGCGATGAAGGCCGCAACCGACAACGCCGAGGAGATGATCGTCAAGTTGTCCCGCGAGATGAACCAGGCACGCCAGGACGCCATCACCACAGAGATCATGGAGATTGTCGGCGGTGCCGAGGCCCTTGGCAGCGACGACGACACGACCGACACACCGGTGCCCGTGGGCAGCCGGGACTAACCGACCAGATCGCTTCAGAACCGAAGAGAGAGCCAGGAGTAACAATGACCGTCACCGAAGCCCCAGCGGCTGTCGAACCGAAAGACGGGCACATCGTCGGCATCGCCGGGCCCGTGATCGACGCCGAGTTCCCCCCAGCTGAGCTACCCGAGATCAACACGGCCCTCGAGTTCGACGTGGTCGTCGACGGCGAGAGCGTCACGATCGTGGCCGAGGTGGCCCAGCAGATCGGTGGTGGTCGCGTGCGTGCCATCGCCATGAAGCCGACCGATGGCCTCACCCGTGGCACCGTGGTCCGCAACACCGGTAGGGGTATCACCGTGCCGGTGGGCGACGTGACCCTCGGTCACGTGTTCAACGTCATCGGTGACCAGCTCGACAACGAGCCACTTGGGGAGATCACCGACCGCTGGCAGATCCACCGTGAGGCACCGGCATTCGACACCCTCGAGCCCAAGGCCCAGATGTTCGAGACGGGCGTGAAGGTCATCGACCTGCTCACCCCGTACCTCCAGGGAGGCAAGATCGGCCTGTTCGGCGGAGCCGGTGTGGGCAAGACGGTTCTCATCACCGAGATGATCAACCGCGTGGCCACCAACCACGGTGGTGTTTCGGTGTTCGCCGGTGTCGGCGAGCGCACCCGTGAGGGCACCGACCTCTACCTTGAGATGGGCGAGTCGGGTGTTCTCGAAAAGGCCGCCCTGGTCTACGGCCAGATGGATGAGCCACCGGGTGTGCGCCTCCGTGTGGCCCTCTCGGCGCTCACCATGGCCGAGTACTTCCGCGACGTGCAGGGCCAGGACGTGCTCTTGTTCATCGACAACATCTTCCGGTTCGTCCAGGCCGGCTCTGAGGTGTCGACGCTGCTGGGCCGTATGCCTTCGTCCGTTGGCTACCAGCCGACCCTGGCCGACGAGATGGGCCAGCTCCAGGAGCGCATCACGACCACGCGTGGCCGCTCCATCACGTCCATGCAGGCTGTGTACGTTCCTGCCGACGACTACACCGACCCGGCACCGTTCACCTCGTTTACCCACTTCGACGGCACAACGGAGTTGAGCCGTGACATCGCAGCCCTCGGTATCTACCCGGCTGTCGACCCGTTGGCCTCCACGTCGACGATCCTCACTCCCGAGGTTGTCGGAGACAGGCACTACAACACGGCCAGGAACGTCCAGGAGATCCTGCAGCGCTACAAGGAACTGCAGGACATCATCGCCATCCTGGGCCTCGACGAGTTGTCGGAAGAGGACAAGATAACGGTGTCGAGGGCCCGCAAGGTCCAGCGCTTCCTGTCCCAGCCCATGAACGTTGCCGAGGTGTTCACCGGCCTGCCGGGTGTCACCGTGCCGGTCGACGAGACGGTCGATTCGTTCGCCGCCATTGTCGACGGCGACCTTGACGACCTGCCCGAGCAGGCATTCCTGAACGTCGGCGGTGCCGACGACGCACGCCGCAAGGCACGCGAACTCGAGGGCTAGAGCCCGCCATGACGTTCCAGGTGGAGCTTGTCTCCCCGGAGGGCATTGCCTACAGCGGCGAGGCTGAGATGGTCATCGCCCGCACCGTGGGTGGTGGCGAGATCGCCTTTCAGCCCGGCCACGTTCCGTTCATCGGCGTGCTGGCTGTCTGGTCGGTCGATGTTGTCCACCCCGACGGGGGTCGTGACACCCTGGCGGTGCACCGTGGCTTCGTACAGGTTGCTGGAACGAAGGTGAGCATCCTCTCGGACGTGTCCGAGGCCTCAGGCGAGATTGATGTGGACCGTGCCCGCGCTGCGAGGGAGGTCGCTGAGGCGGCACTTGCAGCGGACAGGGATGACGCTGCGGCGGCAGAGGCCCTCGCCCGGGCCGAAGTCCGCCTGACGGTCGCCGGAGCCGACTCCTGACCGGAGCTCGGCGATGACCCCCAGCGCGGGCTGCCAGTAGACGGTGGAGACGCGGGTAGCAACGAGACCGCTCAGTAGCCGAAGGAGTACTCCTCGAGCTTGTCGAGCTTGTGGTGCGCATCGACGACGCGCACGGTGCCCGACATGGACCTCATGACGATCGACTGGGTGTGTGCCGCACCGGTCGTGTACTGGACGCCCTTGAGGAGGTCGCCGTCGGTGATTCCGGTGGCTGCGAAGAAGCAGTTGTCGCCTGAGATCAGGTCGTCGGTGTGCAGCACCTGGTCGAGGTTGTAGCCCTGTTCGACTGCGGCGGTGCGTTCGGCTTCGTTGCGTGGCCAGAGCCTGCCCTGGAGTGCGCCACCCAGGCACTTGAGGGCGGCTGCGGCGATGACCCCCTCGGGTGTGCCTCCGATGCCGAACAGCACGTCTGCCCCGGCGCCTGACCAGCCCGCCGAGATTGCGCCGGCGACGTCGCCGTCGGGGATGAGGCGTATCCGGGCTCCGGCCTCGCGCACCTCGGCTATCAGTTCTGAGTGCCGGTCGCGGTCGAGGATGACGGCGGTCAGGTCTCTGACCTGTTCGCCCTTGGCCTCGGCGATCGACTTCAGGTTCTGTGTCGGTGTTCTGGTGATGTCGATGGCGTCGGCGCAGGTTGGGCCGACGGCGATCTTTTCCATATAGACGCATGGTCCCGGATCGAACATGGTGTTGCGTTCGCTGGCGGCGATTACGGCGATGGCGTTGGCGCGACCCAGCGAGGTGAGGGTGGTCCCGTCGATCGGGTCTACGGCTATGTCGGTTGTGGGTGGTCTGCCGTTGCCGAGCGTCTCGCCGTTGTAGAGCATCGGCGCTTCGTCCTTTTCGCCTTCGCCGATGATGACGATGCCGTCCATGCTGACCGAGTTGAGGACGTGCCGCATTGCGTCGACAGCGGCCCCGTCGGCGCCTTCCTTGTCGCCGCGGCCCATCCAGCGTGAGGCTGCCAGGGCCGCTGCCTCGGTGACCCTCACCAACTCGAGTGCCAGGTTGCGGTCTGGGGCCATGGGCTGTTCGGTCATGGCTTTCGACGTTAGCGGCCGGGCAGCGCTATGCGGGCCGTCTGGGGTCAGCTGGTCGAATTGTGTGAGGGGGTGGTTTCGGTAGAGGCCTGCAGGTGTCAGGATGACGCCCGTGAGATGGTGCTTCCAGTGCGGGATCGAGTATGCCGATGGCGTGTCCGACTGCGTCGAGTGTGGGGTCGAATTGGTCGATGAGGTTCCGTCGGGCGAGGCTGGGCCGACACTTCAGGATCAGTTGGCATACGAACTCCACGAGTGGGCTGGTGAGAGCCGACGCATCCTCGACCAGTTGCTGACCGTTTCGGGCATTGCCCACACGTGGCAGGGTGCGACGCTCGTCGTGTCCGAGGTCGATGAGGCTGCCGTTGACCTGGCGGTCGAGGAGGCCGAGTCGACGGGTCTGCCCAAGTTGGATCCCGATGGCGAGCAGTTGGCATATGAGATGTCGGAGTGGGGCGCCGACGAGCAGACGGCGTTCAGCGAACTGCTTGGCAGGCTGGCGGTGGCCCACGAGTTCGATGCCCAGGGTGACCTGGTGGTGATGGCTGCCGACGAGGACACGGTCGAGGCCGCCATCGACGCCTTCCAGGGGGCTGCCGATGACCGCCCCGAGTTGGAGGGTCTCGACGCCAACAGCCTGCTGACAGACCTGTTCGTCGCCTGCGACCGGCTCCGGCGCGACTCCCGTGACAACTCCGGTGTCGAGAACCTGGTCGACCTTGCGCCGGTCCTGGCCGGCCACCGACCTCCGTTCGGTATTGACCCGGCCCTGTGGAACTCACTTGGGGAGCGCTCTGCGGAGTTGGCAGGCCTACTTGCCGACGGCGGTGTGGAACACGACGACCTGAGTGCCCGGGCTGGAGACCTGGCCGAGACCCTCCGTCAGATCACCTGAGAATCTGTCACACAGCGCCCAACTGAATGGGCCATCAGGAGAGTGTGGTAGGAACGGGTCCCTCAGATGGCAACAGGGGGGACCTAGCGATGCGCTTCTACCAGTTGATGGAGTTCAGATCCACCGCTGAGGAGGCGGTTGCCGAGCTTCAACGTTTCAAGGACCTGATGGGCGACCAGACGACTGCCCGGCGAGGCACGGTCTGTGTCGACCGGGACGACCCGGGCCTGATAGTCCAGATCGTCGAGTTCGACTCCTACGAGGAGGCCATGGCCAACAGCGAGCACGAGACGACACAGGACGAGGCTGCGAAGATCGAGGAGTCGACCGGCGGTGTCACGTTCAGGAACCTTGACGTGGTCGAGGTAATGGACATCTGACCTGCTGGGGCCTCCGGACGCCCGGAGGCATGTGACCCGCCGCGGGTTCCCTCAGGCCGTCGCCCCGGCCGGGCGTGACCGCTGGGCCCGCCAGACCTCCCGGTACGAGGGCCAGGCCAGGTCCTCGGTGATGTAGCCGTCCTCTACGAGGGCCCTGTGCAGTCTGGGAAGGTGACGCATGGGGACCGTCGGGTCGACGTGGTGTGCGACGTGGTAGCCGACGTTGCAGGGAACCAGCAGCGCCTGTGCCAGCGGGGTCTGGCGAACGTGGCGGCTGGCCCGTCGACGGTCGGTTGACCGGGTCATGCCGCCGTGTTCGGCAATGGCCCGAAGCCGGTTCAGCACCTGGTACACGAACACCCACGGCACCACCCACAGGAACAGGTACAGCCAGGGTCGTCCGGACGCCCAGAACACCGTGGCTATGAGTACCTGGCCGGCAAGGAACATGAGGGTCATTCGCCGGTGCCGCGGCTCGGCCAGGCGCTGGAAGCGGGGCCGCACGATGCGGAAGGCAGACACGCCGGCAACATCGCGCACCAGCTTGCGGCGCATGGACGCCCGGGTGATCGGGTAGAGGGAGTAGAGCAGGAAGTCGGGCTCCCTGGGGCCGAACTCGTCGCGGTGGTGCTGGACGTGGCCCAGGCGGTAGCCGTGGCTGCCGGTTCCGAACGTCAACCAGCCGATGAGGGTTATTCCCACGAGGTCGTTGAGGCGCCGGTTCGGGAACAGCACCCGGTGGGCGGCCTCGTGGTGCAGGATGAACAGGCGGTTCTGGGCCAGTGCCATTGCCGGAACCGCCAGCAACCACGCCACGGGGTGACTGAGGGTGACGGCTGCCCAGACCACGAGAACCGGCAGGGCAGCGGTTGTCGCCACCGTGACGATGTTGCGGGCCACGGGGACGTTCCTCAGCTGATCACGGAAGTCGCCTTTGGGGCGGCCGTCGGCATGGAGTCGGTCGCTCCCGTTGAAGGGTGCAGGGTCGGGTGCCATGCCCCCGGTCATGGTTGAGACCAGCCTGTCGTGGTCACCGTTGTCGGCCATGGGGCGAGGCTACCCGTGGCTCCGGATCCACGCCGGGTCGCGTCTACCATCGCCGGATGCCACCAGCCGGTCTCTTCCTGACCCCCGGTGCCGGGTCCAACCGTGACCAGGCGGGCCTGGTAGCCCTCGAGGAACGCCTGTCACCGTTGCCGGTAGAGCGCATGGACTTTGCCTACCGGACAGCGGCCAGGCCTTTCCCTGACAGGGCGCCGAAGCTGGTCGACGAGGTTTGTGCGGGTGTTGCCGCGATGGCCTCAGGTATGGGCGTCGAATCCAGTGCCCTGGTTCTGGGTGGACGCAGCATGGGCGGCCGGATCTGTTCGATGGCTGTCGCCGGCGGCCTTCCTGCTGCGGGCCTGGTGCTCATCTGCTACCCGCTGCACCCGGCCCGCAAGCCTGAGAAGCTGAGGGTGGAGCACTTTCCCGACATCGAGGTTCCGTGCCTGTTCGTGTCGGGGGACCGTGACGAGTTCGGTTCGCCCGACGAGTTCGCCGAGCACCTGCCGGCCATCTCGGGTCCGGTCACCACGGTCTGGGTCCCCGGGAAGCGTCACGACCTGCGGAATGCCGAGGCGGACGTGTGTGACGCCGTCGAGGGCTGGCTCGCCGGTCTCTAGTCGGGCGGTTCGGCCAGGGGGGAGTCGTCGGGGTTCAGCGTCTCCAACTCGACCCGTGCAGTTTCGGGGAACCGGGCCATCACCAGTGCGGCGGCAAGCATGGGCCCGATGCCGACGATTGCAAGGGCGTGCCCGTAGTTGTCGAGGCGGTCGACGATGGCTCCGACGAGAATCAGCCCCGTTGCGCTGCCGAGCACGCCGAGGGCCACGATGATGCCGTTGGCCCTGGCCCGATGCGTCGTGGAGAACAGTTCCGGGCCGTAGACGCCGAGCGCCACGGTCAGGGCGCCCAGCACCACTCCCACCAGGTGGCCCGCCCACATGAGGCCACCTGAGAGGTAGTAGCTCGAGACGATGAACAGGGTGCCGCCCACGAGGCCTGTGGCGCCCACGCCTCTCCGTCCACGGGTGTCGGCCAGCCGTCCGGCGGCGAAGATCCCGATTCCGGCCGGGGTCGACGTGAACAGGGTGAACAGGGCGATTCCTGAGGCGCTGTAGTCGCGATGGTCCTTCAGGAAGTCGTTCTGGAATTGGCTGGCCGGGGCGGCGAACACCAGGAGCAGGAAGGCGGTGACAGCCAGCAGCAGCAGCCTCCGGTGTTCGGCCGACCGGCTGGCCGGCCTGAGCAACCTGGCTGGGCCGGCGGCCGGCCTGTTGGCCGAGAAGCGCCTCGACTCGGGTAGGCGTCGGGCAACCGCCACAAGGCCCGGGAGTGTCAGCAGCGGCACCAGGTACACGATTCGCCAGCCCCGCTCGGAGAGGTCGGCCACCGGCAGGACCCAGACGGCCATGCCGGCCCCGAAGGCGGCGGCGAGGGTAAGGATGCTCACCCCGTAGGCACGCGAGCCGCGGGGCAGTTCCTCGGCGGCGAACACGCCTATGAGGATTCCCATTCCCATGGTGAGGCCCCTGGCGACCATCTGGGTGCCGCCGAGGAACCAGAGCCCCGGCGAGGCGGCACCCAGCGCGGTTGTCACAACGGCTGTGGCGGCGGCACCCATGAGCAGGTTGCGTCGCCCCTTCCGGTCGGCGAGGGCCACTACGGCCAGGGCAACGATGATCCCGAGGCGTACAAGGGCAAGTGTGAGGCCCTGGGCGGTGTCGCCCCGGTCGAACTCGTCGGCCGCGAACGTGATGGTCTGGGTTATGACGGTTCCCAGGTAGCCGTCGACGACCTGTATCAGCGCGAGGAGGCTGAGGACCCTGGCCGCGCGGGCGTCCAGGCGGTCGGGTGGCGCCCACCACGGGTTTGAGCGGTGTCGCAGGCCGTGACGCATGGGCCACCAGAAGGCGATCCACCAGACGGGCATGGCCATCCTGTAGCTGAAGCGTTCGACCACCCGATGGTTCTGGCCGTCGGACCGGACCTCAAGCGTGCGTTCGTAGTGTTCGAACGGTCCGTCTGTCAGGCCGAAGCTGTCACCGCCGAGGTCGGTCTCGCCGACCAGGTCGTCGCGTCGGGTGCGCAGTTCGGCCAGCCCGGCATCGTCCACGAGGTGTTCCACCACGAGGTTGTGTGCTGGCTTGTTGATGGGGTTGCCTTCCGGTCAGGTCGGGGGCGCAGCATACTTAGGTGGTGAACGGCGCTTCCCCGGTTGACGGGCCAACCTTCATACATGTCCGGCAGTCCGGGCCGCTGTCCGGGACCGTGACGGTCTCGGGTGCCAAGAACTCGGCGCTCAAGCTGATGGCGGCCACCCTGCTGGCGCCGGGCAGGTTCACGCTCCGTGGCGTTCCCCGGATTGCCGACGTCCGGTGGATGGGTGAACTGCTCGAGCAGATGGGCGTCACCGTCTTCCAGGAGGGAGACGTCGTCACCGTTGACGTGCCCGAGACGGTCACACCTGAGGCGCCCTACGAGCTGGTCGAGCGGATGCGTGCCTCCATTGTGGTGCTGGGTCCCCTGTTGGGCCGTTTGGGAACCGCCAGGGTCTCGGTTCCCGGCGGCGACGACTTCGGCCACCGCCCGATCGATATGCACCTTCGGGGCCTCGAGGAACTGGGGGCCACGTTCACCACCAGCCACGGCTACATCGAGGGTAGTGCTGACCGCCTTGTCGGATCCACGGTGCTGCTGCCGTATCCGAGTGTCGGTGCCACGGAGAACCTGTTGATGGCGGCGGTCCTGGCCCGTGGCGAGACAGTGATAGAGAACGCGGCCCGTGAACCCGAGATCGCCGACCTGGCCGCGTTCTTGAATGCAATGGGTGGCAAGGTGGCGGGTGCCGGCACCTCCACTATCACGATCGGGGGCGTCGAGGGGCTGGAGGCGGTGGAACACACCGTTGTACCGGACCGGATCGAGGCCGCTACCTACATGGCGGCGGTTGGCATGGCCGGAGGCGAGGTCGAGGTTGTCGGAGCCAGACCGGAGCACATGGAGATGCTGCTCTTGAAACTGGGGGAGATGGGCCTGCACATCTCGCCATCTGCCGAAGGCCTGATGGTGACGGCATCGGGTCGCCCACGGTCCGTCGACGTGGCGACGCTTCCGTATCCGGGTGTGGCCACCGACTACCAGCCGCTTCTGGTGACGCTGCTGGCCGTCGGCGACAGCGTGGGGATCGTCACCGAGAACGTGTTCGGTGGTCGGTTCCGCTACATAGACGAGTTGGTGCGCATGGGGGCCGACATACGCGCTGAGGGTCACCATGCGGTCATCAGGGGTGTGGGGTCACTTTCGGGAGCCCCGGTGCGGGCCCCTGACATCCGTGCGGGCGCTGCCCTGGTCATCGCCGGCCTGGTTGCCGACGGGGAGACGACGATCGGCGACGCCCACCACGTTGAGCGCGGCTACCAGGACCTTGTGGGAAACCTGGCGTCCCTGGGTGCCGAGGTGAGCTACTCGGAACCGGGCTGATCGGTTCCCGACCCGTGTTCTGCTGACCTTCCGAGTCGGCGGGCCCGACGATCGGCCATCCAGAGCAGGCCGGCCAGCACACACATGGGTAGGGCTACCAGCAGGATCTCGTCCCAACCTCCCTGGTGGGCCAGAACGCCCAGCCGGCCGACCGTTTCGGGGATCATGCAGTCAATCTAGGTCGGCAGGTTTCTGATGCGGCCCGAGGGTGGGGACGGTGGCCGGTGCTGCGAGACTGCGGCCATGAGCCTGGGGACGACCGCTGAGACTCCGACCGGCGACCTTCTCGTCGCCGTCCAGAAGGTCATCGACATCATCAGGCCGGCCATCCAGGCCGACGAGGGCGACATCCAGCTTCACGGGGTCGACGAGGCAACAGGTGAGGTGACCGTTGAGCTGATGGGTGCCTGTGTCAGCTGCCCGGCCTCCGACCAGACCCTCAAGGCGGGCATCGAACGGATCCTCAGGGACCGCGTTCCAGCGGTGGCCAGGGTGGTCAACGTGGGAGACACGCTCGTCGACGACGGTACGTCAGTGAGCCTCTGACCGTGGACGACCTCAAGCTGATCAGCATCGAGCGTCACCTGGCCGGTGAACCCGGCGGGAAGAGTGGCTGGGGTGGCGACGTGGTGGTCGTTACCCTCAACCGCCCCAAGGTGAACGCCCTCAACGCAGACCTGCTCAACGAACTCGGTCGGGTCGCCGAGGCCTGTATCGACGATCCCCCCGGAGCACTGGTTGTCACGGGCGGCGGCCGCCACTTTGCCGCTGGTGCCGAGATCAGCGACTTCGTCGATGAAGCCACCCGGGTGCCCCTGGCCGAGGCCTTCCTGGCCTCGTTCAACGCGCTTTCGGCCGTACCCTGTCCGACCATCGCCGCGGTCAACGGCTTCGCCCTCGGCGGTGGAGCCGAGCTGGCAATGTGCTGCGACTTCCGCATCGCCGGCGAGGGTGCGGTACTCGGGCAACCCGAGATCCTGCTCGGCATCATCCCCGGTGGCGGGGGCACTCAGCGCCTTGCACGGCTCGTCGGCCCCGCGAAGGCCAAGGAGTTCATCTTCAGCGGAGCACAGGTGCCGGCTGCCGAGGCCCTGGCAGTCGGCTGGGTCGATGAGGTGGTTCCCGACGACCAGGTGCTTGAACGTGCCGTCGAGCGTGCATCGGCCTACGCCAGGGGGCCGCGCGTGGCGCTCCGAGCGGCCAAGCGGGCCGTCGACGGAGGCCTTGAGGGAAGCCTCGCCGACGGCATCAACCTCGAATACGACCTGTTCGTCGACCTGTTCGACACAGATGACGCCACGGCCGGTGTCGCCTCGTTCTTCGAACACGGTCCCGGCAGAGCCGGCTTCACCGGCACCTGATCTTCATCCCGGCCCCGCCATCGGGCGGAGACCCGCTGCCGGTACCGTGCGGCCGGTGAGTACCCCGATTCACGGCGACACCTGCGCCTGGCACCCTGAGCGGCGGGCCGGCGTGCGCTGCCAACGGTGCGACCGGGTGATCTGCGGGGAGTGCATGCACACTGCCTCGGTCGGGTTCCACTGCCCCGAGTGCGCCGGGCCCATCGTCGCAGGACGCCCGCATCGCCCACGCCGGCGAACAGCCGGTTCCGCCGGCATGCGCCATGATGACGGCCGCAGTGCAACGACGGCGATCATCGGCCTGAACCTGGCAGCCTTCCTGGCGACCCTCGTCTCAGGTGGTTCGCTGGCGGGTGGCGGAGGCAACGCCACGATCGACTTCGGACTGCTCGGGTACGGCCGGGTACGCGACGGTTTCACCATCGTCCACATCGGCATCGCCGAGGGGGAGTGGTGGCGGCTGGCGACGGGTGCGTTTCTCCACGGCGGGCTGCTGCACCTGGTGTTCAACATGTTCCTGGCGTGGATGCTCGGCCACCAGTTGGAGCGACTGCACGGCCCCGGTCGGTTCGTGGGCCTTTACGCGGCGTCGTTGGCCGCCGGGTCCCTGGGCGTAATGCTGCTCGATCCGTTGGCGTTGACCGTGGGTGCATCCGGAGCGGTCTTCGGTCTGATGGGGGCCACGCTCGTGCACCAGCTCAGGCGGGGCATCAACCCGTGGAGTTCAGGTGTCGGTGGCCTGGTCGCCATCAACCTCGTGTTCACGGTGAGCCGACCCGGCATAAGCCTCGGTGGGCATGTGGGTGGCCTCATCGGTGGAGCGGTTGTGGCCTGGATGGTCGACGAGGCGGACCGCCGCAGGGCGCCACGGTCTGTTGGGTCAGCACTCACCGTCGTTTCAGCGGTCGTATTCGCTGCAGCGGCCGTCTGGGCGGCGGGAAACTGGGCAGACCCGCTACTTGGTTAGTCGAACAGTTGGGCGAGAGGCAGGCGTGAGGCACAGGGAACATTTCGGGGCCGGCTGGGGTTCCGGGATGGTCGGTGGGTGGAGTTCCGTGTGAGGCTGTGAGAAGAGGGGATGGACGATGGGTGACACAGGAACAGTCAAGAGGATCGAGTTCTTCTGGGATCCGATCTGCCCGTTCGCGTGGATGACCTCGCTGTGGCTGCGTCGGGTGGCGGCCCTTCGTGACATTGACGTGGAGTGGCGGTTCATCAACCTGTCGATCCTGAACGAGGAACGCGACTACGAGGCCGAGTTCCCCGAGGGCTACAGGGAGGGTCACAACCGTGGCCGCCGGATGCTTCGGGTGGCTGCGGCGGTCAGGAACGACCATGGGGCTCCGGCCATGGGCCCGCTCTACGAGGCGTTCGGGCGGTCCATCTGGCACAGGGTTCCCGAACCGGGTGAGGACCTGCGTGCACAGGTCGGAACCCCTGAGCACCTGTGTGCGGTCCTGGAGGCGGCGGGGTTCGACACCTCGTACGCGGCTGCTGCCGATGATGCCTCGCTCGACGCCATCCTTCGGGCTGGAACCGAGGACGCCGTGGGACGTACCGGCCGGGACGTCGGCACACCGATCCTGAGCATCGACCCGCCCGACGGGCCGTCGTTCTTCGGGCCTGTCATCTCGTCGGTACCGGAGACCGACGATGGGTGCCTGGAGCTGTTCGACGCAGCGTTGACCCTCGCCCGCTTCTCGACATTCTCCGAGTTGAAGCGTTCCGACCGTCCGCAGCTGGCCCTGCCGGTGGTGACCGGACGCCCCGACTGACCTGAACGGGTCAGGCGGACCTGCGCCAGACCGACACGTGGCATCCGGAGTCCTCGGTGAACGCCGAGCGTGACCAGTCGGCCCACCGATCCTCCAGCTCCAGCCCGGCCGACAGGGCCATCTCGTCGACCTGGTCAGGGGTGGCGTATCGCAGGTGGTAGGGGAACATCCGGTTTCCGGCCTCGGTGATCTCAATCCTCTGTCCTGTGATGAGCTGGTCCCCGAGGTCTGTGACTGTGACGTCCATGACCACCCGGTCAAGCTCGACGGTCCTCACCGACATGCCGTCGTGGGCCCCCGGATCCGGAACGAAGGCCTCCATGACGAACCGCCCGCCGGGCTGCAGCAGTCCGGCAGCGTGGCCTATGGAGGCGGCCTGGGCCGACTCGGTCGTCAGGTTGAACAGGGTGTTGAAGCCGATCAGGACCACGCTGAACGACCCCTCGGGCAGGCCAACTGGGTTTGCCATGTCCCCCTCGATGAGGGTCAGGCCGCCAGCCCCCGGTTTGGTTCGAAGTACGTCGAGCATCGCTGACGAGGCGTCAATCCCTGTCACATCCAGGCCCGTGGCTGCAATGGGCAGGGCCAGGCGCCCGGTTCCGACGCCGAGTTCCAGAATCCGACCTCCGTCCGCAATGTCGGCGATGACCGCAGCCACGTCGGCAGGCGATCCGATCTGACTGACGGCGATTCCACCGTCACCGCCGTACCAGTCGTCGTAGACCTCGGCGTGGTGGTCGCCGTAGGTTTCGGGTCCGTATCCGTCCATCTGCCGAGTCTGGCAGGTGCGGGCCAAGCGTCGTGCACGGGTTCCCCGTAGCCTCCGTGGGGTGGAGGAGCAGTTGAACCGGCAGGTCTACCTGGACCATGCGGCCTCGACGCCGGCGCGCTCCGAGGTGGTCGAGGCGATGCTGCCATGGCTGGGCGAGCACCCGGGCAACCCGTCCGGGTCGCATCGCATGGCGCGTGATGCCCGTAGGGCGATCGACGATGCCCGCGACGCCGTTGCGGCCCTGGTCGGCATGGATCCCGGTGGTGTCGTGTTCACAAGCGGGGGCACCGAGGCCGACAACCTGGCGGTCGACGGTGTGCTGGGGGACGGGTCCGGGGTTGCGGTCTGTTGTGCAGCCGAGCATGCGGCGGTTCTGGAGCCGGTAAGGGAATCCGGTGGGGTGGTGCTGCCGGCTGACGCGGGTGGGCGGATCGACCTGGGCGCACTGGCCGAGACCCTCGAGTCCGTGGCCGACATCAGGCTGGTGTCGGTGATGGCCGCCAACAACGAGACCGGTGTGGTCAACCCGGTGGCCGAGGTCGTCTCGCTGGTCTCCGAGCGGGCACCGGATGCCTTGGTCCACTGTGATGCCGTTCAGGCGACCGCATGGCTGGATCTGGCCGACGCCTGCCGGGGTGCCCGCCTCGTGAGCATCACGGGTCACAAGTTCGGTGGCCCCAAGGGTGCGGGCGCGCTGGTGGTCGACGGGGATGTCCCCCTCTCTCCGATGCTGCGTGGCGGTGGTCAGGAGCGGGAGCGTCGTAGCGGCACCCAGAACGTGCCAGCCATCGTCGGCCTGGGTCGTGCCGCCGAGCTGGTCGTCGTTGACCGTGGGGAGACAGCGGTCAGGGTGGCGGCTATGAGAGATCGCCTTGAGACGGGCCTGCTGGCCGCGGTTCCCGGCGCCAGCCGCACCGTGCCCGACGGCGTCGGCCGGACCCCGGCGGTGGCGCACCTGTGCTTTGAGGGGATCGAGAGCGAGGCGCTGCTGTTCCTGCTGGAACAGGAGGGCATCTGTGCCAGTGCGGCCTCGTCGTGTTCCAGCGGAGCCCAGGACCCGAGCCACGTCCTTGCCGCCATGGGCATCGAGCGGTCCGTGGCGGCGGGGTCTCTTCGTCTGTCTCTGGCGCGTGCGACGACCGATGCGGACGTCGACCGTGCCCTGTCGGTGATCCCCGGAATCGTCGAGCGCCTGTCGGCGTACGCCTGATGGAACCTCAGCGGGTACTGGTCGCCATGTCTGGCGGCGTCGACTCGTCTGTCGCCGCAGCCCTGATCCAGGAGTCGGGCCACGACGTCGTCGGCGTGACGCTGCGTCTCTGGGGTGGTGAGTCCGACTCGGGGTGCTGTTCGGTGTCTGATGTCGACGATGCGAGGCGGGTGGCCGACTGTCTCGGCATTGACCACCACGTGTTCAACATGGGCGAGGACTTCGACCGTCACGTGGTGGAGCCCTATGTGGCGGACCATGCCGCCGGCCGCACGCCCAACCCTTGCATCGAGTGCAACCGCCACATCAAGTTCGACCGGCTGATGCGGCGTGCCCGGTCG
Organism: Acidimicrobiaceae bacterium; assembly: GCA_002687745.1. GTDB lineage: Bacteria > Actinomycetota > Acidimicrobiia > Acidimicrobiales > MedAcidi-G1 > UBA3125. The sequence continues at coordinate 74,581 of NZBE01000003.1, read as the reverse complement.
CTTGGTTTCGATCGTCTGGCAACGGGCCATCACGCCCGGGTTGTCGACATGCCTGACGGGTCCCGACGCATTGCCCGTGCATCTGACCCGGCCAAGGACCAGTCCTATGTCCTGCACATGCTCGACCAGGATGTTCTGGCCCGCCTGGACCTTCCGGTCGGGGAGATGTCCAAGGATGAGGTGAGGGCCAGGGCGGCAGGCCTGGGCCTGCGCACGGCCGACAAGCCCGACAGTCAGGACGTCTGCTTCATCACCGGTGCGTCCCGCGGTGACGCCGGCCGGCGTGAGTTCCTGGGCCGGCGTATTCCCCTCACCTCCGGGCGTGTGGTGGACGGCTCGGGGGCCGAGGTGGGACGCGTCGAGGCCGTCGAGATGGTCACGCTCGGTCAGCGGAGGGGCATGGAGCTGGCTGGTGGTGACGGCCCCAGGTACGCCACTGCTGTCGACACTGCGACAGCCACGGTGACGGTTGGGTCGGCAGCGGACCTGCTCGTCGACGCCACCCCGGTAGATCGTGCGGTCTGGGCCGACGGGCCCGTGGATGGTTCCGTGCTGGTACAGACGAGCGCCCACGGCGAGCCGGTCGCGGCGGTTCTGGTCTCGGGCGCCGTCCATTGGGAGGCGCCGCACCGCCGCGTCGCCCCGGGCCAGAGTGTCGTCTTCTACGACGGTGATGTGGTGCTCGGGGGTGCCCTGGCCTGTTGAGCCCGGCGGTGTGCCGGGTGTCAGCCCACCGTCAGCCTGCGCCGCGCCGCCTCGGCAAGGAGGGCATCTGGTCGTGCCGGGGTGAACAGGAATGCGGGCACCGACTGCACCTCGGCAACCGTGTTCCTGGTGGCCGGGAGCATCTCGTGGGGCTCGGTACAGCGGACCTCGATGGCCATACCGTGGGCCGCCTGGCTCAGGTCCAGGGCGTCGGTGTCCTGCCTGGCAGGCCCGACCGATGAGATGCCGGAGCGCGGCAGAAGGGTGGGTTCGGAGAGTGCCAGGTGGTCGTGGAGCACGAACCCTGCTGGAACGAGGACCACCCACCGGCGGCTCAACTGGTTGAGGGCCCTCGCCCCAAGGGCCGCAGCCGGGAATCCGATGACGCAGGCGGCGGCTCCGGGAATCCAGCGTGAGTCGGCAAGCAACAGGGGGCCGGTGATCGTGCCGAGCGTGATCACCACCCATGCAAGTGGTCCGAGCAGGAGGACCACAGGGCCGGGGCCCCTCAGCAGGAACCTGCGTTCGTCGCCGTAGGAGGCACCGTCCACGAAGAGATCTCCGACCGGTGCCGACAGGGCAGCGACTCCGACCACCAGCCCGGCCGTCGCTGCGATGACGGTGCCAACGGGCTCATCGGTCGTGACGGCAGCCCAGACCGCTGCGGCCGTGGTGGCGGGGCCGCCGATGCGTACAGCGGTCAGGGTGGCCGGGTGGGGGATGAGCGTGGCCAGCAGGCCGACCGACCAGAGCACCCAGAGCCCGACCGATGCCGTGGTCCGCAGCCCGGTGGCTCTGGCGTCGAGGCCGTCTGCCAGCGCCGGCCCGAGCGTCAGGGGCAGTACCAGCCAGGCTGCTCGCAGGATCCACGCCACTGCCGTCTCGGAGCGACGCGTACCCGCGTTGTTCTCCCTCTGGAGGATGCCTCTTGCCACGGCTCTCACGCTACGGGCAGGCATGGCATCCGGGGCTTCTCCGGGGGCCGGGTCGGGGCACAGGTAGAATCGGTGCGTGGGTACAAGGCCGGTTGAGGGGGCTCTGGCCCGGATCGAAGAGCTCAGGGAGTTGATCCGCCGCCACAACGAGCTGTACCACACCCTGGATTCCCCTGAGATCCCCGATGCCGACTTTGATGCGCTGGTGGTCGAACTTGGCGACCTCGAGGCAGCCAACCCGGACCTTGTCGTGGATGGTTCACCATCTTCCGGTGTTGGTGGGCGGTCTCTGAGCGCTTTCACGGAGGTCGTGCACGCCCTGCCGATGAGGTCGCTTGACAACGCCTTCGACCTGGAAGAACTGCGGGCCTGGTCCGAGAGGGTTGAGAGGCGCCTCGGTGGGGCTCCACCCGCATGGGTGTGCGAGCTCAAGTTCGACGGCCTGGCTGTGTCGCTGCGGTACGAGGACGGGCGAATGGTGCAGGCGGCCACACGTGGAGACGGCCGTGTCGGCGAGGACGTGACGGCAAATGTGGCAACCATCGCTGACGTGCCCCACGAGTTGGGGCCCGGTGCCCCACCGGTGCTGGAGGTGCGCGGCGAGGTCTACATGTCAAAGCCTGCGTTCACGGAGCTGAACCGCGTCCGTGAGGCCGCTGACGAGAAGACGTTCGTGAACCCACGCAACACCGCGGCCGGTTCCCTGCGACAGAAGGATCCGGGGGTAACGGCCACCCGCGACCTCTCGTTCTGGGCGTATCAGGTCGGTGAGGTTGTGGGTGACGGCGACCTGGCGGGGCCCACGGGTCACCACGAGACGCTGCGGTGGCTCGGCGACCTCGGCCTGCCGGTGAACGACCGGGCCGTGAGGCTGACCGATTTTGACGAGGTGGTCGCGCACGTGGTGGCAGTGGAGGCCTCCAGGCACAACCTTGACTACGAGATCGACGGTGTCGTGGTCAAGGTCGATGACCTGGCCATCCAGGAGGAGCTGGGGAGCACGGCCCGGGCCCCGCGGTGGGCGATCGCCTACAAGCTTCCACCCGAGGAGCGCACCACCCGTCTCCTCGACATCGAGGTGTCCATCGGTCCCGGTGGGCAGGCGACGCCGTTCGCACGGCTTGAGCCCGTGTTCGTGGGTGGGTCGACGGTTGCCGCGGCGACCCTTCACAACGCCGATCAGGTGGGTGTGAAGGATGTCCGTCCCGGCGACATGGTCATCGTCCGCAAGGCCGGTGATGTGATTCCCGAGGTCCTGGGGCCTGTTCTCTCTGAGCGCCCGGCGGGGTCGGTTCCCTGGGAATTTCCATCTGTCTGCCCCGTGTGTGGATCCGGGCTGTTGCGTCCTGAGGGCGAGGCAGCCACATTCTGTGTGGACTACTCGTGTCCAAGCCAGGTTCGTGGCCGCATCGAGCACTTTGCCTCCCGTGGCGCAATGGACATCGACGGCTTCGGGGAGGCACGGGTGGACCTGTTCGTGACCGAGGGCCTGGTTGCCGACGTGGCCGACGTCTACTCTCTCGACTTCGACCGGATCGCCGGGTTCGAGGGGTTCGGTGAGACGTCGGTGCAGAACCTCAGCGATGCAATAGACATGTCGCGGCAGCGGCCACTCGGCCGACTCCTGTTCGGCCTGCGGATTCCCCACGTCGGCACAACGGTCGCAGACCAGTTGGCAAGGGCATTCGGGAGCCTTGGTGGCCTCGAGGCAGCCGGCATCGAGGAGATCGAGGCCGTCGAGGGACTGGGCCCCGTGATCGCCGCCAGCGTGCACGGCTGGATGCACGACGAAACCAATGCTGCCCTTGTTGATCGCCTGCGGGCAGCCGGGGTGGATCCGAGCGCGTTCGTTCCTGAAGGGGCAGGCGTACCCCAGGTGCTTGAGGGCATGGCCGTCGTCGTAACGGGCACCCTCGCTGGAATGGGGCGAGACGAGGCCCGGGATGCCATCACCTCACGTGGTGGCAGGTCGCCGGGGAGCGTGTCTGCAAAGACGACAGCGCTGGTCGCCGGTGAGGGATCTGGATCCAAGTTGGCCAGGGCTGAACAACTCGGCGTGCCGGTGCTCGATGAGGCTGCCTTTGCCCGGCTGCTCGAGACCGGCAGCCTTCCCGGTCGGTAGGGCCTCAGCTGTCGACCCTGAAGCACCAGTCGATTGTCGAGGTCCTGTCGGGGGTCTGGACAGGCCAGTAGCGCGCTGTCGCACATAGGTCCTGTGGTGGGAGGGCCTCGAGCGCCAGGCCCTCGCCGGGCCGGAACAGCACCGAGTTGAGGGCGCTCTGCACCTGCTGTTGGTCGAGGGGGATGACCGTGCCGCCTATCTGCACGATCTCACCCGACCAGCCTGCTGCAAGGATCACGCCGACGGTCGCCTGGTGGATCACCTGGTCTCCCCTCGGTGGGACCAGTTCGATGATGGCCGGGTTGGAGTCGACGGTGATGTCCCCGCCGTTGCCGTCTTCGATCAGGGCAGCGGCGACAAGTAGGCCGATGCCGAGCGTCATGAGCGTGATGATCACGATGGCGCTGCGGCGGTTCACGGCGGCAGGCTACCGGAAGGTCGGTCCCTGAGACCCGACAGGCGGGTCCGGCCCGTCGGCCCGTGGGGCTGGTCCGCTGGGCGGGTGCTCCGCAGTAGCCTCGCTCCGTGATGGATGGTCAGTGGTCCGGTGGTGGCACCGGCGGAGAAGGTGGTTCGGGCGGCCCGACGTCGTCGTCGCCCATCGGGCAGCTCGTCGATGGCCGGTACCGGCTGAGCGACGTCATCGGCACCGGCGGTTCGGGCACCGTCTACCTGGCCGAAGACATCAGCCTCGGTCGACGGGTTGCGGTCAAGGTCCTGCACACGGCTGCCTCGCGTGATCCGGCGTTCGTCAGGCAGTTCCGTGCCGAGGCGCAGGCTGTCGCCTCGTTGAACAGCCCCCACGTGGTCGATGTCTATGACTGGGGGGTCGACGGCCAGGCGTTTCTGGTCACCGAGTACCTGGGCGGAGGGAGCCTGCGGAGCATCCTGGCCTCGGGGCGAACGCTCAGCCCCTCACAGGTCCTGGTCCTGGCACTCGATGCGTGTCGTGGCCTCGACCACGCCCACAGCAGGGGGTTGGTGCCCCGTGACGTGAAGCCCGCCAACCTGCTCTTCGGCGACGATGGTCGTCTCCGTATTGCCGACTTCGGGCTGGCGGCTGCGATGGCAGGTGAGCAGCCCGGTTCAGGCCACGCTGGAACTGCCCGGTATGCGTCGCCTGAGCAGGCAAGGGGCAAGGTGGTCGACGGCAGGTCCGACGTCTACGCACTGGCACTGTGCATGGTCGAGGCGGTCACCGGCCATCTGCCGTTCGTGGAGAGCACGGTCGCCGGAACCCTCAGGGCCCGTGAGGGCCGCGATGTTCCCGTCCCCGATGTCCTCGGGCCGCTCGCCCCCGTTGTCGCCAGGGCCGGTGCTGCCCATCCCGACAAGCGCCCGACTGCCGCCGAGTTCGGCCGGATGCTGTTGAGCATGGCCGAGGGCATGCCGCGACCTGAGCCGTTGCAGCTTGTCGGCCCCGGCGAGATCGGAGCCTCTCCCCTGGCGGGTGAGGCGGCTTCGGTGACACCGAGCGTGTCTCCCGATGCTGCACCGGCTCCGCCACAGCGGCCTGTCGGACCCCGCCGCCGCTGGCCTGCAGCCGTGCTGACCGTGGCGCTCGTCGTGGGTGCTGTGGTCGGTGGCACGGTCCTCTGGGAGAACACGAGGGACGTGACCCGTCGCCTGCCGTCGCTGGTCGGCTCGTCCGGCGAGAGCGCCGGCACCCTGTTGACCCAGTTGGGATGGGTTGTCGAGGAGCGCTTCGACAGGCAGGACGGTTCGGTCCAGGGCGAGCTGCTCGAGATGATCCCAGCTGGTGGAACGCCGTTGGCCGAGGGCGAGAACGTGGTGATAGTCATCTCCCTCGGCGCGGACCGTGTTGCGGTTCCAACCGGCCTTGTCGGTGTAACAGCGTCTGAGGCGGCCCGCCTTCTCGATGAGGCCGGCCTGACCACTGGTGAGGTCACCCGTGGCTTCTCCGAGGAGACGCTTCCGGGCCTTGTGATCGAGGTTCCCGGTGATGCTTCCAGCCTTCCGCTCGGGACCGCTGTCGACCTGGTGCTGTCAGAGGGCCCTGCTCCGCGTTCGGTGCCCACGGGCCTCACAGGCATGCAGGCTGCCGACGTTCAGGCCTCGCTCCTGGCCCTCAAGCTTGTTCCGGTCCTCGTGGATACTCCCGGCCTGTCCGAGGTCGGCACCGTTGTGGGCGTGTCGCCAGAACCCGGAACCCCGCTGGCGGTGGGTGGTGAGATCCAGGTTCTCGTGTCATCGGGACCAGAGCCGCGTCCGGTGCCGGCTGTCGAGGGGCTGTCGGTAGTTGCTGCCGACGCCAGGCTCCAGGCGGCAGGGTTCAGGCAGGTTGACGTGGTCGGTCCGGCCGACGGCCGTGTCACCTCCCAGGATCCGGCATCGGGCTACCTGGGTCTGCCACAGACCCGGGTGACCCTGATCTCCGAGTAGACCCGGGGTGACCCCTGAGCGAGCCGGGGGACCGGCCTCTAGCCTCTGAGTTCGTGGAACCTGACGCCGGTACCTCAACGCCCGGTCGCATCAGCCGTGACGACGTCGCCTATGTGGCCCGTCTGGCGCGCCTCAACCTGACCGACTCCGAGTTGGACGGGTTCACGGGGCAGCTGGCCGATGTCCTGGACCATGCCGCCGACATCGAGGCGCTGGACCTGGACGGTGTTGCGCCCACTTCGCATCCGCTGCCGCTGTCCAATGTCTTTCGGGCCGACGTGCCCACCGTGGGTCCGGCCGACGAGGCCGACCACCGGTTGTTCTGCGACGAGGTCCTGGCAGCTGCACCTGCTGCAGAGGAGTCCCGGTTCCGTGTGCCCCCGGTCCTGGGGGAGGCACCGTGAGCGCTGTCTCGCTGGCCGGCGCTGTCAGGTCGGGTGAGCGTTCGGCCCGGAGCATCGTCGAGGAGCACCTGGCCGCTGTCGCCGACGGCGAGGGCCAGATCCACGCCTTCAACCTGGTGACCGCCGACGCTGCCCTTGAGCGGGCCGACCGTGTTGATGCCGTCGTCGCCCAGGGCGGCGATCCGGGCCCGCTGGCGGGTGTTCCGGTTGCCCTCAAGGACAACATGTGCACGAGGGGTGTACCGACCACCTGCGGGTCGCGCATCCTCGACGGCTGGAGGCCTCCCTACGACGCAACGGTCGTCGAACGCCTTGATGCCGCCGGTGCCGTGATCATCGGCAAGACCAACATGGACGAGTTCGCCATGGGTAGCTCCACGGAGAACTCCGCATTCGGTCCGACGCTCAACCCCTGTGACACCACGCGGGTTCCCGGCGGCTCCTCTGGTGGTTCGGCGGCGGCGGTGGCAGCGGGGTTCACCCCTTTGAGCCTCGGCAGCGACACCGGCGGATCGATCCGCCAACCGGCTGCGCTGTGCGGCGTGGTCGGGGTCAAGCCGACCTACGGGGCCGTGTCGCGCTACGGCCTGGTGGCATTTGCCTCCAGCCTCGACCAGATCGGACCCTTCGCCCGGAACGTGGCTGACGCTGCGCTGCTGCTTGAGGCCGTTGCCGGCCACGATCCGCTGGACTCAACGTCGATTCCGGCTTCCGCCCCTGATCTGCTGGGGGTGCTCGACCGGGGCGTCGAGGGTCTCCGGGTGGGGGTCATCGAGGAGATCTCCGGCAGCGGGCCGACAGGTCTCGAGGGCTTTGCACCCGACGTCCAGTCGCGCCTCGCCGAGGCGGCCGAGGCCCTGGCGGCGGCTGGTGCCGTCGTTGAGAAGGCATCGGTTCCGTCGACGGTATTTGGCCTGTCCGCCTACTACGTGATTGCTCCGGCCGAGGCATCGAGCAACCTGGCTCGCTTTGACGGTGTCAGGTTCGGCCTCAGGGTCGACGCCGACAACACCGTCGAGATGAATGCGGCTACCCGCACGGCGGGCTTCGGTGACGAGGTGAAGAGGCGCATCATGCTCGGCACGTACGCCCTGTCGGCCGGCTACTACGACGCCTACTACGGAAAGTCCCAGAAGGTTCGCACGCTGATCGTCGAGGACTTCGCAAGGGCATACCAGTCGTTCGACCTGCTGTTGTCCCCGACGGCTCCGACCACGGCTTTCCCCATCGGCGAGAAGGTCGATGACCCGATGCTCATGTACCTGAACGACGTGTGCACCATCCCGTCCAACCTGGCGGGTCACCCGGCCATGTCGGTTCCGTTCGGCGTGGGTGACGACGGCCTTCCCGTTGGTGTGCAGGTCCTGGCGCCGGCAAACGGTGAGCCTTCAATGTTCCGGGCGGCAGCGGTGCTGGAGGCTGCCGCCGGTGGTTCCGCGGGGGTAGCGCCATGACCTCTGGGACAGCCTCGGAGATGGACGGCTGGGAGGTCGTCATCGGGCTGGAGGTACATGCAGAGTTGGCCACGGCCACGAAACTCTTTTCCGGTGCCCGCAACGAGTTCGGCGGTGAACCCAACGAGAACGTCGATCCCGTCTCGCTGGGGCTCCCCGGTTCCCTCCCGGTTCTCAACGAGAAGGCTGTCGAGCTGGCGATCAGGGTGGGCCTGGCCCTCAACTGCTCTGTGCAGGCGTCGGAGTTCGCCCGCAAGAACTACTTCTACCCGGACATGCCCAAGGACTTCCAGATCTCCCAGTTCGACCAGCCGATCAACGGTGAGGGCTGGCTGGAGCTGCCCGACGGGCGCCGTATCGGCATCGAGCGGGCCCACCTGGAGGAGGACACCGGCAAGAGCACACACGTGGGTGGTGGTGGTCGTATCCACGAGGCGTCCTATTCGCTCGTCGACTACAACCGTGCAGGGGTCCCCCTCATCGAGATCGTGGGAAAGCCTGACCTGCGTTCGGGTGACGATGCCCGTGCATACGTCTCCGAGTTGAGGTCGATCCTCGTGGCGATCGGAGCCTCCGACGGAAAGATGGAAGAGGGGTCGATGCGCGTGGACTGCAACGTGTCTGTCCGCCCGGTCGGCCAGGACCAGCTGGGCACACGCTGCGAGGTGAAGAACATCAACTCGCTCCGTTCGCTCGGCAGGGCCATCACCTACGAGTCCCGACGCCAGGTCGACCTGATCGCCTCAGGCCAGGAGGTCGACCAGCAGACCCGCCACTGGAACGAGGAGGACGGGCGCACCCACACCCTGCGTTCCAAGGAGGAGGCCTTTGACTACAGGTACTTTCCCGAGCCCGACCTGGTCCCGGTGGCTCCGTCGGCTGAGTGGATTGACGAGATCCGGGCGGCGATGCCGTTGCTGCCGGGAGAGCGTCGGCACCGTCTGGCCGAGGAGGCCTGCATCCAGCCGTCTGCGGCTGCCCTGACCGTGGAGCGTGGCCTCGATGACCTGGCGCTTGCCGCAATGGACCTGGGTGCAGACCCGGAACGGGTACTAGTCCATGTCGAGAACAACCTTGCCGACGGCCAGGGTGCCCTCACCGCCGACGCCTTCGCCGCCCTCGTGGCAATGGAGACCGGTGGTGACCTCACGGCCACCCAGGCCAAGACGGTTCTCGCCGACCTGGTTGACTCGGGTGGCGACCCGGCTGCGGTTGCGGCCAGCCACGGCTTTGAGGCAATGGACACATCAGAGCTGGAGGGCCTGGTTGACGGCCTCATCGCCGAGCACCCCGACGACTGGGAGGCCTTCGTGGATGGCGACGAGGGTGAGCGTAGGAAGAAGTCCGGTTTCTTCGTGGGCCAGATCATGAAGGCCACGCGGGGCCAGGCCGATGGTCGTGTGGTGAACGAGATCCTCGAGAGGCTCGCCGCCGACGCCTAGTCGGCTACCCCCAGTACCTGCCACCGTGGACCGCGGAAGCGGCCGTACAGAAGTGCTGAGCGCACGGCCATGAACAGCCAGATGGCTCCCCACAGCCAGCCGATCCCGGCACCCAGGGAGCGTCCGGCAACGGCTGCCGGAACGAAGAGGCTGAATGAGAGCCCCATTGCCCGGGCGAGGAAGCGCTGGTCGCCGGCACCGATGAGGATTCCGTCGAGGGCGAACGCCAGTCCCGAGAGTGGTGCCATCGCCGCAACGTGCAACAGCAGGAACCCGACGACGGCGATCACTGCGGGGTCTGCCGAGAAGATTCTCGGAACCGTGTCGCCTGCGGCTGTGACGCCTGCGACCAGCACCACCCCGAGGGAAAGGCCGATTCCCATGGACCATGCGATAACCCGGTTGCCGACCCGCCGGGCCTCATCGGCCCGTCCGGCTCCGAGCAGGCTTCCGACCATTGCCTGGGCTGCGATGGCCATTGCGTCCATCGCCATCGCCAGCAGGAACCAGGTCTGGAAGGCGATCTGGTGGGCTGCCACCTGAACCGTGCCGATGCGCGCAGCGACTGCGGTGGCGAGTGTGAAGGTTCCGACGAGGGACGCGGTGCGCGCAAACAGGTCGACACCGACGACCAACAGGCGTCGAATCGCTGCGATGTCGGGGTGCAGGTCCACGTCGTGGCGTCCGGCCTCGCGGCCGATCCAGACCAGGTAGAAGCCGGCACCGAGCCACTGGGCTGCGACGGTTGCCGCCGCCGAGGCCCCGATGCCCATGTCGAGCCCGTAGATGAGCACCAGCTCGACTGCCAGGTTCACCACGGCGGTGCCGATCCCCACCCACAGGGGCCGAAGGGTGTCCCTGGTGCCTCTCAGGTAGCCGACGCCGGCCAGCATGAGGAGCATTCCCGGCGCTCCGAGCAGGCTGATCCTGAAGTAGGTGGTGGCTTCCCGGAGGACGTTGTCACCTGCACCGAGAAGCCTCAGGAGGGGCTCGGTGACTGCCATTCCCAGCGCCGCAAGTCCGATTCCGAGCACCACCGCGAGCCAGAGGCCCTGGATGGCCTGGTGCGCCGCTGCTGCCTTCTGGTCGGCACCCATCAGGCGGGCTACTGCGGCGGTTGACCCGTAGGCCAGGAAGATGCAGACGTTGTAGCCGACCAGGAGGGCGGCTGAGGCAATCGCCAGGCCGCCCAGGGCCTCGGTGCCGAGGTGGCCGACGACGGCGGTGTCGGCCAGGACGTAGAGCGGTTCGGCCACGAGGGCCCCCAGGGCGGGCACGGCGAGGCGAAGGATCTCCCGGTTGGTGTCTGCCTGGCCGGCCATCCGGTGAGGCTATGAGACCGGATCTGCTCAGGCCCGGTTCATTCAGGGTATTCCCACTGGGTGGCCGGGCCCTTCGGCCTCTAGCCTGCAGGACATGACTTCCAGCGATATCACAGATTCATCCCAGATAAACCGGCCCAGGAGCCGTGACGTGACCGAGGGGGCGGCCCGTGCCCCCGCCCGGGCGATGCTGCGTGCCATCGGCATGGACCACGACGACTTCTCCAAGGCCCAGGTCGGTGTGGCCTCGTCGTGGAACGAGGTGACGCCGTGCAACATGCCCCTCAGCGATCTGGCCGGCCGTGCCAAGGTGGGTGTCACCGATGCCGGCGGCTACCCGATCGAGTTCAACACCATCGCAGTCAGCGACGGCATCGCCATGGGACACGAGGGCATGAGGGCAAGCCTGGTGAGCCGGGAGATAATCGCCGACTCGGTCGAGGCGGTGATGCACGCCGAGCGCTTTGACGCCTTCGTCAGCTTCGCCGGTTGCGACAAGTCGCTCCCCGGGATGCTCATGGCGGCGGCGCGCATCAACCTCCCGTCGGTGTTCGTCTACGGCGGTTCGATCATGCCGGGCGAGCACAGGGGCCGGTCGCTTGACATCGTGAGCGTGTTCGAGGCTGTCGGTGCACACGCCGTGGGCGATATCGACGATGCCGAGTTGTTGGAGATCGAGCGCAGCGCATGTCCGACTGTGGGGTCGTGCGCCGGCATGTTCACAGCCAACACCATGGCGTCGGTGGCAGAGGGGCTGGGAATGTCCCTTCCGGGATCGGCCTCGGCCTCGGCGATAGACAAGCGTCGCAGCGACGTCGCCTACGCCAGCGGCACAGCGGTCATGCAGTTGCTGGCCGCTGACATCCGACCCCGTCACATCCTCTCCAAGGCCGCCTTCGAGAATGCAATTGCACTGGTGATGGCTCTGGGTGGTTCCACCAACGCTGTTCTCCACCTGTTGGCGATCGCCTTCGAGGCCGGAGTCGAGTTGGAGCTGGACGACTTCAACAAGGTCGCAGCCCGGGTGCCGCACCTGGCTGACACCAAGCCTCACGGCGCATACCACATGATCGACATCGACAAGATCGGTGGAGTTCCCGTGGTCATGCAGATGCTGCTCGACGAGGGCCTGTTCCATGGCGACGAGATCACCGTCACCGGCAGGACCGTCGCCGAGAACCTGGCGATGCTCGACGTGCCCGCCCCCGACGGTGAGGTCATCCACACCTTTGACAACCCCATCCACGACATCGGCGGGATAGCCGTCCTTGAGGGGTCCCTCGCCCCGGATGGTGCGGTGGTCAAGGTCGCAGGTCTCGACGTCGACTTCTTCGATGGCCGGGCACGTGTGTTCGACGGCGAGGACGATGCCATGGATGCGGTCATGGCCGGTCGCATCGAGGCCGGCGACATCGTGATCATCCGCTACGAGGGCCCCAAGGGCGGCCCGGGCATGAGGGAGATGCTCGCAATTACCGGTGCCATGAAGGGCGCCGGTCGGGGTGGCGATGCTGCGCTGATCACCGATGGCCGTTTCTCGGGAGGCACTCACGGGTTCTGTGTAGGCCACGTGGCTCCCGAGGCCGTAGACGGTGGCCCGATCGCCCTCATCGAGGAGGGCGACCGAATCATCATCGATGTAAGGGCCCACACCATCGACCTGATGGTCGACGAGGCCGTGCTCGAGGAGCGCCGGGCCAACCTCAAACTGTATCAGCCGCGTTACGAATCCGGCTTCCTCGCCAAGTACGCGGCCCTGGCCCAGGGGGCCGAAAAGGGTGCAGTCACCCAGGCCTGACATGACATTTGACCGACCACTGACAAGCGAGACCCCCAGATGAAGATGGATGGCGGACAGGCACTTATCCGAGCGCTCGAGCTCGAGGGTGTCGATGTGATGTTCGGCCTGCCCGGTGGCGCCATCCTTCCGGTCTACGACCCCATCATCGACTCGTCGATCCGTCACGTTCTGGTCAGGCACGAACAGGGTGCAGGGCACATGGCCGAGGGCTACGCACATGCCACCGGTCGTCCCGGTGTGGCGATGGTCACCAGCGGCCCGGGTGCCACCAACATCGTCACCCCGTTGTGCGATGCCCACCTCGATTCGGTGCCGATGGTCGTCGTTACCGGTCAGGTCCCATATGCCGCCATCGGAACCGATGCGTTCCAGGAGTGCGACACCACCGGTATCACCCAGTCGGTCACCAAGCACAACTTCCTCGTCTCGAAGGCCCAGGACATCCCCAGGACCATCAAGGAGGCCTTCCACATCGCCACCACGGGGCGTCCCGGGCCGGTACTGGTCGACATTCCCAAGGACATCGTCGATCCCGACAATCCCAGGTCCGCCCTCGAGTGGACCGACGATGTCGAGATGGACCTGCCGGGGTACAACCCGAGGACCGAAGTCGATTCGGCTGCTGTCGCCGAAGCTGCCGATCTGATTCGTGCCGCTGAGCGGCCGGTGCTGTACGTGGGTGGCGGAATCCTCAAGGCCCGTGCAGCCGAGGCCCTCAGGGAGCTCGCCGAGTTGACCGGCATCCACGTTGTTACGACCCTCATGGCGAGGGGCGCCTTCCCCGACAGCCATGACCTCTGCCTCGGGATGCCCGGCATGCACGGCAACTTCACCGCAGTGACGGCTATGCAGGAGTCGGACCTGCTGATTGCCCTGGGTGCCCGTTTCGACGACCGGGTCACGGGTCGCCTCGACGGTTTTGCGCAGGGAGCCAGGATCATCCATGTCGACATCGATGCAGCCGAGCTGGGAAAGGTCCGACGTCCCGACGTGGCGATTCTGGGCGACTGCCGTGTCGCCATAGAGGCGCTGGTCTCAGACCTGACCTCAGGCGGTGTCGGTGGGGCCGACCGGGACGCCTGGCGGTCGCGTGTGAGCGGCTGGCAGGAGCGCTTCCCGCTGTCCTACGAACAGGCGGGGGCAGGTGATGAGCTGAAGCCTCAGATGGTCATTGAACGACTCCGCGATGCCACGCCTGATGACACGATTGTGGCCTCAGGTGTTGGTCAGCACCAGATGTGGGCCAGCCAGTATTGGTCATTCGAGCACCCCTACACCTGGATCAACTCCGGGGGTCTGGGAACCATGGGGTTCTCGATTCCGGCTGCGATCGGCGCCAAGGCGGGTTGCCCCGACAAGATGGTCTGGGCGGTCGACGGTGACGGCTGCTTCCAGATGACCGCCCAGGAACTTGTCACGGCAACCGTCGAGAAGATCCCGATCAAGGTGGCGCTGCTCAACAACTCCTATCTGGGCATGGTCCGCCAGTGGCAGGAGATGTTCTACGACGAGCGCTACTCCGAGGTCTTCCTCTCAAAGGACGTACCCGACTACAAGGGATGGGCCGAGTCCATGGGATGCGTGGCGATGAGGGTCGACAGTCCCGAGGAGGTCGATGCGGCGATCGCAAAGGCCAACGAGGTGGACGACCGCCCGGTCGTCATCGACTTCAGGGTGACCGCCACCGAGAACGTCTACCCGATGGTTCCGGCTGGTGCCTCCAACTCCGAACTGGTCGTACCGCCCTCCCAACAGGACCAGCGGCGATGAACGAACAGCAGGGTTCGAGCGGGCCTGTGAGGCACCACGTCCCCGACTACCGGTACCACACGCTTGTGGTGACAGTTGAGAACAAGTCGGGTGTGTTGGCACGTCTGGCTGCCCTGTTCTCACGCCGCGGCTTCAACATCGAGTCGTTGGCCGTTGCGCCGACCGACGATGAACGTTTCTCCAGGGTGACGGTGGTGGTCGACCTGGAGTCGGCTCCGTTGGAGCAGATAATCAAGCAACTCGACAAGTTGATCAATGTGGTCAACATCCGTGAACTGCACCCCGGCCATGCCGTTGAGCGGGAGTTGATGATCGTGACGGTCGCAGCGGGGCCGGATCGCCGTGACGAGTTGGTCGAGCACCTGGACCGGGCCGGCGGCAAGGTCCTGTCGGTCGGTGCCGACGCAATGATGCTCTCGCTGGTCGGACCGCCTGGCCGGATCGACGAGTTCGAGGAACTGCTGGGCCATTTCGGCATCATCGAACTGCAGCGCACCGGCAGGGTTGCCCTGGCGAACCTCGACGAGGACGACTGAGCGCCTTCTCTTTCCCAATCACTATTCGCTATACGACAAGACCAGGAGACATCCCCGTGGCAAACATCTTCTATGAGAACGACGTGAACCGGGCGGCTATCGCCGACCGGAAGGTGGCGGTGCTGGGTTACGGCTCTCAGGGCCATGCCCACGCACTGAACCTGAAGGAGTCGGGCATCGATGTCTGCGTCGGTCTGCGCGACGGCTCTTCGTCTGCTGCCAAGGCCGCTGAGGCCGGCCTGACCGTCCGGTCGCTGGCTGATGCGTCTTCATGGGCTGACGTGATCATGATCCTCCTGCCTGACACCGAGCAGGCGGCCGTCTACGAGGAGCACATCGCCCCCCACCTGAGTGCCGGCGATGCCATTGCCTTCGCCCACGGCTTCAACATCCGCTTCGACCTGATCAACCCTCCCGACGACGTGGACGTGATCATGGTCGCCCCGAAGGGCCCGGGTCACCTGGTGCGACGCACCTACGTTGAGGGCGGGGGCGTTCCGTGCCTCATCGCTGTCGAGCAGGATCCGTCAGGTGGCGCCCGCGACCTTGCGCTCGCCTACGCCGATGGCCTGGGCGGTGCCCGTGCGGGTGTCATCGAGACCACGTTCACAGAGGAGTGCGAGACCGACCTGTTCGGTGAGCAGGTCGTGTTGTGCGGTGGCCTCACCGAGCTGGTCCGCAGCGCCTTCGACACCCTGGTGGATGCCGGTTACCAGCCTGAGATCTGCTATTTCGAGTGCCTGCACGAGGTGAAGTTGATCGTGGACCTCATGTACGAGCAGGGGATCGCCGGAATGCGCTATTCAGTGTCGGATACCGCTGAGTACGGTGACCTGACACGTGGTCCGAGGGTCATCGACGACCATGTCCGTGAGACCATGAAGACCATCCTGGGCGAGATCCAGTCGGGCCAGTTTGCTGAGGAGTGGGTTGCTGAGAGCCGTTCCGGTCGTGAGAATTTCAGGCGTCTCGAGGATGCCGGCCATGCGCACCGTGTCGAGAAGGTGGGTTCGCGTCTGCGGGAGATGATGCCGTGGATCAGTGCCGGCAGGGTTTCGGTGCAGGAGGCCTCAGGAGGCCAGGGCTGACCAGGCCCGCGCACGCATCCCCGAAAGGCGACAGCGCACACATCCCTCCACCCCAACAAGGACAGTGCCGCCCATGAGGGTGTTGAGCCTGGTGTAGGGGGGATGGCCAGCGGGCGTATGTGAACGACTTTGTGCCAGCAGGAGGAGCGGACGTGCGCTGGCCGTCCCCCCGGGTAGCAGAGAGGAGGAGAACCCTCAGCTAAGGCGCTGGACGATCATCGCCATTCCCTGGCCGCCGCCCACGCACATCGATTCCAGCCCGAACTCCTTGTCGGAGTCTTCGAGTCCGTTGAGGAGTGTTGCCATGATGCGTGATCCGGTCATTCCGAAGGGGTGGCCGAGGGCTATTGCGCCGCCGTTCACGTTCAGTTTGTCGTGGTCGATGCCGAGTTCGTCTGCTGATGGGAGGACCTGGGCGGCGAACGCTTCGTTGATTTCGACGAGGTCGATGTCGTCGATGGTCATGTTGACGCGGCCGAGTGCGATTCGGATTGCGTCGGCTGGGCCGAGGCCCATGATCTCGGGGCTGAGTGCTGACACGCCTGAGGAGATGATCTTGGCGATCGGGGTGATGCCCAGTTCGGCTGCCCGGGTTGCGCTCATGACGACTACTGCTGCTGCACCGTCGTTGAGTGGGCAGGCGTTGCCGGCGGTGACGGTTCCGTCGGGGCGAAACACGGGGTTGAGTTGGGAGACCTTTTCGTAGGTGGTTCCGGCCCGGATGCCGTCGTCGGTGCTGACGATGGTGCCGTCGGGGAGGGTG
Source organism: Acidimicrobiaceae bacterium (assembly GCA_002687745.1). Lineage (GTDB taxonomy): Bacteria > Actinomycetota > Acidimicrobiia > Acidimicrobiales > MedAcidi-G1 > UBA3125. The sequence goes on along the minus strand of NZBE01000003.1, from coordinate 57,836 downwards.
TAGGGGGTGATCTCGCGTTCGAAGAAGCCACGGTCGCGGGCGGCCTCGGCGCGGTTCTGGGACCGGACGCCCCATTCGTCCTGGGCCTGGCGTGACACGCCCTTGTAGGACGCCACGTTCTCTGCTGTCTGGCCCATTGCCATGTAGATGTCGGGCAGGCCCTCGGGTGGGGTCCAGGTTTCTGCCCCGCCTGTGGTGCGGCTGGCGGTGCGGGCTTCGGCGTCTGCGAAGAGGGGGTTGTGTGGGCCGTTGTCGGCTGCGCCGTACTGGTAGCGGCTTACGCACTCGACCCCTCCTGAGACGAAGACCTCGCCCATTCCGGCCATGATCGTGTGGGCTGCCATCCGGATTGTCTGGAGTGACGATGAGCAGTACCGGTTGACGGTTACTCCGGGTGAGTCGAGGCCGGCGAGGACGGATGCGACGCGGGCGACGTTGTAGCCCTGTTCGCCGCCGGGCTGGCCGGTTCCCCAGATCACGTCCTCGACTTCGTCGCGGGGCAGGTCGGGAACCTTGCCGAGGACGTCGTTGATGATGAAGGCGGACATGTCGTCGGGTCGGGCGTCGACGAGGCTGCCCTTGTTGGCGCGTCCGATGGGGGTGCGGGCGGTTGCGACGATTACGGCTTCGGGCATTGTTGGCTCCCTGGAGGTGTCTTGAGGATTACCTGATGGGGCCGGAGCCTAGCCAGCACCGTGTCAGGAGCCCCATTGGCCGGTGTCCTCACGGCTATGGTCGACGCACGACATCCGGATCAGGTCTGGGAAGGGGTTTTGAATGCTCGAGGTAGGAACGGTTGCACCGGCGTTCTCGGCGCCTGACCAGAACGGAATCAGGGTGAGTTCCGACGACCTGGCTGGTTCGTGGGTGGCCCTGTGGTGGTATCCGAAGGCCTCGACACCTGGTTGAACGGTTCAGGGACAGGGATTCCGTGATCGAATCTCATCATTTTCAGAGGCTGGTGCCGTGGTTGTGGGTGCGAGTTTTGACACGGTCGAGGAGCAGAAGGCCTTTGCCGACGCACAGGGCTTTCCGTATTCGTTGTTGTCGGATCCCGACAGGGTGATGGGTGCGGCCTATGAGGCGGTTCGCCCGGACGATGGTCCCATTGCTGCGTTTCCGTACCGCTATTCGTACCTGATCGCTCCCGACGGCACGATTGCGGCTGCCTACGACCTCAACTCGTCGCAGACCCTTGATGAGCATGCCGACGAGGTGTTGGCCGACATCCTGTCGTGGTCCTGAGGGTCTGACCGGGTGGTACCTTGACCGGCGCAGGCGGTGCGGGCAGCCCGGTTCGACCACTTGAGGGGCTGTCGGTTGTCGAGGGGTCGGCCTTCGTTGCGGCGCCGTCGGGTGGCATGGCACTGGCGCAGCTGGGTGCCGACGTGGTCCGTTTCGATCGGATTGGCGGGGGGATCGACCACAAGCGGTGGCCCTTGACCGATGACGGTGTCAGCCTCTACTGGAACGGCCTGAACCGGGGTAAGAGGTCGATGGCGGTGGACCTGTCCGATGGCAGGGTGCAGGAGCTCCTGGGTGGGTTGATTGCGGGGGCGGGGAACTTTCTCACGAACTTTCCGGCTGTCGGGTGGCTGTCGTGGGAGCGTCTGAGTGAGGGTGTCGACGATCTTGTGATGGTGTCCATCACGGGAAGTCACGACGGAACCACGGCGGTGGACTACACGGTCAACTGCGCGGTGGGGTATCCGGCGGTGACGGGCCACCCTGATGACCCGAGGCCTGTCAACAACGTGGTTCCCGCCTGGGACCTGGTGTGTGGCCAGATGGCTGCCGTGGGCCTGTTGGCTGCGGATCGTCACAGGTCGATTACCGGTGAGGGCCAGCAGGTGTCGTTGGCCCTGGCTGATGTGGCGTTGGCGGCCGTGGGTGCGCTCGGGAACCTGGCTGAGGCCCAGGTGGGGCGAACCCAGAGGGAGCGCATCGGCAACGACCTCTATGGCGCCTACGGAAGCGACTTTGAGACGGCTGATGGCCGGCGTGTGATGGTCGTGGCCATCAGCCCCAAGCAGTGGAGGGGCCTGTTGGCGGCTACCGGTACAACGGATGAGGTGGCGGCTCTGGCTGATGTCATGGGCCTGGACTTTGCCGACGAGGGCGACCGGTTCGTCGCCCGTGGCGAGTTGGGTGGCCTGTTCTCTCCGTGGTTCGCCGGGCGGAGCCTTCGCGAGGTTGCGTCCGTTCTGGACGGTCACGGTGTCTGCTGGGGTCCTTACAGGACCTTCCTGGAGATGCTCGACGAGGACGGGCGTTGTTCGACGGCGAATCCGCTGTTCGTGGAGTTGGATCAGCCCGGGGTTGGGGTCCACCTTGTTCCGGGTTCGCCGTTGGCTTTCGGCGGCCCGGGTGTTGTTGAGCGGGGGGCGGCTACGGCGCCCATGCTGGGGGAGCACACTGAGCAGGTGCTGAGCGACGACCTGGGTCTCTCGTCGGCTGAGGTGGGTGAGTTGTTCGACAGGGGTGTGGTGGCCGGCCCCTGACGGGGCGGTGGGGTGTTCAGGCCCCCCAGACAACGAGGTGCCAGTCCAGTACTGGTACGGCGGTGCCGTTGCGGTCGGCCTCTGCCGTGACCCTGACGGCCCTCATGTTGCCGGCGCCCGCAGGCTGTTCGTCGATGAGGGTGTGGTTGAAGCTGAGAACGTCGCCTTCGTGAACAGGTCCGGTGTGGTTGCAGGCCTGCCATCCGAGGGTGGTTGCGTTTGCCGGCATGACGCGGTTCAGGGATGCCTGGGCCAGGCCGATGGTGTGACCTCCGTAGACGAGGCGTTGGCCGCCTCCGGCAGCCGGGTCGCGGTGGACAGGCGCCAGGTTCTGGGTGAGGCGGGCAAGTTCGGGTGCTGAGGTGATCGTGTCCCGTAGCGGGTCGGTGCGTGTCGTTCCGATTTCCCACCGGTTGTCGTGTGTCAGCGGTGACGGGTCCCAGCCGGCGGGGGCGTGGTTGGTCCAGTCGGCCAGGTTGATCTCGTGGCTCACTTCGCCGAGGTCGTCGTTGTGTCCTGTTTCAGCCTCGGGGTGGCGCATGTGGAGCATGGCGCAGCGTTCGTATTCCACTACGGGTTCGCCGTTGCCGAGGGAGGTGGTTCTTATTCCGAGCAGTGCGAGTCCTCTGGCGGGCCTGTCGGGTCGGTGGGTCAGTTGCCGCAGGCCGAGGATCCGGACGGTTGTCTCGAGGGTTGCGCCGTGGCGTACCGCTCCTTGTAGCGCCACGTCCCGGTAGAAGAGGTTGGCGATGACCGCCCGGGTGGCGACTGTGCTCTGCCCGATGGAGGTGTGCATCACGAGGGCGGGGTTCACGAGCATGGTCGGGTTTCCGGTGACTGCCTCGGCCGTGGTGCTGCTGAGGCAGGTGGCGAGTGGGTCTCCGCAGATGGCCTGGTATGTGGCGGCCTCGCCGGGCCCGATTGTCATGGCGGGTGCCGGGTCGAGTACCTGGCCGACCGTCAGGTCGTCAAAGAATGGTCCTGTGGGCTGCTTCACGGGTGTGAGCATGCCATTACCGGGGGGTGGGCTACCACATCCTTGCATGTTGCTACCGGGTAGTCATCGTGGCTGGGAATGCCTGATGCTTGGATCTATCTCTCGTGGAGATAGAGAGGTTCTGTAACAATCATTACCGGGCCCTGTTCAGCCATCGACCGGTTTCGTACTATCACCGGTCTGGAGGGGCTGTGGGGAACAGCCCGGGAATCGAAAGAAAAGAAGGGGAGACCATGTCAATAGCAGCGGCGAACACGTACGTCGACTGGCAGACACAGGCCTGGATGACCGACGGACTCTGTGCGGGTAGGAGCGATCTCTTCTTCGCCCCGTTCGCAGAGCGGCCAGAGGCCAGGGTCCGCCGCGAATCGAAGGCGAGGGGACTCTGTGAGGCCTGTGCGTCGACGGTCGAGTGCAGGGCCTACGCACGCGACAACCGTGAACTTGGCTTCTGGGGTGCAGAGTCCGAGTCTGAGCGGGCAACCGCCGGCTTTGCTCCGACCACGCCCATCATCGGGCGCCGTCAGGTGGCGGCAAGGCGGGCCGCAGCGGCACTGGCCGAGGCCGGCTGACCCCAACCCGAACGGGACCTCCCTACGGGAATATCCCACGCTGTTCGTAGACGACCTTGAGGTGCCGTAACGCGACCGCGTAGGCGGCGTCGCGACGCGAGGCGATATCGAGTTCTTCGCGTATCTCGCAGATGGAGTCCGAGGCCTCCCAGAGGATGTCGCGCAACTTGTGGTCCACGTCGTCGAGGTTCCACGTCTGTGCCGACCGGTTCTGCAGCCATTCGAAGTAGGAGACGATCACACCGCCGGCGTTGACGAGGATGTCGGGAAGCACATCGATCCCCCGGTCGGCAAGGATGGCCTCGGCCTCGAGCGTTGTAGGGCCGTTGGCAGCCTCGACGACAACCCGTGCCCTGATCTGTCCTGCGTTGTCAGCCGTAATCTGGTTCTCGAGTGCCGCCGGTATCACCATGTCGGCGTCTACTCCCCACAGGTCCGCGGGCTCGATCCAGTCGGCATTGGGGAAGCCGGTGACCGTGCCGTGTTCGCCTACCCAGTCGGTCAGGTCGAAGGCGTCGATGCCGTCCTCGTCGGCGATGGCCCCGAGGTGGTCTGATGCGGCCACCACACGTGCGCCGTGGACCTGCAGGATGCGGCCGGTGGCTCCACCCACGTTTCCCCAGCCCTGGATGACGGCTCTGCCGCTGCTCAGGTCAAAGCCCGTCTCATCGGCCCAGTGCTGGAGGCAGAATATGACCCCCTGGCCGGTGGCCTTGTCGCGTCCGGGGCTTCCGCCGGTCTCTAGGGTCTTGCCGGTGACGATGCGCTTCACGTTCTGGCGTTCGGTGACACCTGTGGAGTTTGCGTAGGTGTCCATCATCCAGACCATTGCCTGTGGGTTGCTGCCCAGGTCGGGTGCCGGGATGTCGTGGTCGGGGCCGATGTTGGCACCTAGGGCGTGTGTGAACCTGCGGACGACCCGTTCCAACTCCTCGTGTTCGACGTCTCTCGGGTTGAAGGCAATGCCGCCCTTGGCGCCGCCGAACGGGATCTTGCAGAGCGCCGACTTCCAGGTCATCCAGGAGGCGAGGGCCTTGACCTCGTCGAGGTTTACTGCGTGGTGGAACCTGACCCCTCCCTTGTAGGGGCCCATGATGTTGCTGTGTTGAATGCGGTAGCCGCGAAAGACCTGGTATCCACCGGTGTTCATGAGCACCGGGAAGTTCACGATGATCTCGTTCTTGGGCTGGGAGAGGATCGAGCGGATGCTGTCAGGTAGTTCGATCAGGTCGGCGCCACGGTTGAACTGGGCGAGAGCTGTTGCGAAGAGCCCGTTGCTTTCATCGGCCATTGGTTCTCACCCCTTGCGCCATGGTTGGCGCCGGTCAGAGGACAGTTGTTCGACCAAGCTGATCGGAAGTTGCAGTCGAACGCTACTACTCGCGGCCTTCCATCAGGCGGGGGCCGACCGCTACGAGCAGTCCGCCGATCATGGAGCAGATGGCGACCACTGCCCATGTGGATGACCGCGGTGTCACGAGTTCGAAGTAGTCGCGACCGGCCGGAAGCACCAGTACCCCGGCGTAGGAGGCGGCCATGGCGGCGGCCAGCCCCAGCTTCCATGTGCGCAGCGGTCGGCTGATCGACACGAGGATCACGAGTCCGACGACGAGCAGGGCCATCGTGGCCGCGGTGCGGGCCTCGCCCAGGGTGGAATCACCCCGCCTGACGATCTCGTAGCAGGCGAAGGTGGAGATTGCTGCAGCCACGCCGGCCGGCAGGGAGTACCTGAGTACCCGCTTGAGGAAGCCGGTGTCGACCAGAGAGGTGTCGGGTGCCAGGGCAAGGAAGAAGCCAGGTACCCCGATCGAGACCGTTCCGATGAGGGTCAGCTGCTTGGGTAGGAACGGGAACGGGGAACCGATGATGGCGACGAGGGCGGTCAACAGCACCGCGTAGGTGGCCTTGGAGATGAACAGGTTGGCTACCCGCTCGATGTTGTTGATGACACGTCTGCCTTCGGCCAGAACTCGTGGGAGCGTGGAGAAGCGGTCGTCGAGCAGCACAAGTTGGGCCACGGCGCGGGTTGCGGAGCTTCCTGAACCCATGGCGATCCCCATGTCGGCATCTTTCAGGGCGAGGACGTCGTTGACGCCGTCGCCGGTCATTGCCACGGTGTGGCCGCGTGACTGGAGAGCGGCGATCATCGCCCGCTTCTGGTGTGGAGTCACCCGCCCGAACACGGATTCGCCGGCGAGCAGGTCGGCCAGTTCGTCGGGGTCGCTGGGAAGGTCGCGGCCGTCAAAGCCGGTGTCGACGTCGGGAATGCCGGCCCGGCGGGCCACCGCTGCGACCGTGGACGGATGGTCTCCCGAGATCACCTTGAGGTCGACCCCCTGTTGGATGAAGTATTCGAGGATCTCGGGCGCATCCTCCTTGACGGTGTCTTCGAGGAGAACCAGGCAGAGAGGTGCCCGGGCCCTTGGCAGTGAGTCGGCATCCTCGGCGGGGATCGATGCCCGTGTAAGGACGAGGATCCGGTAGCCCGTGTCAGCGTGTTCGACCACGCGTGCCCTGGCTGTGGCCCACTCGCCCTCCGGCAGCAGCACCTCGGGAGCGCCCAGGTGGTAGACGCCGTGGCCGGCGAACTCGGCTGCTGCCCACTTGTGCGCCGACGAGAAGGGGGTTGCCGATGTGGTGGTCCAGCCGGGGTCCGGGCACGCTGCCGCAACGGCTGACAGGGTGGCGTTGGGTGAGGGGTCGGCTGCGGCCATGGCGCCGAGTGCTGCGGTGGCGTCGACCTTGGAGGTGGAGCCGATGACCTCGACCCGGCCGAAGGAGATCTCGCCGGTCGTGATGGTTCCGGTCTTGTCGAGGCACAGGGTGTCCACCCGGGCCAGGAGTTCAACCGAGGAGAGCTCCTTGGCGAGGGCGTTGCGCCTTGCCAGGGCGACCACACCGACAATGAACGAGAGGCTGGTGAGCAGGACGAGACCGTCGGGGACCATTGCAACGGCGGCTGCGACGGTTCCCCTCAGGGCCTCCTCCCAGAGGTCTTCGGTGACGAGAAGTCGGAGCAGCAGGAGGCCGGCGGCCGGCGGGATGATGGCTGTCAGCCAGCGCAGAATCGTGTTCACCCCGGAGCGAAGTTCGCTGTCGGCGAGCTTGAACCTGCGGGCCTCCTCGGCCAGCGATGCGGCGTAGGAGTCGGCTCCGATCCTGGTTGCCACGTAGTGGCCCGAGCCGGCCGAGACGAAGCTGCCCGAGAGCACCGGGTCGCCCTCCGCCTTGTCGACCGGGTCGGCCTCACCGGTCAGGAGGGACTCATCGATTTCGAGGCCCACACCTGAGAGCACGTCACCGTCGACCACCACCTGGTCGCCGGGTGTCAGCTCCATGACGTCGTCGGCGACCACCTGGGAGACCGTCACCTCCTGTGGTGTTCCGTCACGTACGACGCGTGCCCTGGGGGCAGACAGGAGGGCCAGCTCGGTGAGGGTGCGGCGGGCCTTCAACTCCTGGAGAACTCCGATGACGCTGTTGGAGACGATTACGCCTGCAAAGAGGGCATCACCTGGGAAACCGGCGACCAGAATGAGGGCAAGCAGTGTTCCCATGATGGCGTTGACGGGTGTGAGGACGTTGGCCCTGAGGATCTCGCGGGTTGTGCGGACGGGTGCATCGGGTACATCGTTGACCCGGCCGTCGGCTACTCGTTCGGCCACCTCGGCGGGGCTCAGACCAGATGGGGCTGCCAACTGTTTGTTCACCGGGCTGATGGTAGGAGGTGGGAGCGGGTCGGTGGCCCGATCACCTCTCTGACCTCTCCAGCCGGTAGCCGCCGGCGCTCATGGTCAGGCGGTGGCGGGCTCCCTGGACGGAAGGGTCCTCGGTCTCGTATCCGGCGTCGCCCGACCACATGGCGACCACGCCGTCATCGGTTCGGGCCATGTGGGTTTCGTAGAAGAGCGGTGCCATCTCATCGAGTGCCTCCAGGGCGGCTTCGGTCGAGTTCCAGGCTGTGAGCATGTTGAGCGTCATCCAGGTGGGTGGCGCCAACTCGATCTCTCCCAGGTCGCGAAGACCCATGGCGGCGGTGGGTGATATCCAGGCGTGCTCGGTGATCTCACCGTCGTCGATCGAGACCTCACCGGCCTCGCCGGAGGCCACACGGGTTGCAAAGAAGAAGGTCGAGAAGCGCCTGGGGGTTATCGGTGGGGGAACCCAGTAGGAGAACCAGACGAGCGAGCCTGCATCGACGGTCAGGTCTGCCTCCTCCGCGGCTTCCCTGACCGCCGCTGCGGCAGCGGTGGCAAGCTCGTCCGGCTTGCCGTCAGTCCCGGGGATGGTGTCGGCGTCGTCGATACGGCCGCCGGGGAATACCCACATTCCACCGAATGCGATCTTCGAGTTGCGTCGCAGCATCAGCACCTCGATGCCGTCGGCAGCGTCTCGAATGACGACGACGGTTGCCGCCGGGATCAACTCGGTTGCACCGTGCTCGTCGTGGTGGCGTGCCCAGGCTTCGTAGCGACGGCTGTCAACTTGTTCGGTCATGCGATGATCCCCGCTTCTCTGAGGTGGGCGATCGCGTCGCCACGTCCGGTTTCGGCGACCACCTGGTCGGTGTGCTGGCCGAGGGTCGGAGCCGACGGCTGGGTCATCTGGGTCGGTGTGCCGAGGAACTGTGCAGGCGGGCGGTGTTGGCGCACCCTTCCCGCTGCAGGGTGGTCATGTTCGCAAAAGAGCCTGTTGGTGACGACCTGTGGGTCGGCCACCACCTCGTCCACTCGTCGGATGGTCCCAAAGGGAACGTTGTGGGCTTCGAGCAGTTCCTCGGCCTCAGAGACCGTGAAGGTCGCTGCCTTGTCCCTGATCTCCACGAGCACCCTGTGGAACTTCTCCCGGTTGCGTGAGCGGTCGGGGGCGTGGGCGAGGTCGGGGTCGGAGCTGTCGACGCCGAAGGCGGTGGCCAGCCCGTGGAAGCCCGTGTCATCGGGTGCTGCGATGGAGATGAAGCCGTCTGCGAGGGCATAGGGGGTGACCTGGGATGCCGCCGCCTGCGGACCTGAGTGGTCGCCGTCGAGTATCACCTCGTGGTCGGCGCCGTCAACGAACAGGAAGGCAATGCATGCGTCCAGCATCGAGAGCTGTATGTGTTGGCCACCCCTGCCCATCTGGCGTGAGAACAGGGCGGCCGTAATCGCCTGGGATGCCGTGTAGGCGGTGATCTTGTCGGCCGCCAGCTGTCTCAGTTGGCTGGGTCGGTTGTCGTAGAGGCCCGTCTGGTTGTCGGCCAGTCCTGACTGTGCCTGGATTGCCGTGTCGTAGACGCGCCTGTGGCTGTAGGGGCCGGTGGGTCCGTATCCGGTCAGGTCTACGTAGATCAGGTCCGGCTTGAGCGCCGCCATGTCGTTGTAGGCGACTCCGAGCCGCTCGGCCACCCCGGGTCGGAAGTTCTGTACCAGTACGTCGGCGTCCGCCACCAGATCCAGGAGGATTGCCATGCCCTGCTCGCTGCGGATGTCGAGAACGATTGACCGTTTCCCCCGGTTCGCCACCTGGAACATTGCGGAGATGCCGTTGACAGAGGTGCCTATCCACCTGACGAGGTCACCTGTTGGCGCCTGTTCCACCTTCACGCAGGTGGCGCCCTGGTCTACGAGCATTCCGGCTGCAAGCGGGCCGGTCAGGGCGACGGACAGGTCGAGGATTCGTATTCCTTCGAGGGGCCCCGGCATGGGGTGAAGTTAGTCCGTCCGATCGATGGCGCTGCCAGCGGGTGTGGTAGACGGTTGCCCGGGTTGACGCGGCCGTCTGGTCGGCGTCTCGGCAGGAAGAAGGCGAAGAGGGGTATGCGGGAACTCGAGGGTCGGGTTGCGGTGGTGACCGGTGCGGCGAGTGGAATCGGCCTTGCGATGACCGAGGCTTTCGTTGCCCGGGGCATGAAGGTCGTGATGGCTGATGTAGAGGAGGATGCTCTCGCCTCCCAGGCGACACGCCTGGAGTTGGCGGGGGCGCCTGTGCTGGGTGTCCTGTGTGATGTAACCGATCCTGGGGCCGTCCAGGCTCTGGCTGATACGACTATCGACAACTTCGGCGCCGTGCACGTGTTGTGCAACAACGCCGGGATCGGGCCGTCGGGTCCGATGCTCGAGACGACACCGTCCGAGTGGCAGTGGTTGATCGGGGTCAACGTGCTGGGTGTGGCGTACGGGGTGACAACGTTCGCGCCTCTGATGGTCGAGGCCGGTGAGGGTCACATCGTCAACACGGCCTCACAGGCCGGCCTCATGACGACGGTGAGGCTCGGCATGTACTGCGCCAGCAAGCACGCTGTGGTGGGCCTGTCCGAGGCTCTCTACCGGGAACTGGAGGACACGCCGGTGGGTGTCTCGTGTCTCTGCCCGGAACTGGTGCTGACCAACATCTTCTCGTCGCAGCGGAACCGGCCCGACTGGGTGGAGGTCGCGGGTGATGAACCGGCCGGGGTGCCCAGTCCTGAGATCCTCGAGTACCTGACCACGCACGGGATCGATGCCTCGAACGTGGCCGACGCCGTGGTGGATGCCGTGGAGGCTGACAGGTTCTGGGTGTTCACCCACGATGTCACCCTGCCCCAGGCGATGCGCCGCTTCGAGGACCTGCAGGCGGGACGGAACCCGACGGCGGGGGACGGGGCCCTGGACTGAGCAGGCTGCCCGGAACGGTTCGGCACGGACCACCCACTGCTCCTATGGTCGATGCCGTGCAGCTCGGGGACATCGACCTTTCCGACGTGGAGGGCTTCTGGACCCTGCCGATGGTCGAGCGGGAGGCGGCATTTGCCACGCTGCGTCGTGAGGACCCGATCAGGTTCTTTGAGGAGCGCGACTTTGAGATCCTTCCCGCCGGACCGGGCTACTGGGCGGTGACCCGGCACGCTGACGTGATCGAGGCCAGCCGGCGTGCCGACCTGTTCTGTTCCGGACACGGCACGAATATTCCGGACCTGCCACCGGAGTTCAACGAGTTCTTCGGTTCCATGATCAGCATGGACGATCCCCGTCACGGTCGCCTGCGCAGGATCGTGTCTGCGGGTTTCACCCCCAGGATGACGAAGAGGCTCGAGGAGCATGTCGAGGAGACCGCCGCTGCGGTCGTCGACTCGGTGGCCAGCCTCGGGGAGTGTGACTTCGTCACCGACATCGCCGCCCGCCTGCCGCTGGTGATCATCTGCGAGATGATGGGCATCGACCCTGGCCGCTACGACGAGGTGTTCAGGCTCTCCAACATCATTCTCAGCCAGGGTGATCCGGAGTTCTTCTCAGAGGGCGACAACCCCCTGGAGACCTTCCTGGCGGCCGGGGCGGGTCTGGCTGCGATCATGAACGAGACGGCCGAGGCCCGCCGCGGCGGCGATGGCGAGGATCTGACCACGATCCTCGTGAACGCCGAGGTGGAGGGTGAGCGCCTGACAGCCGACGAGTTGGCCTCGTTCTTTGTTCTGCTCTGTGTTGCGGGCAACGAGACCACCCGGAATGCCATCACCTGGGGCCTTGAGTTCCTTACTGCCAATCCGGATCAGCGGGACCTGTGGTTGTCCGACATCGACGGGATCATGCCGACTGCTGTCGACGAGATCGTCCGCATGTCGAGCCCGGTGATCCACTTCCGTAGGACGGTCACGACCGACGGGGCGCGACTGGGTGACAGGGAGTTCTCGGCCGGTGACAAGGTGGTGCTCTGGTACAACTCGGCAAACCGTGACGAGGCGGTCTTCGAGGACCCCGACAGGTTCGACGTGAGGCGCCATCCCAACCACCATGTCGGGTTCGGGGGGCCGGGTCCACACTTTTGCATGGGGTCCCACCTTGCCCGACGGGAGATTTCGGTGCTCTACCGTCAGCTGCTCCGACGGCTGCCGGACATCCGTGCCACGGCTCCACCTGACCGTCTGCGGGCCAACTTCGTGAATGGGGTCAAGCGCCTTCCCTGTGCGTTCACCCCTGCCTGAGTTGGCCGGTGGCCTTCAGGTGAGTGACCACTCGGCCTCGGGGTCGGGTCCGGGGTCGGCTGTGGCCCTTCCCCTGCGGTGGAGGGCGAGGAGGTGGGCGAACACCGATGCTCCCGCCGCCTTGTGGAGTTTCTCGTCGACATCGGCGTAGATGTCGGCGACGAGGGCGGCGACTGTTCCGGGTCCGTCTTTGAGGGCGGCCACGATCTGGTCTTCGCGGTGGCGGCGGTGGGCGAGTAGGGCTGTTACGAAGGGGACGGGATCGGTGATTGCAGGTCCGTGTGTGGGGCGGTAGGTCGTCTCTGAACGGCCGACCAGACGTTCCAGGCCGTCCATGTAGTCGGCCAGGTCACCGTCGGGTGCGGGGATGACCGTCGTCGACCATCCCATGACGTGGTCTCCGGTGAAGAGGGTCTGCTCTTCGGCCAGGGCGAAGCAGAGGTGGTTGGAGATGTGACCCGGGGTGTGGAGGCATTCGAAGGTGAAGCCGTCTCCGGCGACGATGTCGGCTTCGGCTACGGCGATGTCGGGTACGAAGTTGGTGTCGCCACCGCCCTCGCCGTCGTCTGGTTCCGGGTCCTCTCCGGCTTCGATGGCACGCCTGGTCCGCTCCTCGTGTGCCCTGATGGCCGCCTCGGGGTGGGGTCCGAAGCCGTAGGTGGTCGCACCGGTTGCGGCCTTGACGGCTGCGCTGGCAGGTGAGTGGTCGGGGTGGGTGTGGGTGACGAGGATGTGGGTGACGGTCTGGCCGTCGACTGCTGCCAGAAGCGCTGCCACGTGCGCCTCATCGTCGGGCCCCGGATCGATGATCGCGACGTTGCCGGTCCCGGCGGGCCCCACGATGAAGGTCCCCGTTCCGTGGTAGGTGAAGCGGGACGGGTTGTCGGCGACGATGCGCCGCACCAGGGGCGATACCTGTTCGGCCCGCCCGTACTCCGGTGGATCCTCCTGGAGCAGCAGTTGCGCTATGGGTACGTTCATGGCTGAGATCCTGCCCGCCCGGGGGGGCCGATGCAGCGACGGGCGGGATCCCGGTCAGGTCGGTTTGGCCCGGAACCGGGTCAGGTGGCGCATTCGGAGTCGCCGATCTCGGCCACGTATGGGCCTGTCTCGTCGAAGTCCACGTAGTAGCCGGGCTCCTCGTCGGGGGTGGGGAACTCGTCGAGGTCCTTGAGGTTGGCTGCCACCCCTGACACTCCGCCGGATCGTTCGAGCCACCCGTGGAACGGTTCACCAGCTGTGCGTTCGTCCACGAAGCGGCTGATGACCCTTACGGCGGCCTCTGGGGCGTTCCTGGCCGGCAGCCGCAGGGCTTTCTGCCCGAACTGGATCTGCTCGTCGCCCACGTGTCCCCCCAGCAGCATCTGGTAGCCGGGCGCCGCTCTTCCGTGGGCCCGTCGCTCGGCCCCGAAGAACCCGATGTCGGCGGTGTGGTGCTGGCCGCAGCTGTTCGTGCAGCCGGAGATGTTGGTGCGTACGCCGCCCACCTCGGCGAGGCCGGCCTCGTCGAGGGCGTCGCCGATCGCCTGGGCGAGACCCCGGCTCTGGGTGACGGCAAGGTTGCAGGTGTCTGCGCCGGGGCAGGCCACGACGTCGCGCGAGAGTTCTGCGCCGGGTCTGGCCATGTCGGCGGCTTCGAGCATGTCGAACAGTCCCGGAAGCTGGTGTTCGCCGAGGTTTCGGACGATGAAGTTCTGCCTGTTGGTGACGCGGATGTCGACGTCGAGGGTCCGTATGACGGCTGCCATGGCCCGGAACTGGTCGCCGGTGATGTCTCCGAGGGCGCACCACGCATAGGCGGATACGGTGCCGTTGCCGATTCCCCGGACCACGTTGGCCTCGGCCCAGCGTTCATAGGGGGTCCTTGCGCCGATGCTGACGGGGACGCCGTGGCCAACAGGGGTGGGTGTGGCACCGGGTGAGACGCCGGCCGGTGTGTCGCCCCATTCGCTCACCACGTCCGGTATCCCGCCGGGCCATGTCGCCGATGCGGGCAGGAGCTTGCGGGTGGCGAAGATGCGCCGTCGGACCTCGTCGATTCCCAACTGGTCCACGACCCACTTCATGCGGGCCCGCAGCTTGTTGTCACGGTTGCCGGTCTGGTCGAAGACCCGCAGGATGGATTCGATGGTGGGGAGCAGGTCCTCCCTGGTGGTGAACTCTTCCAGTGCCAGTGCGGGGAAGGGGGTGGTGCCGAGCCCGCCGGCTATGTAGACGCGAAAGCCCTGTTCGACGCTGCCGTCCTCGAAGGTCCGGCTGGTTGCGACTATTCCGGAGTCGTTGAACATGGCCTGGCCGCAGTCGGTGGCACATCCCGAGAAATTGATCTTGAACTTGCGGGGCAGGCGCTGGGCGATGGGGTTGCGTACGAAGTGCCTGTAGGCGGCTTCGGCCCAGGCGGTTATGTCAAGCACCTCGAAGGGGCATGCCCCGGCCAGGTGGCAGCCCTGCACGTTGCGGACGGTGTCGCCGCAGGCCTCGCGTGTGGTCAGGCCCACCGAGGCCAGCTTTTTCATCACCTCGGGGACCTCGGTCAGCTCCACGAAGTGGAATTGGAGGTTCTGGCGTGTGGTGATGTGGCCCCAGCCGCGGCTGTGGTCCTCGACCAGTGAGCCCAGCATGTCGAGCTGGTCGGCGGTCATGGAGCCGTAGGGAACCTTGACGCGCACCATCTGGTTGGTGCCGCCCTGGCGCTGTCCGTAGATGCCGTTGTTTAGGCGGAAGACGCGGAACACGTCCTCGTCGACGCGCCCTGACTGGTAGCCGGCGAGCATCTCCTCGAACTTGGATATGTCGGCTTCGATGTCGGGGTCGAGTGGCGTGACCGGGCTGGTCGGAGCGGTGGGGATCGTCAGCGGGGCCATCGGGTTCCTCCGTGCTCGGTGGCTAGTTGGGAGATCAGGTCGTCAAATCCCCTGTCCGCTGTTCCGGAGTCGGTGACGTCGAGGCCGGCTACGGCTCCGATCACGAGCACGGCCGGTGGTCGTACGGTCAGGTCGGCCATTCCGGCCAGGTTGGTCCTGTGGACGCGCTGGTGGGTGGTGGTGGCCGATTCCACGGCGGCGACGGGGGTGTCTGACGGGAGGCCTCCGGTCAGCAGACGCTCTGCAATCACAGCCGTACGTGTCGCTCCCATCAGCACTACGAGGGTTGTTCCGAGTCGGGCCGCTGCGTCCCAGTCGATGGACTGTTCGGATGCTGGGTCCTGGTGTGCGGTGATGACGGTGAAGCCGCTGGAGTGCCCGCGCATCGTCACCGGGATCCCGGCCGCTGCCGGCCCTGAGATGGCCGAGGTGATTCCCGGTACGACCTTGACGTCGATTCCGGCTGCCCGTAGGGCCTCGGCCTCCTCGCCGCCGCGTCCGAACACGAACGGGTCGCCTCCCTTGAGCCGCACGACGGTGTGGGCTCTGGCAGCAGCGTCAACGAGTATCCGGTGGATGCGTTCCTGTGCGTCGGCTGGCCCCCCGGGTCGTTTGCCCACGTCGATCACCTCTGCCCAGGGGGCGACCAGTGCCAGGACGCCGGGGTCGATCAGGCGGTCGTGTACGACGATGTCGGCGCTGTCGAGCAGCCTGGTTGCACGCAGCGTCAGGAGGTCCGGGTCGCCGGGGCCGGCACCCACAAGGTGGACTGTCATTGTGTCGGCTCCAGGTTCGAGGTCCCGGTAAGGCCCAGGCCTCGTCTGAGGGCCTGCCTTGCAGTCTCCACGTCGCCCCGGCGGACGGTTTCGATGATGGCGTCGTCGAGGACGTTGTCCCAGGCGGGGGATTCGCTGGTTCCGGTCGCCTCGCGTAGTTCGGTGCGGACCTCGGAGGCGAGGGCCACAACGGTGGCGTGTTCGGGGCCGATGTCGTCGAAGAGGCTGCGCCGCAGCCACCGGGACACGGCGGGACTGCTGCCCCCGGTGGAGACGGTGACCTGGAGGTCGCCGTGGCGGGAGACTGCGGGGAGCGTGAAGGTGCAGCGTTCGGGGTCGTCGGCGCTGTTGAGCCACACTCCGGCGGCTTCTGCGTCGCGGTGCACCTGGCTGTCGACATCTGTGTCACCGGTGGCGGTTATGGCCAGGCGGTACGAGGCAACCTCGCCGCGCCGGTAGGGGCGTTCGTGCCAGCGGATCCCACTGTCGTCGGCTATCTCGTCGACAGCCGTTGGGGCCACGACGGTTACGTCGGCTCCGGCGTCGAGCAGGCCGGCCACCTTGCGGGCAGCCACGGGCCCTGCTCCCACGACCAGGGCGCGGCGCCCTGCGAGGTCCAGGTTCACGGGGTAGGCGGTGGGGCTCACAGGTGGATCCCGCATTCGGTCCGGGGGGTGCCTGCCCAGCGTCCGCTCCGTGTGTCGGAGTCTGGTTGTGCCCGCTCGGTGCACGGCCAGCATCCGATCGACTCGTAGCCGTCTGAGGTCAGGGGGTTCGAGATGATTCCCCTGGCCTCTGAGTAGGCCTCCACCTCGCGAGTGGGCCAGGCGGCGATCGGACTCACCTTGACGAGGCCGCGCCGGTCGATCGACACGATGGGCGTGTCCGCCCTGGCGGTGCTGTCATCTCGCCTCAGGCCTGAGAGCCACGCCTTCTTTCCGTTGAGTGCACGTTCGAGGGGTGCGACCTTGCGGGCGGCGCAGCAGGCGTCGCTTCCCTTCGCCCACAGGTCGACGGTGGCCGGGTCGGGTCGTTCGACTCGCAGGTTCATTTCGTAGCGGACCTGGGAGCGGCGCAGCACGTCGAGGGTCTCGGCGAAGTGGAAGCCGGTGTCGAGGAATACCACCTCGATGTCGGGGTCGATGCTGAGGGCCAGGTCCACGAGGAGGGTGTCGGAAAACGATGTGGTCAGTGCCAGGTGGTTTCCGAACCGGTCGACCGCCCAGCGGATGATCTGGGTCGGATGGCTGTCTTCGAATCTCAGGTTGAGGGAGTGGACCTGGGAGCGCGACAGGGGGGGTGTGCTGTGTATCTGGACTGTGGTGTCGGGCGTCGTCATGTCTCTGGTCCTGATAAAGCCGATAGGTTTGGTCGGGATTAGAGGAGTAACCTACAGAGCGTTGTTCCGGGAATCAACACTATTCCGATAAGATTAGTCAGGTATCAATCTGGCCAGCGGATGGGGTCCGATGCCAGACTCCCGGGATGCGACGCTCCATCGACGACCATCCGTTCAGCTCGATCGACTATCCACCGGGATTCGAGGATCCCGGTCGCTGACCGCCAGCGGTGGCCGACCCGCTAGACAGGGGGGTCATGTCGACCGCTGACCAACCCACTTCGAACCCACCGGATGGCGGCGACGAGAGCGGGGCCCTGCAGAACCTTGCCGACGAGGTCCGCGGCCTCGTCGATGACCTGCACCTGCTTCAGTCCACCCCCGAACAGCTGGAGGAGGCCAGCCGACTGGTTGCCGGGGCCAGGAGTCGGCTGGGCGACTCGGTGAGGCTGCGCTGGTACGAGGTACCAGATGAGGACCTCGACGACGACGGCCGCTCCCGCCTACGGACCGAACACCGCCAGCACAGCCTCTACCGCGGAGGCCACAACCCCCTGGCACCACCCATGACGGTTACCCGCGAGGCTGATTCGGACGGAAGGCAGATCGTCGTAGGGGAACTCCACACGGGCCGGACCCGCGAGGGCCCACCGGGACGCCTCCACGGTGGTTTCCTGGCCGGGCTGTTCGACGACATCCTGAGTGGCGCACCCGGCCTCGTCGATGCCGGTCCGGCTGTGACGGCGCGCCTCGAGGTCCGCTACCGGAAGCCCACGTCGATAGATGCCGACCTGCGCCTCGAGGCATGGGTGGAGAGGCGGTCGGGGCGCCGCCTCTCAGCCAGGGCAAGGTGTCTTGTCGCAGGTGAGGTAACCGCCGAGGCTGAGGCCCTGTTCGTGACGGTCACCCACAGGCAGGGTTCCAGCGAACAGGGGAGCGGACGTTGAACGACGGGCATGACCCCAGACCCGTCGTCTGCTTCCTCTGCACGGGCAACGCCGCCAGGTCGGTGATGGCGCGCGCCATGTTCGCCGACCGGGCACCGGGCTACACGGCGGTAGCCGCCGGCACCCTGGTCCTCGAAGGGCACCCCATGAGCCAGCGCACCCGTCTGGCCCTCGCCAACCTCAACCTCTCCGACATGGACCACAGGAGCCGCCAGTTCGGCGACGAGCACGCCAACTCCGACCTGGTTGTGGCCATGGAACCCGGCCACGTCGCCTGGATCAGGCACCACCACCCGGAGGTGGCGGCACGTACGGCGACCCTTCCGAGGCTGGTACGCCACCTACCCACAGCGGGCTCCCTCGGCGAACGCCTGGCAGGCATGGACCTGGCGGCCGTCGAAATCGAGGAGTGGGAGGAGGTCGTGGATCCTGCCTCTGGCGACCAGGATGTCTTTCACGCCTGCGCAGCCGAGTTGAACGACATGGGCGACCAGTTGGTCGCCCTCTTGAAGAGGTGAGGTTGGTCGGCCACCGCCGCCAGGCCTTCGTGCTGGCCGCGGCCACGGGCCTCATAGGAGTCACCTTCGGTGTCTTTGCAGACACCTCGGGCTTTTCGCTGTACCAGGCATCCGCCCTGTCGGTGCTTACCTTCACCGGGGCGTCGCAGTTCGCTGTTGTGTCGGTAGTTGCCGGTGGCGGGAGCATCGCGTCAGCTGTGGGCAGCGGCCTGCTGCTGGCTGCGCGCAACTCCCTCTACGGGCCGGTCATGGCGCCGATGCTGGCTGCAGGAAGGGGGCGCCGGCTGGTGGCCGCACAGTTCCTCATCGACGAGACGACGGCTATGGCAGCCGCCCAGAACACCGCCGAGCACGGCAGGGACGCCTTCTGGTTCACGGGGATCTGGCTGTTCATCTTCTGGAACACGGGCACGGCCCTTGGTGTGCTGCTGGGCGGGGTGCTGGATGACCCCGGTGCCTGGGGCCTTGACGCAGCGTTTCCGGCTGCGTTCGTGGCCTTGTTGGCGCCTCACCTTCGGACCAGGCCCGGCAGGGTCACAGCACTGGTCGGTGCCGCCATCGCCGTGGTGGCAGTGCCGACGACGGCCGCTGGCCTGCCAATGCTCCTTGCCGCGGCTGCGGTCGGACCGGGCCTCTGGGTGGCAGCCAGGCAGGAACGGGCGGGTAGCGGGAACGGAGCGGACCTGTGAGCTGGGGTGGGATCCTCATGCTCTCGGCCGGCGCCTACCTGTTCAAGCTGGTCGGCCTCTCGGCAGGGGAGCGGTTCAGCAGGCCCCTTGCGCCCCTTGCGTCGTTGCTGCCGGCGGCTCTGTTCTCGGCCCTGCTGGTGATGATGTCGGTCACCGACGGGACTTCGTTGATCATCGACGCCCGACTGTTCGGGGTTGCGGTGGGCGCTTCGGCGGTCTGGAGGCGGGCACCGTTTGTCATCGTGGTGCTGGCGGCCATGGCCACCACGGCCCTGCTGCGCCTGGTCGCGTGACCGGCCGATCCGGTTCATCAGGACCCGTCCCAGCGTCTAGGTTCGGCGCCGTGGTGGACGCGCACGACGAGGTTCCCGGCAACCTCTCCGAGTCGGTCAGGCGGTCCCTGGTGCACGGGCGCCCCCTCTGGCGCGGTGTCATGCACCGGGCGGCCGTGCCGCTGGCGGTGGCCGGTGGCGTAGCGCTCGTATGGCAGACCCCTTCCGGGGCGGACCGCCTCGGGGCCGGTGTGTTCGCCGCTGGCGCTCTGTTGATGTTCGTGGCAAGTGCCCTGGTGCACCTCCGCCGCTGGCCCATCCCCGTGTGGGAGATGCTGTTCAGGTTCGACCATGCGGCGATCTTCATCCTCATAGCCGCCAGTGCCACGCCGGTCGCCGTGTCGAGCCTCGAGGGGCGATCCGCACAGCTGTTGTTGTGGGCGACCTGGATTGGTGCCGTCATCGGTGTGACGCTGCGGATGCTTCCGTTCCACCCTCCGCGCGGCCTCATGAACACGCTGTTTCTCTCCCTCGGCTGGGTGCCGATCATGGTGGCACCCGACCTGTTCCGGGCGCTCGACACATCGGTACTTGTGCTGATCGTCGTCGAGGGTCTCCTGTACAGCGGTGGTGCGATCATGTTGGGTGTCAGGTGGCCGGATCTGTCGCCCAGGGTGTTCGGCTACCACGAGGTATGGCATGCGCTCGTCACCGCGGCGGTCGCAATCCACTTCGTGGCGGTTGCGATGATCGTCGGTGCCGGCTGACCGTTTCCCGCCGCACCCTGCCGCTACCGTCGCTGTCGATGCGCCTGTCTGCCACGCTGCTGGTCGTTGCCCTGGGGTCGGTGTCGCTGGTCGCGTGTGGCGGGGGTCCGGTGACCGAACCGGTCGACGCCACCACCTGCGCTGAGTTGACCAGGGTGGGTCGTGTGGTTGCCGAACAGGTCCTCGACAGCCTCGCCGGCAGGACCCTCGCCAGCCTCGAGGCAGAGGATCCGGACCATCCCTTTGCCTCTGTCGACCGGTTGATGCGTACATCCGAGTTGGAGGAACGGGCCCGGCAACTGGGGTGTGGCCGCGGTGAGCTGGAGGTTTCGGCATGCCTGGCCTATCAGGGCCTTGCCCAACAGGCCGAGGGTGACCTGGCCCTCGAGTACCTGGCTCCCTACTTCACAGCCTGTGGCTGAATTTGGCAGCGATTGGTGGACCGCTGCTGGCAGACTGGCGGCCAGCAGCCAACCCGGGAGCCCCAATGACCACACAACGCCTATCGGCCCGTGTCGGTGCGATCGCCGAGTCGGCGACCATGGCCGTGACCAACAAGGCCCGTGAGTTGCGCGCCGCCGGTGAGCCTGTCATCGGGTTCGGTGCCGGCGAGCCCGACTTTCCCACACCGGATCACATCGTTGCCGCGGCCGTGGCGGCCTGTGAGGACCCGGTCAACCACAGGTACTCGGCGGCGGGTGGGCTTCCGGAGCTGAAGGCGGCGCTGGTCGAAAAGACCCGGCGTGACTCGGGATGGCGTCCTGAGGTTTCCCAGGTGCTGGTGACCAACGGTGGCAAGCACGCCGTCTACAACTCGTGTGCCGCCCTCTTGAACCCCGGCGACGAGGTCCTGCTGCCGGCGCCCTACTGGACCACCTATCCGGAGTGCATCGCCCTCGCAGGTGGAACGAGCGTGGTCCTCCAGACCGACGTGGCCTCGGGCTTTCGGGTCACCGTCGACCAGTTGGAGGCGGCCCGCACCCCGAACACCAAGGCGCTGTTCTTCGTGTCACCTTCCAATCCCTCCGGTGCTGTATACCCGGCCGACGAGATCAGGGCCATCGGGGAGTGGGCGTACGAGCACGGCATCTGGGTTGTCGCCGATGAGATCTATGAGCACCTCACCTACGACGGACACGAGCACCACTCCATCCGTGCTCTGGTTCCCGACCTGGCTGACACCTGCGTGGTGCTCAACGGCGTCGCCAAGACCTATGCCATGACCGGCTGGCGCGTCGGCTGGATGATCGGCCCAGCCGATCTGGTGAAGGCTGCGGCGAACCTGCAGTCGCACGCCACGAGCAACGTGGCGAACGTGTCACAGAGGGCGGCGCTGGCGGCGGTGGCCGGCGACCTGACCGATGTCGTGGCAATGCGCGAGGCTTTTGACAGGAGGCGGGTGGCGATGTCGGGGCTGCTTCGCCAGATCGACGGCCTTGAGTTGCTGGAGCCCCAGGGTGCCTTCTACTCCTACCCGGACATGTCGGCCCTGCTCGGCCGGGACATCGCCGGAAGGACCGCTTCGACAACCAACGAGTTGGCAGGCATCATCCTGGACGAGGCCAAGGTGGCGATTGTCCCCGGCGAGGCGTTCGGCACCCCGGGGTATGCCCGTCTGTCGTTCGCCCTCGGTGATGCCGACCTCGAAGAGGGCCTCACCAGGGTGGTTGACCTGTTGAACCGCTAGGCAATCCGTGAGGCCAGAGGCCCTGTGGCCGGGGCTGCACTAGGGTTTGTTCAGGCCGGGTCGTGGTGAGGTCCCTGCAACCCGGTAGAGGGTGTCCGGCGAGGGTGCCCCAGAGGGCCAACGGATTGGTGGCCGAATGGCACCAGCGTCACTGAGGGGGACGTGGTCCAGAATGGGGCCGCGTCCCGATGCGCCAATCGGCACCCGGCGGTTGACTGTCAAGCCGTACGACCCGCTGACCCTCGGTGACCAGGTGGTCGAGATCCTGGGATGGGGGGACTAGCGGACACGGCGCCCTGCGGAAGCTGGGGGTCGCCGATAACCGCAGGCCTGCTGGTGGCCGGTGCTGCGTCACCCTCCGAGGTGGTAGTGGACGGTGGCCGGGTGTGGTGGTCCGAGTCGCGTCCCGATGAGGGTGGTCGCTCCGTCGTCGTGTGTGACGGGGTGGATGCCGTTCCTCCAGAGGTGAACGTGCGAACCCTGGTGCACGAGTACGGCGGCGGTGCCTGGTGGGCGTTCGGTGGCACGCTTGTCTACAGCGACCACTCCGACCAGCGCCTCTACCGGCTGGACGAGGGCGGCTCGCCAACGGCCCTGACGCCGGAGCCGGAGTCGCCGAGGGCGCTCCGGTATGCGGATGGTCGGCCGACGGCGGATGGCCGCTGGTACGTGTGCATCCGGGAGTCGCACGGGCAGTGGAGCGAACCGGTCAACGACCTGGTGGCCGTGGCGCTGGACGGCTCGCTGCGGTTGGAGGTTCTGGTGTCGGGCCCCGACTTCGTGTCGTCGCCGCGCATCTCTCCCGATGGTGGACGGTTGGCCTGGGTCCAGTGGGACCATCCGAACCTGCCGTGGGACGACACGGAACTGTGGGTGGCCGACTTCGACGACGGCGCCATCTCAGGTGCATGTCCTGTCGGTGGTGGTGGTGTCGTAGAGGCCGGGTCCGGAGAGTCCTTCTTCCAGCCCGGGTGGAACGCCAGTGGGGTGCTCCACGTCGTCACCGACCGTGACGGATGGTGGCACCTGTACAGGCTGGGGGTCGACGGGTCGTTGGAGCAGATGACCTCGGGAGAGTTCGAGGTCGGCACGCCGCAGTGGGTGTTCGGGCTGTCCAGGTATGCGTTCGTAGGCGATGAGGTCTGGTTCGCACGGCGGGTGGACGGTGTGGACCGGTTGTCGGTGCTGGCGGACGACGGCACGGTCACAGACGTGACAGTGGATGCCACCTCGGTCGGTGCTGTCTCAGCCCATGGCGACGGCGTGGTGGCCGTCGTGGCCTCGTGGGCCAGCGAGCCTGTGGTGGCGGCCATTGGTCCGGGGGATGTCAGGGAACTGGGCAGCCGTCGGGACCTGGGCCTGGGCGCGGAGTGGTTTCCGGTACCTGAGCCCGTCTGCTTCCCGACGTCGCACGGCGAGGATGCCTACGCCCTCGTGTATCCACCGACCAATCCGGATCACCGGGTGCCTGACGGTGAGCGCCCTCCGCTTCTGGTGCTGGCGCACGGCGGCCCTACGGGTTCAGCGCGGACCCAGTTGCAGCTGTCCGTCGCCTACTGGACCAGCCGTGGCTTCGTGGTGGCCGACGTGGACTACCGGGGTTCGACCGGATACGGCCGCCCCTACCGGCACCGGCTCTGGGGGGAGTGGGGTGTCGTCGATGTGGAGGACTGTGTGGCGGTTGCCGGTTTTCTGGCAGGCCGGGGTGATGTGGATGTGGAGCGCATGGCGATCAAGGGTGGCAGTGCCGGGGGCTTCACGGTGCTGGCAGCAGTCACGTTCCACGATGTCTTCAGCGCCGGAGCCAGCCGCTACGGGGTGGCCGACCTCGCGGCGCTTGCGGCCGACACCCACAAGTTCGAGGCCCGCTACCTTGATCGCCTGGTGGGTGCATGGCCCGGCGATGAGGTGGTGTACCGGGCGAGGTCTCCTGTCCACCACACCAACCTGTTGGCTACGCCGATGCTGCTGCTGCAGGGGGCCGAGGATCCGATCGTGCCCCCTGACCAGGCTCGCAGCATGGCCGACGCCCTGAGCGAGAAGGGTGTTCCGTTCGCCTACCTGGAGTTCCCCGACGAGGGGCACGGCTTTCGCAGGGCTCCCAACATCGTGCGTGCGCTCGAGGCCGAGTTGTCGTTCTTCGCCCAGCGCTTCGGATTCGACGCGGCCGACGACCTGCCGCCACTCGACGTGGACGGTGTCTGAGCCGTCGGGAACGTGAACGCCGTGTAACGACCGCCGGACCGTGGTTGCGGGGCGGGTCGGGTCGGGGCACGCTTTACACATGGCAAGGGTGCTGGTAACCGAGGAGATCGCCGAGTCCGGCCTTGACGTCCTGCGCTGTGCCGGTCATGACATCGACATGCAGGTGGGCCTGAACGGAGCCGACCTGGCCGCTGCACTCGAGGGTGCGTCTGCGCTCATCATCAGGTCGGCGACGCAGGTGACCGCCGAGGTGCTCGAGGCCACCGAGGGCCTTGAAGTTGTTGGTCGTGCAGGAATCGGCCTCGACAATGTCGACGTGCGTTCGGCCACCCGGCGTGGCGTGATGGTTGTCAACGCACCGCTCTCCAACTCGATTTCGGCAGCGGAGCACACGATGGCTCTGCTCCTTGCCCAGGCCCGGTGCATACCGCAGGCACACGCCGACCTGGTGGGCGGGGTCTGGAACCGTTCCCGTTGGAAGGGCGTCGAGTTGTGCGACAAGACCCTCGGCATTATCGGCCTGGGCCGCATCGGGAGGCTGGTCGCCGAGCGTGCAGCCTCGTTCGGAATGCGAATCCTTGCCCACGACCCCTTCGTGGTCGAGGAGAGCATCAGGAACCTGGACATCGAGATGGCTGACCTGGATGAGGTGGCCAGACGCTCCGACTTCCTGACCCTCCACCTGGCGAGGACCCCTGACACGGTCGGGCTCGTGGGTGCCGACCTGCTGGCGATCTCCAAGCCTGGTCAGCGCATCGTGAACGTGGCCCGGGGGGGGATCGTCGACGAGGAGGCTCTGGCTGCTGCAATCCGGTCCGGGCGCATCGCTGGTGCCGCCATCGACGTGTTCGCCGAGGAACCCACCACCGACTCGCCCCTGTTCGGCCTGGAACAGGTGGTGGTTACACCCCATCTGGGTGCCAGCACCGCAGAGGCCCAGGACAAGGCAGGTACCACGATCGCGGAGCAGGTGGTGCTGGCACTCGCCGGCGAGTACGTGCCCTTTGCTGTGAACATCGACGTGGGGGTCGCCCCGGAGGTGATCCGGCCGTTCGTTCCGCTGGCCGAGAAGTTGGGCGAGGTCTTCGGGGCACTGTCGGGTCGTCTGCCCGACCGCCTCGACGTGGAGTTCCGCGGTCAGATCGGCGAGGTCGACGATCGTCTGGCAACCCTCGCTGTGGTGAAGGGTCTGTTGGACAGGGTGGTGGCCGAGGCGGTCACCTACGTGAACGCAGACGAGATGGCCCGTGAGCGGGGCCTCGACGTTCGCACGGTCTCCTCGGTCGTCGCTACCGACTACCTCAACACGATCACGCTGCGTTCAGACCGCCTGGCGCTGTCGGGCACTCTCGCCGGCCTGTCGGCTGAGCAGCGGATCGTGATGATTGACGACCATCCTGTCGACGTGCCGCCCAGTGACCACATGCTGGTTGTGCGAAACGACGACCGCCCCGGGATGATCGGCCTGGTCGGAACCGTGGTGGGTGACGCGGGGGTGAACGTGGAGAACATGACCGTCGGACACGATGCCGGAGCGGCGACAGCCGTGATGGTGCTCACAACCGACCAGGCGGTCGGGGCCGAGGTGGTTGCGAGCCTTGCCGAGCGGGAGGGGATCGTCAGCGTCCACGGCATCGACCTGACCTGAGGCCACGCGGACTGTCGCCGAAATCCGGGTTGTGACCGGTCGGTACTCCTGGTCTAGACTGGTGGCCGATGCGAACCGAACTCAACCTCCTGCTGCTGACCTAGGGCGAGCGCACCCATACGCGTTCGTCCGAACCTCCTGAGCCCGAAGGGCCGGGAGGTTCTCTCGTTTTTCACACAGGACCTGACCGACCAGACCAGCAACACCGAACCAGTACACGACCGGAGCAGGCAATGAGCGACACACCGACCAGAGACAGGGTTGTCATATTCGACACGACCCTCCGTGACGGCGAGCAGTCGCCGGGTATTTCCCTCGACACCGGCGAGAAGCTCGAGATCGCCGAGCAGTTGGCGCGCCTGGGAGTGGACTACATCGAGGCCGGCTTTCCCATTGCCAGCCGGGGTGATTTCGAGGCCGTACATGCCATCGCATCGTCCGTGAAGGGTCCGGTGATCTGTGGCCTGTCGCGCACCGCACACAAGGACATTGACCGCTGCTGGGAGGCAATCGAGCCGGCGCAGAGGCGTCGTATCCACGTCTTCATCGCCACCAGTCCCACGCACATGGAGTACAAGCTCAAGATGAGCCCCGAGCAGGTCCTGGCCGAGGCCGCCTCAGCCGTGGAGCGGGCCCGTGGTTACACCGACGACGTGGAGTTCAGCCCCGAGGACGCCTCCAGGTCCGACTTCGAGTTCATGTGCGACGTCCTCCAGGCGGCCGTTGACAACGGTGCCGGCACGCTCAACATCCCCGACACGGTCGGCTACGCCATTCCGGCCGAGTGGGCCGAGCGCATCCGCGCAATCAGGCAGAGGGTCCGCGGCGACTACGTGATCAGCACCCACTGCCACAACGACCTGGGTCTCGCCGTGGCCAACTCGCTTGCCGCAGTGCAGGCCGGGGCCAGGCAGGTGGAGTGCACCGTGAACGGCATCGGGGAGAGGGCCGGTAACGCCGCCATGGAGGAGATCGTCATGGCCATCCGCACCCGGCCTGACACCTACGACACCGTCGAGACCAGCATCAGGACCGAGGAACTGGCGAGGTCGTCGCGCATGGTGAGCCATCTCACCGGGTACCCGGTGCAGTTCAACAAGGCTGTTGTCGGCC
The DNA here is from genome assembly GCA_002687745.1 of Acidimicrobiaceae bacterium. Taxonomy (GTDB): domain Bacteria; phylum Actinomycetota; class Acidimicrobiia; order Acidimicrobiales; family MedAcidi-G1; genus UBA3125. The sequence continues at coordinate 31,005 of NZBE01000003.1, read as the reverse complement.
GCAATGCCTTCGCCCACGAGGCGGGCATCCACCAGCACGGTGTGTTGAACGAGCGCACCACCTACGAGATCATGGACCCATCCGTCGTGGGTCAGGGCGAGAGCCAGCTGGTGCTCGGAAAGCACTCTGGTCGGGCCGCCTTCAAAGACACCCTCCAGAAGATGGGCATTGAGATCCAGGGCGATGCCCTCAACTCGGCGTTCACCCGATTCAAGGAACTTGCCGACCGCAAGGTTCAGCTCACCGATGCCGACCTTGAGGCACTCGTTGCCGAGGAGATGGGCGACAGGGTGGAGGCCACCTTCTCCCTTGTGAGCATCGATGTCAGGGCCGGAAGCCGGACCACGCCGTCGGCCGACCTGGTGATGAGGGTAAGTGGCGAGGAGAAGTCGGTCTCTGTCGAGGGTTCCGGAATGGTCGACGCCTCGTGTACGGCGGTCAAGATCGCAACTGGAATCGACGGCCACCTCACCGACTACAACGTGATGTCGGTAACCGGTGGTGTGGACGCACTGGCCGACGTGGCCCTCTCCTTTGAGAGCAGCGACGGCCTGAAGGTGTCCGGAAGGGGTCTTGCCAACGACGTTGTCGAGGCGTCGGCGAGGGCGTTCATCTCAGCTCTCAACAAGATCGCCCGGGTCCGTGCCACGGGCGAGGACCCAAACGCCGTGGAGCGGCCGGGTCACCTGGGCTGAGGCCGGCCCCGCGCCGGGGTACCAATCGCCTGCTGTCTGGGGCACACTGTTCAATACAGGGACCGTCGACGAAACGGGGACGCAATGGAGATCACGACAGTCAACGCCCACGAGTTGAAGAACCAGCTCCGGAACGGGCCTGGCGTGACGCTTGTCGACGTGCGCACGAGCGCCGAGTACGAGACCAGGCACATTGCCGGGTCTGTGCACCTTCCGCTCGACCTGCTTGCAGGGCGCTGTGAGCAGTTCGCCGAGGCGATCGGTCCGATCGTGCTTGTCTGCGAGTCGGGCCAGCGCGCCGCCAAGGCTGGCGAGCGCCTTGCGGCAGCGGGGTGCCAGACCGCGAGTGTCCTGGATGGTGGTGTCATCGCATGGAATGAGGCCGGTGGCGACATGGTGCTCGGAAAGCCGCGTTGGGCCATGGATCGACAGGTCAGGTTCACCGCCGGCCTGCTGGTGCTTGCCGGCTTCGCCCTGAATGCGGTCGTTTCCGGTTTCTGGGTGCTCTCGCTGCTCATCGGCGCGGCCCTTGCCACCACCGCCGCGCTGAACATCTGCCCCATGGCCGTTGCCCTCGGGATGCTCCCCTACAACAGGGGTTCGTCGGTCGACGCCGACGGTGCCGCCCAGGCAATCAGGGTCGCATCGTCCACTGCGGGCGCGTGATCTTCACCCAGTACTACCTGGAATGCCTGTCGCAGGCCTCCTACCTCGTCGGCGACGAGTCGACGGGTCGGGGGCGGTTGTAGTCGACCCCCGACGTGACGTCGGCGAGTACCTGGCCGACGCCGCCGAGGCGGGCCTGTCGATCGAGTTGGTGGTCGAGACCCACTTCCACGCCGACTTTCTGTCGGGTCACCTGGAGATGGCCGCAGCCACCGGTGCCGACATCGGCTATTCGTCGGTGGCGTCGCCCGAGTTCGACTTCCGCCCCCTCGGCGACGGCGAGCGGATGGTGCTGGGCGAGGTGGTGCTGGAGTTCCGCCACACGCCGGGGCATACGCCTGAGTCGTTGAGCGTGGTCGTGTGGGAACACGCCGACGACGCTGAGCCATACGCGGTGCTTACCGGCGACACGCTGTTCATCGGCGACGTTGGGCGGCCGGACCTGTTGGTGTCCTTTGGACACTCGCGTGACGAGTTGGCCAGTTGTCTGTACGACAGCCTCCACGAGCGCCTCATGACCCTGCCAGATGCCACCCGGGTGTTTCCGGGTCACGGTGCCGGGTCAGCCTGCGGCAAGAACCTGTCGACCGACACGTCGTCCACCATCGGCGAGCAGCGGCGCAGCAACTACGCGGTCAAGGCGCCCGACCGCGACACGTTCATCGGCCTCATCACCGAGGGGCAGCCGACAGCGCCCGCCTACTTCCCCTACGACGCCGTGCTGAACCAGAGCGACCACGGCCTGCTCGACGAGGAACAGTTGCCCACCGGCCCGTCGCTCGACGAGGTTGACGCAGCCACTGCCGCCGGCGCTGTCCTGGTTGACGTTCGCGACCCCGAGGACTTCGCCCGCGGGCACCTGGTGGTTGCCATCAACGTCGGCCTCAACGGCCGCTACGCCGAGTTCGCAGGTTCGGTGGTTCCCGTTGACGTTGACATTGTGTTGTTTGCCGATCCGGGGACCGAACTCGAGGCCAAGAACCGTCTTGCACGTATCGGCTTCGACAGGGTGGTCGGCTGCCTTGTTGATCCCTACGAGGCCATGACCGGTAACCCGGGTCGCACCGCTGCCGCCTCCCGTCTCACCTCGGGTGTGCTCGCCGAGCGCATCGCCGACGTCGACGATCTCCAGGTGGTCGACGTGCGGGCCGCGGGTGAGTGCGGCACCGAGGGGGTCATCCCCGGTTCGGTGAACCTGCCCGTGGCCATGGTGCGCGAGCGCATGGATGAGCTCGCGCCGGAGCGGCCGACCGTGGTCTACTGCGCCGGCGGCTACCGGTCGTCGGTTGTTGCCAGCATGCTCCGGTCCGAGGGCTTCGGAGATGTCTCGGACCTGATCGGCGGCTTCGGTTCCTGGGAGGACTCCGTAGAGAAGGTGGCCTGAGTCACCTGACCTGAGGGGTTCAGTAGCTGTTTCCGAACCTGACGGTCTGCAGCCGTTCCAGGCTGGCGAGGTCGTTGGCCTGTACCTGGCCCCAGCTGTAGGACCAGAGGTGGTCGCCGATGACGAGCGTGCGTTCGATCGGTGGCATCCAGGTGTAGTTGTCGGGGAAGCATGCTCCGACCGTTGCGCCCTCTGGTATGTCGAGTGCCTCGATGCCGAACTCCCCGAGCCCGAACTCCATGCCGTATTCCGCCACATCGTCGGCGTTCAGGAACTCGCACATGTAGCCGTCGACCCAGGGGTAGATGTCCTTTTCGGGGTCGGTCTCGTCGGCTACGCAGAGCATGAGGGTGATTCCCTCGGGTACGAAGAGTGCCAGCTCGGCTCCGAGGCCCTCTGGGACGGCGGCGCCACCGAGCAGGTCGGCGTCGATCGTCGGGCAGGGGAACTCTGTGGGGCCACCCGGGTCCGGCATGTGGTCGACACGGCCCATCTCGGCGATGGTGCCGTCGGCAATCTGGAGGACCACGGCAGCGTTGATGTCGTTGCGCCAGTCGTTGAACGGCATGACCGCAAGGTGTTCGGGCTCCCACCAGAGGAACGCCCGGTGGTCCCATTCGACGGAACTGCTCCCGCCGCTGGCCTGCCAGGAGTCGAGAACGGCTGGCTCGGACAGGTCTGATACGTCAAAGAGGGTGGCCTTGGCGCCGGTGGTGCGGCCTTCGTCGGTGGCGTCCTGGCCTATTCCCAGGATGAGGCCGTCGCCCACGGGGTGCAGGTAGCCGCTGTAGCCGGCGATCTTGAGCTCGCCCGTCACGGTGGGTGCCGTCGGGTCGGACAGATCGAGCGTGTAGAAGGGGTCCGTCTGGCGGAAGGTCACCACGTAGCCGATGTCGCCGATGAAGCGCACGGCGAAGATGCGCTCGCCGCGGCCCATGTCGCCCACCTGGCCAACCTGGAGTAGTTCACCCTCGTTGCGGGTCAGCACGGTCACGAGGGATTCGCTCTCGTCCTGGAACCACCACGGGCTGCCGAGCGTGCTGGCGACACGCAGGTGGCCCCGGTGCTCCGACATTGAGAACTGGTTCAGGAGGTGGCCGGGGACCGTCCCGGAGGCCGTGTAGGGGGTGGCGGCAGGGCCCGTTGCGTCGAACTGGTGGATGGACGTGGCGTAGTCGTTGTCGGGCTCGTTCCAGGGTCCCTCGGTGGCTTCGACGTACCGGTTGGTGGCCACGTAGAGGTGTTCGTTGCCGGCATAGACGGTCTGGCCGTCGGCAAGCACGCCCATGCTCGACGGAACACCCATGGGCTCGGCCAGGTCGACGGTGAGTACCGACAGGGTGGAGAAGCCCGAGAACTCCACCGGGTGTGCGACGTCGCGGCACTTGACCAGCATTCCGTCGGTGACCGTTCCGTCACCGGCCTCGTGGACGTAGCGCGGCATCCAGTCGGCAATCTCGGTCTGTGCAATGGCCTCCCGGTTGGCCGCCTCGGCACGTTCCTCGCCGGCCTCGTTGGCCGGGTAGACGAACGGCAGGTCGTCGGGTGTGGAGGTGGTGACTATCCGGGCCGCACCGTCCACCACGCGGGCACTCAGGTAGCGGCCACCCAGGGTGAGGGTGTTGGCGACAGTCAGGTTGGCGGGGTCGCCCAGGTCGACCTCGATGATGCTTGTGAGCTGTCGCCACTGGCCCGGTGTGACGAGTTGGCTCAGCGGGCTGGGTGCGCCGTCGCCTCCCTCCGGGCCGTAGAGGTCCCAGGGCGGATCTGTGGAGGCCATGACCAGCAGGCGGTCACCAGACAGCAGCAGGTCGCTGCTCCAGTGGTTCTCCAGGGTGAGTGTGTCGGTGAGGACGGCCTCGGCACCTGACACGTCGATGTGGTGCAGTTCGCTGCCCTGCACGACGACTATGCGGCTGCCGTCGGTCTTGATGAGGTCGGGTTCGTCGATGCCGAGTTCCTGCACGTTGGTGCCGGAGTAGTCGATGCCCATCGCCATTGGCCCGTCCTCGAAGCCACCCATGGCGAAACCGGCGTCGTCCATGTCCATCGCCGGCGCTGGCACAGCCATGCCCATCTCGGCACGCTCGAGCATCACCGGTCCACCGAAGAAGCCGCCGCCCTGCCCGAGGCCGTAGGGGCCGACCCGTTCGGTGGCCTCGGCCCGCAGGTACGCCAGCAGGTCCTGACAGGCGGTGAAGGGGATCAGGCCGCTGGTCAGCTCCACCTCGCTGACGTCGACGGTCGCCACGGTGGTGGTGGTTGCCGGCGGTGTGGGCGTCGTGGTCGGTGGGGCGGTCGTCGGCGGTGGATCCTCAGAGGGGATGGTCGAGGTTGCGCCCGAGAGGCGGATCGAGCCACCGGAGTCGACCGAACCGCACGCCGCAGCGGAGAGGGTGATGGCCACCAACAGGGCGGCGTGGAATCGTGTCGTGTGCTTCATCGGCCACAGCATGTCAGCAGCGGAGGCCTGAAGCGCGGCGGTCCGCCGCTCTGTGAGGTCTGGTCCCGGATCAGGTGGTGGTCGGCAGCCAGGCGGGGCGGTCCGCCTCGTAACCGACGATGGCATCTTCGTGGCGCAACGAGATCCCTATGTCGTCGAGGCCCTCGAGGAAACGTTCCCGGGTGGCGGAATCCAGCGGGAACGAACACGAGATCCCGGCGTCGGGAGCCTCGAGGGTCAGGTTGGCCACGTCGATCGTCACGACCAGCCCCGGGTCGGCCTCGACGGCGTCCAGCAGTGCCTCGCCCACCTCGGCGGGAACCTGTATGGGAACGAGGCCGTTCTTGGTGCAGTTGTTGCGGAAGATGTCGGCGAAGCGGGGTGACACGACCGCAGCGAAGCCGTACTGCTGGATGGCCCACACGGCGTGCTCGCGCGACGAACCGGTGCCAAAGTTGGGGCCGGCCACGAGCACGACGGCACCCTCGAAGCGTTCGTCGTTCAACACGAAGTCACGGTTGTCGCGCCACTCCGAGAACAGGCCCTTGTCGAAGCCGGTGCGCTCGACCCTCTTGAGCCAGTCGCTGGGGATGATCTGGTCGGTGTCCACGTCGGAGCGCCGCAGGGGAACGGCGGTGCCGGAGACGATCTCAACTGGTTGCATCTTCTTCCCTGCCTCCTCAGTCCAGGTCTGCCGGTGAGGCGAACCGTCCGGCGATTGCGCTGGCTGCAGCCACGGCGGGGGACACCAGGTGGGTGCGTCCGCCACGGCCCTGACGGCCCTCGAAGTTGCGGTTGCTGGTGCTGGCGCAGCGTTCACCTGCCGTCAACTTGTCTGGGTTCATGGCGAGGCACATCGAACCCCCCGGCTCCCGCCAGTCGAAGCCGGCTGCGGTGAGGATGGCCGGGATGCCCTCGGCCTCGGCCTGGGCCTTGACGGCACCCGAACCGGGAACGACGAGCGTGCGGACACCCTCCTTCACGCTGCGGCCCTCGGCGACGGCTGCCACGGCACGCATGTCCTCGATTCGGCCGTTCGTGCACGATCCGATGAAGACGGTGTCGACGGCGACATCCCGCATGGGGGTGCCGGCAGTCAGCCCCATGTAGTCGAGCGCCCTGCCTGCGGACTCACTCTCGCCGGCGTCGGCCATCTGTGCAGGGTCAGGCACGGAACCGTCGAGGCGCACGACCTGTCCCGGGTTCGTGCCCCATGACACGTGCGGCACGATGTCGGTTCCGTCCAGCACGATCTCGGAGTCGAACACAGCGTCGTCGTCTGTGGCCAGCGCTGCCCAGTCGGCGACGGCTGCCTCCCAGTCGGCGCCCGCTGGTGCGTGGGCACGGCCAGCCAGGTACTCGAACGTGGTCTGGTCGGGGGCGATCATGCCGGCCCGCGCGCCGGCCTCGATGGACATGTTGCAGACCGTCATGCGGCCTTCCATGGAGAGGTTGCGGATCACGTCGCCCCGGTATTCGATGACCGAACCGATGCCACCACCTGTGCCGAGGCGGCCGACGATCGCCAGGATCACGTCCTTTGCCGTCGCTCCCTCCGGCAGTTCGCCGTTGACGGTCACAGCCAGGGTGCCGGGCTGTTGTTGGGGGAGGGTCTGCGTGGCGAGCACGTGCTCGACCTCGCTCGTGCCGATGCCGAACGCCAGCGCACCGAATGCCCCGTGTGTGCTGGTGTGGCTGTCGCCGCACACCACCGTCATGCCGGGAAGGGTCAGGCCCATCTCGGGTCCGATGACGTGCACTATGCCCTGCCCGGGGTCGCCCATGCCGTAGAGGGGAACACCGAACTCGGCGCAGTTCGCACTCAACGCCTCGACCTGACGGCGGCTTACGGGATCGGCGATGGGCTGGTCGACATCGGCGGTGGGGACGTTGTGGTCCGCGGTGGCGACGGTGAGGTCGGGCCGGTGGACGCCCCTGCCTGCTGTACGGAGACCGTCGAAGGCCTGCGGTGAGGTGACCTCGTGGACGAGGTGGAGGTCTATGAACAACAGGTCGGGCTGGTCCTCGGCCGCGTGCACCACGTGGCGGTCCCAAACCTTCTGGCTGAGGGTTTTCCCCGACATTCCTGCTCTCCCGTTGCCGATCGCCCCGACAGGCTACGGCTCTCATCCCCCGCCGCAGCACCGGCCTCCTCCCAGCCAACAGCGAGGCAGTCCGGCTGTCTGCCAGTTGGTTGGGAGTGTGTGGGGGTCTCTGTCGGCTTCTCTGCTCCTGGCTGGTGTGGAGAGGGCGGTGTCGGGTTTCGACGAGCGAGCATCCAGCGAGCGAGCGGAGCCCGGCGACGCCCAGAGCCGTGGGTGGCCACGCAGCGGTTGAAACGCAGTCAGCAGGGGGTCAGGCAGCGCGGGCCCGGTCAACTAGGTCCTGGAAGCCGGCCTTGTCGAGCGCCCCCATGTGACCGAGCACGTTCCCGTCGGCTGTTACCACGATGGCGGCCGGCTGGCCGAATACTCCGAAGGCTCCCCAGATGGGACCGCGGTCGGAGATGTTGGGGAATGAGCCGATGCCCCATTCCTCGACGGTGGCCAGGCCGTCTTCGTCGGGGGCCAGGCCTGCCACGCCTATGAGGGTGAAGTCCGCTTCTGCTGCGACCTCGACGACCGTCGGGGCTTCGGCCTTGCAGATGGGTCAGGTGGGGGCCCAGAACCAGAAGAGGGTGTCGTGTCCGGCCAGGTCGGCGCCGTTGATGGTGCCGCCTCCGATGAGTGTGGCTTCCCAGTCGAGGATCGCCGGGTTGCCGGTGGGTGAGGTGGTGACCGGTGAGGTGCTGGCTGTCGGTGCCGCTGTCTGGATGTCGCCTGCGCAGGCGGCGGCGAGCAGGGCGACGCCGATGAGGGTGGCAGGCAGATAGGGCATTCGGCGCACGCCACGACCATAGGCCCGTTACCGTCAACCGGGTGAGCACACGCCTGTTGATCCTGGCTGCCCTGTTGTGTGGCATGGCGCTGCTGATGGCGTTCGCCGTCCAGGTTCTAGTGTCGGTGTGATGCGTCACGACCTGGTTGTCATCGGTGGGGGGCCTGCCGGCTATGCGGCTGCCCTCTACGGCGCTTCGGCCGGCCTCGACGTGGGCCTCGTCGAGGAAAACCTGATCGGTGGTACCTGCCTGCACGTCGGTTGCATTCCAGCCAAGGAACTGCTTGAGACGGCTTCGGTTCTGCGGGCGGTGAAGGGGGCTTCGGAGTTCGGTGTCGATGCGGGTGGCGCTGAACCCACCGTTGATCTGGCGGTCAGCCAGGAGCGCAAGCGGGGTGTCATCGACAACCTGTTCAAGGGTCTCGGTTCGCTGCTGTCGGGTCGTGGCGTCACGGTCTATGACGGCACGGGTCGCCTGGGTCCGGACCATACGGTCACCGTTGAGCACGGTGAGGGCAGCGACCAGGTGGGCACCTCCACACTGCAGGCGGGTCACGTGGTGCTGGCAACGGGGTCGTCGCCAAGGTCGATTGCCGGGTTCGAGGTCGATGGTGATCTGGTTGTCACGAGCGACGAGCTGTTGTCGATCACCGAGGTGCCCGCCCGGGTGGTGGTCGTCGGCGGTGGGGTGATCGGTTGCGAGTTCGCGTCGATGCTCTCCGATCTGGGGTCCGAGGTCACCGTGCTCGAGGCCCTGCCCGAGATCCTGGTGGGCTGCGACGCCGACGTTGCCAAGGCCGTGCGTCGTTCGTTCCGCCGCCGTGGCATCAGCGTGCACACGGGTGTGTCGGTTTCAGGGCATGAACCGTCCGGTGGTTCGACAGTGGTCCGGTTTGGTGATGACCAGGTCGAGGTGGACCTCGTGGTCATGGCCGTTGGGCGCAGCCCGCGTGGCGATGCGGCTGGTCTGGTGGGTACCCGGGTCGAGGTCGACGAGCGGGGCTTCATATCTGTCAATGACCGCCTGCTCACGGGGGAGCCCGGTGTGTACGCCGTGGGCGATGTCGTGGCAACACCTCAGTTGGCACACGTGGCGTTCGCCGAGGGCATGTTCGTCGTGAGGGACCTCCTCGGCGAGTCGCCCCTGCCGCTGGATGCGGCGACCGTTCCGTGGTGCATCTACACCCACCCCGAGGTGGCGTTCGCCGGCCTGACCGAGGTGGCGGCGAGGGAGGCCGGCTACGACGTGGTGGTTTCGTCGCACCGGTTCGTCGGCAACGGCAGGGCGATGATCGTGGGCGAAACGGACGGACTTGTGAAGGTGGTCGCCGAGGCCGGTCTTGATGGTCGTGCCGGTCGCATCCTGGGCGTGCACATGGTGGGCCCGTGGGTGACCGAACAGCTCGGCCAGGGGTACCTGGCCGTGAACTGGGAGGCCACCGTCGATGACGTGGCGGCCCACATCCAGCCCCATCCGACCCTGAGCGAACTGTTCGGCGAGACGGTGCTCTCGCTGACCGGCCGTTCCCTGCACGGCTGAGGTGGAGTCCTGATGGCCGATGTGTTCCTTCCCCAGCTCGGAGAGGCGATCACCGAGGGCACGATCACGCAGTGGTTCAAGCGGGTTGGCGACCACGTGGCGCTCGACGAGCCGCTCTACGAGGTTTCGACCGACAAGGTCGATTCCGAGGTTCCGTCGCCGGTGGCCGGGGTGCTGGTCGAGATCGTCGCCAACGAGGGCGTGGTTGTCCAGGTGGGTGGCCTGCTGGCCAGGTTCGAGGTCGACGAGGGTGCTGCTGCTCCGGCGGCACCGGCTGTGACGGCGACCGTTGCTTCTACGCCGGCGCCGAAGGTTGATCCGTCGCCTCGGCATGAGCCGGCCGCTCCGACGGCGCCGGTGGCCCCTACCGGCGGATCGTCACGCCTCTTGTCGCCGGTGGTTCGTTCCCTTCTGGCCGACAACGGTGTCGACCCGGCCCGGGTCACGGGAACCGGCGTGGGTGGCCGCATCACCCGGGCCGACGTCGAGAACTTCCTTCGCGACAACCCCGGTCGGGCTGAGCCGTTCAACGCCATCCGCCAGAGCACCGGTCGCCACATGGTGTCCTCCAAGTCAACATCGCCGCACGTGCTCACCGCAATGGAGGTCGACTTCGAGGGTGTCGAGGTTGTCAGGCAGGCGCACCGGGCGGCCTGGAAGGAGGCCGAGGGGTCGAGCCTCACCTACCTGCCGTTCATCGTCCGGGCGCTCGTTGAGGCGTTGGCGGACTTCCCACGGATCAATGCCAGCGTGGGTGACGGTGAGCTGATCGTGCACGGCGATGTCAACCTGGCGGTTGCCGTCGACCTGGACTTCGAGGGCCTCCTCGCTCCGGTCGTCCGCGGTGTCGAAGACATGTCACTGACCGAGGTTGCTCGGGCGATTGTGGACATGGCCGGCCGTGCACGTTCGAAGAAGCTCGTTCCCGACGACCTGGCCGGTGGAACGTTCACCATCACGAACCCGGGCCAGTACGGCACGATGTTCCAGTTCCCCATCATCAACCAGCCCCAGGTGGCGATCTTGTCGACCGACGGCATCAGCCGCAAACCGGTTGTGGTTGTCGACGGCGCCGGTGTCGAGTCGGTGGTGGTCCATTCGGTGGGTGTGCTGGCCCTGGCGTGGGACCACCGGGCGTTCGACGGTGCCTATGCGGCGGCCTTCCTGGCGAGGTTGCGCGAGGTCATCGAGACCCACGACTGGGAGTCCGAGTTCTGAGCAGCGTTGCACCTCTGGCCGCCCGGCCGTTTCGCGTCCGCTGGCTGGGGAGGGTGCGTTACCGCGATGCGCTGGCCCTGCAGCGGGGCGTCCATGAGCATGGCGTCGACGACCACCTGCTGCTCCTGGAGCACCACGCCGTCTACACCCTGGGGGTGAGGGCCACCACCCAGAACCTCCTGGCGCCGCCTGAGGAGGTAGGGGCCGACCTTGAGGTGGCTGACCGTGGGGGTGACATCACGTTCCACGGTCCGGGCCAGATTGTGGGCTACCCGCTCCTGCACCTTCCGGGAAAGCGTGGTGGGGGCATGGCCGACACGGTGGCCTATGTGCGCTCGGTCGAGGACCTGCTCATCGGGGTGTGTCGCGATCTGGGCCTTGCCGACGTGGGCCGGCTCGAGCCCTACCCGGGCGTGTGGGTGGACCCCGAGGGGGCAGACCCGCGCAAGGTGGCGGCAATCGGCGTCAAGTTGACGCGTGCGCGCACGATGCACGGTTTCGCCCTGAACGTGGACCCGGACCTCTCGTTCTTTGACCGCATGGTCCCGTGTGGAATCACCGGCCTCGGTGTCACCTCCCTGGCTGCCGAGGGGATCGAGGCCACGATGGCCGAGGTTGTGGACCTGATTGCCGGACGGGCTGCGGCGCAGTGGGCGAGGGGTCCCGTCGAGCGCGCCGATGTGGCGTGGCGCTCCGGCATCGGTGACCTGAGTGCGTTCAGCCGGGGGGAGGGGCCGGGGGAGCGTCCACCGGTCGGGCGTAAGCCACAGTGGATGCGGGTGCCGCTCGACACCGGCCCGGAGTACCGACGCCTCAGGGGCCTGATGCGTGGGCAGCAGCTGGTCACCGTGTGCGAGGAGGCCGGCTGTCCCAACATCTTCGACTGCTGGAACGACGGCACGGCCACGTTCATGATCAACGGCGAGCGCTGTACCAGGGCGTGTGGGTTCTGCCTGGTCGACACCCGTCGGCCCGGCGATCTCGACGTGTCCGAGCCGAGGCGGGTGGCGGCTGCGGTGGCCGACATGGGGCTTGCGCACGCCGTGGTGACGGCCGTTGCGCGCGATGACCTCCCCGATGGTGGGGCGTCGGCCTTTGCGGCCACGATCGCCGCTGTCAGGGAGGCCAACCCGGGAACGGCCGTAGAGGTGCTGATTCCCGACTGCAAGGGTGACCCCGATGCCCTGGCCACGATCTTTGATGCGGTGCCCGACGTGTTGAACCACAACATCGAGACGGTGGCCCGTCTTCAGCGCCGGGTGCGGCCGTCTGCAGGCTACGCCCGGAGCCTCTCGGTGCTGGCCCGTGCCCGTGCGGCTGGCCTGACGACCAAGTCGTCGATCATGGTGGGGCTGGGCGAGACCGACGCCGAGGTCGACTGCTGTCTTGCCGATCTGGCGGCGGTGGGCTGCAGTATCGTCACGATCGGCCAGTACCTGCGTCCTACTACCAACCACCTGCCGGTGGAGCGCTGGGTGGAGCCGGCTCAGTTCGAGCGCTGGGCCGAGGTAGGTCGGGCCGTCGGTGTCACCCACGTCGAGGCCGGTCCGCTCACGAGGTCCAGCTACCACGCACGTCAGGCCGCCGATGCTGCGGGGGCTGTGCCCGTTGAGCTGGTCCGGCGCTAGCCCAGGCCACCGGGAATCCCCTCACGCCCTAGCCTGACGCCGTGTTCGCCGACCGTCTCAACCGCGCCAGGGCCGTGATGGCCGATCGTGGCGTTGACGTGATGGTCCTTTCGGTGGGTGCCGACCTGCCGTACTTCTGCGGCTACGAGGCGATGCCGCTGGAGCGCCTGACGATGCTGGTGGTCCCGAGCGACGGTGATGCCAGCCTGATCGTGCCCTTCCTTGAAGCACCCCGTGTCGTTGAGCGGCCCGGCGTGTTCGACGTCGTTTCGTGGAAGGACGGCGATGATGCAATAGCCCTTGCGGCGGGCCTCATCGGTGCTGCCGGCACGGTCGCCGTGGGCGACCAGACCTGGGCCGGCTTTCTCGTTGATCTGGTGGCCGAGTTGCCGGGCGTCCGGTTCAGCCGAGCGTCGGAGGTGACGGCTCCCATCCGCTCGGTGAAGGACGCTTCCGAGGTTGAGGCCCTGCGTGCCGCCGGGTCCGCGGTTGACCGGATTGCCGCCCAGATACAGGCCGGGGAGATCCCGTTGGTGGGGCGAACCGAGGCCGAGGTGTCGGCCCAGATCGGGCGGCGCATAGTCGAGGAGGGCCACCACAGGGTCAACTTCGCCATCGTGGCCTCCGGGCCCAACGCTGCCAGCCCCCACCACGAGGCCGGCGACCGGGTGATCCGCCCTGGCGAGGCGGTGCTCTTCGACTTCGGCGGCACGATGGCCGACGCCGACGGTGTCGGCTACTGCTCCGACATCACCCGGTGTGTGCACGTCGGCGAGCCGGCTCCGGGTTTCGCTGACCTCTATGAGGTGCTGTTCGCCTCACATGCAGCGGGTGTGGCAGCTGCCACGGTGGGCACCCCGTGTGAGGTTGTCGACGCGGCGGCCCGCGACGTGATCGAACACGGCGGCTATGGCGAGTTCTTCATACACCGCACCGGCCACGGCATCGGTGTGGAGGCCCACGAGCATCCCAACATCGTGGTCGGCAACGACCTTCCCCTGGTGCCCGGTCATGCGTTCTCTGTCGAGCCGGGCATCTACGTGCCCGGCGAGTGGGGTGCACGCCTCGAGGACATCGTGGTCGCTGCGGCCGACGGCCCCGACGCCATGAACCTGGCCGACCACAATCTCGCCGTGGTCGACGGCTGAACCGGTTTCGTACGTGATCGACCTGGATCCGGCGACGGTTCTCCTGCAGTGGGCTGTTGGTGGCCTGTTCCTTTTGTGGGTCACCAGCCGGCGTCGCGAGGTGGGTATCGGCTACGGCTGGACCATGCGGATCACCTTCGGCCTGATGGCGACCGGTTCGCTGGTGGTGGGTCTCATGTTCAACACGGTTCCCGTGAGGGAGGCGGCGACCGCCGGGGTGGTCGTGGCGACGGTCGTCGCCCTTGTCGTGTCGGTCCTGCGGCGCCGCGCCGGTGTGGCGGGTCAGCGGGTGGTCGAGGAACAGCGCAGCACCCGGGTCGCGGCGATGACCGGCATCGACGTGGATGTCCGTGAGAAGGCCCGCAGGTTCGACCCCGATGTTCCCGAGTTCCCGCCAGTCCTGGACCTGGTGGCGCCTGTCGTGGGACTCGTCGCGTTGGTGGCTGCCGGGGTGAACGCCGGGGATCCGGCGCTGTTGTCTGTTGCCCGCACGCTGGTTGGCGCCGTGTTCCTCGGGGCGGTGAGCGACGCCATGTTGTTGGGCCACTGGTATCTGGTGCAGCCGGGCCTCGCCAGGGGGCCGCTCGTTGAGCTGGTCAGGTGGACAGGCGCGGCGTGGCCTTTCGAGCTGGCGGTGCTGCTCTGGCCCACCGGCATGGTGTCGGTCCTGAACGGCACGATCGACGACGGCTACAACGGCCTGCTGGGCTGGTTCTGGGTGGCATGTGTGGTCTCGACCATTGCNNTGGTGGTGCTTGCGTGGGCGGCCCTGCGTGAACGCCAGTACAGCGCGGTCATGGCNGCCACCGGGCTCTTGTACCTGGCGATCCTGACCGCCTTCGGCATGGACCTGGTTGCCAGGGCGGTCCTCGCCTGAGGTAGCCGGGGTTTCGGCACGGGGTCCGCCGGTAGGCTCGTCGGCCCATGGCTCAGGACTCTCCGGACACGGCCCCAGAGGGGGCACGCCGCGTCTATACCCGTGGTGGCGATGACGGCTCCACGGGCCTTCTCTTTGGCGGGCGTGTGGCAAAGGATTCGGCCCAGCCGACCGCCTACGGCGACGTCGATGAGCTTCAGGCCTGTGTTGGCCTGGCACGTGCGGCCGCCGGTGATGAGGGTCGGTCCGAGTTGGCTGGTGTGTTGTTGGGTCTGGAGCGCGACCTGTGGGTGGTGATGGCCGAGATGGCATGCAACCCCGGGAAGCTTGCCCGTCTGGAGGAATCCGACGGTCGTCCCACGTCGGCCATGGTCGANCGTCTCGAGAGCCTGATCGACGACGTGTCCGGTCGCTTCGAGGCGCCCACCCAGTTCGTGGTGCCCGGCCAGAACGAGGTGGCCGCCCGCCTGGACCTGGCCCGCGCCGTCTGCAGGCGTGCCGAGCGGGCGTCGTTGGCAGCCGTGGTGGAGGGGTCGGCCGTGGTGCCGTACCTGAACCGCCTGTCGGACCTGTTGTGGGCGCTGGCGCGGTGGCAGGATGACGGCCCGGTAGCCACCCGGTCGGTTCCAGCCGACCCGACCATCTGATACCTGAACCCGAGAAGACCCGAACGTCCCACGAACCGGAGAACACCAGTGTCGACCTTCAATCCACCCACCTTCACCACGGCCAGGAGCGCCCCCTCGCGGGTGGCGGTCGTGGCCTACGGGCTGACCGAGGAGGCCCTCGGTTCAGAGCTCCCCGACGGGCTGGAGTCCGGTTCGCTGAAGCGGCTCGGCTTTACCGCCGGCGCCGGNCAGGTGCAGGTTCTCCCGGCCGGTGACCGGTTGGTGGCGGCCGTTGGCCTGGGGCCCTCCGGGGACGTGACGACCGGTGTGGTCAGGAACGCAGCCGCCGACCTGGCTCGGGCCACTCGAAAGCACAGGACGGTGGCAACGGACCTTGCCGTGGCTTCTGGAATCGACGCGGCCGGGGCGACCCGCGCAGTGGTCGAGGGCATGACCCTGGCTCTCTACCGCTTCGGTTACCGGTCAAGGGCCGGTTCGGGTGGCGACAGGGATTCCCTTTCGAAGGTGACCCTTGTCGGTAGCACCGCTGCCGGTATCCGGGCTGCTGTCGAGACCGGTGTCACGGTTGCTGGCGGCGTGGCCCTGGCCCGCGACCTGGTGAACGAACCGGGCGGTTCCCTTACGGCTCCGGCCTTTGCCAACCGTGTGAGGCGTGTCGCCCGGGAGGCCGGCATAACCGTCAAGGTGCTCGATGAGGCGGCCATCAAGCGGGCCGGCATGGGTGGCCTGCTGGGTGTCAGCAGGGGGTCGACCAACCCGCCGCGGTTCGTGGAGTTGACCTACACCCCGAAGGGTGTCACGGCGGCACGGCGCACCGGCGACCTTGCGCTGGTCGGAAAGGGCATCACCTTCGACTCGGGCGGCCTGTCGATCAAGTCGGGTACCGGGATGATGGACATGAAGAAGGACATGGCGGGTGCCGCTGCGGTGGTGGGTGCCATGTCGGTCCTTCCTGCCGTTGCTCCGAAGTGCCGTGTGCGCGCCTATCTGCCGATGACCGACAACATGCTGGGTGGTGATGCCACACGGCCCGGCGACGTGCTCACCATCCGCAACGGCAAGACCATCGAGGTGCTCAACACCGATGCCGAGGGTCGCCTCGTGCTGGCCGATGCACTGTCGGTGGCGAGCGAGGCCGGGCCGGATGCNATCGTNGACCTGGCCACCCTGACGGGTGCGTGCATGGTCGCCCTCGGCCCGCGGATTGCGGGCCTGATGGGCCACAACGAGGACTTCCTGTCGCAGGTCGAGGCTGCTGCCGAGGAGACCGGCGAGCGGGTGTGGCGTCTGCCGCTGCCGGACGACTACCGGAAGATGCTCGACTCGACGGTTGCCGACATGAAGAACATCGGTGNTCNGTACGGGGGTGCGCTCACAGCGGGCCTGGTGCTTGCCGAGTTCGTGGGCGACGGCATCCCGTGGGCCCACATCGACATTGCCGGTCCATCAGCCAGCGATGCCGACGAGGAGGAGCGAACGAAGGGTGCCACCGGCTTTGGTGTGCGCCTGCTCGTGGAGTTGGCTGCCTCGTTCCACAGGGCGGAGTCCGACTAGCCCGGGTTCAGGACAGGTCGGGTCGCCACGGCCCGGCCCCGGGGAGGGGGACCCGGGCCGGGCCGGTGGCGACCCTGCCGGTCAGGCGGCGCCGTCGAGTGCCGGGCGGGAGCGTGACGGTTCGCCTGCCGACAGATTGTCGGGTGTGGGTGTTGATGCGGGG
Source organism: Acidimicrobiaceae bacterium (assembly GCA_002687745.1). Lineage (GTDB taxonomy): Bacteria > Actinomycetota > Acidimicrobiia > Acidimicrobiales > MedAcidi-G1 > UBA3125. The sequence goes on along the minus strand of NZBE01000003.1, from coordinate 14,183 downwards.
ATGGGAGCGGCTACAGGTGCGGCGGCTGGTGTCTTTGCCCTGGCCAGCTTGCGGCGGGCCTCCCAGGCCCAGTCGGCAACCTCGTTGCAGAGGGTGGCGTTGAAGCGCCATTCGCGCAGTTGGCGTTCGGTGGCGNTGCGGTCCTCACCGAGCTGGACGAGGGTGAGGGCCAGGTGGCGTGCCCGGCGGGCCTGGTCTGCGCGGTGGTCGGCTCGTGTGGTGTCGGCCTCGTGCCTGTGGGCATCGCGTAGTTGTGCCGGTAGGCGGTCGGCCTGGGCGAGTGTGAGCGGCGGGAGGTTGCGGCGGACCTCGAGGGTTGAGGTGTCCGCGAGGCGCGCCATGCGGAACTGGCAGATGCGGCCGAGGGTTCGCATGAAAGGGGCATGGCGGCCGCCGTTGAGGCGCAGGCCGATGGATGCGGCGGTGTCGGCCATGTCGAGGTTGTAGCCGCCGGGTTCGCGGTCGAGGCCGTCGGCGAGTCGGCGCAGCAGCCAGCAGGCGCTGGGACCGAGGATGCCGAGCCAGTAGGTCTCCACGTANGTGGATCTGGGGTCGTGGCCGAGGCGGTCGACCACGGGGTCGGTCCAGGTCTCGATGCGGAGGTGGTCTGTGGGGAACGTGGGTTGGGATGTCACGTCTGGCTCCTGGGTGTGGGCCGTTCCTTGGGGGATACGTAGGACTATTTCATGCAGTTTCATGCAATGTCAAGAGTTGATGACAGGTTTTCTCCCAGAGGTGCGCGAGGCTCGGTGGGATGGGTCCAGATGGGGGGTCGGTCGGGAGTCCCGAGGGTGTGCTGGAGGCTGCCGGGGAGGCGGCCCGTCTTGTGGACGCCTCGAGCCGGATCGCCGTGCTGACCGGTGCCGGTATCTCCACCGACAGCGGCATTCCGGACTTTCGTGGCCCCGACGGGATCTGGACGAGGAACCCCGAGGCCGAGAAGGCGTCCGACATCCGCTACTACGTGTCTGATCCCGAGATCAGGAGGCAGCGTTGGGCGCTTCGTGCATCGGGTGAACTCTGGCCCGACGTCGCCCCCAACGCCGGCCACCGGGCGCTGGTACACCTGGAGCGGCGGGGAATGCTGGACACCCTGGTGACCCAGAATGTCGACGGCCTCCACCAGGCGGCTGGCAGCGACCCTGACAGCATCGTGGAGATTCACGGCACCACGCGGCGGGCGATGTGTCTCGACTGTGAGTGGCGCGACGACATCGAGGTGGTGCTGGAGCGGGTCCGGGCTGGTGACGCCGATCCGCGCTGTGGCCTCTGCGGTGGCCTGCTCAAGTCGGCGACCGTGAGCTTTGGTCAGAGCCTCTTTCCCGGCGATGTCGAGCGCATCGAGCAGGCGGCTGTCTCGTGTGACCTGGTGCTGGCGGTGGGGACCAGCCTGTCGGTGTATCCCGTGGCGGCCATGGTGCCGTTGGCGGCCCGGCACGGTGCCGGTGTGGTGATCGTGAACGGTGAGCCGACGGCCATGGACGACCTAGCCGACGTGGTGGTCATGGGCTCGATCAGCGAGGTGCTCGGTATCGTGGTGGGTTCANGTTGAACCGGGACCGACGGGGGACAGGCCCGCTGGGAATGTTCCTGATCGTGTCAGGGTTTCAGCATTGCTAATCCCGACCAACTAGGTAGGCTTTCGATCATGCCATCCTTCAGAGAACTCCTCACGGCGGCCAAGGGCCGTATCGAAGAGACCGATCCGGCCGGGGCCGAGGCCCTCTTGGCCGAGGGTCACCTGCTGCTCGACGTGCGTGAGCCCGACGAGTACGAACAGGGCGCCATCCCGGGCTCCATGCACATTCCACGCGGCACCCTCGAGAGCGGCATCGAGGGCCGCCTCGCCGACCGCAGCCAACCCATCGTGGTCATGTGCGCCGGTGGCGTACGTTCCGCGTTCGCCGCNGACACCCTCGCCCANCTCGGCTACACCGACGTGGTCTCCATGGACGGCGGCTTCAACCGCTGGAAGGACGAGGGCCGCGAGTGGACGACCCCGCGAACCCTCAGCGCCGAGCAGCGCAACCGCTACCAGCGCCACCTGCTGCTGCCCGAGGTCGGAGAGGAGGGCCAGCTGGGCCTGCTCGACGCCAGCGTGCTGCTCCTCGGTGCTGGTGGTCTGGGGTCACCGGCCGCTCTCTACCTGGCGGCCGCCGGTGTGGGCACCATCGGCATCATCGACATGGACGTCGTCGACGAGTCAAACCTGCAGCGCCAGATCCTCCACAACCAGGAGCGCATCGGTGACCGCAAGGTGGATTCGGCCAAGAAGACCCTCACAGCCCTCAACCCCGATGTGAGCGTCGTCACCTACGACGTGCGCCTCGGCGCCGACAACATCATGGAGATCCTCGNGGGATACGACGTGATCGTCGACGGTGCCGACAACTTCCCCAGCCGCTACCTGCTCAACGACGCCTCGGTGAAGCTGGGCATACCGGTCGTGCACGGTTCCATCTTCCGCTTCGAGGGCCAGGTCACGGTGTTCGACCCCAAGGAGGGTGTCACCTACCGCGACATGNTNCCCGAGGCNCCNCCGGCCGAGTTCGCCCCCAGCTGTGCCGAGGCCGGGGTTCTNGGCGTGCTGCCNGGAATCGTCGGGTCCATCCAGGCGCTCGAGGCCATCAAGTTGATCCTGGGCCTGGGCGACGGGCTGTCTGGCCGGCTGGTCGCCTTCGACGCCATGGACATGTCGTTCCGTGAGTACAGGCTGCAGCGTGACCCCGACCTCGAGGTCACGTGGGAGAACCGCGACCGCATCCAGATCGCCGAACTTGACGGCCTCTGCATGCCGAACGTGAGCGANCCNCCCGCCGGCTGACCGGCNNCTCCNACGNGTTTNNCGTCNGNTGNNNNGTCCGGTGGGATTGGCCNGCCGGCGTGCGAGAATCAGGCCCCATGGCCCATCTGGCAATNATCGGCACCGGCTATGTNGGNCTNACNACCGGNGCGTGTCTNGCCCANCTNGGNCACNACGTGGTNTGTGCTGACATCGACGAGGAGAAGGTTGCNGNTNTGTCGCGTGGNGAGGTTCCCATNGTCGANGAGGGGCTCGGGGACCTNGTNGTTGNNGGCATCGCCAACGGACGACTGCGGTTCGTTGTCGGGTCTTTCGAAGCGGTCTCCGACTGTGAGGCGGCGTTCNTGTGNGTNCCNACACCACAGGGNGNTGACNGTTCNGTGGANCTNTCNTNNATCGANNCNGCNGCNNNTGAGNTGNCNNNGNCNNTGCCGNCNGANNCCNTNGTNGTNAACAAGTCGACGGTNCCNGTCGGNTCNACNCNGGTNGTNGAGNGGNTNNTGNANCGNNGNGATGTGGCCGTNGTNTCCAACCCTGANTTNCTNCGTGAGGGATCNGCAGTCCNGGACTTCCTCTTCCCGGACCGGATCGTCATCGGTAGCGACGATCGGGCAGCGGCAGAGAAGGTCGCCTCGTTCTATGACAGTGTTGAAGCGCCGGTTCTGATCACTGACCCTGCCTCTGCAGAGACAATCAAGTACGCGTCCAATGCCTTCTTGGCGACCAAATTGTCGTTTGTGAATGCGCTGGCGGCGGTCTGNGAGGGTGTCGGTGCCGACGTCAACGACGTTGTCAAGGGCCTCGGTTACGACAGGCGCATCGGGCACCAGTACCTACAACCCGGTCCGGGTTGGGGTGGCAGTTGCTTCCCGAAGGACACCAGTGCACTTCTCCACATCGCCGAGAGCGGCGGCTACGACTTCCGGTTCCTGGGAGGCGTGATAGCGGTCAACGAGGAGCAGTTCAGCCGGGTCGCCGAAAAGGCTCGCCATGCGGCGGGCGGTGCTCTCGCAGGTAGCACGGTCGCCGTCTGGGGTCTCACGTTCAAGGCGGGAACCGACGATATGCGGGACTCGCCCGCCCTCTCGGTGATTGACAGGTTGTTGGCAGACGGTGCGACCGTTCGGGCGTTCGACCCGACGGTTGCCGCCCACCGCGGGGGCCTTGATGAGCGTGTTGAGGTGGGAACAGACCCGCTGGCTGTGTGTGGTGGTGCCCATGTTCTTATGGTGCTCACCGAGTGGAGTGAGTTTGCCGATGTCGAGCCTGATGACGTGGCGGCTCTGATGGCGGGGAGGGGTCTGGTTGACACCCGCAACCTGTTGGACAGGGATGCCTGGACCGGCCGCGGCTTTGACTACTACGGCATTGGGCGATGAGGGTTCTCGTTGCAGGCGGTGGTGGGTTCATCGGCTCGCACCTCGTTGACAGGTTNCTNGNTCGGGGCGACACGGTCGTGGCGGTTGACTCGTTTGTCACCGGTCGGCGTAAGAACCTTGAGCACCTCTCTGCAGAAGACCGTTTCGAGTTGGTCGAACATGACATAACCCTCGAACTGCCCGAGATGGGTCGGTTCGATGCTGTGTTGAACTTTGCCAGCCCGGCTTCGCCCGACGACTTCGCGACACTGCCGATTGAGATTCTCGAGGCAGGCAGCGTTGGAAACAGGCGTCTGCTCGACCTGGCAACGGCCTGTGAGGCCCGATTCCTGTTGGCGTCTTCCAGCGAGGTATACGGAGATCCCCACGTCAACCCTCAGATCGAGACCTATGTGGGGTCAGTGGATCCTGTCGGACCTCGCAGCTGCTACGACGAGGCAAAGAGGTTCGCCGAGGCGATGACCGTCTCCTACGGTCATCACCGTGGGGCCGACGTGGCGATCGCACGGATCTTCAATACCTACGGCGAGCGGATGTCTCCGTTCGACGGTCGGGTGGTCAATACGTTCATTGTCCAGGCACTAGCCGGCCTTCCGCTCACAGTCCACGGTGACGGCACACAGACCAGGAGCTTCTGCCACGTCACCGACCTTGTCGGTGGTCTGGTCGCCCTGCTTGACAGCGACTGTCGTGGGCCGGTCAACATCGGTGAAGCCACCGAGGTCACGGTTACGGAGTTCGCCGAGATGGTCATCGACGTAACGGGATCCGCCAGCTCGGTCACCTACATGCCGCTTCCCGACCAGCGCGGAGGTGACCCCCGGCGTCGCTGCCCCGACATTGGGATGGCCCGTTCGGTGCTCGGTTGGGAGCCGAGGGTGCGCCTGGTCGATGGCCTGACGGCGACCGTGGAGTACTTCCGGGGCGTCGAGTTGTTGGGCTGAGTAGGCCCATGCCCGGGGTCTTGCCCTCCCTCACCGGGGGGCATGCCACCCCTACACTCGCCCCCGGGCGGAGCAGGGCCTTTCCGGCGCGTCGGGTGGCTGGGCTGAACAGGCCCGTTGCAGGTCCTGCACGTCCGCAGCCGGCCGATGAACACACAGACCTGGAGACCTGACCGGAGTGGATGACCGCATCGCCTCTGATGTGCCGGTTGCNTCCGGCACACCTGCCCACCGGTCCCGCCGGATGCGTGCCGTGGGCCTTGTTGTCGCCCTGCTGGCTGCNTCCCTNNCNGCGGTCGGACCGGCTGCGGCCGAGACCGTGGTCATTGTCGGCGCCGGCGACAGCCTCTCGGAGATTGCCGTCGACAACGGTGTGGCGCTCATCGACCTGATGACCGCCAACAACATCAACAACCCCGACCTGGTGTTCATGGGCCAGAGGCTCGTCATTCCCGGGACCGGGTCGTCGTCCGGGTCGTCATCGGCCACGGGCATCCGGGTCGTGAAGTGGGGCGACACGCTCTCGGTCATCGCCGAGGACTTCGGCACCACGGTCTCGGAGTTGATGTCGCTGAACGGGCTCTCAAACGCCGACTCCCTGTTTGTGGGCCAGGAGCTGATCGTGCCCGGGGGAGTTGGCACGGTGTCAACGCTCGGGCCGACGATCGTCACAGTCCAGTCCGGTGAGAGCCTCTCTCTGATCGCCGGCCGCTACGCGGTGACGGTGGCCGACCTGATGGCCGAGAACGGCATCTCCGACCCCGACCTGGTCTACGTGGGGCAGCGACTGGCCATTCCGGGTTTCGTGACGGCGACGGCTGCAACTGCTCCGCTGGTCGTCACGGTGCAGTCCGGTGAGAGCCTCTCTCTGATCGCCGGCCGTTACGACGTGACCGTTTCTGCGATCATGGAGGCCAACGGGCTGACCGACGCCAACATGCTGTCTGTGGGTCAGCAACTGGTCATCCCGGGTGCCAGCGCCCCGGTCACGGGTCCGGTGGCCTCCACGGACTATGGCGCGGTCGTGGTCGACGGCCGGGGCTGGGGTCACGGGCGNGGCATGGGCCAGTACGGGGCCCTCGGCTACGCGGTTGACGAGGGCTGGACCAGCGCCCAGATCCTCGACCACTACTACGGCGGAACCGTTGCGGGGACTGTCGCTCCGAGAGACATCGGCATCAGGCTCCTGTCTCGTGACAACGAGGCCACGACCGTCTACGTGGAGAACGCCGTGCTCCTCGTCGCGGGCGAGGCCGGCAACTGGACGGCCCTGTCGGGAAAGTCTGTGAGGGTCACCCTCGACGGCGATGTCGACCGGTACAGGGTGGCCGTGGGCAACGGCTGTACCGGGTCGTTCAGCGACACGGGCATCGTCATCCAGAGCCCGTTCGCCCGCATCCGTGCGGGCTTCAACGGCACGCCGCCNGCGTCCACGACCACAACGTCGACGACGACCACCACTTCAACGACCACCTCGACAACGACGACCGTTGCCGGAGCCACGACAACGACCGCCGTGCCGCCTCCAACCACGACGACCCCGCCGGCGACCACCACCACGGCGCCGCCTACCACCACCTCGACGCCGACGGTCACCTCCGGTGGCCTCACGGTCCTGGGCTTCGGAGACGACGGCCTCGACCAGACGCTGCAGCTCTGCGAGGGCTCAAACGCCGCCACCTGGTACCGGGGTGAGATCCGGGCGGCCCGCTACGAACACAATCAGCGCACCGTCAACTTCCTGCCGGTCGAGCAGTACCTTCGTTCCGTCGTCCCCCAGGAGATGCCCGCCAGCTGGGCCTCGCTCGGCGGCGGCGCCGGCGCCCAGGCAGTGCGGGTACAGGCGGTGGCGGCCCGGTCCTACGCACTGGCCGAGCAGCGCTACGGCTACGCCAGGACCTGCGACACCATCCGCTGTCAGGTCTACGAGGGCCGCCGCAGCTGGTCGGGCAGTTCGGTCTGGAACAACGAGGCCCCGGCATCTGATGCTGCGATTGCCGCCACCGCCGGGGTGGTGCGCATGCGTGACGGCGAGGTGGCACGCACCGAGTTCTCGGCCTCCACCGGTGGCCACACGATCACCGCCGACTTCCCCGGGGTGGTCGACGACGGAGACGACGTGTCGATCAACCCGGTGCACCGGTGGTCGTCTGAGTTCGACGCCGCCACTGTCGCCGACACCTTCGGCCTGGGGCAGCTCTACGAGATCAGGGTCGTGAGCCGGGACGGCTTCGGCGACGACGGTGGTCGGGCAGAGGAGATCGAGCTGCGCACCCGTTCCGGCGAGTCGTTCGTGGTCACCGGCAACCGGTTCCGACGTGAGTTCGGCCTCATGTCCAACTGGTACGGCATCGCGTATGGGCCGCCGAATGCCAGCACGGCGTTTCCCGAGAACCTGATCGACGAGTACCGGGTCACGACCGGTTACACCGAGGACGAGTGGAACTCGGTTCTCTCGGCGGCCGAGTACCTGGAGATGTCGCCTGCCGAGCTGCACCTGTCGTCCATGGCGGTCATGTCGTTCCTGTTGCTGCTACGTGGTGACGGCCCGCCGCCGGCCCCGCTGGATCCGCCACCGTCGGTGGACGGCCCGAGGGAGGTCACCACGGCGTACTTCTCGACAAGGGGCGACCAGTCCGCTGTAGAGGCGGTGGCTACGGCCTTTGGCATCAACGGTGCTCAGACCCAGAAGGCCGCGGTGACGGTGCTGGTGTTCCTGGTTGGCCTGGCGAGGGCCGCAGCCGGCTCAGGTACGTAGTGGCGGAGTGCGGGGCGCCAGAAAGGGGACAGCTTCGGACCTACGGGTACCCTCGCCCCCTATGAAGGGCCTGATCCTGGCCGGCGGCAGCGGGCGACGGCTGCGCCCCATCACCCACACCAGCGCCAAGCAGTTGGTGCCGATTGCCAACAGGCCGATCCTGCACTACGTGGTGGAGGACCTAGTTGGGGTCGGCGTGACCGACCTGGGCATCGTCGTGGGTGACACCGCCGCGGAGATCCGGGCTTCGGTCGGCGACGGGTCCCGTTGGGGGGCCAAGGTCTCCTATATCGAGCAGTCGGCGCCCCTCGGGCTGGCTCATGCCGTGGTCGAGGCCGGTGGGTTCCTGGGCGATGAGCCCTTTGTGATGTATCTGGGCGACAACATGTTCGAGGACTCCCTGGAGGAGGTCGTAGACGGCTTTGCCGAGGCTGTCGACGGTGGTGGGGTTTCGGCCCGGCTGCTGCTGTCACGGGTGGACGACCCGGGTTCGTTCGGTGTGGCCGACCTGGGTGACGACGGGTCCATCGTCCAACTGGTCGAGAAGCCTGAGAACCCCGCCTCCGACCTGGCGCTTGTCGGCGTGTACCTGTTCGGCCCGGCGATCCACGAGGCGGTGAGGTCCGTTGAGCCCTCGGCTCGGGGCGAGCTGGAGATCACCGATGCAATCTCCTGGCTGCTGGAGCGGGGGGACACGGTCGAGCACTGCCTGCTGGAGGGCTGGTGGATCGACACGGGAAAGAAGGACCCGTTGTTGGAGTGCAACCGCCTGGTCCTCGACGGCCTGGTCGCCGGCGTGGCCGGTTCGGTCGATGCTGCCAGCGTGCTCGAGGGTGCGGTACGTGTCGAGGCCGGTGCCGAGGTTGCGGGCTCCACGCTCGTCGGCCCGGTCGTGGTCGCGCCGGGCGCCCGCATAGAAGGCAGCCGGGTAGGGCCGTANGTTTCGGCCGGGGACGGCTGCACGATCACCGGCGCCACCGTCGACCACGCTGTGTTGATGGAGTCCAGTCGGGTGGCCGGTGGAGCCCACCTGAGCGACTCGGTGCTGGGCCGCCATGCCGAGGTTTCGGGCAGCGGTTCTGCCAGCCTGCTCCTGGGCGACCATTCGGTCGTGGAACTGGGGGAGAGCGCCGGGGAGAGCGGTGTCTGAGATGGTCGACGTGAGGGTCTCCTCTCTGGTTGACGGCGTGGTGCACGTGTCGCCGGTNGTAAACGCTGACCCCAGGGGAATGTTCGTGGAGTCATACCGGCGGGAGTGGGTTCCGGGTAGCCGGGCCATGGTCCAGGCCAACAGGGCCGACCGTGTCGCCGGGAGCGTCGTGGGTCTCCACTACCACCTCGGTCAGGCCGACTACTGGTACGTGCNGTCGGGTCTCGTGCGCGTGGTTCTCCACGACCTGCGGGCCGGGTCGCCGACCGGGGGTTCGACCGAGTGTTTCGACCTTGGTGGTGCGGGTGATGGCTCAGAGGTTGATGCCCACGGGGGCGTGTACATCCCGCCCGGGGTTGCTCACGGATTCGCTGCTCTCACCGACGCCACCATCACCTACCTGGTCGACGCCTACTACGACCCGGCTGACGAACTGGGTGTGGCATGGGACGACCCCGTGATCGGCGCCGACTGGGGCCTGGGTTCCCGTGCTCCGGTCCTGTCCGGGCGGGACCTCTCCAACCCCGGGGTGGCCGACATTCCCGAGGGGCTGTTGCCGACCTGGGCACCTGCCGGAGGGGNCAGCCGGTGAGGCTGCTNGTCACCGGGGGAGCCGGTTTCATCGGGTCCAACTTCGTGCACCGCGCCCTGGGCCGGGGCTACGAGGTCACCGTGTACGACGCCCTCACGTATGCCGGAAACATGGCAAACCTGGTGGGTCTCGATGACGCCTACGGGGGTTGCGCGTACCGGTTCGTGGAGGGCGATGTCTGTGACGGAGACCTGCTGGCGGCCACGATGGTCGACCACGACGCTGTCGTGCACTTCGCNGCCGAGAGCCATGTGGACCGTTCCATAACGGACCCGGCCAGGTTCGTGGTGACCAACTGCCAGGGAACGGCCACGGTCTGCGAGGTGGCGCTGCGCCTCGAGGTTGACAGGGTGGTGCACGTCTCCACCGATGAGGTCTACGGCTCGATCGACGTGGGGTCGTTTGTGGAGACCGATGCCCTGTCGCCNAACTCGCCCTACGCCGCGTCCAAGGCGTCNTCGGACCTGATTGCGCTGGCCTACCACGCCACGTTCGGACTGCCCGTTGTGGTCACCCGGTCAACCAACAACTACGGGCGGTTCCAGTTCCCCGAGAAGGTCATCCCCCTGTTCGTCACCAGGTTGCTGGCCGGTGGCAACGTGCCGCTCTACGGCGACGGCGAAAACGTGCGGGACTGGTGCCATGTCGACGACAACTGTGACGCCGTTGACCTTGTGCTTCGTTCCGGCGTGTCCGGCGGTGTGTACAACGTGGGGGCCGGAAACGAGATCACCAACCTGGATCTCACGCGCCGCCTGTTGGCCCTGTGCGGTGCCGACGAGTCGCGCATCGACTACGTCGAGGACCGTCTGGGTCACGACCGCCGCTACTCGGTTGACACGGGTCGTATCGAGGCCCTGGGTTGGGCGCCACAGCGCGGTCTTGACGAGGGCCTGGCCGAGACGGTTGCGTGGTACCGCGACAACCCGGGCTGGTGGGGCGGGGGCGCGTGAAGGTCCTCGTGACCGGTGCCGCCGGTCAGCTGGGTCGGGAAACGGTGAGGGTTGCGTCCCCTGGCGAGGTGGTGGGCGTGGCCCGCGCCGACCTGGATGTGGCCGACAGGGACGCGGTGCATGCCGTGGTGGCAGGGTTGCGGCCGGACGTCGTCGTGAACTGTGCGGCCTGGACCGACGTGGACGGCTGTGAGCTGGATCCGGAGCGGGCGCAGTCGGTGAATGCCGATGCCGTGGGGTTCCTTGCGGAGGCCTGCGACGATGTGGGCGCCCACCTCGTGCAGGTGTCCACCGACTACGTGTTCAACGGCGAGGCCGATGCCCCCTACTGCGAGGACCACCCCACCGACCCGGTGAACTCCTACGGTGNGTCCAAGCTGGCGGGGGAGGTAGCTGCGGGAGTCGGTGCGACCGTGGTGCGCTCCACCTGGCTGCAGCCCGGCGACCTTCCCGGCATGGTGGGCAGGGTGTTCGACAGCCTGGAGGCCGGTGAGCCGATCCGGCTGATGGCCGACCGGTGGGCGTGTCCGACCTTTGTGGCCGATCTGGCCCCGGTGCTCCTGCGTCTCGGTGCCGAGCGGGTGGCGGGCGTGGTTCACGCCACCAACGCCGGGGTCACGAGCTGGCACGGGTTCGCTCAGGAGGTTGCCCGGGCGGCCGGCCATGATCCCGACTCCGGGCTGCTGGTTCCGATCTCCGAGGCGGACCTGGATGTGTCCCGGCCGGCCCGACGGCCCACCTGTTCGGCACTGGACAACTCGGTGATGCGAGGCCTCGGCTGGGAGCCGATGCGCCACCACCGGGATGCCATCTCCGACGTGGTGGCCGGTCTCACGGGAGCGGGGACGTGAGCCGTGGCTGACGGGGCTGTGGAGGCACCGGTTGTGATGGGTGCAGGTGCCGCGCCTCCGGGTCGCGGTGCACGAATCGCCCGCGGGGCCGACGTGGTGCTGGATGCCGTGGTGGGGGCCCTGGCCGCATGGACGGTTGTGTTCCACCTGGCCCGTCTGACGGGCATGCCCCGCGATGGAGCCTTCGTCGTGTGGATGGCCGTCCTCGCCCTGGCCGCTGTGATGGTGCGCGACGGTCGCCTGGGGTTTCCGTCGGTGCCGCCTGCGGGCATGTCGGGTGGCGTGGGCCCGGTGGCGGTGGTTGCCTCCCTTGTCGTGGCGGTGGGCCTGGCGTGGCTTGAGATCGACGGCCTCTTGTGGCCCGTTGCATGGCTGGTGGTTGTGGCGGTGCTGGGCCTCGCCCTGCGGGCGGTGTGGAAGGGCGGAGCCTCCCGTCACCTCACGGACCGGACGGCCATGGGGGCTACCACCGGCTTTGGCGCCTCGGCAGTGCTGGTCCTGGCGGTGCTGGCGGCCGTGTTGTCGCTGGTGATGGTTCGCCCCGACCAGGACGACGTGTTCGTCGTGAACCGCTCCGCCTATGTCGAGGCCCATTCGGGTGCGTTCCCGGAGCGGGACACCGTCTTTTCAGATGAGGTGTTGCCGGTGGAGAGGCCCGCTGTGCTTCCCACCTCGATCGAGCCCCTTGTGGGCACGTTCGCCGCCCGCACTCCCTTCGGCTCAGCGGAGCTGACCTATCTGGGCCTGGCGCCGCTGATGGCTGCCCTGGGGGTGCTGGCCACGTGGCGCCTGCTGCGGGCCCTCGGCATGCGTGCACCGGTGCTGGCCACCTGGGCTGGCACCCTGTTCCTTGTGCTGGACGGTGCCATGCACGGCTCCTTCGGCAACTTCTTCGCGGGCCGCTCCTGGCAGGGCAAGGCAGTGTTCCTGTTGGTGGTCGTGCCGACGCTGTGGCACCACGGGCAGGCCCTGGGTCGCAACGGCTCGAAGCGACACCTGGTGATCGGTGGGGCCGGGATCATCGCGGGCCTGGGCCTCACGTCGTCGGCGGCGTTCATCGGGCCTTCGGTTCTGGTGGCCGCCACCGCTGCAACGGCGCTTGACGCCGGCCAGCCGCGTCGTGTCGGTCGTGCCCTGGTTGCCTCTGTCCCGACCCTGTTGGCGGGGCTCTACGCGCTGGTCGCCGAACCACAGCGCCTTGACGAGGTGTCTGCCGGCGCGGGTCGGGTGCTGGCGGCGGTCGACGTGGGTCGCCTGCTGGACAGCGGTACCGAGCCGGTGGCGATGGTCAGGTTCGTGTTCGGGCAGGGTCCGGCTGCGTTGGTGGCAATCGCCTCGGTGCTCACCGCCTGGGCCGTGGTGCGTGACCGCGGCGCGCGCCTTGTTCTGCTGGCCGGCCCGATCGTTGTGATGGGCCTCTACATGGCACCCGGTGTGTTCGACGTGCTCGACAGGGTGGCTTCGGCCGACGCCGTGGTCTGGCGCTCCATGTGGATCCTGCCGGTGCCGGCAATGGTCGGCCTGGTGCTGGCGGCACCGCGGGCCGGTGTCCGGGCCGCCCAGGTGGTGGTGCCGGTGGTGGTGCTCGCCGGCCTCCTGGTGGTGGGCACCCCGATCGTGAGCGACCAGAACCGGGGGGCCGAGTTGGTGTGGCCGCCGAGCCTGGACCTGCCCCGCCCCGAACAGGACAGCGCACGGGTGTTGATTGAGATGGTGGGCTCTGGCCTCGTGGCCGGGCCTGAGGATGTCAACTTTGCGGTGTCGGTGCTGAGCGCCGAGGTTCGTTCGGTGAACCCCCGCACGTCGTACCTGCAGGGCCGCCACGTGGGGCCCGGCTTCCTGGCCGATGAGCGCCGCGCCCTGACCCGTGCGTTGGACACGGGTNTGCTTGATTTCGGCGATGCCATAGTGAGGCGTGCCCTCGACGGGCTGGCTCCCGATGCGGTCTGCCAGCGGAGTTCCACGGCTGGCGGGGCGGTGACAACGCTNNTTNCCGCCNACGGCTACGACANGGNNGGNACCGACGGTACCTGTGATTTCTGGGTGAGGGGTCAGTGACCTCTGGTCACCCGGGCCAGCCACCTGCCGCCGGGTAGGCGCCTGAGCCACGAGAGCCGGCGTCGCAGGCCCGCAAGGGACGGGCCGCCCCTGCCTGCGACGCTGCGGCGGCCGGCGGTGCGCAGGTTCTCCAGGTGGTCGGCTGCCGAGNCCCCGGCCACCACGGCCAGCAGTTCGGCCTCGGCGGCGTAGAGCCGGTCCAGGGGGTCGGCGCCGACGCTCGTGGGTAGCAGCCCGGTGAGCGAGACGGCGATCTCGTCGATGGTGGCCGTGGGCGCCCACGGGTGGTCGGTGCCCGATGCGACGGTGACCCGGGCCAGCTTCCACATGGCCCGGACTGCGGCCAACTCGCGGTCGACACCGCCGTCGGCCGACCACTCGTCGTCGACGAGTGAGAGCCCGCCCTCGTCGCTGAGGGGAACCAGGTTGTCGAGGCCCACGTCCACGCAGTCTGCGGGCAGCACGGCGGCCGAGCCGGTAGGCAGGTAGGGGTGCGGTGCGGCGTCGTCGGAAGGGGGGCTGGCCAGCCCGGCCATAAACGCGTCGAATCTGGCGAGTACGTCACCGAGGCCGGTCAGGTCGTGTGCACGCAGGCAGGCGAGGACGGCCTGTTCCAGGTTGGGTCCCGAGAGGTAGTCGCTGGGCGAAACCGGTGCTGTCCGCAGCGAAATCCAGGAGGTGTCAGCCGGCAGTGG
>NZBE01000001.1 GCA_002687745.1 Acidimicrobiaceae bacterium | reverse complement strand
ACCCTCTTCTTCGCCGTGCCCCGCATCTGGGAGAAGATTCACGCCTCTGTGATGATCAAGGGCGGTGACGTGACACCCTTCAAGCGGGTATGGCTGGGTCTGGGCCTCAAAATGGCGGCGGTCATCGGACGGGAGAAGGTCTCGAACGGGGGGAAGCACACACCGAAGAGCTGGCTGTTGAACCTGGTCGGCTACCCGCTCGTGTTCCGGGCGCTCAAGGAGCGAATCGGCCTTCGACGGTGCTGGCACGCAGGGTCAGGTGCTGCTCCGATCGCCCCCGAGGTTCTCGAGTTCTTCATCGGCATCGGCATTCCCGTCTACGAGCTGTACGGAATGACCGAGAACTCTGCCGTTGCCACGGTGAACTATCCGGGCAGGATGAAGCTGGGCACCGTCGGCGAGCCCTACCCCGATATCGGATTCCGGATCGACGAGGAGACCGGCGAGATCCAGACCAAGCACCCTGCCGTGTTCGCCGGCTACTGGAACAAGCCCGAACAGACAGCAGAGACGTTCACTGATGACGGCTGGCTCAAGACCGGCGATGTGGGCGAGTGGGTCGACGGTACCCACGTACGGATCGTGGATCGCATCAAGCACATCATCATCACCTCGGGCGGCAAGAACATCTCACCGTCCGAGATCGAGAACAGCCTCAAGACCTCGCCGTATGTGAAGGAGGCGATGGTCATCGGTGACGGGCGCAAGTTCCTTGCGGCGTTGATCGGCATCGAGATGGACACGGTTGGAGACTGGGCGCTCCGCCAGAACATCCCGTACACGACCTACCGCGACCTCTCCGAGAAGCCCGAGGTTCTGGACCTCATCCAGAAGGTCATCAACGAGACCAACGAGAAGTTCGCGAGGGTGGAGTCAATCCGCAAGTTCAAGATGATTCCCAAGGAACTGGACCACGAGGACGGCGAGTTGACTGCCACGCAGAAGATCAAGCGTTCCGCCATGGAGGACATGTTCGGTGATCTGGTGGAGTCGATGTACTCGTGACCGGCGCAACGATGATTCTGGCCGCCACCGGCCTGGACACCTTCGTCCACACCGCGATCAAGTCCCTCGCCCTCGGCTCTCTCTACGCTCTCCTGGCTCTGGGTTTCGTCCTGATCTTCAAGGCTACCCAGACCGTCAACTTCGCCCAGGGAGCGCTTGCCCTGGCGGGAACATGGTTCCTCTCGATGATCTTCATGGACTGGAACGTGCCGGGTCGCTGGGTCGGAGGACCCGGCTGGCTGCACTGGTTCGTCGCCCTCCTGTTGGCGGCCCTCGCCACTGCCGGCTTTGGCCTCGTCATCGAGCGCCTGGCGATCCGACCCATGATCGGTGAACCCATCTTCTCGATGGCTGTCATCACCCTGGGCCTCGAGGTGATGATCAGGACCATCGCATTCGACGCCGTGAACGTGACTCCGAGAGTGCTCGGCGTTCCCTGGGCCGCGGAGACGTTCATGATCGGTGGGGCGTTCATTGCCTGGTCCTACATTGCGGCCATCGCGATGGCCGCTGTGGCCTTCGTCGGGGTGTGGCTCTTCTTCAAGACCCGGACCGGGGTGGCTATGCGCGCCACTGCCTTCGACCAGGAGGCAGCCCTCGCCCAGGGCATCAACGTGGGCCGTATCTTCGCCATTGCATGGGCTGCCGGTGCGTTGCTGGCAGCCGTGTCGGGTGTGTTCTCCTCGATGCCTCCCTGGGGACCCGCCGGAATGGCGAGCCGCGATGGTGCGTTCTTTGCCTTCCGTGCNCTTCCGGCCGTGATCCTGGGAGGCCTGGACTCGGCGGTGGGTGCGCTCGTGGGAGGCCTGCTGATCGGGTTCGCCGAGATCTTNGCNGGACAGTANCTGGCTGGCCATACGGGAATCCTGGGTGTGGGCTACCAGCAGGTGGTTCCCTACATCGTGATGCTGATCGGGCTTCTCGTCAAGCCGTACGGGCTGTTCGGCACCGAAGAGGTGAGGCGGGTATGAGCACCCGGAACCTCGCCCTGGAGGCTGGCAGATGAGAGGTCGCCCGAANCTGTACACGTCNTACACAGCCGAGGCGCAACTGTTCCCGACNCGCGTTCAAAAGGTCCTGGTCGTGGTCGGAATCATCGTCCTGGTGCTAATGCCGTTCGACCTGCCGGTGATCAACCAGATTCCCATAGTTCGCTTCCTCGGTGACAACATCTGGCTGCGTCTGGTGAACCGGATGCTCGTCTTCGCTATCGCCGCTCTGGGGTTGAACATCCTCTCCGGCCTGGCCGGCCAGGTGTCTCTTGGCCATGCATTCTTCATGGGCAGTGGCGCCTATGCGGCTGTCCTGCTGGGCGGAAAGGGATCGGCGAACCTCTGGGGATGGGGGCTCCCAATCTGGATCTGGCTGCCTGCCTCCGGCCTCGTGGCCGCTCTCGTGGGTATAGCGGTAGCACCCGCAGCGGTCCGTGTTCGCGGCCTGTACCTGGGCATTGCCACGCTGGGCCTGGTCTTCATCGGGCTGCACCTGTCACGTGTGTTTCCCGAGATCGCCGGTCCGGGAGCGCTCGGACGCAAGTGGCCCCGTATGCAGTTTCGCCTCTGGAAGGAGGAGGACCCCCTCGTCGACTTCTCACGCGACGGCGACTGGTTCTGGTTCGAGGTCAGCAAGAACCAGAAGACGTACCTGCTGCTGCTTGCGTTGACCGTGGTCGCCGCCGTGGTCGCCGCAAACATCGCGCGCACCAGAACCGGCCGTGCCTTCTCGGCGATAAGGGAACGGGATGTGGCCGCCGAGATCATGGGTGTACCCGAGTTCCGGTACAAGACGATGGCCTTCGCCATCTCCTCGTTCTACGCGGGTGTCGCAGGTGCGCTCCTGGCGGTCCTGGCGGGGCAGGTGCCACCCGAGTCATGGGGCCTGCTCCTCTCCATCCAGTTCATCGCAATCCTGCTCATTGGAGGGATCGGGCGTATTTCCGGGGCTCTGCTGGGCACGTTCTTCGTGGTTCTGTCTCCGCGCTTCATCGAAGAGGTCATCGACTGGATGAAGGAACAGGTGGACCACGGTGGCCTGCTGGCCGGCATCTTTGATGCCCTGATCAGCACCGGAGACGGTGACGGTGGCCTCCTGGCAATCTCTGAGACGGCGCTCGGGTATCCGCTTCCGGCAAGCGCACTTGACGAACTCATATACGGCCTGCTTATTGTGGTCTTCCTGTTGTTCGAGCCCCTGGGGCTCTACGGCATCTGGGTGAAGGTACGCAACTATTGGAAGGGTTGGCCGTTCAGCTACTGAGCGGCTGACCCGTGAGATCGCGGATTCCACAAGGGACCGTGTAGCGAAATGAGAGGGATGACAAGATGAGACAAGGGCNAAAGGCGCTGGCATTCCTGCTGGCATTCACGTTGGTTGCCGCAGCTTGTGGCAGCGACGATGCCGACGACGCCGCACCGGCGGCTACCACGGCTGCTCCTGTGGAGGTTTCCACGGTTGGTGAGCATCTGGGTGATGGGTCGTTGGGGNNNGTTGAGGTTGGTCCTGGTGAGGCGATTCAGATTCGTTCTTTGAACGCGATCAGTGGTGATGTGGCGTTTTTGGGTATTCCCAATGAGAACGGCATCAGGATGGCTGTCGAGGATTACGGCCAGATTGGTGGCCATGACGTTGATCTTGGCGCTGGCATGGATGATCTGTGTAGCGCTGATGGTGGTCAGGCTGCGGCTCAGACCATTGTCGCTGACCAGGATGTGATCGGTGTTATCGGTACGAGTTGTTCTGGTGCTGCTACGGCTGCTTCTCCTTTGATTTCCGAGGCGGGGATGGTGATGATCTCGGGTTCGAACACCAGTCCTGCTCTTACGAGCGACCTGGCTGGTACTGCGGGCAAGAACTACAACCCCGGTTATTACCGCACTGCCCACAATGATCTCTATCAGGGTGCTGCTGCTGCGAACTTTGCTCTGGATGTGTTGGGTGTGACCACGGCTGCTGCGATCCATGACGGCGATCCCTACACCGAGGGTTTGGCTACAGCGTTTGCTGATGCGTTTGCTGGCGGTGGTGGAACCGTTACCGGGTTCACTGCTGTCAACAAGGGTGACAGCGACATGGTGCCTGTACTCACCGAGGTGGCTGCTGGTTCTCCTGAGATGTTGTTCTTCCCGATTTTCCAGCCTGAGGGCGACTTCATTGTCCAACAGGCCTCCACGGTTGCTGGTTTGGAGAACACGACCATGATGGCTGCCGATGGTTTGTTGAACTCCAACTTCCTGGCTGTGGCCGAGACGCAGGGCATGTTCTTTTCTGGTCCTGACGTGCGTTACGGCTCGAACTACAACCAGTCCACTGGTGAGACCGCTGCTGACGTGTTGGCCGACTACAAGGACGAGTTCGGCGAGTCTCCTGCAGCACCGTTCTGGGCGCATTCCTATGACGCTGCCGCACTGTTGCTTGATGCCATCGCTGCGGCGTCCTATGAGGACGGCGGCACCCTGGTTGTCGACAGGGCCGGTGTACGNGAGCACCTCAACGGTGTCACCGGCTACTCGGGNCTGATTGGAACAATGGCCTGTGACGCCTACGGCGACTGTTCGTCATCGAAGATCACAGTCATCCAAAACATCGACACAGGCGACTACGACGCCTCAACAGCCAACGTCGTCTACGAATACGCACCCCTGGGCTCCACCCAGGTCGGCGACATCGCAGCACCGCCCACCACGGTCCCCCTGGAGGGTGCTGTCATCAGGGTGGGGGTAGAGGCTGAGACCGATGGTTTGAACCCGACCGTGAACCGGTTCGCCGTCTCGGCCTACCAGATGGCCAGAGCCGTGCTGGAGCCGCTGGTCTACGTGACCGACGATCCGTGCGGTTGTGTGTTCGCACCAGGACTTGCCGAGTCCTGGACCGTAAGCGACGACAACATGACATGGGACTTCAAGATCCGCGAGAACGTACAGTTTCACGACGGGACCACGCTGACCGGTGAGGCAGTCGTCTATGCCGTCACCCAGCAACTCAAGGACCCCCTCATCTCATTGGCTCTGCGGCCCATCTTCATCGCGGAAGGTGCGGTGGTGCTGCTAGACGACATGACGGTGCGCTTCAACCTGAAGCGTCCACACGTGGACTTTCCGGCATTCCTGGCCTCNCAGCTCGGGCTGATCCCGTCGCTCGAGTACATGAGGGCCACCATCTCGGACCAGTCCCTCAATCAGGCTCCCGTCGGTACCGGCCCGTTCAAGTTCGCCAGCCGTGAACAGGACTTCATGACACGGTTCGAACGCAACGGGGACTGGTGGCAGGGCGAGGTGACACCGGCGGCAATCGAGTTTTACGTCTACACAGATTCGGTCCTGGCCGCTGATGCCATGGCGGTGGGTGACATCGACATCCTGCACTCCTCCAACGTCGACGCCATCTTGACGCTTCGCGATCTTGAGTCCAGCGGTGACGTTGTCCTGTTCGAGGAGGATGGAGGCGAAGAGGGCTTCGGCATGTTGAACACCAGCAAGGCCCCGTTTGACGACATCAGGGCCCGAAAGGCATTGGCCTTTTCCGCATCCCTTGACGACTACATGGAGTTCATCGGTCAGGGCGTCCTGAGGCCAGCGGACTCCTGGTTCACGCCAGAGTCTCCGTACCACAACCCGAATGTCAAGCAGGTACACGACGTGCCAGACCAGGCCACCCCGCTGGTGGCGGAGTACTGCGCCGAGTTCCCCGACAACTGCGCAGACGGACGCATCAACATGGAGTTCCAGTACTCCGGCCCGTCTGTCATGCAGGACCGCATCTACGACGTCCTGACCGACGGCTGGAGCGACCACTTCAACATCACCAAGGACATGAAGCCACAGGATAGCCACATCAACGAGGTAGCCTTTGGCCAGTACGACTTCGTGACATGGCGTCAGATGGGAATCGCCAACCCCGATGGAGACGTCACCTGGCTGAACTGCACCGCCGTAGGGTTCGTGTCCCTGAACTGGCCACGGCTCTGCGACGAGGAACGGGATGCACTGATGTACCAGGCCCGGGGGAGCAGCGACCAGGACGAGAAGATCGACATCTGGAAGCAGGTGGCTGAGATGATCAACGCGGACTACGCCTACCTCATGTTCACCCACACGCTCTGGGCCCACGCCTACTCGCCCGATGTTGCGGGTGTCTGCGACTACCGATTCCCGGATGGCTCGGTGCCCAGGTGCAACTACTCCGGCTACACCGACTACTTCCCACAGTTGGACATGGCCAAGTAGCAGGGCAGAGACGTAACAGAGGCCGCCGGGACGACCACGCACACCAGGGTTCTTCGAACCAGGGAATGTCGTGATCGTCCTGGCGCGCCGACTTGTGCAGTTGGTTGCCGTCGTCCTGGCGGTCACGTTCCTGGCCTTCACGGCTATGAACACCCTCGGAGACCCCCTCTTCAACGTGGTCGGGTTCGTAGCTGCAGTCGACTGTGATGCGGTCGAGGCTGGTGAGATAGAGGACATCTCCAGCCAGGGAGGCACCACTCTCGGCGACTGTGTCGTCGTTGCCGAAGCCAGAGAGGAGTTCCACCTGAACGAACCGCTTCCGATCAGGTACGGACGCTGGGTGGGGGACCTGATACGGGGCGACTTCGGCACGTCATTCAAGAATCGGATGCCTGTGAGCACGGTCCTGGCGGACCGCCTTCCCAAGTCCCTGTTGCTGATGGGCATGGCCGAGGTGTTCGCCGTAGCCCTGTCTGTTCCCTGGGCGATAGCCGCCGCCTACCGGGCCAACCGGGCAATGGACCGGGCGTCGACCATTGGTGCTTTCGGGATGCTGGCACTACCCAACTTCGCTCTCGGTGTGATCCTGTTCTACTTCTTCGTCGTGAAGTGGCAGATCTTCCCGAGCCGCTTCGAGGACGACAACCTTGCCCTGAGGCTGAAGTCGCTGGTGCTTCCTGCGCTGACCCTGGGCATGCCCCTGGCAGCAACCTACTTTCGACTCCTACGGACAGACCTCATCACCACCCTCCAGGAGGACTTCGTGGTGATGGCAAAGGCCAAGGGCCTCTCGAACCGTTGGATCATGTTCCGACACGCCCTACGGCCCTCCCTGTTCTCGATGGTGACGGTGTTCGGGCTGAACACCGCTGCACTGATAGGAGGGGCGTTGATCGTGGAACAGGTCTTCTCGATCCCGGGACTCGGCAGGGCGCTGGTGGAGGCCTCGATCCGAGACGACTACCCGGTGGTGCTGGGAGCCACCGTTGTGATCGCCACGGGATTCGTGATAATCAACTTCGCGGTGGATCTCGCCTACTCCTATCTGGATCCCAGGGTGCGTCGTGAGTCCTGAACCAGCCGGCCAGATGGGCCGAGGCAGCCTTGCGGGGATGGACACACCGCCACAGGTGGATCCGGCAGAGCAGTTCGGAGTTGTGGTGGCCCGACGCCTCGGCTTCGGGTTCTGGATCGCAGCGGCGTGGATCATCATCATCGTGACTGCAGGGGCGCTGGCACCGTGGCTTCCAATTGCCGACCCGAACGAGACCGGCGTGGGGGGCCGTATGGACGGGCCCGGGTGGAGCAACTGGTTCGGTACTGACAGCAATGGCCGTGACATGTTCGCCAGGACTATCTGGGGTGCACGGGTGTCCCTGATTGTCGGCTTCTTTTCGGTCCTCCTCGGCATCTGCGTAGGAGGAACACTCGGCATGATCGCCGGTTACTTCAGGGGGATCGTGGACCGCATCATCTCCTTTTCGGTGTTCGTTCTGCTGGCCTATCCCGGCCTGGTCCTGGCGTTGCTCATCGTCGGCCTGGCAGGACAGACCCTTCCGATAGTCGCCATGACCCTCGGGATTGTGGCAATAGCCCCGATTGCACGTCTCTCCCGCGCCACCACCCTGGTCTATTCCGAGCGTGAGTTTGTGGCCTCTGCCCGTGTTCTGGGTGCCACCAACCGTCGCATCATGGTCCGCGAACTGCTGCCCAACGTGCTCATTCCGATGGGCGCCCTGACCCTGCTGGGCATGGCCATCACGATCGTGGCTGAGGGCGGCCTGGCCTTCCTGGGCCTGTCGGTCGAGGAGGGCTTCTCCTGGGGAAAGATGATCGTCCTGGGGTCGTCGCCGCGCACCCTGCGGGAGGGACCGTGGGTGGCGATGTTCCCGATCGGAGCCATGTTCGTGACGGTCCTTGCCCTCAACTTCGCCGGAGACCGGCTGCGTGAGTACTTCGATGTACGTGAGCTCGGAATAGGGGTGGGCTGAGGTGACCGTGCCCCTGCTCTCCGTAGCCGACCTCCGGGTCGGCTTCGCCACACAGCGCGGGCTGTTGCGCGCCGTGGATGGCGTCTCATTCGATCTCGCCGAGGGGCAGACCCTGGGCATCGTCGGTGAATCAGGCTCAGGCAAGTCGGTGACAGCCAAGACGCTCATGAACCTGCTTCCCTCCTATGCACGGGTGGATGGTTCGATCACCTTTGACGGTCGGGACGTCCGTGCCATGGCGTCCGAGGGTGAGCGCCACTTCTGGGGTGTCGAGATGACGATGGTGTTCCAGGACCCCATGACCTCGCTCAACCCCGTCAAGAAGGTCGGAGAGCAGATCGCCGAATCCCTCAGGGTCCACTTGAAGAGGTCCAGGAAGGAGGCCAGGGATGAAGCCGTCGACCTGCTGCAGCAGGTCGGAATACCTGAGCCGAAGAAGCGCCTCACGCAGTACCCACACGAGCTCTCCGGCGGGCTGCGCCAACGGGTCGTAATCGCCATGTCGCTGGCATGCAGCCCCCGCCTGCTCATCGCCGATGAGCCCACGACCGCCCTGGACGTGACGGTCCAGAAGCACATCCTGGACCTGCTGGACGAACTCCGCGAGGAGCGTGGAATGGCCATGATCCTCATCACCCACGACCTCGGGGTGGTGAAGGGTCGCGCCGACAAGATCATGGTCATGTACGCCGGTCGGACAATGGAACAGGCAGACACGACAACCCTCTTCTCTGAGATGCACCACCCCTACACGGAGGCGTTGCTCGAGACCATTCCCCGGATCGACATGGCCAGCCACGCCCGGCTGGTCCCTATCCCCGGAAGCCCGCCCGATGCAGTCGACCTTGGGCCGGGATGCCCGTTCGCACAGCGGTGCCGGTACTGCTCAGAGGCGTGCATTCCTGACCGGCCCGATCTGAAACAGCTCGGCCATGGACACGCATGCGCCTGCCATACCCCGGTCGGAACCGGGTCGGGGACGGCTGCCCACATGGCCAACCAGAACTCCGGTGTGACACCGGCAGGTCTCGACATGGGCATGTTCAGCCCAGTTGGGGAGGAGGCCTGATGGCCGGGAGCGGGACGGTCCAACTGAGGGACTCCGACGACATCGTCCTGCGCGTCGAGAACCTCGTGATGGAGTTTCCGGCAGGCCTACACCAGGTCGTCCACGCAGTCTCTGACGTGAGCTTCGACGTCCGCCGTGGCGAGACGCTGGGAATAGTGGGAGAGTCCGGCTGCGGCAAGTCCACCACGGCCAGAGCCCTCGTGCAGTTGCCCATGCCAACCTCTGGAACCGTCCTCCTCGATCCTGGAGACGCCGGCGAGGTTGAGCTGACCGACCTGGATGGAGAGGACCTGCGCTGTGTGAGGCCGCGGATCCAGATGATCTTCCAGGACCCGATCTCGTCGTTGAACCCTCGGCGGCGGGTAAAGGACATTGTCGGTGAGGGCCTGGCCATCTGGCGGGACGAGCACCCCGATGTGGACGTTGCAGCGAGGGTCGACGAGGTCCTGGGTGCTGTCGGCCTTGACCCTGTCGTCGCCGGCTGCCGACGTCCCCATGAGTTCTCCGGCGGTCAGTGCCAGCGCATTTCCATTGCCCGTGCCCTCGCCATCGACCCTGAGATCCTCATCTGTGACGAACCCGTTTCAGCACTGGATGTCTCAGTCCAGGCCCAGATCCTCAACATCCTCGAGGAGATGAAGGAGCGTTTCGGCCTTACCCTGGTGTTCATCAGCCATGACCTCTCCGTGGTTCGCAATGTCAGCGACCGGGTCGTGGTCATGTACCTGGGCAAGGTCTGTGAGATAGGCGATGCAGACACGCTGTTCTCCGAGCCGTCACACCCCTACACACGGGTACTCCTCGCCTCGGCTCCGGAACCCTCGGCGGTGGTTGACGCATCCGAGTCCGCCATCGGAGACGAGATTCCGTCGCCGATCGATCCGCCGTCCGGTTGCCGGTTCAGGACCAGGTGCCCAAGGGCAACCGAGATCTGTGCATCCGATGAACCGGTGATGCGGGAGATGGGCTCCGACCACTTCGTGGCCTGCCACTTTCCCGGGTCTCCCTGACCTGACCGGTTGAGCCCTGTCAGCAGGGGTCGTTGCTGTCATCCAGGTTGCGGACGAAGTACCTGATGTCGGGCTGGAGTTCGTAGCCCCGTTCCTCCCAGAATGCCAGGCCACCGGCGTTGTCCGCCCAGACCTCCAGCCTCAGCCGCGTGATGCCCCTTTCAGTGAACCGTTTCTCCAGTTCGTCGGTCAGGTCGGCGCCCAGTCCGCTCCGACGGTGGGTCGTCGCCACTACCAGGCGCTTGATGCGGCCTCGGTGGCCGTCCCATGTACCCATGATGGTCGCCACGGCGGTGCCGTCCACCTCGCCGAGGAGGAAGAGGTCGGGGTCGCGCTCCAGCTTGCCTGTTATCTCACCGGCGATATCTCCAGACGAGGCATACGAGGTCATGCCCGCCTCTTCCCAGAGGGCCTCAACGGCCGACACATCGTCTGCCGTGACCGGGCGGATAGACAGGTTCATCGTCTGCCTTCCCCTCAGGCCACTGTCCGGAGCACGAGCGCCTCGCCCTGACCGCCACCTCCGCACAGGCCGGCAGCCCCGAGGCCACCACCACGGCGCTTCAACTCGTGGGCAAGGGTGAGCACGATACGCGTACCCGACATACCGATCGGATGGCCCAGGGCAATGGCGCCACCGTTCACGTTGACGATGTCGGGTGGTACCCCCAGCGCATCAATCGAGGCGAGGGCCACGGCGGCGAACGCCTCGTTGATCTCGAACAGGTCGAGGTCACCCACCTGAAGGCCTGCATCCTCCAGGGCCAGGCTGATGGCGTTGCTGGGCTGGTGCAGGAGGCTGGTGTCAGGGCCGGCCACCTGCCCGTGGGAGACGACCTCGGCAAGTGGCTCCACCCCGAGCTGCTCTGCACGCTCCATCGTGGTGACCACAACAGCTGCGCCGCCGTCTGAGATCTGGGAGGCGTTGCCGGCGGTGATGTTGCCGTCCGGGGCGAAGGCGGGTGCCAGCTTTCCGAGGGAGGAGGCGTCGACGCCCGGGCGGATCCCCTCATCATCGGTCACGACGACCGGTTCGCCACGGCGCCGGGGGACCTGGACGGACACGATCTCGTCGGCGA
Source organism: Acidimicrobiaceae bacterium (assembly GCA_002687745.1). Lineage (GTDB taxonomy): Bacteria > Actinomycetota > Acidimicrobiia > Acidimicrobiales > MedAcidi-G1 > UBA3125. The sequence goes on along the minus strand of NZBE01000001.1, from coordinate 7,050 downwards.
GGATGCCGTCAGCCCTGGCCCTCGCAGCCAACTCGTGTGAACGTGCCGCCAACTCGTCCTGGGGCCCACGGGGCATGCCCATCTCGCCCGCGTGGCGTTCAGTCGCCTCACCCATTGCGCAGTGTTCGATCGTGCAGGTCAGGCCGTCGGCCATCATCGAGTCAACCAGGGTGGCGTCGCCGATACGAAAGCCCCGCCGCGACCCCGTCAGCAGGTGGGGTGCGTTGGTCATCGACTCCATTCCCCCGGCAACAATCACCTCGGCCTCACCCAGGCGGACCATCTGACCGGCCAGGTGGACTGCGTGCATCCCTGACAGGCACGCACGGTTCAGAAGTGTCGACGGGGTCGTCAGGGGTATGCCGCCGTCGCTGGCTGCCCGCCTTGCCGGAACCTGACCCACACCGGCAGAGATCACGTTTCCCATGTAGGCGAAGTCCACGTCTGCGCCGGTCAGACCGGACCGCTCCAGGGCCGCCGTGATTGCCGCAGCACCCAGGTCCGTGGCGGACAGGTCGGCGAGGCTGCCACTGAGGCGGCCTATCGGGGTTCTGGCTCCGGCCAGGATGACTATCGGTGACATGGTCCTCCGTTCCATATCAGGCGATCTGCTTCGCCCGAACCAGGGTCTCCCACAGGTCGGCGTAGAGGCCACCGGCCCTACGAAGGTCCCTGTGTCTGCCGCGTTCCACGATCCGGCCCTCGTCCAACACGATCACCTCGTCAGCCTCGACGATGGTTGACAGTCGGTGGGCGATGACAATCGACGCGCGGCCGGCCAGCGCATCGGACAGCGCCGCCTGGACAAGCGCCTCGCTCTCGGTATCCAGATGGCTGGTGGCCTCGTCCAGAACGACTATGCGGGGGTCCTTCAGCAACAGCCTGGCGATCGCCAGGCGCTGCTTCTCGCCGCCGGAGAGCCGGTAGCCGCGCTCACCGACGATGGTGTCGTAGCCGTCCGGCAACTGTCGGATGACCTCCAGGATGCGGGCTGCCCTGCAGGCGTCGTCCATCTCTGCGGCGGTAGCACCGGGGCGGGCATACCTGAGGTTCTGGCCTACGGTCTCGTGAAACAGGTGGGGGTCCTGGGTGACCACTCCGATCTGTGAGCGCAACTGGTTCAGCCTGAGCGTCCTTATGTCGTGCCCATCGACGGTTACCGCTCCACCGGTGACGTCGTAGAGGCGTGGGATGAGCGACGCCAGGGTGCTCTTGCCGGAACCGGTTGGCCCGACTACGGCCAGCATCTGGCCCGGATCGAGTGTCAGGTTGATGCCGTGGAGAACGGTCCGTCCCGGTTCGTCATGCGACCCTCCTGCCTCCAGCGACGACACCGATGCGGAATTGTCCGTTGGGTAGGCGAAGGAGACCTCCTCAAACCTGAGTGCGCCCTCCACCCGGTCGAGGGTCACAGCATCGGAAGCATCGGCTATCGGGTTTCGGGTGTCGAGCACCTCAAAGACCCTCTCAAAGGACACGAACGCCGACATCACGTCAACCCGGGCGTTCGTGAGCTGCGTCAGGGGCAGGTACAGCTGGGTCACCAGCACCCCCATCGACGCCAGGGTCCCGATGGTCAGGGTTCCGCTGATGGCCAGCGAACCACCTACCCAGTAGACGGCGGCAGTGCCGAGGGCTCCCAGGAGGGTCAGGGCAATGACGAAGGTCCGGCCGTACATGGCGTTGAGGACGCCGATGTCCCGGACACGGCCGACCCGAACGGCAAAGCCGTCCCGCTCGTCGTCGTGGCGTCCGAACAGCTTCACCAACTGTGCCCCCGCCACGTTGAAGCGTTCGGTCATCGTGGCGTTCATCGAGGCGTTCAGGTCCATGCTCTCGCGGGTGATGCCGGCAACCTTGTGGCCGACACGACGGGCAGGAAGCACGAACAGGGGAAGCAGCGTCATTGCCAGCAGGGTGATTCGCCACTCGAGCACGAACATCGTGGTCAGGGTCGTCGCAGCGGTGATCGAGTTTGCGACGATCGTTCCCAGAGTCCCCGTCAGGGCCCGCTGTGCACCGATCACATCGTTGTTGAGGCGGCTAACGAGTGCGCCCGTCTGGGTACGCGTGAAGAACGAGATCGGCAGGCGTTGGACGTGGTCGAACAGCTCAATGCGGAGGTCGTAGATGAGCCTCTCGCCTACCGTCGCCGAGAACCACCGCTCCACAAAGGACAGGAGCGCCCGGGTCACGGCGGCGGCCACGACCATCAGGCCCAGGAGGGTCAGGTAGCCCCGGTCCCCGTCGGCTATCGCACCGTCGATGATCTCCCTGAACAGCAGTGGAGGGACCACACCCAGGAGCGAGGAGGCGACCACAGTGACCAGGAACCCGACGACCATGACCCGGTAGGGACTGGCATAGCCCCATACCCGGCGCTTGGTGTCGGGTCCAATTGCGCCAGCGGCGGGTCGCTCGCGCGACATGGCGTGCAGCATGCCCATCGGATGTCCCATGGTCTGAGCCTACGAACAACCCCGGGCGTGCACGCAGCCCGCCGGATGCCCGCTGTGTGCCCGGCTGAATGGCCGGTCTAGGGTCGGCCTCCGGTACACGGGGAGAACGACCTTGGACAAGCACCTGCGCGACGCCTGGGGTGAGATGACGGCGCCCGGTGCTCCGTTCGCATGGTCGGTTGTCGACGTGCGCGGGGTTCCCACAAGGGCCTACGACTCGGCGCCACCCAACATGGCGGTCCTGTGGCAGGCATCGGCAGCCCACGCCGACAACGACTACATCGTCTTTGAGGACGAGCGCCTCACCTACGGCGAAGCGCACGCCATGGTTGCCGCTCTGGCCTCCCACCTCTCTGCAAACGGGATCGGCCACGGTGACCGGGTGGCGATTGCCATGCGCAACTACCCGGAGTGGGTGATCTCGTACTGGGCGACCATTTCGCTCGGTGCGGCGGTCGTCGGAATGAACGCCTGGTGGACGGGTCCTGAGATGGAGTTCGGCCTCGCCGACTGCGGCGCCCGGGCACTGATCTGCGACAGCGAGCGCCTGGATCGGGTGAAGCCGCTGCTTGCCGGCCTGCGTGACGGTGGACGCCGTCACGTGATCGTGGTCAGGAGCGATGGTGACCTCCCCGACGACGCGGTGCACTGGCAGGAGGCCCTTGCCGCAGCAGCCGATCTTCCGACACCTCCCGATGTCCAGATCGATCCCGAGGACGATGTCTGCATCTTCTACACCTCCGGCACGACCGGTCGCCCAAAGGGTGCCGCCCTGACACATCGGGGGGCGGTCTCAAACCTGTTGAACCTGGCGTTCTGGCAGGTGACGACCCAGGTAGCCGAGGCCAGGGCCGTGGCGGCGGGGACACCGCCGTCGGGTTCCGAGAAGGAACCCGGCGATTCAGAGCAGGGCTCGGTCCTGGCGATACCCCTCTTCCACGTGACCGGCTGCAACTGTTGTCTGCATCCGGTCACGGCCACCGGCGGGAAGCTGGTCCTCATGTACAGGTGGTCGGCCGAGAAGGCCCTCGAGTTGATCGAGCGGGAGCGTGTGAGCACCTTCACGGGTGTCCCGACCATGGCACGTGAGCTGATCAACAGCCCCGACTTCGCCGCGCGGGACACCAGCAGCCTCGCCCATCTCGGCGGTGGCGGTGCAGCGGTGCAACCGGATCTGGTGCACAAGATAGAAGAGAGGCTCGAAGGCAGGCCCAGCACCGGCTACGGGCTGACCGAGGTGAACGGTGTCGTCACCGTCAACTCCGCCCACTGGTTCCTCGCCAAGCCGGAGTCGGCCGGGCCGCCCCTCCCGATCATGGAAGCCCACATCCGCGACGACGAGGGCACCGTCCTGCCAGCGGGCACCGCCGGCAAACTCTGGGTAAGGGGAGCCAACGTGTTCCGTGGCTACCTGAACCGGCCCGAGGCAAATGCTGAGATCCTCATCGACGGCTGGTTCGACACCGGCGACATCGGCTATCTCGATGACGAGGGCTTTCTCTTCCTCGTCGACCGTGCGAAGGACATGGTGCTCCGTGGCGGAGAGAACGTGTACTCGGCCGAGGTCGAGGCCGCCATCTACGAACACGCGGCGGTTGCTGAGGCAGCGGTGTTCGCCGTTCCCGACGAACGCCTCGGCGAGGCGGTGGGGGTGGCGATAGTTCTGCTGCCGGGCGCCACGTTGACAGCTGATGACCTGCGCGCCCACACTGCCGGACTGATCGCCTCGTTCAAGGTCCCTGAGCACGTCTGGTTCCTCACCGATCCACTGCCGCGGAACGCCAACGGCAAGTTCGTGAAGCGGCAACTTCGGGAGAGCCTGCTGGGATCCGGCACAGGCTGACGACCCTGTAGCGGCTCATGGGGGACAAGTCGGAATGAACGGCAGTCGAGGTGCGACACAGGATGTCCTTGTGGTGTGTCCACCAGGGTTGGAGCAACTCGTCGCAGCCGAGTTGGCTGGGCTCGGGGTTCGGCGTACCCGTGTAGAGAAGGGTGGTGTTGCCTGCCGGCTGACGTTCCGCCAGCTGTATGCGGCGAACGTCTTCCTGTCATGTGCCACCAGGGTCCTCGTCAGGGCGGCGACCTTCACGGTCAGGTCCTTTGCCGACCTTCAGCGGAGGCTGGGGGAGGTCGACTGGTCAGGGTGGTTCGACGGGACCTCACGGCCCAGGGTGCGGGTGACCACCCGGCGGTCGATGCTGTGGCACGAGGCAGCGGTCGTCGAACGGTTCGAGTCGGCTCTTCCCAGGGGGTCCACTGACGGACCCGAGCAGCTGCTTGTCGTCAGGGCGGTGAGGGACAGGTTCGTCGTAAGCGTCGACTCCTCGGGCGCTGCTCTCCACCAGCGGGGATGGCGCCTCGACCAGGCCAAGGCACCACTACGTGAGTCGGTGGCAGCGGGCATCCTGTCGGCATGCAGATGGGACCCGTCCACCCCGTTGGTCGATCCAATGTGTGGATCCGGGACCATTGCCATAGAGGCTGCGACCCGGGCCGCCGGTCACGCACCGGGGCTCGGACGGGACTTCTCCTTCCAGCGGTGGCCCACGTTCCAGCCCGGGACCTGGGCCAGCGTGACCGCCGAAGCCGACTCTCCGGCCGCGTCAACCGGCCACCATGCAATCGTTGCCGCCGACAGGGATGCCGGAGCGGTTGAGGCCGCACGTGCCAACGCCGAACGGGCCGGCGTGGTTGACCGGATCCAGTTCGTCAATGCCCCGATCTCGGCCCTGGAGAACCCTGAGCCTGATGGCGGACCAGGCCACCTGATAACCAACCCGCCCTGGGGAGGCCGCGTGTCAGCGGGCGACGACCTCAGGAACCTCTACGCCACCCTCGGACGGGTCGGAAGTGGGCATCTGGCCGGATGGGGCCTCGGACTCCTGGTGGCCGACAGGGACCTGGCACGTCAGGTTCGGCCCGGTCTCACCGAGTCGCTGCAGCTGGAACTGGGGGGAAGGCAGGCCTGGCTGTTGACCGGAAGGTTCGGTTGAGTCAGCCCGGTGCCGGTGGTGGCGCAATCCGGTATTCAGGGTCGACGCTGCGGGGCCCCTCACGCCTCTTCAGGGCCGCCTCAACCGCCGGCTCCAGGCGTTCCTCCTTCTGGCGGGTGAGTTCAGGGTCCCTTTCGGCGAACTCCGGCATCACCTCGGCCGCGAACAGTTCCATCGACTCGCATATGTGTTCGTGCCTGGTGCGGCCAGCCTGGCTGACAAAGATGACCTCGTCGATCCCGGCAGCCTCATACTGACGGAGCAGCGCCCTGAGCTGCTCCGGCGTTCCGATGGCCCCGCGTAGCGACAACAGGCCTTCTCCGATCGTGGCTGGCGTTCCCGCCAGCCTGGCCCTCAATTCAACGCTTGTCTGCGCTGCTGTCTCACGGTCGAAGCCGAAGGCGCTGCGGTTCTGTTCGAATTCGGCCCAGATGTCGGTGACCCCGGGGCTGTGGCTGCCGAAGGCGTAGAAGTGCCCCAGGGAGTAGCCGAAGAAGTGAGCGCCGTCGATCCCCCTGTCGATGGCAGTTGCCTCATCCTCGTGGCACATCATCGGCAGAACGCTGGAGATGTTGGCGTTGACGGCGAAGCCGGCGGGGACACACTCCTCGGATGCGATGGTGGCGTAGTACTCGGCGACCCAGTGCTCCGCCTCACCCGGCTCGACAAAGGCGAAGGTGAGCGCACCGATCCCCTTGCGGGCGGCCAGCTGAATGGTCTCACGCTGGCTGCACGCCACCCAGAGGGGAGGATGGGGCTTCTGGTGGGGTTTCGGAACGATGTTGCGTGGGGGCATCTGCAGCCAGGGCCCGTCCCAGCCGGCGAACGGCTCCTCGACCATCATCCTGGTTGCGGCCTCGACGTGGTCGAGCCACTGCTCCCTCTTGGTTTCTCGTGCGGTGCCGAAACCGTCCAACTCGGCGGTGGACGAGGATTCGCCGGTGCCGAAGTCCACCCGGCCGTCCGACAGCAGGTCCAGGGTGTTGATGCGTTCGACGACCCGGGCCGTGTGGTTGTACTCGGCGGGCAGCAGCACGATGCCGTGCCCGAGCCTGATGCGGGAGGTGCGCTGGCTGGCTGCGGCCAGGAAGACCTCTGGGGCCGAGCTGTGGCTGTACTCCTCGAGGAAGTGGTGTTCAACCTCCCAGACGCGGTCGAAGCCGAGCCTGTCGGCCAGTTCCACCTGGTCCAGTGCATCCTTGAAGAGCTGGTGTTCGTCGCCCTCGGCCCAGGGGCGGGGAAACTGGTGTTCATAGAAGATTCCGAACTTCATCCGAGCACCATACGGGCAGTGCCACGGGGGCTCCCTGTCGGGAGGCCGTAGGCTCGGATTGGGCCGATGTCAGCGTGGCCCGGTGGAGAAGAGGACCTCCGATGCGAAGGAATCTGTCTGTTGCAGTTGCAGTGGTGCTGGCGGTCGGGACCTGGTGGTTCTTCATCCGCGACACCGCTCCGCCGGCACCCGACATCGGGTCAGCGGCCCAGATTGCCGCAGAATCCCAGACGCCCACTACGACAGCGGCTCCGGTCCCGACCACCGCAGCGCCCACTACGACAGCGGCTCCGGTCCCGACCACCGCAGCGCCCACTACGAC